>JBKPPF010000015.1:0-100024 GCA_046733475.1 Actinomycetota bacterium
CCTTGGCCCCACGGGCGCGCATCGCCGTGAACGCCTCGTGGCCGGGGGTGTCCAGGAAGGTGACCTTGCGCCCGTCGGCGACGTCGACCTGGTAGGCGCCGATGTGCTGGGTGATGCCGCCAGCTTCGGTCTCGACGACCGCGGACTCGCGAATGGCGTCGAGAAGCGTGGTCTTGCCGTGGTCGACGTGGCCCATGATCGTGACGACGGGCGGGCGCGCGACGAGATCCTCCGGCGCGTCCTCGAAGACCTCGGGCTCGAGGTCCTCGTCGTCGGCGTGCTTGATCTCGACCTCGCGCTCGAGCGTCGTCGCGATCACCTCGACGGCGTCGTCCGATAGGGATTGCGTGATGGTCACCATCTCCCCGACGTCCATCATGATCTTGATGATCTGCGGCACGGGAATCCCGAGCGCCGCGGAGAGCTCCTTGACCGTTGCGCCCGAGTTGACCTGGACGGGCCCGCTCGGCTGAGCCGGGGCCTGCTGCTCCTGGCGCGGCTTCGGCGTCTCGCGCGGCGCCCGTGAGTCCTGGCGCGGACGGTTCGCCTGGGAGTCGATGACGACCCGGCGCTTCCGCCGCCCGCCCGTCGCGCCGCTCCGCGGCCTCAGTGGTCTTTGTCGGTCAGCCATTGCTCAGTGCGCTTCCAATTCGGAGGCGAGATTTTCCGGAATTCTGACGGTCCGCCGCAACGTGCGCGAGAAGGCGCGTCGAGCGGCCGCCCGCTCGAAGCACGAGAGTCGTGCGTGAACGTACGTTCCGCGGCCCGGCGAACGCTTCCCACGGTCCAGCCGAAGCGTCCCCTCCGGTGCGACGAAGCGCACCAACTCGCGCTGCGGAGCTTTGCGCCCGCAGCCGACGCACGTCCTCTCTGGCTCGCTCATTCGGCAGGGGTCGTCTCCTCCTGCTTCTCGGGCTCGGCCTCCGCCTCGGGCTCGGGCTCCGGCGCCGGTTCCTCTTCGGCCACCGCCTCCGCGGCGGGAGCGGTCTCGGCGGCGGGCTCTTCGACTGCGTCGGTCGCCTCGACCTCCTCGACCTCCCCGGCCTCCGGCTCGTCGGACTCGGGCTGGGCGGGCTGCACGATCTCGGCGGTCACGTCCTCGCCGGCGGCTTCGCGCTCCGCGATCTCACGGTGAGCGGAGATGCCGCAGTAGTGCGACCCCGGAAGCGCCGTGTTCGGGCAGCGCTTGCCGGTCGAGAGCAGGGCGACACAGCGCCCGGAGAACTCCTCTTCCTGGCCGCCGAAGGCCGCATTGGCCTCGGCGCGCGCGAACTCGGTCTCGGACTGAATGTCGATCTTCCAGCCGGTCAGCCGAGCGGCCAGGCGGGCGTTCAGGCCCTCCTTGCCGATCGCGAGGGACAACTGGTCGTCCGGGACGACCACGGTCGCCTCGCTGGAGTCGTCGTCGACGAGCACCTCCCGCACGCGCGCGGGCGAGAGCGCCTTGGCGACGAAGCGGGCGGGCTCGGGGTTCCACGGGATGATGTCGATCTTCTCGCCGCGAAGCTCGGAGACGACCATGCGGACGCGCGACCCTCGCGGGCCGACACAGGCGCCGACGGGATCGACGCCCTGGACGTGGGATTCCACGGCGATCTTCGAGCGGTAGCCGGGCTCTCGGGCGACACCGCGAATCTCGACGAGGCCGTCGGCGATCTCCGGAACCTCGAGCTCGAAGAGCGTCTTGATCAGCTCGGGATCGCGCCGCGACAGGATCACCTGCGGGCCCTTCGTGCCAGAGCGGACCTCCGTGATGACGGCCTTGATGCGGCTCCCCTGCTCGTAGCGCTCGCCGTCCACCTGCTCAGAACGCGGGAGGAGAGCCTCGACTTTGCCAAGGTCGACGAGCACGTTGTTGCGGTCGCCGGCCTGCTGGACGATCCCCGTCACCACCTCGGTCACGCGGTCGACATACTCGTCGTACATCATCTCGCGCTCGGCTTCACGGATCCGCTGCAGGATGACCTGCTTCGCGGTCTGCGCGGCGATGCGCCCGAAGTTCTCGGGAGTGACGTCTGCGCGCTTGACCTGCTCGTCGGGCACGTCGGACCAGTCGATGGCGAGGTCGTCGTCCGTGACCAGGGTGTGGGAGCGCTCGCCGTTCTCGATCTCGGCGGCCTCGAGCTCGGTGATCGCGCGTTCGCGCGCCTCGTCCATGAGCCGCTCCTCGACGTCTGCCGGAAGCTCGACGGACCAGACGCGGAAGTCGCCGCCCGAGTCGAGCTCGACCGTCGCGTGCCGGGCCGCTCCAGGAGTCTTCTTGTACGCGGCGAGCAGCGCGTCCTCGAGCGCCCGGACGAGGACGTCGTCCTCGATTCCCTTCTCGCGCTCGATCTGCCTGACCGCCTCGAGAATTTCTTTGCTCATCTCGCTACCGCCTCTCCTCGATCAGGTTTCCGCGCACGATCGCGCCGTACGGAACTCCGAATCGCTCGCTGCCGACTTCGATGGTCGCCTCGTCCTCGCCGGCCTCGACCACCGCGCCGCGAAAGCGCTTGCGCCCGGAGACCTCGATGGCGGTCCGCACCGAGACGGTGCGTCCGACCGCGCCGGCGAAGTGGTCGCGCGTGCGCA
Source organism: Actinomycetota bacterium (assembly GCA_046733475.1). GTDB lineage: Bacteria > Actinomycetota > Thermoleophilia > Gaiellales > Gaiellaceae > DATEOR01. The sequence continues at coordinate 2,575 of JBKPPF010000015.1, forward strand.
ACGGCCGCTCGAAGCCGGGCGAGGACACCTCGAGCGAATAGCGGTCGAGGTAGCTCCGCAGGGTGTCCGTCACGCTCTCGCAAAGCGCGTGGTCGACCCCATTCGGGTGATCGATGTAGACGCAGAGCCGCTCCGGGCCCATGAGCTCGACGGCGAGGACGTCGACGTCGGGCAGCCGGTCCTGAACGGTGTCGGCGACCTCGCGGTGAAGTTGGCGTTCCTTTTCGTGAACCTGAGTCATTCGGTTTCTGTGCCGTTTCGCAAAAAATGGGCGCCGCGCGCCCATTTCTCCAGCTGGGGAAATGTGGTTCAGACAGGATAGCACCAGCATCCGGAGCCGCTTCGATCAGGGCTGCCACCTCCCGGGGAGCGCGACGTGGGTTTCCCGCAGCCGTGCGTCTGGCCAGACGTCAGTCTCCATCGGCTGCATAGCGGCGTAGATCGCCTGCACCTCGTCGTCGTGCATGTGCGCAAGCAGGCGCCGGGGTAGTGGCCGCGGGTCGCGAACTTGCGATTCCCGCCGAACGAGCCACGATCCCGCAGGCCAGAATCCCTGCTCGGAGGTAGTGGAAGCTCGCGTTCGGTAGAGGTTCTCAGTAACGCTGAGGCGCGTCCTGCCGATCTAAGGAGTTGCGGGGCCGGATCGAACCCCGCGCTGTCGACCAAGCGCGCGCGACGTTGGCAACGCGATAGGGGATAACGGTGGTTCGGCCCCGCTACGACCGGCAGACATGGCTCGCGCGGACACTTGTCCGCTCGTCGCGGGCGACGTAGAAGTTGCCTGTGCCCAACAGTCCTCCACAACGGCCGCCCCTCGCCACGCAAGCTCCTCCGCGCCATCCTCGCTCAGCTTGGGCAGAAGGAGTCATGGCGGGTGACAAGGCGCTGGTACGTTGGCGCAGAGAGCCGGGCTAGCTTCTGTCCCGGGGCGAAGGCTGAGGGTTTGCCGCAACGCCCTTCGGCCGTGCCCGGCTCTCACGATCTAAATCGTTTTGGCAGAGAGATCCGTTACACGAGCGCGGCAGGGACGCCCACGACGCGCTCACCGTGACAGTTCCCCCGCGCCGTCGTCGCCTCGGCTGCTCGGGGGGAGGCATCAAAGGAAGCGGAGAAGGCCGCGCGGGGGCGAAACAGGCCCGACCGCAAGGTTTCCGGCTCGCCGTCATCTCTATGAGTCTCGCTCTCCTTCTCCTTCACCCGTCCCGGAGAGCGCGTAGGGTTCCTGGCCTGAAATGAGGAGGGCCAAGCTCATCGTCCTGCTCGTCGGTCTTCTCGTCTGCGGAGCGCTTGGTGTCGTGGCGGCAGTGGCGTGGTCACCCGAGGCGAGCGTCACCGAGGGTGCAGTCGAACGTGTTCGTCACGGTGTAACCGAGACTGGACATGTCGAAGTCGTGACGACGGAAGGGCAGGTGCGCCGAGTCATCCGCTGGGAAACGAAGCAGGATGGAATCGAGACACAAACCCTCGAGGGGCCGTTGCGGCTGCGGACCCGGGACAGCACGTTCTTCGCAAGACCTTCTGCGGGGCCTCTGACCCCTAGCCTGCGCCCGATGAGCCTTCCCGGAGGGATCATGACGGTTCCCGCGACGACCGTCCTCCAGACGGTCACTGAGACTGTGGAGGACACGACGACCGTGATTGAGACGGTCACCGTGACGACGGAGACCGGTACGATCGAGACCGGCCCGACCGAGACCGGCACCCCAACGTCGCCCTGATCGCACCAGCTCCCCGTTCGGGGCAGGGGTTGCCAGATCCCCGCGCTCCCAGGGGCCGAACACTGCTAAGGAGGCCCAGTGGGAGCGGCGCTCGCACCCTGGGAGGGGCATCTGACCCGGTGCAGCTCAAGCTGAACAAGGGGCAGCTGAAGGCTGTGGTCGATCGGCGTAGGTAGGCCGTTAGAGCCGGGGAGGCGCGTTGATGGCCTCCCCGGCTCTTTTAACTTGGGTTCTTGCGGGGTGAGTATGGAAGACGCATCTGTGACGAGTTCGATCGAGCGGCACGTGTCCGTTCCGGGTCCACCGAAGCCTTCATCGCTGCCACCCGTCACGGCGTGGACGGAGTGGATCCGGTAGCCGACGCGGGACGGATTTCAACCTGGAGACACGAGTTCGGCTGGCGTGTACCGTCCGTCTTGTGTGGACGCAGGCTGACCATCTGACGGCGAGGCGCGTCGCCCACGACGCCGGCGCACTCCTCCTTCGCCTCCGGGCAGGTCTCGCCAACGGCGGGGGCTCCGACCCCGACGCGCTCCGCGCTGCGGGCGATCGCCGATCGCATGAGCTCATCGTCGAGATGCTCGCGGAGGCTCACCCCGGCGATGCTGTCCTCTCCGAAGAGGCGCCGAGCGGCCCGGAACGGCTGGACGCGTCGCGCGTGTGGATCGTCGATCCACTCGACGGAACACGCGAGTTTGGAGAAGCGGATCGAAGTGACTGGGCGGTTCACGTGGCACTCGTCGCCGAAGGGAGACTCGTTGCGGGTGCCGTCGCTCTTCCCGCGCTCGGGATGACGATGGCCACGGACCGGCCGCCCGCGCCAGAGGGACACGCTCCCGAGCGGCTCCGCATCCTCGTCAGCCGCACACGCCCCGCACAGACGGCGACCAAGCTCGCGGACAAGCTCCGTGGCAAGCTCGTCCCGATGGGGTCGGCGGGCGCCAAGGCGATGGCCGTCATCCGAAACGAAGCCGACGTGTATGTGCACGACGGGGGTCAATACGAGTGGGATTCCGCGGCGCCGGTCGCGGTTGCCGCAGCCGCAGGCCTGCACGTCTCACGGCTGGACGGCTCCCCACTCGCCTACAACCAGCCCGATCCCTGGCTCCCTGACTTGCTTATCTGCCGGCCGGAGCTCGCGGGCTCGGTTCGCTCAGCGCTCGACGACTGAACGATCCAACCGGCCGAAGTCTTTTTCTAAGCCAGTCAACGACCCTTCAGCCAAGGACGTCGTCTGCGAGCCGCCGGAAACCCTGGTATCTACGGGCGTCGTACTTCTCGAGGCGACCCAGACCTCTGAGATTGCGTAGGCGATGAGGACCTCTCGACGATGGGCTTCGAGGCCGATGTTTGCTCTTGCGGCGGGTTCCGTCGACGACTCGGGTTGGCCTCCCCCTCCCCATCCTCCTCGGCCACGCCCACGAGGACGCAGAGTCCGGCGCCGATCTCGGCCACCGCCTCGCCGTCGACAGCCACGCGCCCGCGAGACGCGCTGGACGACCGCTCGCAACTACGCGGCTTCGAGAGCTTCGAGCGCCCGGCGGTAGTCCTCGCTTTGCGGCCGGAAGAAGCTCGCCATGCGGTAGTGGCCGACGGCCTCGTCGGGCTTGCCCTGCTTCTCGAGGCAGCGGCCGAGCGCGAAGTGCGCGTAGTGGTCGACCGGCTGCAGCTCCAGGATGTCGCGGAACTCGGCCTCGGCTTCTGAGAAGCGCTGGATCCGGAAGTACGCAATCCCGAGAGCCTCCCGTATCGAGGCCTTCTCGGGCTCGCGCTTCTTCGCCTTCTCGAGCGCCACGGTCGCCTGGGCCGCCCGCCCGCGCGCCAGGTGCTCCTGGCCTTGTCTGAAGAGGTCATAGGTCTCGCTCATACGCTCCTCCAAAGATACGGGAAGTTCTCCACCACAACGTCTTGCGGACGGGTGAGGTCGCGCGTCGGACCGACGTCGAGCGCCAGGACCTCGATGCCCGTGCCCGTCTCATTCCGAAACGCAGCGGCGAGCTCGAACGGCGGGCCGGGCAAACCCTCGAGCCGGGGCAGGACGCCCGCGGCGAAAAACCAGAGCGGTGCAGCCGTCAGCTCGCCCGGCTCGCCGCCAATCTCGACGACGCGATGTGCCTCGACTCGCACGGGTGTCTTCCCCTCGCCCCCGCCGCGGCGGACGGCCAGGCCGGCCGGAACGCCGGAGCCCTCCCACTCGGCGGCCACTCGAGCGACAATGCCGGGCCGAAACACCGTGTCGGCGGCGACCACGAGGAGCGGAGCCGAGGCCCCTGATTCGAGGGCGCGCCGGACGGCGTCGGCCGAGCCGAGCGGCTCCGGCTGGCGCGCGTAGCCCACTGAGATGCCGAAGGCGGAGCCGCCGCCGACGAGCTCCTCGACCTGCTCAGCGAGGTGGCCGGTTACCACGGTGACCGCCCCGATGCCGGCGTCAGCGAGCTCGTGGAGCAGGGTCGCGATCACGGGCTTTCCGTCGATCGGGAGTATCGGCTTCGGCCAGCGCTCGGTCAGCGGGCGTAGGCGGCGCCCCTCGCCCGCGGCCATGACGACCGCGTGCAGCGGGGAGCTCAAACGGCCAGGGAGCGGAGGCTCAGCGCGCCGCGAACGCGGCTCGTCATGTTGATGCGGTTGCGGATGTCGCCGCGCACCCGCCGTAGCTCACGCCGGGCGCGAACGAGCTCGACGCGCGCCTGGTCGGGCGGACCGAAGCGGGCGATGGTCGCGGCCCGGACGAACGGGCCCGCGTCGACGGCGAAGTACCTCTCGACGAGCTCTCCCAGTTCGCCGAGCGTCGCGCTCGCGGGCACGTCCATGCCCTGGTCGGCCAGATAGGCCATGAGGTCGCGCCTGCAGGCTCCGGCGAGCTCGCGGGGATCACGCCCAGTGAAGCGAAGCGTCCGCCGCACCGTCTTCAAGCCGATGACGACGAGGGCGGCGGCCGCGAGGACGAGGAAGGCTAGGACAACGATGCTCGGGCCCTTTTCCCGGACGACACCGCCAACCGCGCCGCCGCCGCGCGAGTTGCCGATTCCGGATGCCTCCTGGTTAGGCCGGCCCTCCTGATTCCGGATCCTATTGATCGTGTCGCTCGTACCACGCCCCCCCGGGCCGAAGACGTCGCTGAGGTTCTCCTGGGTGAAGGTAGGGCTCGTTAACGAGTAGCGCGCGGCGAGCGTTCCGCGGCCAGGCGTCGGATCGAACGGGATCCAGCCCCAGCCCGGGAAGTAGACCTCGACCCAGTCATGCGCCTCGTGATCCGTCACGGTCCACTCGTGCGAATCGGCGTCGTAGCTCCCGCTCGTGAAGCCGGCTGCCACCCGTGCTGGGATACCGAGGTAGCGGAGCATGAGCGCCATCGCACCGGCGAAATGCTGGCAATAGCCGCGCTTGGTCTGCGTGACGAACTGGACGAGCGCCGGCTGGTTCGGCGCGGGCACGGGCGGCTGCTCGTCGTAGACGAAGCCGCCGAGCGACGGCTGGCGGAACCAGGCTTCGAGCGCCGCGGCCGCTGCGTACGGTGACGGGGCACCTTGGACGACCTGCTTCGCAGCGTCGTAGAGCGCGCGGTTCTGCTGCATGAGCGGGTCGTCGTCGAAGCGCGCATCGAAGAAGACTTTCATGAGGAGATCGCGGTCCGGCGTACCGAACTTCGGAACCGCCGCCGTCTGGATCACCTCGAGATACCGCTCGACCGACTCCGGATAGTTCGTCCCGGTCTGCCCGAGCTCCCTGGGCGTGGGCTGCGGGGTGTAACTCCAGACCGTGTAGGTCTGGTCGCGCTGCAGGGAGCGGGAGAGGACGACGATGTCGCCGCCCTGGTCCTGGAAGGTCGCATCCGAGGGCGGGTCCCAGCGCATCGGCTGCGCCGAGGCGACCAGGTGGTTGTCCTTGAGCGCCTCCACAGTCACGTCCTGTTTGACCCAGTTGGCCTGGTTGCGCGCCGCCGCCGGGAGCAGCGCGAGGCTGTTGGAATCGATCTGGTTCGAGTCCGCCTCGGTGTTCAGGTCGAGGGACTCCTGCCAGCCCGTCCCCGTGTAGTCGTCGAGGGTCGTGGCGCGCCAGTAGAGGTTTCGCTTCGGGCCCTCCGTCTTGACCTTCAGCACCGTCGTCTTCTTCTTTGGGAAGTGGATGCCGAGGTAGTGCGAGTTCCAGACGTAGCGGACGCCGACGGGGTCGTCAGGCTGGTCGTAGGGATCCCACCGCTGCCACGTGAGGAACGCCCCCTTGGCGACGGAGCTGGACATCGAGGCGACCGCCGCGACCACGACCAGCGCAAGCGCCACCGCGAACCCCTGCGCGAGACCCCGCGCGGGATTCATGCCGCTTCGGAGGAGGAAGAGCACCGCCAGCACACCGGCCAGAGCGAGCGCGCCGACGAGGAGCGGGCGCGAACCGGGCACCAGGGTCGTGGGCCACCCGACGCCGACGACGAGAACGACGGCAGCGCCGATCGGGCGCCGGGCCGCGATGAGGATTCCTGCGGCGAGCGCGAACCCGAAGATCGCCAGGAGGATGTCCGCATGCATCAGCGGGAAGTCGCTCCGTCGGAAAGGAAGCGTCGTGTCGTAGAAGTTCAGGAAGCCGTCCCGGAACGACCCGAGCACGGGGCCGAAGAAGTCGTGCTCACCCCCCGGGCGCGCCTCCGTTAGGGACGCGTGGAAGACTTCCGCGCAGGCGGCCATAGTCACGGCGACAGTGAGCACTGCGGTCCAGGCCCGTCGCGCGCCGACGGCGACCGCGAACGTCGGCACGAATGCCAGGGCGAGCATGAGCAAGACTCGTCCGAACGGCAGTCCGCCCGTCTCGAGACGGAGCCAGGCGCCGGCGATGAGGGCACCGGAGAGCGCGAAGAGGAGGCTCGTCCTAGCCAACCGCTGCTCCTCCCAGTTGAGCCCCGCCGAGGACGGAGACGAGGTCGTCTCCGCGGCGGAGCACGGCGACCGGGACGCCCGCGCGCTCGAGCCGGAGGATCTGTGCGGCGACCCCCGGGTCGCGCTCGGTCGGACCGCCGGGCACAAAGCTGGCCGGGTCGACGTAGACGAGGGTGGCCGCGTGGCGCTGGAACACACGCTGGGCGAGGCGCTCGGCGAGGCGTGGCGTGAGACTCGCCGTCACGACGGTGAGCTCGAGGGCCCGGCTCGCCGGGCCGGCCTCGTCCGCGAGGAGCGAGGCGACCGGTGTGGGGCCGTCTGGTTCCACCGCCGCCAGCATCTCGAGCGCGCGCAGCCAGTCGCCGTCGAAGGAGTGAACGCGCTGATAGGCGCGCGATGCGCAGTTGACGATCAACGCCGCGCGGCGACCACGGGCCGCATTCGCCTTCAAAATCGAGCCAGCTGCCTGCACCTGGAGCTCGAACGTGTTGTCCGGGGCGACGCCGACGATCGCCGCCGCGTCTCCGTCCAGGAGGACGGCGGTTTCGTCACGCGGCGCGTCCTCGAGCTCCTTGACCATGAGGTGCCCGCGCCTCGCGGTGGTCGGCCAGTGCACGCGCCTGAGTGACTCTCCCTGCTCGTAATCGCGTACCGAGTGGAGGTCGAAGCCGGTCGGCCGCCGGAGAAGAAGCCTGCGTCCTTCTAGGGCCCGCCCGCCGGAGTCGGAGAAGAGCGCGTCGAGGTCGACGAGCCGCGGGTAGACGAGGACCGACTCGCCCGCGGGTAGCGGGATTTCGGCCTGCTCGAGGCCGAACGGGTCCTCGAGCACCGCTTTCGCCGATTCGATCGGATATCGGCCTCGCGGGACCGCATCGAGGATGTACGAGCCGCGCAGGCGACCGTGGCGGCTGAGAATGACGGTCTGAACCTCGCCGAACTTCGCGATCTGCTCGATCACCGTGAGCGCACCTGAAGGCATTCGCCCGCCGACGTCGATCTCGAGCCGGACGGGAATGTCGTCCCCGGCGAAATGCTCTCCCTTGCCCAGCGTGCGGTTCACGCGCATCGGCCGGTTGAGGAGACGCACCCAGAGCGCCGCAGCTGCCACCGCGAGCACGAGGCCCAGCCCGATCGGGTAGAGCGCCGTCGTCCCGAACGCCCACGCCGCAAGGTAGACCGCGCCGCCGAAAGCGAGGATCCAGCGGCCGCGGTCGGTCAGCACGTCCCGGCGCCTTTGCGGCCTAGACCGGGACCGGCGTCCGCTCGAGGATCGACCGCACGAGATCCTCGGCATCGAGGCCAGACGATCGGGCCTCCGGGGCGAGAATCAAGCGGTGCGCGAGCACCGTCGGCGCAACCGCCTTGATGTCGTCGGGCTCGACATAGTCGCGGCCCGAGACGAGCGCGCGGGCCTTCGCGACCCTGAGGAGAGCGATTCCTGCGCGCGGGCTCGCGCCGAGATAGAGGCGGTTGTCCGACCTCGTCTGGCGGAGCAGCGCGACGATGTAGCGGTTGAGACTCTCCTCGACGAAGACGCGCTTCGCGTCCTCGATCGCGTCGAGAACCTCCTGTGCCGAGGCAACGCACTCGAGCCGGTCGATCGGGGTGTCCGTCGCCTGCTCGGAGAGCATCTGCGCCTCGTCCGGAAGCGGTGGGTAGCCGATCGCGATGCGCATCGTGAAGCGGTCGAGCTCCGCCTCGGGAAGCGGATACGTGCCCTCGTACTCGATCGGGTTCTGCGTCGCCATGACCATGAAGGGCGGCGGCAGCTGGTACGACACGCCGTCGATCGTCACCTGACGCTCCTGCATGCATTCGAGGAGCGCGGACTGCGTCTTCGGCGAGGCGCGGTTGATCTCGTCGACGAGAAGGATGTTCGCGAATACGGGGCCCGGCCGGAACTCGAACTCGTTCGAGCGCTGGTTGAAGACGTTGACGCCCGTGACGTCCGAGGGCAGAAGGTCAGGGGTGAACTGCAGGCGCGAAAAGGCGCAGTCCACGGACCGCGCGATCGCCTTTGCGAGGCTCGTCTTCCCCACCCCGGGGAAGTCCTCGATGATCAGGTGACCCTCGGCCAGAAGGCAGAGGACCGAGAACTGCAACGTCTCCTCTGGCGCGTGCATGACGCGCTGAAGATTTGTGATGACACGATCGGCCAGCTCGGCGGTGCGGCTCGCCTCGAGGCCCGGATCTGCTCCCACAGCCTGCTCGTCCATTCACGCCCCTCCCAGGAGTGCCTCGACCTCATCGAGGATAGCCACTGCGCATTCCTCCTTGCTTCGCCTGCCTAGCTTCCGTTCGCCGAGTGCCGAGAGGAGGACGATTTCGTTGTCCTCGGACTCGAACCCGACGCCGGGTTGAGATACGTCGTTGTAGACGAAAAGGTTCCCGTTCTTGTTGGTGAGCTTTTCGCGGGCGCGCTCGAGCCCGTCCTCCCCGCCCTCCGCTGCGAAGCCCACGAGTACCTGCCCGTTGTGCTTCCGCCGGCCCAGCTCGGCGAGCACGTCGTCTGTCGGCTGGAGGGTGATCGTCCACGGCTCCTTGTCTTTCGGGCGCTTGCCGCTTTCCGGATTGCCGGGTCGGTAATCGGAGACGGCGGCGGCCATGACGACGACATCGGCATCCGCGCGCGCGAGCATCTCCCGCCCGAGGTCGGCCGCGGTCGGGGCGGGCACGACCTCGACGCCCGCCGGCGCCGGGGCGACGCCGTTCGCGTAGACCAGCGTGACGTCGGCGCCGCGCCGCTTCGCCTCGGCGGCGACGGCGACCCCCATCCGCCCGGACGAGCGGTTGCCCACGAATCGCACGAGGTCGATGGGCTCCCGGGTCCCGCCCGCGGAGACGACGACCCGCTTGCCCACGAGCGGGCCGGTCTGGCCGAGGAGCTCCTGACAGCGGGCGAAGAGCTCTCCCGGCTCCACCATGCGGCCTGGCCCGTGGTCGCCCTCGGCGAGCTGCCCTTCCGCCGGTCCGAGCAGCTCGACGCCGCGTTCGGCGAGCGCAGCGGCGTTCGCCTGGGTCGCCGGATGCTCCCACATGCGGACGTTCATTGCCGGGGCCGCGAGGACGGGGCCGCCGAACGCGAGCCCGAGCTGGGTGAGGACGTTGTCCGCCAGCCCGTGCGCCAACTTCGCGAGCGTGTTCGCCGAGAGCGGCGCGATCACGAGCAGGTCCGCGTCGACGAGGTGTGGATAGAGGTCCTTCGGCGCCTCGCGCCGCGCAAGCGCCTCGAAGGTGTGCGCGGCCACGAACCGCTCGGCATCCGGCGTCATGACTGGAGTGACCTCGTGGCCCGCCCGTATGAGGAGTCGGCACAGCTCGCACGCCTTGTAGGCGGCGATCCCACCCGTGACTCCAAGAAGAACTCGAGCCATCGCGGCTCCCAGAGGTTGCTTAGCCCGGCTGCGAGACTTTGATCTTGCCCTCGCCGATCTCCTCGAGAGCCATCGTCAGATAGTTCTTCGAGCGAGACTCGACGAGCGGCGGCGGGAAGTCGTCGAACGTTCCCTCACCGAGCTGGTGGTGGTAGTTGTTGATCTGCCGCGCCCGCTTGGCGGCCGCGATCACGAGGGCGTAGCGCGAGTTGCTCACGTTTTCGAGCAGATCGTCGATTCGTGGATACATCATGTGGCGCTCAGTCTACCTACGTCCGCAGCCTCCCTCGTCACGATCCCGTCAAGCTCTGTGACGGCACGCTCGACGTCGTCGTTCATGACGACGTAGTCGAAGTCGTCGGCCTCCCGCATCTGCTCCCGCGCGAGCTCGAGCCGCTCGTCGATCTCACCGCTCGACTCGGTCGCGCGCTCGCGGAGCCGGCGCTCGAGCTCGGCGAACGACGGCGGGGCGATGAAGATCGTGACGGCGGAGGGCTCGGCGTCCCGAACGGCGCGCGCGCCCTTGGTCTCGAGCTCGAGCACGACGCTCTTTCCCGCCGCGTGGATCCGAGCCACTTCGGAGCGCAGGGTCCCGTAGCGCTGGCCCGAGACGTAGACGACGTGCTCAAGAAAGTCGCCCCCCTCGATCCGAGCGAGGAACTCCTCCTCCGTGAGGAAGTAGTAGTCGTGCCCATCCTCCTCGCTCGGCCGCTGCGGACGCGTGGTCGCCGAGATCGCAACCTCCAGGTCGCCGCGACGCTCGATGAGCGCCCTGATGAGGGTGCCCTTCCCCGCCCCCGACGGACCGGTGACGACGAAGAGCTTCACGGCCTGCCTAGCGGCGCAGGAGGCCGACCAGCTCGGTGCGCTGGCGCTCGGACAGGCCGCCCACCGTCTTCGACTGGCTGATGCGGCACTGGTTGAGGAAGCGCGCGGCTTTCACACGCCCGAACTTCGGCACGGCCATCAGCATGTCGAACACCTTGGCGGTCTCGACGTACGCCGGAGGGCTGCGGAGGATCTGCTCGATCTGAGCGTTGCCGTTCTTCAGATCCTTCTTCAGCTGGGCTCGCCGGACTCGAATCTCGTTGGCTCGCCGGAGCGCGTCCATCCTCTGATCCAGGGACCGCATGGGTGCCTGGACGGGCGTCTTGGCGCTCTGCATGGCGCGGGATTCTAGCAGCGACGTCTAATGCTTCAAGTGTGAATTTTCCGTGCTATTTCAAGCATTTTTGCTGCGCTGGCAACGAACAGTTGCCCCCTCAGGCGACGCGCCGCAGAGGCGTCGGCGGCGGTCCGCCGTGGGCCGCAGCGTAGGCGGCAAGCGGGGTTGCGAAGCCACGAGCGGACGCCTCCTGCTCGAGCTCTTCACGCACCCGAAGGGGCGCTTCCGGATCGGCGAAGAGCACTGTTCCGAGCGCGAACGCCGACGCACCGGCGGCGATCATCTCGAGCCCATGGGCCCCGGTTTCCACCCCGCCGGCTCCGACGATCGGCAATCCGGTCTCGCGGTAGGCCGTGAAGACGGCGGCGAGGGCGATCGGGCGCAGCGCCGGGCCCGAGAGACCACCGACCCCTGGACCGAGCTTCGGCTCGAGCGTGCGCTCGTCGAGAGCCAGACCACGGATCGTGTTCACGAGTGTGAGCCCGTCCGCACCGGCGCGCGCCGCGGCGGCTGCGGCGGCCCCGACATCCGGGACCGATGGCGAGAGCTTGGCGTAGAGCGTCTTCGTGGTCGCCGCTCGGGCGCCCGCGACGATCTCCTCCACCTCTTCCTCCGGCGAGGAAACGTTCGGGCACGACACGTTCAACTCGATCGCTGCGACGGGCTCGTCGTCGAGCCGCGCGCAGAGTTCGGCGTACTCCCGCGCTGCGAACCCGCCCACAGATACCCACACGGATACTCCGAGATCGAGAAGCCGCGGAAGCGTTCCAGCGAGAAAGCCATCGATCCCGGGGTTGGCAAGCCCGATCGAGTTGAGCATCCCCAGGTCGGTCTCTGCGATGCGCACCGGCTCGTTGCCCTCGCGAGGAAGCGGGGTGACGGTCTTGGTCACGAAGGCGTCGAGGCTCTGCGCGACGTCCGGGGCAGTGAGCGCGTCGAGGCAGCCGGAGGCGTTCAGGATCACGCGGCGCGCTCCAGGACGGGCCCTTCCACGCAGAGACGCTTGAGCTTCCCTCCGATCTCGACAGCGCAGCCGTAGCAGGCGCCATAGCCGCAGGCCATCGGCGCCTCCCAGGCGAGCTGCGCGGCCGGGGCGAGGTCGGCGACGGCGCGAAGCATCGGCTCCGGTCCGCAGGCGAGGATGTCGTGGCCCGGAGGCATCGCCTGGGTCACGAGCCGCGGCTCGACGACGACCTCGGCGTTCGGGACGAGCTCCGCCGCCTCGGCATGGGCGTCCGAACGGAAACCGAGCACGGCGGGCGGGCGTCCGAGCCGTTCGGAGAGATACGGAAACGGCGCGACACCGATCCCGCCGCCCACGAGCAGCGGCCTCTCCACGTCGAGCCGAAATCCGTTTCCGAGCGGCCCGAGCACGTTGAGGCACTCGCCGCGGACGACGCCGGTCAGCGCCTTCGTCCCCGGTCCGACCGGGTCGATGAGGAAGCCGAGCTCCGTGCGGGTCGCGAGCGAGAGGCTCATCGGCCGGGGCAGCAGGCGCCCGGGCGGGGCGAGCATGAAGAACTGGCCCGGGATTCCGGACTCGAGGCGGCCCCGCTTGAGACGGAGGAGATGGTACGGGCCGACGTCTTCGACCCGGACGACGTCAAGCAGTTCTCTTCGCAACTCGCTCCTGGAGAGACAGGGCATCCTCGCTTCGCGCTCGGGCGATCGCCTCGACGGCCGCGAAGGCGCCCGCCAGAGTCGTGATGCAGGGAACGCGGGCGACGAGCGCAGCCTCGCGGATGAGGTAGCCGTCCGAGCGCGCGCCCCGGCCGGCAGGCGTGTTGACGACGAGGTCACAGCGACGCCGCCGCACGAGGTCGACGACGGTCGCGCTGTCCCCGTCCTCCCCCACCTTGCGCACGCTCGTGACCGGCAGGCCGGCGGCCGCAAGCGCGTGCGCGGTTCCCGCGGTCGCGCAGAGCTCGAAACCCACATCGACAAGCCTCGAGCCCAGCTCCACGGCCGCCTCCTTGTCGGAATCGCGGACAGAGAGGAACGCCGTTCCTCCATCCGGGAGCGGCCTGCCCGCCGCGCGCTCGGCCTTGGCGATCGCAGAGGGGAAGTCTGCGGCACTCGCCATCACCTCGCCGGTGGAGCGCATCTCCGGCCCGAGCACCGGGTCGGCGCCCGGGAAGCGGGCGAACGGAAAGACGGCCGCCTTGACCGACACGTGGCCCTTCGCGTCTCCGGACTCGAGCCCCAAGTCGGCGAGGCGAGCTCCGGCGGCGAGCCGACACGCGGCGTCGACGAGGTTCACCCCGATCGCCTTGCTCGCGAAGGGAACCGTTCGTGAGGCACGCGGGTTCGCCTCGAGGACGTAGAGCTCGTTTCCGACTACCGCGAGCTGAATGTTCACCAGGCCGACCACCCCGAGTGCGGGCGCGAGCTTGCGGACCGTTTCCTCGACCAGCTCGAGCGCGGCAGACGTGAGCGAAGGCGGCGGGAGAACGCAGGAGGAGTCCCCGGAGTGGACCCCGGCCTCCTCGACGTGCTCCATCACCGCTGCGACGAGGGTCTGCGCGCCGTCGCAGAGCGCGTCGACGTCGATCTCGACCGCCCCCTCGAGGAAGCGGTCGACGAGAACGCGACCCACGCCCGCGGCCGCGGCTCCGACCTCCTCCGGGCCGTAGCAGACGCGCATGTTGCGCCCGCCGAGGACATAGGACGGGCGGACGAGGACCGGGTAGCCGATCTCCTCCGCGATCTCGATCGCATCTGCCTGGCCCTCCGCCGCTCCCCAGGGCGGGACGTCGATCCCGAGCTCGCCGCAGAGCGCGGCGAAGCGCTCGCGGTCCTCGGCGAGATCGACTGCGCCGAACGGCGTTCCGAGGATCGCGTAGCCGGCATCCTCAAGCACTCTTGCGAGTCTTAAAGGTGTCTGCCCGCCGAACTGGATGACGACGCCGAGCGGCCTCTCGCGCGCGCAGATCTCGAGCACCTCCTCCTCGCCGAGCGGCTCGAAGTAGAGGCGGTCGGATGTGTCGTAGTCGGTGGAGACGGTCTCGGGGTTGCAGTTGACCATGACCGCCTCGTAGCCGAGCGCGCGGAAGGTCTTCGCCGCGTGGACGCAGCAGTAGTCGAACTCGATCCCCTGCCCGATGCGGTTCGGGCCCGAGCCGAGGATGACGATCGAGTTGCCCGCCGGCCGCGCTTCGTCCTCCTCCCCCCACGTCGAGTACAGGTAGTTGGAGCGCGCCTCGACCTCGGCCGCGCAGGAGTCCACACGCCGGTAGGCAGGCCGTACGCCCCAGCCGACGCGCGCAGCACGAGTCTCTTCCTCGCTCGTGTTGCACGCAGTCGCGATCTCTCGGTCGGACCACCCCGCGCTTTTCAGCGCGATCCAGTCGTTTGCGACGAGGTCGGACTTCGTGCGCGTGCAACACAAGTCCGATTTTGCGCGCTCGAGCTGCGAGAGGAACCACGGGTGCACGCCCTGGGGGAGCGCGTCCAGTGTCGCCCATGGAGTCGCGACTCCGGAGTCGAGCTCCCGGGAGCGCATCGCCTTGAGAAAGGCCTCCGTGAACGTGCGCCCGATCCCCATCGCCTCGCCGACGGACTTCATCTGCGTCCCAAGCGTCTCATCCGCGCCGGGGAACTTCTCGAAGGCGAACCGCGGGAACTTGACGACGACGTAGTCGAGCGTCGGCTCGAAGCTCGCGGGCGTCGTCCCGGTGAGGTCGTTGGGGATCTCGTCGAGCGTGTAGCCGACGGCCAGCTTGGCCGCGACCTTGGCGATCGGGTAGCCGGTCGCCTTGCTGGCGAGCGCCGACGAGCGCGAGACGCGCGGGTTCATCTCGATCACCCGCAGCGCGCCGGTCTCGCGCTCGCGCGCGAACTGGACGTTGGAGCCGCCCGTCTCGACGCCTACCGCTCGGATCACGGCAGCGGCCGCGTTGCGAAGCTCCTGGTAGGCCTCGTCCGAGAGCGTCATCTGCGGAGCGACGGTCACCGAGTCGCCCGTGTGCACGCCCATCGGGTCGAGGTTCTCGATCGAGCAGACCATCACGACGTTGTCGTTTGCGTCGCGCATGACTTCGAGCTCGAACTCGTCCCAGCCGATGAGCGACTCCTCGACGAGCACCTGGCCGACCGGGCTCTCGCGGAGGCCGCGCTCGAGCCCCGCCTCGAGCCCGTCGCGGTCGTGCACGATCCCGCCCCCGTGGCCGCCGAGGGTGAACGCCGGTCGCAGGATCGCGGGGAAGTGAAGCTCTGCGGGGAGCCCCTCGGCTTCCGTGACGATCAGCGACTCCGGCACCTTGAGGCCGATATCGCGCACGGTCTCGCGGAAGAGCTCACGGTCCTCGGCGCGGCGAATCGCCTCGAAGCCGGCGCCGATGAGCTCCACCCCGAGCTCGTCGAGAATCCCGGCCGCCGAAAGGTCGGTCGCGAGGTTCAGCGCCGTCTGCCCGCCGAGGGTCGGCAGGAGCGCGTCCGGACGCTCGCGCCGTAGGACAGCCGCGACCGATTCGAGGTCGAGCGGCTCGACGTACGTCCGGTCCGCGAAGCCCGGGTCGGTCATGATCGTCGCCGGGTTCGAGTTGACCACGATCGTGCGGAAGCCCTCGGCGCGGAGAACCTTGAGCGCCTGGCTGCCCGCGTAGTCGAACTCGCAGGCCTGCCCGATCACGATCGGGCCCGAGCCGATCACGCAGATCGAGCGGAGGTCACGCCGCTTCGGCAACGCGCACCTCCTCGACCCACGACTCGATCAGATAGCGAGCGTCGTGTGGCCCGGGACCGGCCTCCGGATGGAACTGCACCGAACGCGCGCGCTCACCGGAAAGCGCGAGTCCCTCGACGGTGCCGTCGTACAGCGAGATATGAGCGACCTCGGGACGGTCACCCTTGACCGCGAAGCCGTGGTTCTGGCTCGTGACGAGCACGCGGTTCGCGCGCAGGTCGAGCACCGGGTGGTTGGCGCCGCGGTGCCCGAACGGGAGCTTGAAGGTCTCGAACCCTGTCGCGAGCGCGAGCAGCTGGTGGCCGAGGCAAATGCCGAGGAGCGGCACGCGCCCGATCAGCTCGGCGACCACCGCCGCCTCCGCGGGAAGCGCGGCCGGGTCGCCGGGCCCGTTCGAGAGGACGATGCCGTCGTGGCCGGCGTTGAGGAGGGTCTGCGCGTCGGTCGAGTGCGGGTAGACCATCACGCGGGCTCCCGCGGCGACCGCGCGCTCGACGATCGAGCGCTTGCACCCGTAGTCCAGGACTCCGACCGAGACCCCGCCCCGGCCGACCGTGTAGGGCGTCTCGGTCGAGACGCCGGCGACGAGCGCCTGCCCTTCCATCCCCGCCCTCACCCGCACCTGGGCGAGCACCTCCTCGACGGAGGCGTTGCCGGCCACGGCAGCCGCGCGCATGGCTCCGCGCTGCCGCAACCGCAGGACGAGGGAGCGCGTGTCGATCTCTTCGAGCGCGACGATGCCCTGCGCCGCGAGCCAGCGCGGCCACTCGAGGCCGGTCGCCTGGCGCATGAGCACCGCCCGCGCGTGCGCCGCGGTCGACTCGGAGCGCGCGGGAGAAACGCCATAGTTGCCGACCATCGGTGCGGTGAAGCAGACGAGCTGTTCCGCATAGCTCGGGTCGGTGACGATCTCCTGGTAGCCCGTCATCGCGGTCGTGAAGACCGCCTCCCCGAAGGCGACGTCGTGAGCGCCTACGGACCGACCGTGGAACACGCTTCCGTCCTCGAGAACCAGAAACCCCGTCATGCCGTGTAGGCCAGCTTCCCGTTGGCGACGGTCTCCACGACCTTGCCGTTGAGGGTCTGCCCGAGGAGCCAGGAGTTGGGCGAGCGCGACCGGAAGCCGCTCTCCTCGACGCGCCAGGTCCGCTCGAGGTCGAGGACGACGAGATTCGCCGGGGCGCCGACCGCGATTCGCGGCCGCTCCAGCCCGTAGATGCGGGCCGGCCCGGCGCTCATGCGATCGATCAGCGCGGAGAGCGAAAGCGTCCCGGGCTCGACCAGGCGCGTGTAGAGAACCGAGAACGCCGTCTCGAGGCCGGTGACCCCGAAGGGCGCCTCCTCGAACGGAACGTCCTTCTCGTGACGTGCGTGTGGCGCGTGGTCGGTGGCGATCGCCTCGATCGTCCCGTCCTTCAGCGCCTCGAGGAGCGCCTGCCGGTCTTCCTCCGCCCGAAGCGGCGGGTTCATCTTGACGTTGGGGTCGAGCGACCGCACGGCCTCGTCGGTCAGGCAGAGGTGGTGAGGGGTTACCTCGCCGCTCGCCTGCACGCCGGCGGAACGAGCGCTTCTCAGCTCGTCGACGGACTCGCGTGCGGACAAATGGAGGACGTGGATCGGCTGGTTCTCGTAGGCGGCGAGCATCAGGTCGCGGCCGACCATCAGGCTCTCGGCCACCGACGGATAGCCGCCGAACCCGAGCTCCGCCGACACGAGCCCCTCGTGCACGTGGCCGCCGCGCGAAAGCGCTGCCTCTTCGCAGTGGACGGCGATGCGCCTGCCCGTGACCGCGTGGTACTGGAGCGCACGGCGCAGGAGGCCCGGCGATGCGACGGGGCGTCCGTCGTCGCTGAATCCGGCCGCACCGCGCTCGGCGAGCTCGATCATCTCCGTCAGCTCGGCGCCCTCCTGCCCCTTGCTGATCGCGGCGAAGAATCCCACCGGGATCTCGGCGTCGTCCTTCGCGCGCTCGACCAGGGCGCCGAGCACGGCCGCCGAGTCCACCGCGGGCTCGGTGTTCGGCATGGCGAGAATGGCGCAGTAGCCGCCCGCTGCCGCCGCCTTCGTGCCGGACGCGATGTCCTCCTCGTCCTCCCGCCCGGGCGTGCGAAGGTGGACGTGCGGATCGACGAACGCCGGCGCGACGACGCGCCAGTCACCGCCGGAGCCGGGCTCGATCTTCGTGATCACGCCCGCCTCGACGGTGAGGTTCAGCGTCTCGTCGATGCCCTCGGTCGGGTCGACGACACGCACGCCCTCGTAGGTCAGGTCATCCTTGCGGCCGTTGCCGCCGAACAGGGTCTGCTCCGTCGCCATCTACGCCACCGCCTCGATCTCAGCGACCTTCACCTCGACGGGACCTTGGGTGAGGAGGTCGTACAGGACTGCCATCCGGACGACAAGGCCGCTTCGCACCTGGCGCTCGATGAGCGCGTCGGCCGCGTCCGCCACCACCGAATCGATCTCGACTCCGCGGTTCATCGGCCCCGGGTGCATGACCTTCTGCCCGGGTCGCAGCCGCTCGGGCGTCACGCCCCAGCGCGCGGTGTACTCGCGCAGGCTCGGGACGTAGTTCGCGCCCTCGAGCATGCGCTCCTTCTGCATGCGGAGGACGTAGACCACGTCGGCGGCCTTGATCGTCTCGATGTCGTAGGAGACTTCGCAGCCCATGGCCTCGATCCCGCGCGGGATCAGCGGCGGCGGGCCGACGACGGTCACGCGCGCGCCCATGAGGACGAGCGCCTGGATGTCGGAGCGCGCGACCCGCGAATGGAGGACGTCTCCGACGATCGCCACGTGTAACCCGGCGATCCCGCCGAGCTCCTCGTCGATCGTGTAGAGGTCGAGGAGGGCCTGGGTCGGATGCTGGTGCGTCCCGTCGCCGGCGTTCACGACATGCGCCGTGGTCGTGTTCGCGATCACCTGGGGCGCGCCTATGTGCGGGTGGCGAAGGACGATGACGTCGGGGTCGTAAGCGCCGATCGTCAGTGCCGTGTCCTTCAGTGACTCGCCCTTGTCCACCGCGGAGCCCGACGCCTTGATCGACATGACGTCCGCGGAGAGCCGCTTCGCGGCGAGCTCGAAGCTCGACGACGTCCGCGTCGAGGACTCGAAGAACATGTTCACGACGGTGCGGCCCTTGAGCGCCGGGAGCTTCTTCACCTCGCGGTCGAGCGAGGCGGAGAACGTGCGTGCCAGCGCGAGGAGCCGCTCCACGTCGTCCTTCGTCAGGTCTGTGATCGAGATGAGGTGCCGCCGCCCGGGGCCTCGGGGCGGCAGGAGCTCGTCTCGGATCAACGGTGTCACTTCGGCCATGCGTTCACTCCTCGGTTTCGGGGATGAGAAGGACTCGGTCGAGTTCGTCCACCTCGACGAGCTGCACCTGAACGCGCTCGCCGCGGGCGGTCGGAAGGTTTTTGCCGATGTAGTCGGGCCGGATCGGAAGCTCGCGATGCCCGCGGTCGACGAGGCATGCGAGCTGAACGCGGGCGGGCCGGCCGTACTCGAAGAGGGTCTCGATCGCGGCCCGGATCGTGCGGCCGGTATAGAGGACGTCGTCCACGAGGACGCACGTCATTCCTTCGAGCGGAAAGTCGAGCTTCGTCGCCTTCACGACGGGTTGGGCGTGTAAGGGCCGCTCACCGCCGCGGACGACCACGTCGTCGCGATGAAAGGTGATGTCGACGCTCCCGAGCGCGACCTCGACGCCGCCGAAGTCTTCGATCAGGCGCCGGAGCCGCTGGGCAAGCGGCACGCCGCGGGTCTGGATGCCGACGAGCGCGACGGTCGTGAGGTCGCTGTTCCCCTCGACGATCTCATGGGCGATGCGGGCGATCGTCCGGTTCAACGCCTCCGAATCCAGGAGAAGGCGCCCTGCATCGACATGTGCAGCCACAAGCAACTCCTTTCCGGCCTCTCTGGACCGAGTTAAAGGCGTGCGGGCAGTAGGTTAGCCGTGCGTGCGGACGGCGTCGAGCGGAGAGGCGTCTGCGGTGACGATCAGCCACTCGAGCCGGTATTCGAGTTTTTCGGGAATCTGTGCCTCCGCGGCGGCGAGTCCCCGCTCGTACTCGGCCTGGGCGATCAGGTTCAACGTCGAGATGTACTGCCCCCGAATCCGCTCCAGCGCCTCGGCGCGAGACAGCGTTCCCGGCTGAGTGAGAGTCTCGGTCCGCACTCCCGCGAAGCCGGCGTCTTCGAGCTCGGCTTCGAGTGTCGATGGGTCCGGAAACCGTGCGCGGTCGATCTCGGCGACCGACGGGAAGAGATCGTTCAGCCAGTACCGGCCGAAGTGCTCCGGGTCGAATGTGGCGATCACGATCCGCCCGCCCGGAACGAGCACGCGCGCCGCCTCTGCGAGCGCCCGCGGACGGTCGAGGTGGTGCACCGAGAGCCGCATGACGACTCGCTCGAACCACCCGTCTTTGAACGGAAGCGCCTCGCCCGCGCCTTCCTTGAATCGAGCCCGCGACTCCTTCGCCTGCGCCTCGGCCAGCATCTCCGGCGAAGAGTCGACCCCCCACACCTTCCCTCCGCGCTCCGCGAGCGCAAGGGCGAGCGTGCCGGTGCCGCACCCGACGTCGAGCGTGCGACGGCCGGCCAGGTCTCCCGCGGCCACGAGCAGGTCGAAGAGCCGCCACCACTTTTCGTCGACCGGCCGCAGCCGGTCGTACGAGCCCGCGATCGCGCCGAAGTGCGACGCGGGCGGTCTAGCGTCCGCCGATGAGCTCATCCGGATCGGTCATCGCCTCGATAGCGTCCTGAGCCGCCTCGAGCGAGCCTTCCGGGACGAGCACCTTCTGCGGCGCGTCAGCGAGTGCCGTCGGATGTGTCTCGACGGCCGACTCGAGCTCCGACTGGATCCCCGCGGAGCGCAGGATGGTCTGAATCTCCTCCGCCTCCGCGAGGTCGCTCGCCATGATCGCCTGAACCATCCTTGTCATGCAGCTCCCCCTCCTCGTGCCGGCCCAACGCCCCGCCCTTCACGAGCCGGGGCCCGCCCCGCTCCGGGAAGCGGACGTCGATGATATCGAAGTCCTTCGGGACGACGGTCTCGGGAAAGACGGCCTGCGCCTCGCGGACGATCTCCGGCCCGAAGTAGCGGTTCGACAGGTGGGTGAGGGCCAGCAGGTGCACTCCGGCTGCGAGCGCCAGCTCGGCCGCGCTCGTCGCGGTGGCGTGCAGTGTCTCCTCGGCCCGCTCCCGCTCCTCGACCGAGAACGTCGCTTCGTGGACGAGGACGTCCGCGTCCTTCGCAGCCTCGAGCACGGAGTCGGCTGCCCGCGTGTCCCCGGCGAGGACGACCGTCCTCCCGGACCGCGCTGGACCGAGCACCCGTTCAGGGCTCACCGCGGTCCCATCGGGAAGCTCGACGGTCTCGCCGTCCTGCAGGCGTCCGAAGAGCGGCCCCTCCGGGACGCCGAGGCGCTTCGCCTCCTCGAGGTCGAAGCGGCCCGGGCGCGCCTCCTCGACGAGCGCATACCCGTTCGCCGACAGGCCGTGCTCGACTGCGAACGCTTCGATCCGGTAGTCCTGCCGCGCGACGCTCTCGCCCGGCAGCAGCTCGACGAGGGTCAGCTCGTAGCTGAGCCGCCCGAAGACGCGCCGCAGAATTCCGAAGAGATCGTTGAGCCCCGGCGGGCCGTAGACGGTCAGCGGCACCTCACGGCCCCTGAGGGCGAAAGTCTTCAGCATTCCCGGGAGCCCGAGGTAGTGGTCGGCGTGGTAGTGCGTCAGGAAGATTTGGGGAAGCTCGACGAGCCCCACCGTTGAGCGCAGAAGCTGGCGCTGCGTCCCCTCGCCGCAGTCGACGAGAATCCGCTCCCCGCCGCGGCGGAGAAGCGTGCCGGCGAGCCCGCGCTTGGCGGTGGGCACCGAGCCGGAGGTTCCGAGGAAGACGAGGTCGAGGTCCACAGCCGGAGTTTAGGCGCGGCCGCCCTCAATGTCGGATGGCGCACAAGCCGATTTTCCAAGCCTGAACGCCACCGTCGAGGCGAAGGACCCGTACACGGCCGGGCACTCGCTCCGCGTGCAGCGCATCGCGGTCTCATAGCGCAGGAGCTCGGGCTCCAAGCGAAGAACCTCGACGCCGTCCGCTTCGGCGGCCTTTCCACGACTTCCCGCTTCTCGCCGCAATCGTGGGCTTTGCGGACGCCTGGGACGCGATGACCATCGAGCGCCCGTACCAGCCCGCCCTGCGCCCCGAAGAAGCCTTCGACGAGGTGCGGGAGCACCGCGGCACACAGTTCTCGCCCAGGGTCGTGGACGCCTTCTTTGCAGTGGTGGCCAAGCGCCCGGGCGACTTCGGCGTTGAATTCCGAAGCGCTCGTCGCCCGCTAGCGGCTCACGGCGGGAGGACGAGGACCGTGCCTGCCGTGATGTCCGCCCCGGCCAACCCGTTCCGCTCCTCGATCCGCCAGATCGCCTTGCGCGGGTCGCCGGCGTAGTTCGCCTCGGCGATCGACCAGAGAGTCTCGCCGCCTCGGACGCGATGCCGCGTCTCGTGGCCCGCGCCGTTCGAGACCCGTGCGTTCGAGAGCGCCGCGAAGCCCACGACCAGTAGAACGGCAATCACCATCCAGATACGCGTAGCGAACATGTGTTCGTATAGTATGCCACCGGTCGGATGTCATGCGCGTACGGCGACCAACTCCGGCTCCCCGTCCGTGATCACGACCATCGTGTGCCCTGGAGCGCGCCGCCGTTCAGTCGGACTACCCGGGTTGACGATCCAGACGCCGCCGGATCGCGTGACCTCCGGCATGTGGCTGTGCCCATAGGCGACGACGTCGCAGCCGGCGAAGAGCTCCAGCAGGCGCTCGCGTCGGCCCACCGTCGGGCCGCCGTCGTGGACGAGCCCGATCCGAAGCCCCTCGAGCTCGACGGTCGTTCTCACCGGAAGGGTCGCGCGGAGCTCGCCATCGTCCATGTTCCCCTGCACGGCGGTCACCGGGCCCAAGCGCTCCAGGTCGGCGAGGACCGAGGCCGCCGTGAAATCCCCGGTGTGCACGATGGCGTCCGCCGCTTCGAGGATCCGGAGGCAGTCCGCAGGAAGAGAACGCGCGCCGCGCGGGAGATGCGTGTCTCCCAGAAGCGCGATCAGAACAGATCGGGCAGGAACTCGCCGTTCCGATAGACGAGCTCGCCGTCCGCGTGGACTTGGCTCTCGCCGCGGAGGTCGCACACGAGGTCCCAGTGGAGCGCGGACTCGTTCTTGCCACCGCTCTCGGGATACGCCTTCCCGAGCGCCATGTGCACGGTGCCGCCGAGCTTCTCGTCGAAGAGCGTGTGCCCGGTGAACTCCTGCACGGAGTCGTTCATCCCGAACGCGAACTCGCCGAGCCGCCGGGCCCCCTCGTCCATCGCGAGCATCTCTCTGAGGAAGTGCTCGCCCTCGGACGCATGCGCCTCCACGACCTCGCCCCCTTCGAAGCGAAGCTCGATGTCGCGGACGAGTCGGCCCGCATGCGGCGCGGGGAAGCTGAAGCGGACATGGCCTTCGACGCTCGTCTCGACCGGGCCGGTGAAGACCTCGCCGTCCGGGAAGTTCTCCTTACCGTCGCACGGGATCCACGTGCGCCCGTCGACGCCGACGGTGAGATCGGTGCCCTCGGTGACCACGCGCAGCTCTTTCTTCGTCCCGAGCCACGCTGCGAGGCGCGCGAGCTTCTCGCCCAGCGCCTGCCAGGACACGACCGGGTCCTCCTCGTCGAGGAATCCGGCGCGATAGACGAACTCCTCGTAGTCCGCGAGCGACATCTCCGCGTCCTGTGCCGAGGCGTTGGTCGGATAGGCCGTGACAACTCGCCTGAGCTCGCCGGCAGCGGCACGCTCCATCGTCATGTCGCGCACATGAGAGCGTGAGCGCGCGAAGATCGCCTGCCGTGCGGGATCGGTGCCGGTCAACGCGCGCGTGTTCGACTCGGCCTCGATCGCGATGCGGACGGTCGCCTCCTTGGCGTCGCCGCGGAGCCGCGGGCTGATCCAGCCGAGCTGCTCGTCGTTCCCGCCCCCGAGCAGAGCCTCCACCGCGCCGTCGAGGCCGATCCTCACCTCGGGATGCCCGCCGGCCTGGACGACTCTCCGGTACAGGGCGGTAACGAGCGGCCTGGCAAGTGGCGTCGACTCGATGAGAACGAGGTCGCCCTCCTTCACGCTCGTCGAATAGTCGACGAGGACCTGCGCGAAGCGCTCGTGGCGGGGATCAGGCAGGCTCGGCCGCCTCGACCCGGTCCGGCGCAGGCACCGGCTCGTGGAGGAACCGCCCGGCCTTCCAGACCAGTTCTCCATCGGCGTACACCTCGCCGTCCTCGCGGAGGTCGCAGATCATGTCCCAGTGCAGCCCGGACGTGTTGTTCCCGCCGGCCTGGGTGAACGCCGATCCGAGCGCGAGATGCATCGTCCCGCCGATCTTCTCGTCGAAGAGGATGTTCCGGGTGAAGCGGTCGATCTCGTAGTTCAGCCCGAAGGCGACCTCTCCGAGGATGCGCGCGCCCTCGTCCATCTCGAGCAGTGTGTTCAGGTAGTCGTTGCCCCGCGCGGCCTCGGCGTGGACGACGCTGCCGCCCTCGAAGCGGAGGCGAATGTCCTCGACCTCTCGCCCGTGGTAGATCGCGGGAAACGTGTAGCGAATCTCACCCTCGGTCGCAGTCTCGACCGGGCTCGTGAAGACCTCGCCGTCAGGCATGTTGTACGTGCCCTCCGCGGAGATCCACGAGCGCCCGTCGACGGACAGGCGGAGATCGGTGTCCGGGCCCAGGATGCGGAGCTCCCTCGCGGAGTCGAGCTCATGCGCGCGGGCGCGGAGCGACGAGGCCACGAGCCGCCAGTGATCGGCTGCCTCACCCGTGTCCACGTGGCACGCGGCGTAGACGAAGTCTTCGTAGCTCGAGAGCGACATGCCCGCGTCCTGGGCATGGGCGTTCGTCGGGAAGAGCGTCCCGCACCACCGCATCTCGCCCGCCGCTATGCGCTCCCACCGGCGGTTGTGGAGGCGCCGCTGTGCGGCGAGGTAGTTCGCATGCCGCGCAGGATCGACCCGCGAGAGTGCGCGGGTGTTCGCCTCGGACCAGATGGTCGCGATCGCGTCGATCTCCTCGATCTCCTCCCACTGCTGGGGCGCGATGTACTCGATCTGCTCGTTCGTCCCGTGCTCGAGCAGAAGCTCGAGGGTGCCCTCGAGTCCCACGCTGAAATAGGGGAACGCGCCGGCGCGGATCGCGGAGCGGTAGAACGCGAGCGTGAGCGGAGAGGCGGCATCCAGCGCGTCGATCCGAAAGACCTGGTTCGGCTGCAGCTCGAGCGAGTAGTCGACGATGAGGTCGGCGAGCCGGGAAATGCGCACGTCGGTCACGTCTGTCTTATACCCGACTGACACGAGGCAGGATTGCATCCAATAACCGAGCAGGTCCAAAGCGGACAGGATCGTCTGCAGGCAATCCGGTCTCCTCCTCGGCCGCATCGATCGCGACCCGAGCCTCCTCCTCGTCGAGCCGCCGCGTGTTGAGGGCGAGTGCGATCACTTTTGCGGGCCTGGCGGGGAGCGCGATCCGCTCGTGGAGCTCGACGAGCTCCGGGAGCGACGGGATGGGATGCGCCGGGAGATCCTGGACGTGCTCGTCCCCGACCTGGTGGCAGAGGACGAGGAAATGCGGCGCGCTCCCGTGGAACAGGCCGAGGGTGACCCCAGAGTAGGCGGGATGCACGAGCGAGCCTTGACCTTCGACCCAGAGGAGGTCGCCGCGGCCCGCCCCCTCGACGACCAGGCGCTCGGCCGCTCCCGCGATGAAGTCCGCCACGACGGCGTCGACGGCAATGCCCCACCCCGCGATCGCGATTCCCGTTTGGCCGGTAGGCACGAAAACCGAGTCGAGCCCGCACTCGCGCGCGCCCCGGTCGAGCTCGAGCGAGACGCTCATCTTGCCGATCGCGCAGTCGGAGCCCACCGTGAGGATCGCGGTCGCGCCATGCTTCAGGTTTTCTCCAGTCGGGACGCTCAGGCCCGCAGGCGCCCGGCGCAGGTCTCGGATCTCGGCATCGTGCTCTCGCGCGAGCTCGGCGAGCTCCGGATCGTCCCCGAGAAACTGGTGCATTCCCGACTCGAGGTCCAGCCCTGCGACGAGCGCGCTCTTCAGGATGGCACGCCACTTCTCGGGGAGCCGCCCTCCCGCGGTCGCCACGCCGACGAGCGCCGTCGTCGGCTCGTAGGGGAGCGCCTCCTCGACGTTTGCGACGACCGGAACGCCGTCCAGGCTCTCGCCAGGCCGCTCCGAGTCGACCACCGCGACCACCGGGTCGGCGCCGTAGCGCATCACCCCGCGCGCCGTCTTCCCGTAGTGCGGATCTGCCGAGTAGCCCTCAGCCAGTACGAGATACCGCTTCATGCACTCCGAGGCCGGGTTGGTCGGACGGAACCTGGACGCCGTCCACGAAGTCCACCCCCGCCCACGGATCCTGGCCGAGCAGAAGGTTGCCGTCGAGGTCGACGTGATCGCAGAGGCTCGCCATCTGCGCGGCGGCGGCGATCCCGAGGCTCGACTCGACCATGCACCCGAGCATGACGCCGAGGTCGAGCGCCTTGGCCGCGTAGGCCATCCGCACCGCCTCGCGCAAGCCGCCGCTCTTCGCAAGCTTGATGTTCACTCCGTGGCTGCGTTCCGCGCAGCCACGGATATCGCCCAACGTGTGGCAATCCTCGTCGACGTAGATCGGAACGGGAGATGCACGCTTCAGTTGCGGCCCGCCTTCGTCGCCGGCAGGAAGGGGCTGCTCGACGTACTGAACCCCGAGACCGGCGAGCGCTTCGACGTTGTCGAGCGCCTCGTCGAGCTCCCAGCCTTCGTTCACGTCGACCTGGAGGGGGAGCTCCGTGACCCCGCGCACCGCGCGCACGCGCTCGACGTCCAGGCCGTCGGTCGCACCGAGCTTGAGCTTCAGGCGCCGGAAACGCCCGCCGACGCGCTCGGTTCGCCGCGCCATGTCGTCGGGATCGCCGAGCCAGATCGTCCATGAGGTCGGCGGGCCTTCGCGGCGCAGTCCGAGCAGGCGCCACACCGGGACCCCCGCGAGCTTCCCGCACAGGTCGTGGAGCGCGGTGTCCACCGCAGCCTTCGCCGCGTGCTCGCCCGGAAACGATGCGAGCCGCTTCTCGACTTCGTCGAGCGCGAACGGGTCGTCTCCGAGCAGCGGTTCCACCTCCGCCAGGAACTCCGACGCGGAATCCCGGCTCTCCCCGTAGCGCTCCTGCGGCGAGGCCTCGCCGTACCCGACGAGCCCGTCGTGCTCGATGCGGACGAACACCGAGTCCACGGTCTCGTCGGTCGCGCGAGAGATGGAGAACGGCTCGCGGAGCGCGAGCGTTGCCGTCCGGTGGCTCAACTTCACAAGGGGTACACTAAGCCCCTCGCGCCTGTAGCTCAGGGGATAGAGCGTGCGCCTCCGGAGCGCAAGGTCGCAGGTTCGATTCCTGCCAGGCGCATTTCAGGCTCGACGCATGCCTTCCTCGTGCTTCCCGGCAGATCCGACACGCAAGGCCGACGAGACCTCGGCTGGTTGAACGGAGATCTGGAGGTTGACAGGCTTCGGCGATGCGCCGCTTGGTCACTTGATCGATTGTCCTCTTCGTCGGAGGAGTGGCGGCCGTCGCAATCGTGGCTGCGATCGTGAGCAACGACTCGGTACCAACCTCGAAGGCGGTCGACAGCAATTCCACCAGCGACGCATCCTTGTGCGATGCAAGGCAGCTCGAACCTTCGATACGGGCGTCGGGGTTCGGAGCCCACGCAGCCGCGCTTCACCTCTCCGGCACCGAGCCCTGCGACGTCGGGGAGCTGTACGTCACGGCTGCGGTAGTCGGCCGGAATGGCCAACGCGTCCCGACCGAGGTCGCCCCTCCTCAGGAGTTCACGGGCCAGATCCGCCCGGGGCAGGAGCTCATCGCAACTTTTGACTACACGACCCGAGCCAGCCGGGATTCCGGCACAGGATCTGTCAAGCGCATGTCGTTTCGGGTTCGAGCCGTGTTGACGTCGCTTCGCCGCCGTGAGACCATCAACGGGATTCATCGTCCGGGACTCCGAGGACAAGGGGAGGAAATGCGGAGATTCGTGAACCTGATCGTGCTCGCGTCGGCGGCAGCAATCCTCCTCCTGGGCGGTGCCGTCGGGTCGATCGCGAGCCCCAACGAAGTGTGCTCGACGAGCGGGCCGGGTGTCTGCGTCGACATCGTCGGCGATCCGGCAACTGTCGCTCCTTCCGAACCGAACTCGCCACCTCACTTCGTCTCTTACTCCGCAACGGTCGAAAACGCCGGGCCGCAGGCCGCCACTCACGTGACGGCCGACCTGAACCTCTCCGGAGGGCTCGTCCTTGTATCGGCGACCCCGAGCGTCGGTTCCTGCTCTGTCGACGGAGCGCCGACCTGCACGATTGGAAAGCTTGCGGGCGGAGCGACCTCGACCATCGACTTCGTTGCGCGCGTGCCCGAGGCAGAAGGCACTGCATCAGCAAAGCTGACCGCCTTCTTCGACGAAACCGTCAACGACGCCCCCACCTCCGACCCGAAGCAAGATTCGGTGTTTGCGACGGAGACGACAACGATTCGCCTCCAGTCCGGCTCGGCCTCCTCGTTCGTTCCAGAAGGCGCCACGGTCGCGCTGACCACGGATCCGACCGGCACCGGAGTCGCGACGGGCACCGACCCATTGATCGGCCAGGCGATCATCACGAGGTCACCTATTGACACGACCGCGTCGATCGACGAGGTCTCCGCACCGTTCACGTGTCCGAAAAAGGCGATCTGCCGGGGTGGTGACTGGTTCCATGCGGAGATTCCGGGAACCTTCGACCCGCCGCTTGCCTTCCCCCTACGCTGGGACAGCACGCTGATCCCGTCCTCGCTCACCGTGAAGAAGTTCGTTCTGATCTACACGGAGTGCCTGAACGGCTGCAAGCTGCAGATCATTTCAAAGCGCTGCAGCTCACCGACCCCGGCTAGCTCGGAGCTGCCCTGCTTGACAGGCGTTGCGAAGCTGATCGACGGCGATTACGTCGCGACGCTCATCAGCAACCACAACGGGCACATGCGCTAACCCGACGCCGCAGGAACCCGAAGCGCTTCCACGGCGGCGACGTTTCCCTTCGCTTCGAATAGCTCGACCGCGCCCTCGAGCACGTCGTCGGCATCCTTACGCCGGCCTGAAAGCCGGAGGACTTCAGCCAGATCGGCAAGGGTCTCGGCTTGCGCGACGACGGAGTCGGTGTTCTTGAGGAGATCCACGGCCTCCCCGATGAGAATGAGTGCGGCATCGCGGTTCCCCTTGTGGGCGAGGAGTTTGGCCTGCACCGTGCGCCAGAGCGTCGTCGACGCAACGTCGTCCGGATCCGCGATCTCCTGCGCGTGACGACTGCACTTCTCCGCCTCGTCGAGACGGCCCTGCGCGTACAGGACACGCGCCAACTCGCCGGCCACGGTTGAAAGAAGGTACCTCTCTCCGAGTTGGGTGAGGGCCTCGTAGTCGCGGCGGAGTGCTCGCTCGGCAGCCGGAAGATCTCCGGCGAGAGACTCGACCCGTGAAGACTCGAGCGAGGTGGACGCGCCCGCAACTGTCGGCCCGAGCTCTCCCAGCAGGGCCTTGGCCTCAGCGGAGAGGCGTCGCGCACGGTCGAAGTCCCCGCGCATTCCAAGGAGCGCCGCGAGGATGCTGGTCACGAGCCCTTGCGTTCGCCGGTCTCCCTCAGCCTCGGCGGCGATCGCCTCACAGCGCTCGATCGCCTCCGGAACCGGCGTCGGTCCATGTAGAGCGGCCAGTGCGTAATGGACTGCGGCGAGCCGGATTTGCCGTCCCTCGTCGGCGATCCGTGCATGCTCCATCGCCCGCTCGGCAGCGACGGTTGCGAGCCCGTAGCGCCCCGAGGTGCCGTGCGCCCAGGCGAGCAGGCGCCAGATCGTGGCGAGCATCGCGTCATCCTTCTCGCCGCTGGATTGCTCGACCATCTGAGACGCCTCCTCGACGAGGCGCTCGCTCCACCGTTCCGCGGAGCCGGCCTGGGCTTTCAAGCGAATGAGAAACAGTTCCGCGAGCGCAGGCGCGAGCCCTTCTCCGTCGTGTCGCGCTTCGATCGCCTCTTCGAGGAAGAGTTCAGCCCAGGGGAACTCCCCCACTTCCAGGAGGGCCTCGCCGAGATCGGGGATGAGCTCGAGTCTGGTTGGATCGCGCTCGGGCAGAACCATGACGGCGCGACGCAGAAGATTCGCCGCTGCGGGCATGTCCCCGCGGGCAAACGCCCGGCGACCCGCGGACGAAAGACGCTCCGCGGCGCGGCGCCCGAGCTCCATGCCGTGCTCGTCGAGCGGGCCGAGCTCGGTCAGGTTCCCGTGGGCCTGCTCGAGGTGGTAGCCGAGGATCTCCTCGAACTCGACGGCCCGGTCGCGGTCCTCGTTGACCCGGTCGGCCCAGCTGACAAACCGCTCGTGCAGTGTCGCGCGTGTTCGCTTCAGCATCCCTTGGTAAGCGGCCTCGCGAACGAGGGCGTGCGCGAAGCGATAGTGGACTCCGCCACCGATCGACTCAACCCCTGTCTGGACGAGGTGCTTCCGGCACAGCGAGTGGATGAGCTTCGCGAGCTGACCGCCTACTTCGTCCGAAACGAGCTCGTGCAGCGCGTCCTCGGGAAAGACGAGACCCGCGACGGAAGCAGCCTCGATCACCGCACGCTCTTCGGGTCCGAGGAGATCGAGGCGGGCCCCGAGCAGCGCCTGGATTGTCGGGGGGACGGAAATCTCGTCGGCGCGCCCAACGGGCACCCAGCGACCGTCCTCCTGACGGAGCGCGCCCTCGTCCACCATCATCGAAAGCATCTGCTCGACGAAGAGTGGATTGCCCTCGGCGGCCTCAACGATGCGGGCGCGGACGTTGGGATCGAGCTCCGCGTTCCCGAGCAGGTTTTCCGCCACACGCGCCGCATCGCTCGGTGAAAGCGGGTCGAGGGAGACGACGCTCGACGCGGATAGCTTTTCCCAGGCCGGGCGGATGTCGAGCAGTTCGTGGCGGGCGAGGCAAACGAGCAGGATCGCGCGCTCCGACGACCCAAGGACGTGTTCGACGAGGTCGAGCATCGTCGACTCCGCCCAGTGCACGTCTTCGAACACGACGACGAGCGGTCTGGCCGCCGCCATGATCTCGAGAAGCTTGCGCACGCCCCAGAAGGTCTCTTCGACTGGGAACTCCTCCCCGGAAAGACCGACGGCTGCGGCTACCCGTCGAGCCACTGCGTCGTCATGCGCCAGGTCCGCGATCTTCGCCCGCGCCACATCGGGCGGATCCTCCTCGAGGATTCCTGCTGCCTTTCGGACGATCTCGACTACCGGCCAGAAGGTGATGCCGCGGCCGTGCGAGAGGCAGCGCCCGCGCACGACCGCAGCCGCTCGCCCGACTTGCGTGACGAGCTCCTCGACCAGGCGCGATTTTCCCATCCCCGGGCTTCCGAACACGGTCGCGAGCCTGCAGCTATCGTGCGCGACCGCCTCGGAGAAGGCCGAGAGGAGGTGCCCCAACTCTCGATCTCGGCCGACGAGCGGACCCTCGTGCCCTTCGGCCGCCGAGTCGACCTCCCTGAGGCCGAGCACCCTGTAGGCGGGCACCGGCTCCGCCTTTCCCTTCAGGTCGAGGGGAGCGACGGTTTCCACCTCGACCGCGTCGCGGACGAGCCGATACGTCAGGTCTCCGAGAAGCACCTCCCCGGCCGTGGCGGCCTGTTCGAGACGGGCTGCGACGTTCACCGTGTCCCCCGTGACGAGCCGCTGGCCGGCCGTGACGTCCCCTGCGACCACTTCTCCGGTGTTCACGCCGGTTCGATTCGCAAGCCTCACCCCCCAACCTCGCTCGAGCTCGTCGTTCAGGGCCGCGAGGGCATCCTGCATCTCGATCGCCGCGGTCACCGCGCGGAGCGCGTCGTCCTCGCGGAGCTTCGGCAGCCCGAAGACCGCCATGATCGCATCGCCGATGAACTTCTCCACGGCTCCGCCCTGACGCTCGAGCACATTCTGCATAGCCTCGAAGTAACGATGGAGAAGCTCGCGCAGCGACTCCGAGTCCATCGACTCGCCGAGGCTCGTCGAGCCGACGAGGTCCGAGAAGACGACCGTGACGGTCTTCCGCACTTCTTGTGGCGCCTCGGCCGCGGCGAATGGCGTTCCGCAGAACCCGCAAAGACGGAAGCGATCGGGGTTTTCCTCGCCGCAATTGGCGCAGATCTTCACCGTCTGAGTGTACTCCGCGGGTAAAGCCGCTTTGTCCTGCGAGCCCTGGAATTTGCAGGCATAACGAGGGGTTCGGAGTACAATCTCGTACTCTGGGCATGCAACTCGACGATCCCCTCAGTACCGATGACACGGCCGACTCTCCCCCGCATCAGGCGTGGACGGGCCCGCGGCGAAACGGGTCCTCTCGTCGAGCGGACCGAGCCTCGGATCGCCGAGCTCTCCGGTAACGGGCTCACCTGGATCCACATCAACGAACCGGGGCCGCTCGAGGCCGCGTATCTCGCCGACCGCTACGGCTTCCACGAGCTCGACATCGAGGACGTCCTTTCGAAGCGGCAGCGGCCGAAGATCGACGAGTACCCGGAATACCTCTTCATCGTCCTCCACTTCCCGATCTACGACAAGACGGTCCAGCGGCTGAACGCGGCCGAGCTCGACGTCTTCCTCGGCCAGGACTTCCTCATCACGCTCGCAAACGTCGAGCTTCTGCCCGTCACCTACCTCTTCCGCCGCTGCGAGGAAGACGACGAGCTTCGCGACGAGCTCTTCTCGAAGGCGCCGGGATATCTGCTCTACCACGTCCTCGACGACCTCTTCGACTACTGCTTCCCGATTCTGGACAAGATCGGGCACAAGCTGGACGCGATCGAGGACGAGCTCGAGGCGCGTCGGAGCGAGGAGATCGTCCGCGACATCTCCGACGCGAAGCAGGAGATCATCGCGTACCGCAAGATTATCAAGCCCGAGCGCGCGACCCTACGCCTGCTCGAGCGCCACACACAGCGCTTCCTCCCCCAAGACCTCGAGCTCTACTTCGACGACATCGTCGACGCAGCCGAGCGCATCTGGGACCTTCTCGACAACTACAAGGAGGTGGTCGAGGCGCTCGAGGACACGAACGAGTCGATCATCTCTCACCGCCAGCAATACCGGCTCCAGCTTCTCACCGTCGTCAGCGTCATCCTGCTCCCGCTCACGCTGATCGCGAGCATCTTCGGGATGAACACGCACGTCCCGGGCGAGGGCGGCGCCGAGGGCTTCTGGGTCGTGGTCGGGTTGATGGTGGTGCTCGGAATCGCGCTCCTCGGCGTGTTCCGCTGGCGCCGTTGGTTGTGATCCAGGGGTGAAGCAGCTCTGGGCCCCGTGGCGCCTGGAGTACATCCAGCAGGCCGACGACCTGGAGGGATGCCTGTTCTGCCGTGCGCTCGAGGCCGACGACGAGAACGGCCTCGTCGTCCACCGCGGCGAGCGCGCGTTCGTGCTTCTGAACAAGTACCCGTACGCCTCGGGCCACCTCATGATCGCGCCGACCCGCCACGAGGGCGACTTCGGCGGGCTCGACCGGGACGAGGCCGCCGAGGTGCACCAGCTCGCATCGTGCGCTCTCGGAGCTCTCGCGGAGACGATGGCCCCGCAGGGCTACAACCTCGGCTGGAACCTCGGCCGCATCGCCGGGGCCGGGGTCGTCGACCACGTGCACATGCATGTCGTCCCGCGCTGGGCCGGGGACACGAACTTCATGCCCGTCCTCGCCGACCTGAAGGTTCTTCCGGAAGCGCTCGAAGAGACCCGCCGTAAGATCGCGGCTGCATGGCCCTAGACCCAAAGGCCTTCAAGGCGTACGACGTGCGCGGGATCTACCCGTCCGAGCTGGACGAGGCGGGCGCCTATGCGGTGGGCCGAGGCTACGTCGAGCAGTTCGAGCCCAAGGCGGTCGCAGTCGGGCGCGACATGCGCGTCTCGTCCCCGTCGATCGCGAGGGCGGTCATGCGGGGGGCCGCCGATGCGGGCGCCGAGGTCAAGGACATCGGGATGATCGGCACCGAAATGCTCTATTTCGGGGTCGGCGACCTCGACCTCGACGGCGGCGTCATGGTCACCGCCTCGCACAACCCGAAGGAGTACACGGGGATGAAGATCGTCCGCCGAGGCGCTCTCCCAGTCGGCGGCGATTCGGGCCTCCTGGACGTGCGCGACCGGGCCCAGAAGATCCACAGCCCAGAGCTAGCGGCCGACCCGCCGGCCGTGACCGTCGACATCTACCCCGCCTTCGTCGAGCGCGTCCTCTCCTTCATCGACGTGGGCGAGGTCAAGCCGCTTCGGGTGGTCATCGACGCCGGAAATGGCATGGCGGGCGCGATGCTGCCGCCCATCCTCCAGCGCGTGCCCGTAAATGCGGTGCGCTGTTTCTTCGAGCCGGACGGAACCTTCCCCAACCACGAGCCGAACCCGCTTCTCGCCGAAAA
Organism: Actinomycetota bacterium; assembly: GCA_046733475.1. GTDB lineage: Bacteria > Actinomycetota > Thermoleophilia > Gaiellales > Gaiellaceae > DATEOR01. Next base: position 36,891 of record JBKPPF010000015.1, read on the forward strand.
CCGCGAGTTCATCGTCGGCAAGGTGAAGGAAGAGCAGGCAGACCTCGGGATCGCCTTCGACGGCGACGCCGACCGCTGCTTCTTCGTGGACGACACCGGGGAGTTCGTCCCGGGCGACTTCGTGACCGCGCTTCTCGCCGAGTCCATGCTCGAGAAGGAACCCGACGCAAAGATCATCTACGACGTTCGAGCGAGCTGGGCAGTGCCGCACATCGTCGAGCAGCACGGCGGCACGCCGCTCGTCAACCGGGTCGGCCATGCGTTCATCAAGGAGCGCATGCGAAAGGAGGGCGCCCTCTTCGGCGGCGAGGTCTCCGGCCACTACTACTTCCGCGATTTCAACCAGGCCGACTCCGGGACGATTCCCGCGCTCCTCATGCTGGAGCTCGTCTCCAAGCGCGGGAAGCCGCTCTCGGAGCTGCTCCGGCCTTTTCGCGAGCGCTACTTCATCACCGGCGAGATCAACACGCCCGTGCCGGACGTCGCGCTCAAACTGCAGGAGCTGAAAGAACACTTCGGCGGCGAAGGCGAGATCTCCCACCTCGACGGGATCTCCGTGACGGCGAAGGACTGGCACCTGAACGTGCGCCCGTCAAACACCGAGCCGCTCCTGCGGCTCAACCTCGAAGCGCTCGCGCCGGACCTCATGGAGCGCAAGCGCGACGAGGCCCTCGCCGTGATTCGCGGCGAGGGCCTCGCTAGCTGACTCAACCTGCCTAGTTCAGCAGGTAGTCCATCGCCTTACCCATCACTTCGTTCCGGGTAGCGGCGTCGGTGATGCCTTCGAACCCGAAGCCCATGTAGAGGGTGTCGGGCGTTGCGACGACGGCTCCCTCGGGGAAGCCGGTCGCGTCGGTGACGATCCAGGTGTTCGTGTTCGGAGCACTGCCGGCCGGCGCAGGCGGCATCGTCCAGCCACCGTCGCTCGACTCGAAGTCGGTCGAGCCTTCTCCGGTCGAGACCGCGATGTCGACGACGAAGACGCCCAGGCCCTGCGAGGCCCAGTCGCTCACGTAGCTGATCGACACCTCGATCTGCTTCCCGAGGAAGCGGCCGTCCGGTCCGGCCAGATCGACATTCCACTGCTGCCAACCGCCCGAGTTTCCGCTGATCGCCCACCAATCGCCGGTCGTGCCATGAGGCACGCAGTCGGCACCGACGATCGTCTGGTAGTGATCCATGAACGGGTGGATCGTGCGCCAGCCGCCGGGCCCGTTCTCGGGCTTGCAGCTCTCGCCGGTCGTCTGATCGTTGTTGCCGTTCAGGTCTTCGAGGGTCGTCCAGTCATCCTGGCCCACAGTGTGAGCCTCGACGAACAGGTGATCCCAGTCGAACTCCGTGTTGTAGGAGGTCCAGAACGACATACTTGCTCCCCGGCCGGGACGTTCACCGTATGGGTCAAGCGCTTGAACGTCTGGTCGGCGATCTGCGAGTAGGCGTACCTCGTCCCGTTGTGCGGGTCGAACGGCCCGCCCGGACGGTCGTACTTGGCCGCCACCCAGCTTTCGAACTGCGGATATGTCGCCGGATCGAGGATCCCGCTCGTCGTGATGAACGCGGCGTCGTCGAAGAACTGGTGGTCGGCGCTGTCACCGCCGTTGAACGACATCGTCGAGCCGGTGAACGGCGTGTTGATCCCGATGACGTCGAGGTTCTTCCCGTCGTCGTCGAACCCGGCGAAGTGGTTCGTCAGGAACGCACCGAACCAGTACTCGATGACATCGTTCTGCAGGTCGCTCGACGGCGAGCCGTACAGGATGAGACAGCGCCCAGCGTCGCTGCCGGAGGCGTGGTGCAACGTTCGTTGGCCTCCGTCGGGTGCAAACGCGGCCTGACTCTCTCAAATTGTTGGAAAAAGCGCAAGACGGCCGCGGTTACGATGCGATCCATGAATCTCGGCCAGGCCACCGAGCGCAAGCCTCCCTTCAAGTACTCCGCAGTCACGCGCGTGGGCTTCTCCGACACCGACGCGCAGGGAATCGTCTATTACGGGCGCTATCTGCCCTACTTCGACGATGCGCGGGTCGAGTATCTGCGCCACGTGGGGCTATTGCACGCCGACCTGGGCGCATGCGAGTTCGTCATGCGCGCCTCCCATGTGCTCTACGAGGCTCCGGCCCTGTTCGACGATCTCGTGGAGGTCTTCGTGCGGATGAAGCGGATCGGCCGCTCCAGCCTGACGAGCGAGTACGCGGCCTACCGCGTGGACGACGACGCGCTCATGTGCACCGCGGAGCAGACACTCGTCCTCGTCGACCTCGCTGAACGCCGCCCCCATCCCGTTCCGGAGGATTACCGCGACTCGCTTCGTGCTTTCGAAGGCGCCGACCTCGAGCTCGCAATCCCGTCATGAGCGACTACTCCGGGGCGCTCGAGGCGGTCGACCGCATCGTCAACAGGGAATCGGAGGCCGACGAGGTTCTCCGGCAGGCGGTCGAGGTTCTGCACGACCGCTTCGACCACTACTCGTGGGTCGGGATCTACCTTGTCGAAGAGGAAGACCTCGTGCTCGGGCCGTGGAAGGGGCCGCAGGCCACCGACCACGTCCGCATCCCCATCGGCCAGGGAGTATGCGGCGCGGCCGCCGCAAGCGGGCAAACGGAGGTCGTCGACGACGTGAACGCCGACGAGCGCTACCTCGCCTGCTTCCCCTCGACGCGGAGCGAGATCGTCGTGCCCATCGTCTACGAGGGCAAGGTCGTCGGCGAGATCGACATCGACTCCGACACGCCGGCCGCCTTCGGGCCCGAGGACAGCGCGCTGCTCGAGCGCGTGGCCGTCCTGATCTCCCCGCACAGCCTCGTCGGCTGGGACACGGGCGGCGTACCGTGGCAAGCCTGAACCGCCTCGCGTTCTCGGCCACTCTCCATTGTCTCACCGGCTGCGCCATCGGAGAGGTCTTGGGCCTGGTGATCGCGACCGCGCTCGGCTGGGGCAATGCCGCGTCGATCGCGATCGCGGTCGTCCTCGCGTTCATCTTCGGCTACTCGTTCACGCTCGTCCCGCTCCTTCGCGGCGGAATCGCGCTTGCGACCGCGGTGGGGTTGGCGCTCGCATCCGACACGCTCTCGATCGCCGTGATGGAGATCGTCGACAACACGATCGTCCTCATCTGGCCCGGCGCGATGGACGCCGGCCTGGAAGACCTCCTCTTCTGGGGCAGCCTCGCGATCGCCCTCGCCATTGCCTTCGTGGCCGCCTTCCCGGTGAACCGGGCGCTGATCGCGCGCGGGCGCGGGCATGCGGTCGTGCACGCCCACCACGGGCACTGACGAGCTCTAGCTCGGAAAGGCGAGGCGCGCGGCCAGCGGGCGCCGAGCCCCTGAACCGTGCCGAGGATCCGGGTGGCGAGGTCGAGGTCGTCAGTTTTCAGCCACGGGGATAGCCACGGCCGTCGAGGCGCTCGTGATGGTCGAGCACGAGGCGCGTGACGTCTTGATGAAGGCGAACTCGTCGTCGTCGAGTGGTCCTCCCTTCTGCAGGATCGCGTCGGTGGGATGGAGAGCTTGCCGATGTCGTGCAGGAAGCCGCCGATCGCCATGCTGCGCAGGCGTGTGCGCGAGAGACCCATCTGCTCGCCGATCTCGAAGGCGAGCGTGGCGACGCGGCGTGTGTGCTCCTCCGTGGATGTGTCCTTCGCCCCGAGGGTGACCATGAGCGCCCGGACGCGCGCGCCGAAGAACGCCTCCCCCGACGACACGATCTCGCTCGCGCGCAGGTCGCCGACGAGCGGGTGCGAGCGCCGGCCCGATACGAGGGTTGCTGAAGGGCTGGTCACGCCTAGCGCGAGGCGTCGTACAGGTCGCGTTCGGCCTCGTCGACCGGATCTCCCTCGGGCGCCACGGCGACAGAGTTCCGGTCGCTGAACTTCGCCCGGTAGGCGGCGCGGTCGGCGAGCGCGACGAGCGGCTCGGCGCGGACCGGTGTCGCCGCATCGGATTCGACTTCAAAGGCCCTGTCGCCCGCGACGTGGCCGCGCGTCGTATTGATCTCGCGCAGGTGGTCGACGTCGTCCGCCGATCCCCCGAACGGGTGAGGAACGGCCGAACTTGATCCCTCGAACGAGTGAAACGTCCCTCGAACGAGGGACTTTTCCGCTACCCGAGCGCCTGCTCGACGCGGCGCGTGAGGGCACCCGTGCCCATCGCGCTCACCGGCTCGCCGAGAGCGAGCCCGCCGAGCTCGTTCGCCTGGCGGACGATCGCTTCCCGCTCGGCTGAGAGCTGGCCCCTGGCCACGAAGAGCGATGCGCGGGCGACCTCGGTCCATGCTTCCACCCCGTCGAGGGCCGTCCCCGGCTCCTTGCCGGCACCCTCGGCGATGCGTGGCCGGCCCCTAAGCTCCTCGGCGAGCTTTCGAGCGCGCGCTTGGAGCTCGTGGCCCTCGATCGCGGCCTCCTCGACTCGGTTCTCTAGATCCTCTGCTGCCACGGCCGCTTCCGCGACGCGCCGCTCCGCGACCGATGCGCGGTCGCGTGCGCGAACGTGGAACCGCTCCGCCTCCCGCACATTCTCGGGCTCGGCTGAGCGGACGGCCGCCTCTGCCTCCTCCAGCAACCCCTGTGCCGCCAGGGCCTCCGCTCTCGAGCGCTCGAGCTCGCCAGCCCGCGCCTCGCGCTCGGCGGGAAGCCGGGCGGCGAATCCTTGGAGCTCGTCCACCCTGGCCCGCACGGAGTCGAGCTCGCTCTTCAGCCGGTCGAGATCCGCGAGCGCCGCGCCGATCTGCTCGTCGGCGCGCTCGAGCTCCCGCAGGACCGCGAGGACCCCTTCGGGCACTACGACGGCGTAACGCGGTAGGCGTCGAAGACGGAGTCGACGTTGCGTAGCGCGTTCAGAAGGCCGCGGAGGGCCTTGATGTCCCCCACCTCGGCGACGTACCAGTTCTTCGCCATCTGGTCTTCGACATGGCCGCCGTACTCGACGATGTTCGCGCCGTGCTCGGCGAAGGTCCGGGCGACGTCCTCGAGGAGGCGTGGGCGGTCCCATGAGACGACGGCGATCTGGACGCGGAAGCTCTGAGAAGCGCCCCCGTCCCAGGCGACATCGGTGAAGCGCTCCGGGTTGCGCATAAGCGCCTTCACATTCGGGCAGTCAAGCCGGTGGATCGTGATCCCCTTGCCCAGCGAGATGTAGCCGGCGATCTCGTCTCCCGGCACTGGCGTGCAGCACTTGGCGAGGCGGACGAGCACGTCCTCGACGCCCGGGACGGAGATGCCGAAGTTCTGCGACGCGACGGCTTCGCGGGCCTTCGGCTTGAACGGGATCGGCTCTTCCTGGACGACCTCCTCGGTCTTGAGCCGTCCGAGCACCTTGTTCACGACCTGCGAGACCTGAAGCTTCCCCGAGCCGAGTGCGAGATAGAAATCTTCGGCCTTCTTGAAGCCCATCTCGCGGATGATCTGCGCGAGCAGCGGGGAGCCCGCGAGCTTCTTGTACGGAAGATTGTGCTGCTTGAGGGCGTTTTCGAGACTCTCGCGGCCGCGGTGCTCGGTTCCTTCGCGCGTCTCGCGGCTGAACCACTGGCGGATCTTGTTGCGTGCGCGCGACGAGGTGGCGAGGGAGAGCCAGTCGCGCGAGGGGCCGCGTCCAGCGCCCTTCGAGGTGAGGATCTCGACGAAGTCCCCGCTCTGCAGGCGGTAGTGGAGCGGGACAATGCGCCCGTTCACCTTCGCGCCGACGGTGCGATGGCCCACGTCGGTGTGCACCGAGTAGGCGAAGTCGATCGGGGTCGCGCCCGCCGGAAGATTCTTGACCTCGCCCTTCGGCGTGAAGACGTACACCTCGTCGGAGGCGAGCTCCGGGAAGGCGCGCCGGAACTCGCGCGGATCGGACTCCTCGGCCTGCCAGTCGGCGAGCTGCTGCATCCAGGCGAGCTGCTCGGCCTCCGCCTTCTTTCCCTTCTTCCCCTTGTAGAGCCAGTGCGCGGCGATGCCGTACTCGGCGGTGCGGTGCATCTCGCGCGTCCGTACCTGGATTTCGAGCGGCTTGCCCTCCGGCCCGATCACCGTCGTGTGCAGGGAGCGGTACATGTTGAACTTGGGCATGGCCACGTAATCCTTGAAGCGGCCGGGCATGGGCTTCCAAAGGGAGTGGATGACGCCGAGAGCCCCGTAGCAGTCGCGCTCGCCCTCCTTGCCCTGGTGGTCGACGAGCACGCGCATCGCGGTCAGGTCGTAGATCTCGTTGAACTCCTTCCCGCGCTTGGCCATCTTCTCGTAGATGGAATAGAAGTGCTTCGCGCGGAAGGAGATCTCCGCCGGGATGCCCACCTTGTCGAGCTCCTTCGTCAGGTTCTTGCCGGCGGCCTCCACGAACTTCTCGCGATCCGCCCGGCGCTGGTTGACCATCGCCTCGATCTCCGAGTACTTCCGCGGGTGAAGGGTCTCGAAGGCGAGATCCTCGAGCTCCCACTTGATGGAGTGGATGCCGAGGCGATGCGCGAGCGGCGCATAGACCTCGAGCGTCTCGCGGGCCTTCTGCAGCTGCTTCTGCTTCCCGAGGTATTCGATCGTCCGCATGTTGTGAAGCCGGTCCGCGAGCTTGATGAGGATGACGTCGGGGTCCTGCGCCATGGCCACGATCATCTTGCGGTAGTTCTCCGCCTGGGCCTGTTCGCGGCTCTGAAACTGGATTCGCGTCAGCTTCGTGACGCCCTCGACGAGCGTCGCCACGTCGTCACCGAACTCGGCGCGGACTTCCTCGATCGTCGCGGGAGTGTCCTCGACGACGTCGTGCACGAGCCCGGCGGCCAGGGTGGACTCGTCGCTCCCGAGCTCCGCCAGGATCTTCGCCACTCCGATCGGGTGGAGCACGAAGTCCTCCCCGCTCCGGCGCTGCTGGCCTTCGTGCGCCTCGCAAGCGAACCGGTACGCGCGCTCGAGCAGGTCCCGATCAACCTCGGGGTTGTACTCCTCGACCTCCGAGAGCAGCTCCTCGAACGCCTCGTGATGCCGCTCGGCGGAAGCTGTCAGAACCGTATCCGCCATGACCCCATTCTAGCGAGGGGCGCTCTGGAACTACCTATGCCGCCAAGGACATTGGCTCCTTCAAAGCGGTGAGGAAGGTCTCCGACTCGACGAGCGAGCGCCACGAGCCGCCCTCGGCGATGCCGAGCTCGGTGAAGACCCCGCGGGCGAACTCCGACCATCCCTCCGGACCCGCCTTCCATTCAGCGACGAGCGCGAGGCGCAGGTCCTCGAAGCGCTCGGGCGTGTCGAAGATCCGCTTGACGACGAGCTGCGGTGAGACCGCGCCGTTCCACTGGTTCGCCGCGAGCTTGAAGGCGACGTCGTAGGACACCTGCCGCCGGTAGCGGTCGAGCTGGCTTCCCTGCCCGAAGGCGATCGCCCCTGACCGAGCGCCGTCGGCCGTCACTGCGAGCTTGAGATGCTTGCCCTCCCCCACCGAGCCGAGCTCGGAGAGCTCACACGCGACCGCGAGCAGGGTCACGCCAGGATTCCCCAGACCGAACGGCGCCAGGCGCTCGAGCTCCGAGCAGAGGTCAAGGGTCAGCTCGGTGCCGCGAACGACCGCGTCCACGCGCACGACGGGCGCGAGATCCTCCTCGGCGAGATCCTCCGCCGCGCGGGCGGCGAAGGCCTCGGCAAAGGCTTCGACGTTCTCCGGGAGGATAGAGAGACCGGCGGCCGCCCTGTGTCCACCCCAGCGGCCGAGCAGGCCGGCGCAGGCGCCGAGTGCGCCGTGCAGGTCGAAAACCGGAATCGAGCGGCCGGAGCCCGTCCATTCCTCGTCGCCGCCCGCGATGAGCACGACGGGGCGGTGGAAGCGCTCGACGAGACGCGATGCGACGATCCCGATCACGCCGCGGTGCCAGTCTTCGCCTGCGAGAACGTATCCGCGGCGGCGCTGCTTCGCTTCCGGCCACTCGGCGACCTGGGCCAGAGCTTCACGCAGGATCCGGTCTTCGACCGCCTGGCGGTCGCGGTTGAGCGTCTCGAGCTCGGCCGCGAGCCGATCGGCTTCCTTCGGGTCGTCCGTCAGGAGGAGCTCGAGCGCAGTGCCCGGATGCCCGAGCCGGCCAGCGGCGTTGATCCGCGGGGCAAGGCGGAAGCCGATCGCGCCTGCATCGACGGTGGCGGGGTCGACCCGCGCGGCTCCCATGAGCGCACGCAGGCCGGGGTTCGTCGTCACTGCAAGCCGCTTCAGACCCGCGGCGACCAGACCTCGGTTCTCGTCGAGAAGCGGGACGACGTCCGCGACCGTGGCGAGAGCGACCAGGTCGAGCCGGCGGTCGAGGCTGGCCGCGCCGAGGGCCTGCGCGAGCTTGTAGACGACCCCGGTTCCGCAGAGCTCGGGAAAAGGGTACTCGGAAGGACGAGTCGCGACGACGGGGCAGTCGGGAAGCGCCTCGACCGGCCGGTGGTGGTCAGTGACGACGACCTCGAGCCCGAGCTCCTTGGCATGCGCGACTTCCTCGACCGCCGTGATCCCGCAGTCGACTGTGAGAACCAACCCGGTTTCCTCGCCGGCGATCCGTGTCAGCGTCTCGCCGGACAAGCCGTAACCCTCTTCGAAGCGGCTCGGCAGGTGCCACGAGACCTCCGCGCCGAGCTCGCGCAGCACTGAGACCGCGAGAGCCGTGGCGCAGATGCCGTCGACGTCGTAGTCGCCATGCACGCAGATCGGTCTTCCACCGGCGATCGCCGCGCGAATGGCAGCGCATGCCCGCTCCATATCGCCGAGAAGAAACGGGTCGTGCTCGGGGATGTCGGCTTCGAGGAAGGCCTGCGCGTGCGCAGGGTCGGAATACCCCCGCCTGACGAGCACGCTTGCCGTCGTCTCGGAGAGGCCGAGCGCGCTTGCCAGCGCCGTGACCTCGGGGCGGGGGCACGGAGTCATCCTCCACGTGCCCTCGTACATGTAAGAGACCGTAGAGCGCGGGTCGGACGGTATTCTCAAGCCCCGTGTCCGAGACCAATTACCTCTCCGGCGACGACTTCGTCGTCGAGTTCCTCGGCTATCGGTTCAGCTTCAACCAGACGGATTTCGAGCAGCGCGTAAACGCAGCAGCCGTGAAGCTCGGCCTCGTGGAGGCGGGCGAGCTCGAGGAAGACGAGACCGCCGACCTCGTTGAGGTGACCGCGCACGGACGCATCGCGGACCCGCAGTCGGAGCTCGGCGACTACCTCGTCCACAACTGGGAGCGACTGGCCGTCATGGGTGACGAATCGCTCGTGTATTGGCTCAGAAAGTTGATCTTCCGTGGCGCCTGGCTCGACCACCGGGTGAAGGAGAACCTCCTCGAAATCGCCTGGGACGAGCGCAGCTCCGAGTTCGGCTACCGAGACCCGCGTGGAGGCCGTGCCTTGCTCGAGCTCGCGCCGGTCCCCTCCTGGCACGAGCTCCAGTACCGCCGGTGATCGTCGGCCTCGACCACGCCTTCCTCACCATCCAGGAAGGAGGCGAGGACGAGGCGCGGCGTTTCTACGGCGATGTGCTCGGGCTCGAGGAGATCCAGCGGCCGGAAGGCCTCCAGCGCTCCGGCGGCGTCTGGTTCCAGGCGGGCGGCGAGGAGCTCCACCTCGGAACGGACGACGCGCACCTTCCGCCGAAGCGCCCGCACCCGGGATTCCGTGTCGGCAGTTCGGCGGAGCTGGACGAGCTCGCGGAACGGCTCACCTCGAACCGCTTCGACGTCAAGTGGGACGATCGGATCGAGGGCCGCAGGCGCTTCTACACGCGCGACCCGTTCGGCAACCGCCTCGAGCTTCTGGCCGACCTCTAGAGCCGACCCCTAGAACAACGAGGACTCGGCCTTCGCCGCCGAACCCACGTGGGCGCGGCCGAGCTTTGTGATCACGCGGCCGCGCGGCGTGCGCTGGATGAGGCCGAGCTGCAGGAGGTACGGCTCGTAGACGTCCTCGATCGTGTCGGGCTCCTCTCCGAGCGAAACTGCGAGCGTCGAGAGCCCGACCGGTCCTCCGTCGAACTTCTCCAGGATCGACCGCAGGAGCTCGCGGTCGATATGTTCGAGCCCCTTCCCGTCCACTTCCAGGAGCCCAAGCGCTTCCTGCGCGATCGCGAGGGTCACGGCTCCGTCATGACGGACCTGGGCGACGTCGCGCACCCGCCGCAGGATCCTGTTTGCGACGCGCGGGGTGCCGCGCGCGCGACAAGAGATCTCCTCGGCGGCCTCGTCCTCGATCTCGACACCGAGAATCCGGGCCGAGCGGCGAACGATGCGCGCGAGATCCTCGGCGCCGTAGTAGTCGAGCCGGTACGTCATGCCGAAGCGGTCGCGGAGCGGCGTCGTGAGGAGACCGGTGCGGGTCGTCGCGCCGACGAGCGTGAACGGCGGCAAGTCGAGCGTGAGCGTGCGCGCCGCCGGTCCCTGGCCGACGATGATGTCGAGCCGGTAGTCCTCGAGCGCCGGATAGAGGATCTCCTCCACGGCGCGGTTCAGCCGGTGGATCTCGTCCACGAAGAGGACGTCGCGCTCCTCCAGCGACGTGAGGATCGCGGCCATGTCCCCCTTGCGCTCGAGGGCCGGGCCGGCCACCGAGCGAATGCCCACGCCGAGCTCCTGCCGGATGATGTAGGCGAGGCTCGTCTTGCCCAGGCCGGGCGGGCCGACGAGGAGGACGTGATCGAGCGCTTCTCCTCTTCCCTTTGCGGCCTCGAGGACGATGCCGAGCTGCTCCTTGATCCGCTCCTGGCCGACGAACTCGTCCAGGCTGCCTGGACGGAGGGAGCCGTCGAACTCTTCGTCCTCGGGGACAAGGACCGTAGTCGTGACGCGCTCCTCGCTCATGCCGCCCGGAGCGCCTCGCGAACCCGCTCGGCCGGCGAGAGGTCCGGGTCGACCGCGGCCAGCCGTTGCTCGGCCTCGGCAGGGGAGTAGCCGAGCTCGACGAGTGCGTCGCGGGCGACGATGTGCCCGTCGCCGGCGCCGAGATGGGGTGCCTCGACCGCGGTGAGGGGCGCGATCTTCTCCTTGAGCTCGAGCACGACTCGCTGCGCCGTCTTCTTGCCGATCCCCGGGATGGACTGGAAGAGAGCGTCGTCCTCGCGGACGATCGCGCGCCGAAGCTCGCCGGGTGAATAGCCGGACACGATCGCGAGCGCGACCTTGGGACCGACTCCCGAAACGGAGAGAAGCTGCTCGAAGAGCTCGCGCTCGTCTCGGTCCGCGAAGCCGAAGAGCTGCATCGCGTCCTCGCGCACGTGCAGATGCGTCTCGAGGACGACCTCGTGCGCTCCGTCGGCCTTCTTCACCGCCGCCGGAGTTGCGAAAAGGCGGTAGCCGACGCCGTTCACGTCCAGGACCAGACCGTCCGCGTCCCAGGCGACGGCCTTGCCCCGGAGGCGCGAGATCACCGCGCGCTCCCGGCGAGGGCGGCGAGCGGCGGCGCCAGAGCGTGGCAGATCGCAACCGCCAGCGCATCGGACGCGTGGTGGGGCTTCGGAGGCTCGGCAAGCCCGAGAATCGCCTTCACCATTCGCTGCACCTGCGCCTTCTCGGCGCGGCCATAGCCGCAGACAGCCTGCTTCACGCTCGAGGGCGGGTACTCAGCGCAGAACACGCCTGCGGACGCGCACGCGACGAGCGCGGCGCCGCGAGCCTGCCCCACGGAGAGCGCGGTGCGGGCGTCGGCGCCGACGAAAGACTCCTCGAGGACGACCGCCTCCGGCTCGTGCCGGTCGATGAGCTCCGCGATCGCGTCGTGGATCTGCTTCAGGCGCAGCTCTGGCTGCTCTCGGGCATGCGTCTGCCACCACCCGAACTCGACCGCCTTGAGGCGGCCGCCGCTTGCGTGGACGATTCCGTATCCGCACGCTGCAGTACCCGGGTCGATACCGAGGACCTTCACGCATCGAGGTTACGCACGGGAGCGGACGTTCCTGCCCCCGCGTGCAGAGCCTATGCCGTCAGGATGTTCGCCTTGACGCCTGGATGCTCGGCACACCACTCGCGCAGGTGCCCGAAGATCTTCAATCGGTCCGCAGAGTCAGAACGTTCGCCCTCCGACCACAGGACTCGCACCTCGCAGGTGTCGACCGACCGGGGCTCGCTCGGGCAGCCGTTCTTGAGGAGGTAGCCCCGCAGGTCTTCGAGCAGGGTTGGGTCACTCACTTCTACGCGCACGTTTCCCTTATCGGCAGCGAGCAGCAGGAAGGATTAGGAAATCACCCTTGCCAGTTGTCTACGTGGCGACCGTCTCGAGCACGCGCTCGGGAATGTCGAAGTTCGCGTAGACGTCCTGGACGTCGTCGTTCTCTTCGAGGGCGTCCATGAGTCTCAGGAGCTTTTTCGCCGCACTCTCGTCCTCGATGGCGACCGTGGTTTTGGGAAGCATCGTCAGGTCGGCGGAGTCGTAGCCGATCCCGGCCACCTCGAGAGCCTCGCGGACGGCCTGCAGGTCGTCCGGCGCCGAGATCACCTCGAAGCTCGACCCTTCGCGGACGACGTCCTCCGCCCCGCCTTCGGCCGCGGCGAGCGTGAGCTCGTCCTCGTTGGTCGAGCCCGAGACGAGGATCACCCCCTTCCGCTCGAAGAGCCAGGCGACGGAACCCGACTCGCCGAGCGAGCCGTCGTTCTTCGCGAAGATGTGGCGCACGTCGGACGCCGTGCGGTTTCGGTTGTCCGTGAGCGCTTCGACGAAGAGCGCAACTCCGCTCGGGCCGTAGCCCTCGTACGTGATGTGCTCGTACGCCTCGCCGTCGGAGGATGTGCCGGCACCGCGCGCGATCGCGCGCTCGATGTTGTCCTTCGGCATCGAGTTGTCGCGCGCCTTCTGAATCGCTGTCGCAAGGGTCGCGTTGGCTTCGGGATCAGGTCCGCCTTCACGCGCCGCGACGATGATCGCGCGCGAGAGCTTGGAGAAGAGCTTGCCGCGCTTCGCATCTGCCGCGCCCTTCTTGTGCTTGATGCTCGACCACTTGCTATGCCCCGACATGCGTCTCCCGCCTGACGAGGTCGAGAAAGCGCCGGTGCACCCGGGCGTCGTCCGTGAGCTCCGGATGGAACGAGGCGACCAGGAACCTCCCCTGCCGGAGCAGCACCGGATCGCCGTCGAGCTCCGCGAGAATCTCCACCCCTTCGCCGACGTCGGTGACGCGGGGGGCCCGGATGAAGACGCCACGCAAGGGCTTCTCCTCGTCCTCGAGCGGAAAGTCCGCCTCGAAGCTCGCCACCTGGCGTCCGTAGGCGTTGCGGTCGACGCCGATGTCCACCTGCCCGATGAGGCCCTCGCGCCCCATGAGGATCATCCCGGCGCACGTGCCGAACATGACTCCCGGGAACCTCCGCAGCGGCTCCTCGAAGGAGTAGAGGCCGATCAGCCGTCCGATTGCGGTCGACTCGCCGCCGGGGACTACGAGGCCGTCTAGTCCCTCGAGATGCTCGGGCTTGCGTACCTCGACCGCCTCGACGCCGAGACCCGCGAGCGTCGCGATGTGCTCGCGGAAGTTCCCCTGCAGGGCGAGAACGCCGATCCTCACGCCTGAATTCTAGAGTCGCGCTAGAGGAGTCCCGCGGCGGGAACGTTTGTCCCGGTGGCGCCGAGCGGGGACAACGCGACTACATAAAAGAAGCCCGGCCGCCCCGACGAGGAGGAGGTCGCGTCGGCACAAGAGTGGGCCGACCCTTCCCGGAGATTGGCCTGGCCTGGCCGCCGGACGGCGGGGCTAGCTGTCGAAACCGAGACCCACGCGATCGAGCGCGCTCAGCCACAGGCCCCGCCTGCCGGTCCGGTCGGCCCGAGCGAGCTCCTTCCGGGTCAGCGTGATGCCCGCCCAGCGAATTGGCTCGGGCGGGAAGGGCAACGGCTTCGTCCGCACGAGCCGCAGCCGGGTCAGCTCGGAGTCGACTCCGTCCGCGAGGTCGAGGGCCGCCCGCGCGCCGAAGCGACTCGCGCCGACGCCGAGGCCGGTGAAGCCGACGATGTACACCGCTTTTCCGCCGAGCGCCTTCCCGAAGGTCATGCAGAAGCGGCTGCACGTGTCGATGGCACCACCCCACCGGTGCGTGAACCTGATCCCCTCCAGCTGCGGGAAGGTGCCGAAGAAGTTTCGTGCCAGCATCTCGAATGTCTCCGGCCGCTGGTCGAGGTGCGGCCCCAGGCCATTCCGGAAGTTGTAGACGGCGTCGTAGCCGCCCCAGAGAATGCGGTCGTCGCTCGTCAGCCGGTAGTAGTGGAACTGGTTGCCGGAGTCGGCGGCGCCCTGGCGGTTCTCCCAGCCCACGGCGGCGCGCTGCTCCGCGGAAAGCGGCTCCGTCACGAGCACGTAGTCGTAGACGGGGACGACGTAGCGGCGGATGGAGCGAACGAGCGGCGGGAAAGCCGAGGTGGCGAGCACGGCCCGGCGCGCTCTGAGCCGTCCGCCCAAGGTGCGCAGCGAGACCCCTGCGGCGTCCGTCTCGATGCCGAGGACCGGTGTCGCCTCGTAGATCCGGGCTCCGAGCGATGCCGCCGCGGCCGCGAGGCCCCACGCCAGCCGGGCCGGGTCGAGGACGCCGACGCCCGTTTTCTGCCAGACACCGGCGAGGTACGTGGGCGAGTCGATCTCCGCACGGACGGCTTCGCGGTCGAGCCACTCCGCCTCGTGTCCGAAGCGCCGCAGCTTGTCGGCGTGCTCCTCGAGGTCGGCCGCCTCGTGCTCGCGGGTCGCAACGTCGAGAACGCCGACGGGCTCGTAACGCGCGTCGATCCGGAGCTCGTCGATCGCCGCCGCGATGCCGGCGAGATTGTCGCGCCCGAGCTTCTCGAGGCGTTCCATCTCCTCGGGAAAGCGCGAGAGCCCGTTCGCGAGCCCGTGCGTGAGCGAGGAGTCGCAGAAGCCGCCGTTTCGCCCGCTCGCGCCGAATGCGATGCGCTCGCCTTCGAGGAGGACGACGGAGCGCTGAGGGTTGGCCCGCAGCGCCTCTACGGCAGCCCAGAGCCCCGTCAGCCCGCCGCCGACGACGGCGAGGTCGCAGTCGATCTCGTCCTCCAGCGGCTCGCGGGCCGGCGGCCGGTCGGCCGTGGCGAGCCAGAAGGGCTCGCGCTCGGCGTCGGCGAGCGCTGTGCGGAACCGGTCTACCAGCCGCGCGCTTCGAGCAGCTCTTCGGGGGCGAGTGCGGCGGTGGACAGACCGCGCATCGGCTCGCCGAGCCCGGCGGAGACGCGGGCCAGCACCTCGGGATCCCGGAAGTGGGTCGTCGCCTCGACGATCGCCTTTGCGCGGGCCGACGGCGACGAGCTCTTAAAGATCCCGCTGCCGACGAACACGCCGTCGGCGCCGAGCTGCATGCAGAGGGCCGCGTCCGCGGGAGTCGCGATGCCACCCGCGGTGAACATCACCACCGGGAGCCGCCCGCGCTCGGCCACGTCCTTCACGAGGACGAACGGCGCCTGGATGTCTTTCGCGATGGTGAAGAGCTCCTCTTCGGGCGTGCACTGGAGGCGGCGGATGTCGCCCATCACCGCGCGCATGTGGCGCACGGCGTTGACGATGTCGCCCGTGCCCGCCTCGCCCTTGGTCCGGATCATCGCCGCGCCCTCGTTGATGCGCCGCAGCGCCTCGCCGAGGTTCCGGCAGCCACAGACGAACGGGACGCTGAACTTCCACTTGTCGATGTGGTTCTGCTCGTCGGCCGGCGTGAGGACTTCACTCTCGTCGATGTAGTCGACCTCGAGCGCCTCGAGGATCTGCGCCTCGACGAAGTGGCCGATCCGCGCCTTGGCCATGACCGGAATGGTCACACCCTCCTGGATCTCCTTGATCTTCGACGGGTCGGCCATCCGCGCGACGCCGCCTTCCTTGCGGATGTCGGCGGGAACGCGCTCGAGCGCCATGACGGCGACTGCGCCGGCCTCCTCGGCAATGCGGGCTTCCTCCGCGGTGGTGACGTCCATGATGACGCCGCCTTTCAGCATCTCCGCGAGGCCGCTCTTGACGCGCATGGTCGCCAGCTCCGGCATGGGATCAATTCTAGCCCCCGCGCGAGCCGACGCGGGTCGCACCGGCGAATCGCCTCAGCGTTGCGGGCTGAAGGGCCTGAGCTCGTCGTCCCCGGGCTGCACGATGCCGACGTGCGACTCGGGCACTTCCTGCCAGGCGCCCGGCAGGTCTCCTAGCGGCTCCGAGACGACCACGCGCGTCTCGTCGGAGAGGCTCTGGAGCTGGGTGCTCTCCGGATAGAGAGCCTTGAGCGCGTCCATGCGGGTGCTGAAATAGAGCGAGCGCGAGTCGTGCTCGCTCGAATAGCGAAACGCCCAGATCGTTTCCCCGTCGGTCGTCGCCACGGTCATCTGGATCGGACGTTCGATCCCGTGCCTGCCGCCGGTGTCCTCGACAAAGCCGACCATCCGCTCGACTCCACCGACCGGATCGTCCTCGAGCCCGAACGTGAGCGCGAGATAGAACATCGTCTCGGAGTCGGTCGTTCCTTCGATGAAGTCGAAATACGCGTCGTCGACCTCGCTCTGCAGCTCACGCTTGACGAGATGGAAGTCGCGGATGAGCCCGTTGTGCATCCAGAGCCGGTTCACGTAGCGGAACGGATGCGTGTTCGTCTCCTGGATCGCCGTGCCTGTGGAGGCGCGGATATGGGCAAAGAAGAGCGGTGAGGAGATTCCCGCCGCGAGCTCGCGCAGGTTGCGGTCGTTCCAGGCGGGATGCGTGCTGCGGTAGACCCGCGGCCCCTCCCCCGGTTCGTACCAGCCGACACCGAAGCCGTCGCCGTTGGTCGGCGTCGCCCCCTGGCGTGAGTGGAGGCTCTGGTCGATCAGCGAACGGTCGCGCTTGACGAGCAGCTCCTCGAGCCGGATGGGCGACCCCGAATAGGCGAGCCAGCGGCACACGGCTAGGCCCCGCGCTCGGCCCACGAAGACGGCACATCGCTCCCGCCTTCTTCGGCGATCCGCGGCCCGAAACGGACGAACACCGGATGCGACGCCACCTTGCCGACGACAAGCGCCTCGCCGGCCCGAAACGTGCCCGCACGGTCGACGAGCGGGCGGGGCGCGAACGACATCGTCTCCGCGAGGTAGGCGCGGTCGGCCGCCGAGCTCATCCGCATCAGGACGAGGTTGTCGCACTGCGAGACGACGAGCTCGTTGACGCGTTGAGGCCTCTGGGTCGAAACGAGGAGGTAGAGGCCGAACTTCCGTCCTTCCGCCGCGATCTGGGCCGCTCGGTCGGTCGCAAGGGCCGTGACTTCGTCCGCGGGCTGGCGGGGGCACACGTTGTGCGCTTCGTCGATGACAATCAGAACCGGATCACGTTCGGCGCGACGGCGCCAGAGGGCGGCGAGGACGCTCTCGGCGGCGATCGCCTTCTCGCCCGGAGCCTCCAGCGAACCGAGGTCGACCACGAGTGCGCGAGGCCCGCCTGCTCCGGCCAGATCCTGGATCGAGCCCTCGTCGCCGGTCGACCAGATCGGCCAGCGGTGGACGCCGAGGTTGCGGAGGCGAGCACCGAGCGCCCGCCGCTCCGGGTCCGACGCTTGCCGGAGCCGGTCGGCGATCTCTCCTGCGGACGACGCGCCGTTTCCGAGCCCCTGCTCGACGAGGTCCACGAGGACGCCGTACTCCTCCCGGTCGCGAATCGGGTCGAGCCGTAAGACGGCGGCCTGCTCTTCCGCCTCGAAGTCGGTGAAGCGGACATGGAGTCGGTCGGAGCCCGCCGAGCCGCCGCGGCGGACGATGACGCTCTCGGCCGCGCGTCGGTAGCGGTCGGCGACATCGCCCTCCACGCCATCGCGAAGCGAGCCGATGCGGACGAAGTCCGAATTCGGATCGAGGACGACGATCCGGAGCGAGGTCTCGAGGAGGAGCTGCTCGAGGACCGCGCCAAGCGCGTAGCTCTTCCCCGAGCCGGACTGCCCGCAGAAGAACGTATGCCTGTCGAAGCCGCCCGCGTCGAGGAGAAAGCGCACTCCGTGCTCGGTTGTGAGCTCGCCGACGTCGAGCCCCGCCCGCTTCGGCCGCGTCTTTTCCAACCATGCCGCCACACGTGCTTCGTCGGCCCGCCGGATCGTCACGTCGTGAAACGGGTCGACACCGCCTTCGAGAAGCATTCCCTGGCCGTGGACGGAGCCTCGCTCTTCCGCCACGAGCTCGACGGTGTGCACCTGCCCGAGGTGCTTGCCGACCGACGCGTAGCTCCCCGGTTGGAGCTCGAGCCCGTCCACAGGAGCGTGAAAGCTGAAGGTGCTGCCGTCGATCGACGTCGCTGTCCCCATGGGCCGATTCTTGCGCACTTTCACACTCGATCCGAGTGTTGGCTACTGAAGCGCGCTGATCCCGAAGGCCACGGCGAACCCGACCGTCGTGATGAACCCGGCGAGCCTTCCTCCGAGCGCCCGCCCCGGCTGCGCTGGCCCTGCGCCTTCTGGCCGTCGCGCCGCAAGGCGGTCGATGAGAACCCCGGCGCCGAAGAACAATGCCGACCCCGCCAGGAACCGGAGCGCGATCCCTCCGTCCCGGCCGAGGTCTCGAAGGCTTCGTGCACGAGCTCGTACGCCACCGCACTGATGAGCACACCCGCGCCGAAGGGCATGATCAGGCCTACGTGCCGGGGCGGTCAGCGAGACTCGCCGAGCAATCGAACCGCCGATCACGAGCGAAGACCCGCCGACAACACCCCAGAGGAATGCTTCGCCCATCGGCTGAATCGTCACGGAAGCGCTGGACGATGGGCCACCAGGACACCCCATGTCCCCGCCGCCGGAGTTGAGAACGGCGGCTCTGTCGAGCCGCCGTTCTCTCAAGCCACTACGGCCATTCTGGCACTCGGCGCGGGAGGCAGCTTTTTTCCCCTCCCCGCGCGGGGCCAGCCATCAGCGAGCTGCTATTCGCCGCCCGTCGCCCGCGTCGGGTTACAGGCGGTGCCGGGAACGCCGCCGAGCGGGCCAGCGTTTCTGATCACCTGTCCCCACGACTGCGTTCGGGTGAAACCGTCCGCATCGGGAACCGGATTCCCCAGAACGTAGTTGTCATTCACTCCGGAATACGCGCAGTCGGACTTGCCATGGAGCGGCGCGCTCTCCGAGCCGGCAATCCACTTGCCGTTGCCGGTGATCTCGCCGCCGAGCGCCGATCCCACCCCAACCGTCGCCAACGCGGCCAAAGCAACGACGGCGACACCAACTTTCTTGAGCCGCAGCATGTCTCTCCCTTCGAGTGAACTACGAGGGCCCGATGCTAATCGAATGCCACAAGCGCTAGAGGTCCAGAGTTCAGACCTCACTTTTGGCTAGTAGAGCGTAGGTCGCGGAGACCTGCTACGCCTCCCGCCGGTGTAGTAGCCACCGAGGCACCTGTGCCCTCTGAAAAGGGCCCACCAGGTTTCAAACCTGGGACGAACGGATTATGAGTCCGCTTTGGGGCCAGACCGGCCGAGACGGGACGAGATCGTTCGGCTCCCTGAGCGGGTTCCCGGCCGCCTCGCCGACGACGCCGATCTCGGCTGATCTCGATGGGTCTTGTTGTCACCCTGCTGTCACCTCTGCGAGCGCCGGAGCTCTGTCTCCTCGGGCTTCATCGGGGCGGCGGAGGCTCGTGACCGGCTCGGGCTATGCGGTCCACGTTCGTCCCTGGGCATCGGGAAGCGCGCCCGTAGGCGCCTCGTTGAGGAGGTCATGATGACTCACACATCAACCACTACCGTGGCGGTCGGTACACAATGAGCGCGCCCGCCTCGATCACCATCACGCCAGTCTTCGTTGCCGACCTTTCCGTCGAGGGCGAGCGAATGCCGGTCTACGTGCATGTCATCGACCATCCCGATGCGCGCGTGCTGGTCGACACCGGCATGACGGAGCTGCACCCGGCATTGGCCGACATGGATCCCCGCCTCCAGCCGCTGAGCGAGCAGGACGTCGATCTCGCCGGCATCGACATCGTCGTCAACACACACTTGCACGCCGACCACTGTGGCGGCAACCACCTCTTCGCCGGCAAGCCGATCTATGTCCAGCGTCGGGAGCTCGACGATGCGCGCAGCGTGGACGACTACACCATTCGCGAGTGGGTCGAGGCGCCCGGCGTGCAGTACGTGCCGGTAGACGGCGAGCACGAGCTGCTGCCCGGGCTCCGACTCGTGCCGGCGTCGGGCCACACACCCGGCATGCAGATGGTCGTCGTCGAGACTGGCGGGCGACCGGTCGTCGTCGGCGGCGACGTGGCGGTGTGGTTCGGCGAGTTCGACGAGCCGCCCACCGAAGGCCGGCAGCGGGTCCTTGCGCTCGACCCCGAGCTAGTCTGGCTTGCGCACGAGCACGAGCCGTGGCGACCCCGCCCCGGCTAAGGCATCACGCCGGCCGCTCTAAGACATCGCCGTAGCGGGTACCTACGCGGCGAGGAGCTCCTCGCGCCTTGCTCGACGAGTTGCCGACGGTTCGCCTCGCGCTCCGGCTCGGGCTCATGCGCAGGTCGCCGGCTGCGCGTCCGTCCCTACGAGCCGTGGCCCTACTACGACGCGGGCACCGCCCCGTCGCGGTTCGCGAAGACGTTGTCGAGCGCGGCACGCTGCCCGACCGCGAGCGCGCCCATCAGGACGGCCGCCTCCCCGAGGCTCGAGGTCTCGATCCGCGGCGGATACGGGAGCCAGTCGCCCAAGTGGCCGCGAACCGGCTCTAGGAGGAGGTCTCCGTTCGCCCCGATGCCACCGCCGAGGACGACGAGGCCGACGTCCGCCACCGCCGCGATCGGGGCGATGTGCAGCGCGATCCGCCGAGCCTCCTCCTGTACCACCGCCCGCCCCAGCGGATCGCCGCCGCGGGCGGCCGCGAACAGAGCGCGAACGTCGAAAGGCGGGACAACGCGTGTCTGCCCGTTGCCCTCGCGTGCGAGCTGAGCGGCGAGCTCCGCGATCGCAGGGGCCGAAGGATCGACCTCGTCCCCGAGGCCCAGTAGCGCGAAGTCGACCTCGCCGGCCGCACCGTGATGCCCGCGGTGCAACTCGCCCTCGAGCACGAGCCCGGCGCCCATGCCCGTCCCGACGGAGAGGAAGACGAAGTCCGCGACGCCACGCGCAACACCGGCCCAGCGCTCGCCGAGGGCCGCGAGGTTGATGTCGTTCTCGAGGGCGACCGGGAATCCCAGACGCTCATGCAGGTCTTCTGCGAGGGCCCGCCCCTCGAGCCCCTCGACGTTGGCGGCGAGCCTGAGCTTGCCGGTGCGCGCCTCCACGACTCCCGGGACGCCGACGACGGCCCCGTCAATGAGGTGGCCGTCGAGCCCGCTCGTCTCCACGAGAGAGTCGCGGAGCGCGGCAGCCGCGGTGAGCGCTTCGTCCACGTCGGCCGCGCGGAGCTCGACGTCCTGTCGTGCCCGCACATCCCCAATGAGGTCGCAGATGGCGCCGCGCAGGAAGCGCGCGCCGAGGTCGAGGCCGAGCACGAGCGCGGCCTCCGGCACCGATTCGAAGTAGACAGCGCCGTAACTCGGGCCCTGCGGCGCCGAGCGGGACTCGCGGACGAGCCCAGCCTCGAGGAGCGATTGCAGCGCCAGCGAGACCGTCGGCTTTGAGATTCCGGCACGCCTGGAGATCTCCGCCCGCGAGATGGGCGCGCTGAGGCGTATCGTCTCGAGGACGGTGCGCTCGTTGAGTCGCCGAAGAAGCGGAGGGATGGCGCGATCGGGCATCTCGTCAGAGACTCTAACGCACAATCGCCTCGCTGCACGCTTGACAGCCTGGATAAGGCGTGCAAAAGTCACGTTTCGTAAAGTTCTCTAACTCCATCTCCCCGAGGAGGGCGTGGCGAAATGAGACGCGTGGCGATCGCAGGACTGGTGCTCTTGGTGCTTTCGGCGAGCGTGGTCGCCGGCTGCGGCGGGTCGAGCGAGTCTTCGTCGGGCTCTGCGAATCTGGTCTACTGGACCGGCTTCACCGCCCGCGAGCTCGGTGTCATGAAGGACGTCGTCGCAGACTTCGAGAAGACGCACCCGGACATCCATGTCAAGGTCGTCGGCGGGATCTCCGACGACAAGATCGTCGCCGCGATCCGCGGCGGCAACGCGCCGGACGTGGCGCACTCCTTCGACGCGGGCGCCTACACAGGCGCGTACTGCTCGAACGGGGCCTGGATCGACCTCGCCGACTACATGAACCAGGACGGTCTGAGCGACGAGATATTCCCGGAGGTGCCGCGCGAGTATTCCCAGTTCGAGGGCACCCGCTGCGCGCTCCCCATGCTCGCGGACGTCTACGGCCTCTACTACAACAAGGACCTCCTCGCGAAGGCCGGCATCGACAGCCCGCCGCAGACCGTGTCGCAGCTCATGGACGACGCGAAGAAGCTCACGGAGCGGAATCCCGACGGGTCGCTCAAGGTCGTCGGCCTCGATCCCTTCGACGGCTTCTACGAAAACGTCGCCGCGCACTGGGCGCCGCAGTGGGGCGTCGACTGGGTCGACGAGTCGGGCAAGTCCAACCTGGCCGCCCAGCCCGGGTGGGCGGACATGCTTCGTTGGCAGAAGGAGCTCATCGACTGGTACGGCTATGACAACCTCGTCCGCTGGCAAGCAAGCGCCGGCGACGAGTTCTCGGCGCAGAACGCCTTCGAGCGCGGCAAGCTCGCCATGAACCTCGACGGTGAATGGCGCGTCGCATTCGTCCAGGCCGAGCACCCGGAGCTCAACTTCGGGACCGCACCCCTCCCCGTCGACGACGCCCAGCCTGACCTCTATGGGTCGGGCTACACGAGCGGGAGCATCATCGGCATCCCGAAGACCTCCGGACACAAGGACGAGGCGTGGCAGCTCCTCAAATACCTGGCGACGGACACGGGCGCGCTCGTAAAGATGACGAATGGCATCCGCAACGTGCCAACGACCACGGATGCGCTCGAGTCACCCGACGTGAAGCCGGACGAGGCGTTCAATGTCTTCCTCGACATCTTCGGGAACCCGAACACGAGGACGACGCCGATCACCCTCGTCGGCAGCGCGAACCAGGACCTCGTCGACGCCTTCGTGACGAAGTACCAGGCCGGGAAGGTCGACGACCTCGAGGCGGGGCTCGCCGACCTCGACCAGCAGATCGACGCCCAGCTCGAAGCAGCAGGCGGCGCGCAGGTGCCGTGAGGTGAGCCGGGCCGCCCAGGCCAAGCCTCTCCCTGTCGCCCCGCCGCTCGACCGGCGCTCAGCGCGCCGGCGGGCGGCCTGGCGCCGCCGCGGCCAGGTGCTGGCCTTCATGAGCCCGTGGCTCCTCGGCTTCACCATCTTCTTCGGCTACCCGCTGGTCATGACCGCGTACTACTCGTTCACCCATTACGACCTGCTCTCGGCGCCGAAGTGGGTCGGCCTCGCCAATTACAAGTACCTCTTCACCGGCGACCAGCGGATTTGGCCGGCGGTCTCGAACACGCTCTGGATAATCGCCGTGGCGGTGCCGCTGAACGCCATCTTCGCCTTCGGCGTCGCGCTGATGCTCTCGCGCGCGCGTCGCGGGATCGGGTTCTTCCGCACAGTTTTCTATCTGCCCGCGCTCGTGCCTCCGGTCGCAGCGACCCTCGGCTTCGTCTACCTGTTGAACCCGGGCACGGGCCCGGTCAACAACTTCCTCCGCCATCTCGGGCTCCCTGACCCGCTCTGGTTCGACTCCCCGACTTGGTCGAAGCCGTCGCTCGTTTTGCTAGGCCTCTGGGGCGTCGGCAACCTGATGATCATCTTCCTCGCGGCGGTCATCGACGTGCCGCGGCATCTGTACGAGTCGGCTGAGCTCGACGGCGCGGGGGCCTGGCAGAGC
This sequence comes from Actinomycetota bacterium, assembly GCA_046733475.1. GTDB lineage: Bacteria > Actinomycetota > Thermoleophilia > Gaiellales > Gaiellaceae > DATEOR01. The sequence continues at coordinate 60,587 of JBKPPF010000015.1, forward strand.
ATGCGTTGGGTCACCCTCCCGACGATCAGCCCGGTGATCCTCTTTGCAGTCGTCATCGGAGTCATCGAAGGACTGCAGTACTTCACGCAGGCCTACGTCGCGAGCACCATTGCCGCTGGTTCGGCCGCGTCTGCGACGGAGGGTGCCAACTCCCTCGGCTATCCGCTCGACTCGACTCTGTTCTATCCCGTGCTGCTCTACCAGCAGGGCTTCCGCTACTTCAACATGGGCTACGCCTCGGCGATGGCGATGCTCCTGCTCGCGGTCGCATTCGCCGTCACCGTCATCATCGTCCGCAACTCGCGCCGTTGGGTGCACTATCAGGCGCCGGCCATCCGGTGACGAGCGCGACCGCACCGGCCCAGTCGCCCGCCCTCGTGCGACGCAAGCCCCCTGCACACGTCCGCCGCCGGCGCTTACTCGTCGCGGTCGCCGACCACAGCCTCCTCATCGTCGCCGCGCTCGTCTTCCTCGCTCCGTTCGTCTTCATTGTTCTGACCGCGTTCATGACGAACGAGCAGGCGCTCTCGCCCGATCTCTGGCCACATCCGTTCCGCTTCCAGAACTTCGCCGATGTCTTCAACGAGGCACCCCTCTGGCGCTACGCGTTGAATTCCCTCATCTACGGCGGCCTTGCGACGCTCTTCCTCCTCGCGTCGAGCATCCCGGTCGCCTATGCGCTCGCGAAGCTGCGGTGGCGGGGTCGCGAGGCCGCATTCCTGGTCGTTCTCGTCGCCATGTTGCTCCCACCGCAGGTGACGGTGATTCCCGTCTACGTCATGTGGGCGAAGCTCCATCTCGTCGGGAGCCTCTGGCCGCTCATCCTGCCGAACCTGCTCGGCGACGCCTTCTCGATCTTCCTCCTGCGGCAGTTCTTCCTCACGATCCCGGACGAGTACCTCGACGCCGCGCGCGTGGACGGCTGCGGAGAGTTCCGCATCCTGACGACGGTTGTCCTGCGGCTCACCAAGCCGGCGATCGCGGCGGTCGCGCTGTTCTCATTTCTCTTCTGCTTCAACGACTTCTTCGGGCCCCTCCTGTACACCGGCGAGAGCCCTGACAACTGGACGCTCTCGGTCGGCCTCGCCCAGTTCCGCACGATTCACCAGGTGCAATGGAACCTGACGATGGCGGCAACGCTCATCGTCATCGCGCCGGTCGTCCTCCTCTTTTTCTTCGCGCAGCGGGCCTTCGTCGAGGGCGTGACGCTGACGGGGGTGAAGGGATGAAGATCGCAGTCATCGGCGGCGGCTCCACTTACACCCCCGAGCTCGTCAGCGGGCTCGCCCGCGAGCGCGAACGGCTTCCCGTGCGCGAGCTCGTCCTGCAGGACATCGACGCTGATCGCCGGGAGGTCGTGGGCGGCCTCGCCGCGCGCATGCTCGAGCGGGACGGCTTCGAGGGAGAGCTCGTCCTCACCGACGACCTCGATCGCGCCGTCGACGGGGCAGACTTCGTCCTCGTCCAGATCCGGGTCGGCGGCCAAGAGGCGCGCCTTTCGGACGAGACGGTGCCTCTGGCCTGCGGCTGCATCGGACAGGAGACGACGGGCGCCGGCGGATTCGCCAAGGCGATGCGGACGGTCCCCATCGTTCTCGACATCGCGGAGCGCGTGAGTGAGCTCGCTGCGGATGACGCCTGGATCATCGACTTCACCAACCCGGTCGGAATCGTGACGCGCGCTCTGCTGGACGCGGGTCATCGGGCCGTCGGGCTGTGCAACGTCGCGATCGGCTTCCAGCGGAGGTTCGCCGGACTCCTCGGCGTCGAGCCGGACCGGGTTCTCGTCGACCAGGTGGGGCTCAACCACCTCACGTGGGTGCGGGCGGTCCGCGTCGAGGGCGACGACGTCCTGCCCGAGGTCCTCGCCGAGCACGGCGAAACGCTCGCCGCCGAGGCCGGCCTTGCCCCCGAGCTCGTCGCCGAGCTCGGGGTCGTGCCCTCCTACTACCTGCATTACTTCTACGAGCACGACGCCGTTCTCGCGGAGCAGCTCGAAGGAACGCCTCGCGCGAAGACGGTGATGGAGATCGAACGCGGGCTGCTCGAGCTCTACCGAGATCCGACGCTCAACGAGAAGCCGGCTCTCCTCGAGCAGCGCGGAGGGGCGTATTACAGCGAGGCTGCGACCGGCCTTGCGGCCTCCCTCGCCGCCGGCTCCGGCGAGACGCACGTCGTCGACCTCCGTAATGGAGGGACGCTCGCCGGCCTTGCCGACGACGACGCTGTGGAAGTACCGGCACGGGTGGAGCGCGGGGGTCCCGTCCCGCTCGCCCAGGCCCCGTTCGCGCCGGAGCTCCTCGGCCTCGCCCAGCACGTAGCCGCCTACGAGCGCCTGACAGCAGAGGCGGCGGTCACCCGCGACCTCGAGACCGCGCGTAAGGCGCTCCTCGCCCATCCGCTCATCGGCCAGTGGGGCCTGAGCGTTGGCCTGCTGGAGCGGCTGATCGCAGCGGGCCACCTCCCGACCCTCGTGGAGACCGCGGCGTGAAGAACGCGCTCGCAGTCGACGGTGGCAACTCGAAGACGGACGTCGCGGTCGTCTCGGCCGAGGGCGACGTGCTCGGCTTTGCGCGCGGCCCCGCGAGCTCGCCCCACCACATCGGCGTCCAGGGCACGGTGGAAATCGTCGCGGAGCTGATCGAAGAGGCGCTCGGCCGGCCGCCTCAAGGGCGGGTCGCGGACGTCGCCGCACTCCTCATGGCGGGGGTCGACTTCCCGGCCGAGGAGGACGAGGTCCGCGCCGCCGTCGCGGCACGCGGCTGGGCGGATGAGATCTTCGTCGGGAACGACACCTTCGCGGTCCTCCGCGCAGGGACGGAGCGCGGCTGGGGCGTCGCCGTCGTGTGCGGCGCGGGAATCAACTGCGTCGGCGTGGCGCCCGACGGCCGGCATGCCCGCTTCCCCGCGCTCGGCGCGACCACGGGCGACTGGGGAGGCGGTTTCGACGTCGGCCTCGCAGCCACCTCAGCCGCTGCGCGAAGCGAGGACGGGCGCGGTCCTACCACGTCGCTCGAACGCCTCGTCCCGGCCCACTTCGGGGTCGACACGCCACTCGAACTGGCAGAGGAGATCCACCGCGGCGCCATCTCGATGAGCCGCCTCGAGGAGCTTCCCCCAGTCGTCTTCGCTGCGGCTGCCGACGATGCGGTCGCCGCGCAGATCGTCGACCGACTCGCCTCGGAGGTCGTGGCTCTCTCCCGGGTCGCGCTCAAGCGCCTCGACCTCACCGAGCAGCCGGTCGAGCTCCTTCTCGGCGGCGGGCTCTTGCAGGCCGGGGACGGACGGCTCCTCGACCGCATCGAGGCTGGAATGCGCGAGGTCGGAACCGAGATCACGGTGCGCCGCTCGTCCTCCCCACCGATCGTGGGTGCCGTTCTTCTTGCCCTCGACGCCATCGGCGCCCCGCCGGAAGCCCAGGGGCGGGCCCGCGATCAGGTCGGGCAGGCGGCCGGTGGCGCGGAAAGGATGCCCGTTGGCTGACGTTCGCTTCGAGCAGGCGACCAAGATCTACGCGGGCACCGATGCCCCTGCGGTCGACGCACTCGACCTCCACATCGAGAACGGAGAGTTCGTCGTCCTCGTCGGCCCGTCTGGATCGGGGAAGACGACTGCTTTGCGCATGCTCGCGGGCCTCGAGGAGGTGGACGCGGGGGCGATCTACATCGGCGACCGCGATGTCACCGATCTGGCGCCGAAGAAACGCGACGTCGCGATGGTCTTCCAGAACTACGCGCTTTACCCGTATTTGACCGTCGAGGCGAACATCGGCTTTCCACTACGCATCGCACGCGTCAAGAAGGAGGAGCGTGCGGAACGGGTGATCGAGGTCGCCAAGCTCCTCGGCCTCGAGCCGTACCTCCAGCGCAAGCCCGGCCAGCTTTCCGGCGGCCAACGGCAGCGAGTCGCGATGGGCCGGGCCATCGTCCGCCAGCCGTCAGTGTTCCTCATGGACGAGCCGCTGTCGAACCTGGACGCGAAGCTACGCGTGCAGATGCGCGCTGACGTCGCCGCGCTCCAGGCCCGCCTCGGCGTGACGACGGTGTACGTCACGCACGACCAGTCCGAGGCGATGACGCTCGGGAACCGCGTCGTCGTCATGTCGGACGGGCGCGTGCAGCAATGCGGCCCGCCCCGCGAGCTCTACGAGTCGCCGACCAACACCTTCGTGGCGAGCTTCATCGGCTCGCCGGCGATGAACCTCCTGACCGTCCCGGTCGAGCGTGGCACGCTCACCATCGGCGGCGAGCCCGTCCAAGTGCCCCCCGCCGCAGCGGCGAACGGCCGCGCGAGCCTCGTGCTCGGATTCCGGCCCGAGGCGCTGACCCTCGCGCCCGAGGGGATCCCGGCCGAGGTCGAAGTCGTCGAGGAGATCGGGGCGGATGCCTACGTCTTCTGTGTCGCCGAGGTGGCCGGGGAGACGACGAAGCTCGTTGCGCGAACGGACTGGCGGAGCGCCCCCGAGCGCGGCGAGCGGGTCAAGCTCAAGCCTCACACCGACGAGGCCCATGTCTTCGACCCTGAGACCGGCCATCGGATCGGCGAGACATGAGCCGCCCGGGTGCACTCTTCCTCTCCGAGATACGCGGCCAACCGACCGCGATCGGCAGGCTGCTCGAGCACACCTCCGAGTACGACGCGATCGCCGCGGAGATCACGAAGCGCGCTCCAGCTCCGATCCGGCTCGTGGGACACGGCTCCTCGGACGCGGCGGCGTCCTACGGCGTCTATGCGTTCGGGGTGCTCGCCGGGCTCACCGCGATGCGAGACTCGATCTCGCTGACGACCTACTATGACGCGAGGCTCGACGTCTCGAGATCGGCCGTCATCGCCCTCTCGCAGTCGGGCCAGACACGGGACGTGGTCGAGTACGTGGAACGGATGCGGGCCCGCGGCGCCTTCACCGTCGCTCTCACCAACGATCCTCGCTCCGCACTCGCGCGGGCGGCGGAAGCGACCCTCCCGCTCCTCGCGGGGCCGGAACGATCCGTCGCAGCCTCAAAGACCTACATGAACCAGCTCGCCTCGCTCGCGCTCCTCGCGGGCGGAGCGGCCGACAAGGTACGGAAGGTCGCTGACGGCCTGCGGCGCGTCACCGAGCAGATGGCCGAGATGCTCGACCCGCTCGCCCTTCGCGCCGGCGAGATCGCTCCCGCCTTCACCTACGTCGAGCGGATGTTCGTCATCGGCCGTGGTTTCGAGCTCTCCACCGCACGGGAGGTCGCGCTCAAGCTGACCGAGACGTGTCGCGTCGCAGCGGAGCCGTTGACCGCCACGGACCTCGCGCACGGGCCGGTCGCAGCGATCGAAGCCCTCTTCCCGGTCTGGGCGATCGCTTCGCACGACGAGACGCTCGCGGCGGTCATCGAGGCGGCCGTCCGCGCTCGAGCGGCGGGCGCAACTCTCGTCGCGAGCGGGAGCGCGGCGGCCAGGATCCCACATGCGGCCTTCTCGCTTCCCGTGCCGCGCCCTCCCCGGCCTGCGTTCGCGCCGCTGCTCTCTGTCGTGGCCGGCCAGCTCTTCGCGGCGGCGCTGGCTCGGGCCAAAGGGCTCGACGCGGACCATCCCGAGCAGTTGACCAAGGTCACGCTCGCGCAGTAGTCGCGGTCGTGCGCGTCGCCCTCACCTTCGACACCGAGCATCCCGCTCGGCCGTGCGCTGGCGGCGTCCTCGAGCTCATCCTTGGCTCGCTCGCCCGTGCGGGCGCGCCGGCCACTTTCTTCGTCCAGGGACGCTGGGCCCGCTCGAGCCCCGACGAGGCGAGGAGAATCGGGTCGGCGGGCCACCTGATCGGAAACCACTCCCACCACCACGCGCCCATGGACTCGCTCACCGACGAGGGGTTCCGCGCGGACGTCCGCGAGGCCGGGGCAACCATCCAGGCCGTCACTGGGGTGGACCCGCGGCCCTGGTTTCGCTGCCCGTTCGGTGCAGGCATGGACGACCCCGAGGTGGTCCGCCGCCTGGCTGAGCTGGGCTACTTGCACGTCGGTTGGGACGTCGACCCGCGGGACTGGCACGAGGACAACGACGCCGAGTCCGTCACGCGGGGAGTACTGGAGGGCATCCGCGGGCTGGACGATTCCGTCGTCCTGCTGCACTCCTGGCCGGACGCGACCGGAAGGGCTCTGCCGCGCATCCTCAGCGGGCTCGCTGCGGAGGGAGCGCATCTCGTCGACGTCGCGACCCTCGGCGGTTAGGCGGCGGAGCCTTCGATCTCGCGCGAACCGGAGCGCGAGGAGGCTCAGCGCCCGTGCGCACGACCTTCGCGAGCCTCTCCGAGGTACGAGCTACGAGCACTAGCCGCGGCGCCGCCGAGGTGGAGCGCCCGGCCCTCGAAGTCGTCGCCGGTGGAAGTCGTAAGCGACTCTCGACCAGCTGGACGAGTTTGCCCGGCATCGGTCCGGTACTGGCGACTCTCAAATAATCTTCAACTAGCAGGAAAGACCGATGAGCAGAAGGATCGAGCCCCTGGCCGAGAGCTACTACTCCGGGCGGTCCCGAGCCCTCCCGCTGGCTAACGGCTGAGCAGATCCTGGAAAGCGGGCTCGTCGCGAATCGGATCGAAGTCGGAGTCTCCCCTGGCCATCTCTCGAGAGCCCTCCCACATCTCGATCGCGCGGCGGAGGTGCTCGACGGCGTGGGCGGGCTCGCCCGCCAGGCTCTCGCAGCAGGCCGTGTTGTAGTAGAGCTGTCCGTCGTCGGGGTGGTCATCGATCAGCTCGCGGCCCTTGTCCGCCGCTTCGGCGTACCTGCCGGCGTCGTAGAGAGGTCGCACCGAGTCCCAGACGTCGGGGCCGGGACGCTGGATCGAGTCAGGGAGCCCGACCCACGGGTGCCGCCATGAGTCGTAGACCGACTCCGTCGGAGGGGGGAACGACGGGTCGGCGAACGACCCGACGGAGACGACGACGAGATCCGGCTCCGTCGGTTCCGTGTAGAAGACCTGCGAGCCGCAGTCGGGGCAGAAGTGGAAGACATGCTCCTTTCGGTCCGCCTCGTCGGAGACGCGCGCGTAGTCGCTGAAGCGTCCGCTGGCCTGCACTTGATCGGCCTTGAACGCCGCCTGGATCCCGAACGCGCTTCCGGTCCGACGCTGGCAGGCACGGCAGTTGCAGATCGAGACCGCGAACGGATCACCCTCGACCTCGAGACGAAGTTGCCCGCAGTGACAGGCTGCATCCCGGGCGGCCATCGCGGCGAAAGATAACGCTTGGAGCCCGACCCGATCAAAACCAGCTCCGCGACCGATTGGTCGCCCGGCTCGCCGGCGTGGGACGCCCTGGCTGAGCTCGCCTCCCTCCAAGGTTCAGCAACACCGCTTCGGGGCCGCTTCAACGTCTTCCGCTCCCTGCAAGAGGCAGATGAGTTGAGGCGGGCACCTGAACCTATGAGAAGTCCCGGCACTGCGAAGGGCACCCGGCGACAGCAAGCCCGGTGTTGTCCCTTTCGTCGTCACCCCGGCAGTCGCCCTCTGACCGCTGAAGTCGGAGGCCCCCGTTTGCGGGGGCCTCCAAATGGGCCCGCCAGGATTCGAACCTGGGACCAACGGATTATGAGTCCGCTGCTCTGACCGCTGAGCTACGGGCCCTGCGCAGCTGAGCGTACCGCCTCGACAGCGCCGAACTGTTTCGGGCACACTCGTCCCTGGCATAAGATGCCGGCGTCCCGAAACCCGACCGACGGAGGTGGGAGCTCGAGGTGAAGGTGTTTCAGCGGGAACACAGTCTGAGGACAAAGGCAGGCCTCGAGATCAGGGACATCACAGAGGAAGTGAAGGAATGCGTTGCCGAGAGCGGCGTGAGCGACGGCATCGCCTGCGTCTACTCCCCCCACACGACCTGCTGCGTGCGGGTCAACGAATTCGAGGCGGGCTTCCTGGAGGACTTCGTCCGCATGCTGCGGCGAATCGTCCCGAGCGAGAAGTACTACGCACACGACGACTGGGACCGGCGCACCGAGAACATCTGCCCGGAGGACGTCGAATTTGCGAACGGCCACTCGCACTGCATGGCGATGCTGCTCGGGCCGGCAGGCGAGTCCATTCCGGTTCGTGACGGCGAGCTCTGCCTCGGCACCTGGCAGCGCGTCCTCTTCATGGAGCTCGACCGCTCCCGCGAGCGCCGCTGGATCGTCCAGGTCGTAGGCGACTAGCGCTCCGGACCAAATGAAACGGGGCCGCCGCCAGCCCCGTTTCGGTGGAAATCTCTCCGGGCTGCCCCCGCCGCATCGGGGCCCGACCCGGTATTTCTTACGCCTCCGTCACTTTGCCTCAGAGGCCTCTCGGCGTCCCCCCTCCGAGGGAGTTGACTCCCTCCCCCATTCTGGGTTGACCGCCCTGCTTCACACCGTTGCCTGACCACTCAGCCGGCCCGGCAAGCAGCGCAGAGCCCGGTGACCTCGAGCGTGTGCCCACTGGGCGTGAACCCGTGCTCGCGCGCGGCTTTCCCCAGCCACTCGTCCACCTCACAGCCTTCGAGCTCGGCCACGCCGTGACAGCGCGCGCAGACGAGATGATGGTGGTGCCCCTCGCCGCACAGGCGGTAGCAGGTCTCCCCCGGACGGTGCGCGAACTCGTCGACAACGCCGTGCCCGCTGAGAAGCGCAAGCGTCCGGTAGACGGTGGCGAGGCCAACTGGATCGCCGCCCTGGCGAAGGCGCGCGTAGATCTCCTGCGCGGTCGCATCGTCCCGCTCGGCGGCGAGTGTCTCGAGGACGAGCAGGCGCTGGCGCGTTGCGCGGAGGCCGGCCAGCGCCAGGCGGTTGCCAGCAGTGCTGTGCGCGTCGGTCATGGGCGAGTACGATACCGCAGACATGAGACTGAGAATCATTCTCATCCTGGGTGCCGTATCTCTACTGACCACATGCGGACCGTCGGTGCAGGCCGGTCCGGACACGCTGGTCGCCAGTTTCTATCCCCTTGCGTTCGCGGCCGAGGAGGTCGCGCCAGGCCTCCCGGTCGAGAACCTGACGCCGCCGGGAGCGGAGCCGCATGACCTCGAACTCTCTCCCATCGACGCGGCGGCAGTGCGCGATGCAAGGCTCGCCCTCCTCCTCGGCCACGGCTTCCAGCCGCAACTCGAGGACGCCGCCGGCGACGGAGGCAACGTCCTGCACCTTCTGGACACCGCGGGGCTCGACCTGCTTCCCAACGGGGACCCCCATGTCTGGCTCGACCCTCTGCGCTACGCGAAGATCGTCGAGCGGATCGGCCAGGCGCTCGGCGCGGAGAACACTGCTTCGAGTCTCGTCGCGCGGCTCCAGGATCTCGACGCCGAGTACCGCGAGGGCCTGGCGAACTGCGCGCGCCGCGAGATCGTCACGAGCCACGAGGCCTTCGCCTACCTCGCGGAGCGGTACGGGCTCGAGCAGGTCCCGATCACGGGGCTGAGCCCAGAGGCCGAGCCGCAGCCCGCGGACCTCGCCCGCGTCGTCCAGCTCGTGGAAGAGCGGGGAGTGACGACGATCTACTACGAGACGCTCGTCTCGCCGCGGATTGCGGAAACCGTCGCTCGGGAGACCGGTGCCCAGGTGGCCGTCCTCGACCCGATCGAGGGCCTCACCCCCGCGGAGATCGCGAACGGCGAGGACTACTTCACGAGGATGCGCGCCAACCTGCGCGCACTCGAGGAGGGGCTCGGATGCAGCTAGCCGTCGACCTCAAGGACGTCTCCTTCGCGTATCCCGGCGGGCCCGAGGCCCTGAGCGGCGTCGACCTCGAGATCAGGCGCGGCGAGTTCGTCACCATCGCCGGCCCGAACGGAGGAGGCAAGACGACCCTCCTGCGAGTCGCGCTCGGCCTCGAGGAGCCTGTCACCGGGGAGGCACGCCTCTTCGGCGAGCCGGCCGATCGCGTCCGCGACCGCTACCGGATCGGTTATCTCGCCCAGCGCACCCGGCTCGCGATCGACGCACCCGCGACCGTGAGCGAGGTGGTGACCGCCGGCCGGGTCGCCCGCCGTGGCCTCCTGAAGCCGTTCGGTCGTGCGGACCGCGATGCGATCGCGGAAGCCATCTCGCGCGTCGCTCTCGAGGACCGAGCAGCAACGCCGATCCAGCGGCTCTCCGGGGGCCAGCAGCAGCGCGCCTTCATCGCGAAGGCGCTCGCGGGCGAGCCGGAGCTCCTCGTCCTCGACGAGCCGACGGCCGGTGTCGACGTCGACGCGCAGGAGGCGTTCGGCGCCTTCCTCGGCGAGCTGCACCAGGCTCTCGGCGTCACGATCCTCTACGTGTCGCACGAGTTCGGCGCCGTCGAGCGGTTCGTCGAGCGCGTCATCCTCGTTCGCGGCGGCATCGTCTTCGACGGCCCACCGGCCGAGCTACCCGCCCACTGGCACGACCCTTCTCATGTTCATCCTTGACGCCGACTTCATGCGGATCGCGTTTGCGACCGGCGCGGTCGTCGGCTTGCTCGCACCCGCGGTCGGGTTCTTCCTCGTCCAGCGGCAGATGAGTCTGATCGGAGACGGGATCGGGCATGCCGCCTTCGCGGGTGTCGCGGCCGGGTACCTGTTCGGCGTCTCGCCGGTCGGGGCCGCGCTCGTCGCGGCGACGCTCGCCGCGGTGGGCGTCGAGTGGCTCCGGAGCCGGCACCGCGCCGCAGGTGACCAGGCCCTCGCGCTCATCTTCTACACGGGGATCGCCGCGGGAGTCGTGCTCGTCTCTGCCGCGGGAGCGCTGAACGCCAACCTGTTCTCGTTTCTCTTCGGCTCGATCCTGACCGTGACCTGGTCCGATTTCGCGCTCGTCGCCGTGCTCGGAGCCGTTGGGCTCGCGGTCATCGCGCTGCTCTACCGCGGGCTGGTCGCCGTGGCTCTGGACGAGGAGGGAGCGCGCGTCAGCGGGCTTCCCATCGGACTCCTGAACGTCGCGCTCGCGGCACTTGCAGGGGTGACGGTGGCGGTCTCGATGCGGATCGTGGGCATTCTGCTCATCGCCGCGCTGATGGTGCTGCCGGTCATTGCCGCGGGGCGTATCGGCACGAGCATCCGCTCGACGATCCTCCTCGCCATGGGAATCGGGCTCTTGTCTGTTGCGGCCGGTTTGACGATGTCCTATTACGCCAACCTCGCCCCAGGAGGGGCGATCGTCCTACTCGCAGCCGCTTTCGCGGTGGCCGCGCAGGTCGGAGCGCCGCTCCTGAACAGGGCCCGATAGTCAGCTAAAGACCAAATTCCCACGTTTCATGCCTATTCTTGAAACCGTGAAACGGTTCGGCGTCCTTGCTGGGTTCGGCCTTGCGCTGCTCGCTCTCGTCCTCCCCGCCCGGGCGAGCGCCGACGTGCTGCCCGTCGTCGTCCAGGTGCAGGCACCCGACGGAACGCACATCCAGGTGTCCGGGGAAGGCGCGCTGAGCTTCCCGCGGAACGGCCGCTTCGCGCGCGCGCAGACGGTCACCGTCGAGGGCGACCATCTGATCTTCGCAGGGCTCTCGCTGCTCGGCGGACGCGTGAGCGCCGACCAGCTCGTCATCCCGGTGGACGGCTTTGGAGAAGCCTCGCTCTCGGACTTCAGGGTCGAAAGACGGAAGCCGCAGGGCCTTCCGAACCAGGTGATCCCGCTGAAGGACGGCGGCTACGTCGTCTCTCTGCAGGAGTCCCTCGACGGACACCAGCGCATGCTGGCCGGGCTCCTCGTCCACCTGGGCGCGAAGACAGGCAGGCTTCCCGCCGGCACGGAGATCCTCGTCGGCGTGCCTGCTCAGGGCGATGTCGCTGCCGGCTACACCTACCCGCTTGCGGCCCAGGGCCAGATCATCGGTTGCCCGTTCGTCCCGGGCTCGACGCACAGCGCCTTCGTCGCGCCGGACAACCTCGCCTCCGACAACGCAGTGGACATCGCCGTCCCGGTCGGAACCCCGGTCTTCGCGGTGACGGACGGCGTGATTGGACCGCAGATCGGCGCGCTCGACTCGACGGATCCCCGGATGGCCGGTCTGCGCCTCCACCTCAATGCGCCGGGCGTCGACTTCTATTACGCACACCTGTCCGAGATCGACGTTGTCCCGGGCCAGTTCGTGCAGGCCGGAGAGCAGCTCGGGTTCTCGGGGTCCGCCAACGGCGCCGCCCACCTCCATTTCGCCCAGGATGTAGGCAATCCGGCGGAAACGGTCGGTGCGCTAGGTGCCTGCCCGTTCTACCAGTCGTATTCCGAGCCCTGGGGCTAGTTCCAGTAGACGGCCGAATACGCCGTCTCCTGGAAAAACCTCGCGTCATCCGGATCCAGCCCCGCGTTTGAAGCAACTCAGCGTCGGATCGCGGCCGGTTAGTTCCGCGTAGAAGACACAGGCGGCCACGTACGAGCCGGCTCGGTTGGGGTGCCTGCCGACGTCGTGGTAGAGATCGAGCTCAGCCCAGGTCTCGAAGAGGAATCCCGGGTCACCCCCGCCTCGATCTTCCGGCGAAGATCGTCCGCGTACGGATACGTCTCGTCCATCCACCAATCCTGCGACTCGGCGAGATACCAGCTCCGCTCCTGCAGGACGACCGCGCCGCGAGAGTCCTCGTCTCGGCCGCCCCACACCTCGTCAATCGGCCGTCGGCACAGCGGCCTTGACTACGATTCGGGCGTGCGGGAGCTGAGGGTCTCCGAGGTTGCGGTCGCGGGTGGCACGTCGGAGGAGACGGTCCAGCAGCTCTGCGAACTGGGCGTCATCGCGCCTCAGAACGGCACCTTTCAGCCCAGTGACGTGCGGCGCGTGCGCCTCGTGCTCGCGCTCGCCACCTCCGGCGTCCCCTTCGAGGCCGTCGGCGAGGCGATCCGCGAAGGGCGTATCTCGTTTGACTTCATCGACGAGCTCGCCCCGAACCCCATCCCGCTTCTCCCGGAGACACAAACCGAGCTCGTGGAGCGGCTCGGGCTCTCGGACGAGCTCGCCCGTGGCCTGGGCACGATTCTCGGCACCTGCTCTCTGCCGCCGGACCAGCAGGTTCGCTCGGACCACGCCGAGCTTTTCGAGCTCGTCGGTGCGGCCAAGGCACACGGAGCCGACGACGATCTGCTGATTCGCGTCGTCCGGGTCACGGCGGAGAGCCTGCGGCACATCATCGACGCACAGCGCGACTTCATCGAGGTCAGCCTCCTCGAGCCGGCGGCCGCCGCCGGGGCGACACCGTCGGAGATGCTGTCCGTCACCGCGCCGACCAGGCGTCGCTACCGCGAGCTGGGGCGCCGGTCGGTCGAGCTCCTTTTCGACCGCTTCGTGGACGAGTCCACCTTCCAGCACGTCATCGAGCTGATGGAGACAGAGCTCGGCGAGCACAGAGTCGCCCGGGGAGCGGCGCCGGCGATCGCCTTCATCGACCTGAGCGGCTACACCCGCCTCGCAGAGGAGGTCGGCGACGACGAGGCGGCAGCCCAGGCCGCACGCTTCACCGCGGCGGTCGAGGCGGCTGCGAGCGAGACCGGAGGCCGCCTCGTCAAGGTGCTCGGAGACGGCGTAATGCTGCATTTCGCGGACTCGGACTCCGCGATTCGCGCCGCGATCAGCGTCCTCAGCCGCGTTCAGGCCCAGGGGCTCCCGGCCGCGAGAGCCGGGATCAACTCGGGGCCGATGGTGAGGCGGGACGGCGACTACTTCGGATCCGTCGTCAACCTCGCCGCACGCGCCGCCGACTACGCCCGCGCCCACGAGATCCTGGTCACTCAGGAGGTCATGGACGCCTGGTCCGGCGGTGACTCGATCTACTTCCGCGCGATCGGCGCGGTCTCCCTGAAGAACGTGAGCCGCCGAGTCGAGCTCTTCCAGGTCATGCCCGCCGAGGGTTAGTGAGTCGGCGAGCCGACCCGGACGAGACGGCTACTCGTCCAGCTCGCCCCAGATTGACCTACGAGCGCGTGCTGCTGCCGGACGTGGGACGCACTTTCGTCTCGAGCGCCGGATCCGGCTCGAATGGGACTGGCTCTTCTGTGCCGGGCGCAGCGACGGTGTCGCCCTCGATCGTGTCGTCTTCCTGCAGGTTCGACCTCACGCGCTCGGCCTCGTCCCGAGCGGCGTCGCGCCCCTGCTGCAGGTCTTTGCTTGATCTGCTCGCGATTCTGCTGTCCGGCCTGGTAGGCGCCTTCGAGCATGCGGGCGGCCACCTCGCGACCGCCGAGCCCGAACGCGAGCGCCATGCCGAGCGCCACGGCGCCGAGCAGCGAGGCGTACGTGATCGTCACGATCGTCTCCGCGATCTGGAGCTGGTCGAAGATCATGAAACCCGCGACCGCCATGATCAAGATCGGCACGACGGTCGCTATCACCTTCCCCGTCGTCGTCTCGCCCGTCGTGCGCGAGCGACCCTGAACGCTGTCCCCGGAGCGCCCTCCTCGGCGGACGCGAAGCCGCTGGGCACCCGGAGACCGCTCGGCTAAACCGAGCCGTTCCGGCCGAGCACCTTCAGTTCCACAAGACCAGGGCTGCCTGAGCACTGCCATTCGTCTCTAAGCCCGGGAACGGGTGCTGCGGCCAGGCAACCGAAGCCGGCGCCGACCTCCGTCGCCGATGACTGAGACGACAGTCTGCGCGAGATGTGGGCAGCCGATCCTGGGGAAGGCATCGCGCCGGTGCCGATGGAGCAGGAGGAACAGGTCTCCCGCGGGCGCGTCCTTGTACACACGCGTCAGACGCAGGCGCTCGATCGCCACCAGTGTCGGCATGTAGATCGAGTCGTACCAGTCGGCCGCGATCTCCGCGTCTGAGAGGACGCGCTGGAAACCCTTCATCCTGTGGTAGCCGTGAACCTGGACGTTCTCGAGCAGCTCGAGGTAGTGCGCGGGCCGGCTCACGGCGATGCGGTCGCCGGGACGCGCCTGGGTGAGGCCGCTGTCCTCGAGAAAGATCCGCTCCAGCTGCCGCAACACCACGTCGAGCATGTCGGCGCCCTCGGGAAGGGGCACGCGCGCGATGAGTTCGGTCACGTCGGCGTCGATCATGTCCGCACCTGCGCGGCGTGCGAGAGCAGCGCGGTGATGCCCGTCGATTACGAAGTACGTCTCACCGAGCTTGACGGTGACGATCGGGGGAAAGGCCCCGTCGGCGAATGCTGACTCGAGGGAGCGCATACGGTCGCGGCTGAAGGAGTGCAGCGGCCGAAAGTCGCGCGTGAACGAGTTGGCGCGGCTGTCCGTTCCGACGAGCGCATCCAGAGGAATCGCCCGGACACCGAGATAGCGGCGCCCGAACGGCTTCAGTCGCTCCTCGACCTCGTCGAGCTCGAGCAGGCGTTCGCGGCGTCGGCCCCTGCGTCCCTTCATCTCGTGTTCGAGCATACAACCAGCGGAAACATGAGATCCCACACGATGCAAGTCGATCAGACCGGGCCCTCGGTCATTCGATTTGCAGGATTTCAGGAGCTCCCCGGGTTGGACTCGAACCAACAACCCTCCGGTTAACAGCCGGATGCTCTGCCAATTGAGCTACCGGGGAACGGCCGAGGAATTTTAGCGGGCGCTGGACGAGGCCTCTTGCTGAGCCTCGCGGATCTTCGTCAGGAGCGTCTGGAGCTCGACGGTTCGGGCCAGGTCTTCTCCCTCCAGGCGCGCGAGCTCGCGGCGCACCATGCGTTCCTCGAGTCGGAGGAAGAGCTCTTTCGCCACGTCCGCGTCCAGGTGCTCGGTCTCGGCGGTCGCGTCGAGCTCGGCCCTGGCCTGCAGAAGCTCGTCGTCCGCCTCGGCCTCGCCGCAGAGGTAGGCGCGCAGACGCTGGTGCAGCGGGTCGTCGAAGTGGCGATCGTCCAGTGGCGCCAGGTAGTGCTCCACGAGCCCTGGCTCGGCGACCACCGCGGCGAGGAGGCGCTTCTCGAGCCGGTCGCCTCCCTCGAGCGCGCGATCGGAGACTGCGCCGGTCTTTCGCTGCGCACGAGGCGCCAGCCCGGCCTGCATGTCCGGGGAGAGCCCGAGTCTGTCTGCGGCAACGCGAACCGCGTCCGCGCGCTGGGGGGAGTCCGGGAAACCGGTGAGCACCTCGCGCACCCGCGCGAAGCCGTCCTGGCGCGAGGGTGCGCGCTTCGTCTCGACCTCGACGCGGTGGACGAGGTAGCCGAGCGACCGGCCGATGAGATCGTCGAACTCGTCGGCGGCGTCCGCGGGATCGACGCCCGCAGGGAGCGGCACGACGCGAACGTCGAACCCGCGCGCGGCGGCGAGATCCATCCCGCGCAGTGTGGCCGCCTCACCGGCGGCGTCCGCGTCGAAGCAGAGGAAGAGTCTTTTCGTGAGATGGCCGAGCTCCTTCAGCTGCTCCTCGGTGAGCGCAGTCCCCATCGAGGCGACGACGGTGCTCCGGCCACGCTGATGGAGAGCGAGCACGTCGGTGTAGCCCTCCACGATGACCGCCTCGTCCTGCTTGGCGATCGCTGCCCGCGCGCGGTGGAGGCCGTAGACGATCCGGCTCTTGCGGAAGAGCTCGCCCTCCGGCGAATTGACGTACTTCGCCTTGATCGGGTCGTCGTCGTGGAGACGTCGCGCGCCGAAGCCGAGCACCCGGCCGCGCCCGTTCGACAGCGGGAAGACGAGTCGGCCTGCGTAGTAGTCGTTGCCGCGGCGGTTGACGAGCCCCGCGGCCACCAACTCCTCCTGCGAGTACCCCTTGGCACGCGCCTTGCCTGCGAGCTGGTCGCCCCCGGGCGAAAGCCCGAGGCGGAAGTCCCGGCACACCTCCTCCGTGAGTCCGCGCTCGGCGAGATAGCCGCGGGCGAGCTCACCGGCGGCCGTATCCCAGAGATAGCGGCTGTAGAAGCTCGCTGCGTCCTCGAGCAGGGACTCGAGCCGGTCGCGGTGCTTCCGGCGAGCCTCCTGGGCAGGCGACGTCTCCTCGTACTCGAGCTGCGTGCCCGTTCGGTCCGCCAGCCACTCGACCGCCTGCGCGAAGTCGAGCCCTTCTGTCTCGCGGATGAAGGTGATGAGATCACCGCCCTTGTGGCAGCCGTGGCAGTAGAAGAGCTTCTCGACAGGGTTGATGCCGAAGCTCGGCGTCTTCTCGGAGTGGAACGGACAGAGCCCGACCCAGCGCGCGCCCGACTTGCGAAGCTGCGTCCGCCCCTGCACGACGTCCACCATGTCGGCCGCAGCGACGACGTCCTCGATCGACGTCTTTTTGATCAGTGCCATGCGAGTGCGAAGCGATCGGTCATGCCGGCGATGTAGTCCGTGACCTGCTCGGAGACGTCGCCGGGGAGACCTTCGGGGAGGTCGTGCGGGTGCTCGACGAGGTGGGCGAAGATCCGGCGCACGGTCGCACTCGCACTATCGCGCTGCTCCTGGGCTGCGGGGCCGAGGTACACGCGCTCGAACATGAACGCGCGCAGGTTGAGCATCGCATGGCCGATCTCGTTCGACTGGACGATGTCACCGACGTCAGCGGAGCTCTCGACGATGTCGTGAACGAGGCGGTCGATGCGGCGCGCACCGCTCTGTCCAAGCAGCTCGAGATCCTCCTGCGGAAGGTCGCCGTGGGACAGGAGCCCCGCGCGGAGCGCGTCGTCGATGTCGTGGTTGATGTAGGCGACGCGGTCGACGAGGCGGACGATCTTGCCCTCGAGTGTGGCCGGGTCGCCCGGCCCCGTGTGCTTGAGGATGCCGTCGCGCACTTCCTCGGTGAGGTTCAGGCCACGGCCCTCCCTCTCGAGCACGTCCACGACGCGAAGCGACTGCTCGTTGTGGCGGAACCGGCGCCCGTATCGCTCGAACACGACCTCGTCGAGCACCTCCTCGCCCGTGTGGCCGAAGGGCGGGTGGCCGAGGTCATGGCCGAGCGCGATCGCCTCGGTGAGATCCTCGTTCAGGCGCAGCGCGCGCGCCACCGTTCGCGAGATCCCGGCCATCTCCAGCGTGTGTGTGAGCCGCGTACGGTAGTGGTCGCCCTTCGGGTCGATGAAGACCTGCGTCTTGTGCTTCAGCCGCCGAAAGGACTTCGAGTGGACGATCCGGTCGCGGTCGCGCTGAAACGGCGTCCGGAGGCCGCATTCCTCGTCCTCGGCGACTCGACCGCGCGTCTCGTAGGAGCGCACGGCGAGCGGCGACAGCCAGGTCTCCTCCTGCTCCCGTATGCGCGCTTGGAACGCGTCCCCAATCCTCCCGGCAAGCTCGGGCATGCCACTAAAGCTAGATGATGATGGGGACAGTCCCGCCGTCCACACTCCACGCGGATCCCGTGACATAGCTGGCTCGGTCCGAGCACAGAAAGACGATCACCGCGGCGATTTCCTCCGGGTCGGCGAGCCGGCCGAGCGGCCGGCCCTTCCCCACGCCCTCCAGAATCTCCTCGCGGCTCTTTCCCGTTCGCTCGGCGCTTTGGTCGGCCAGGCCCCCGGCGGCGAGCCAGGCCGGCGAGGCAGTCGGGCCCGGCGCGACGGCGTTGCAGAGGATCCCGTTTTTCGCGTAGACGTCGGCGACGAGACGCGACAGCGAAAGGACGGCTGCCTTCGTCACCGAGTAGTTCGGCATCCCGGTCGACGGGCGCTTTCCGGCCGTGGAGCTCACGTTCACGATCCGGCCGGTGCCGCGCTCGCGCATCCCCGGGAGGACGGCCCTGATCGCACGCACGTAGCTCATGACGTTCAGCTCCCACATGGCGGCCCAGTCCTCGTCCGTCAGCTCCTCGAAGCTCGTCTGGTAGGCGACTCCGACGTTGTTCACGAGGCAGTCCACCCGTCCGAAAGCCTGTTCGGCTGCGTCCACGAGCTCGCCCGGGGCCGACGGCACGGAGAGGTCGAGGGCGACGTGCAGCGACTCACCCACACCGGGCCCGGACTCGCGCCGGCCGGAGGTCACGACGCGCGCGCCCTCCTCGGCGAGCATCCGCGCCGACGCCTCGCCGATCCCTTCGGTCGAGCCGGTGACGACGCAGACGCGCTCTTCGAGGCCGAGCTGCACGGGCGCCTACGATAACCGCCGTGACGACCGTGTACCTCGCCCGCCACGGCGAAAGCGACTGGAACGTCGACCGGCGCTGGCAGGGCCACGCTGACCGCCCCCTCACGGAACGCGGCCGCGAGCAGGCCCGCGCCCTTGCCGACCGGCTCGCGGACGTCGACCTCCAGGCGGTCTACGCCAGCGACCTGCGCCGGGCCTGGGAGACCGCGGAGGCGGTCGCCGATCCCCGCGGGCTCGATGTCGTCAGGCTTCCCGAGCTCCGCGAGGTGGATGTCGGCTCGTGGAGCGGCTTCACGCGCGACGAGTGCGCCGAGCGCTTCCCCGACGCTTTCGTTCGGTGGCAGGGAGGCGGGACGGGCTGGGAGGATGGCGAGTCCTACGAGGAGATGGGCGAGCGAATCGTCGCGGCGATCCATCGGCTCGCCGCCCAACATCGTGACGGCGCGATCCTCGTCGTCTCCCACGGCGGCCCTATCCGGGCGGTGCACGCTCACGCCCTCGGCGTCGACATCGCCACGCACCGCCGGACCGGTCCCGTCGAGCCCAACGCCCGCCTCTCCTCGGTTTCCGTGGAGGACGGGCGCATTGCCCGGATCGAGTGAGGCAGGGGAGCGGCACAGTCGGGACCACACCGCTACGACGTAACGAGCGCCTGAAAACGCTCCGACCGAACCTCAACGGGCGCCATGACGTGGCTGGACGTCCAGCTCATGGACGCGCGAGCATGCCCTGCCCCGGTCGGCGAGCTCCCGCACCGGGACACCGCTGGCATGCCAGAGGCTGATTTCTGCGGTGCGCTTTTTGGCGTTTCCCGCGAAAACTTGGCGCGGTCTCATGCCGTGGGGCGAACTCATGGCCACCCCCGCCGAGAAACCGTATCCCGCAGTCCCCTGCCAGCGTTAGAAAAGCTAGTCAACAGGAGGGAAAAAGTCAGTGGGCATCATCGGTTGGATCATTCTCGGCCTGCTCGCAGGCGCACTCGCAAAGGCCATCCTCCCGGGAGACGACCCGGGCGGCATCATCATCACGACGATCGTCGGAGTGGTCGGCGCGCTCGTGGGTGGCTTCGTCGCCAAGTTGCTCGGGTTCGGCGACCCGATCGACGAGTTCTTCGATTGGAGCACGTGGCTCGCGGCGATCATCGGGGCGATCGCTCTGCTTCTTATCTACCGGGCCATCGTCGGTCGGAATACACGCGGGAGAACGGCGTACTGAAACCGACAAGCCGGAGGGCCAGTTTGAAGAGCGGTGGCCTTCCGTCAACGCGAGGATGAGAGCGCGGCCCGAGGCGGTCGCGCTCTCCGCGGGAGTGGGATCGGCGGTCTCTGGGCGCGGTGTCATCGGGCCGGGAGGAAAGGCCAGACATCCTCGTCGGTTTCCGCGATCGAGACGCAGGGCACGGCTGCATCGCCATGTTTGAGCAGCCCGAGGTCGAGCGACTCATTACCGCGCTCAAGCGGGAGCTCGATGGTGTCCAAGACCGTGCCGACCCGAAAGCCCGCGGAATGGTTCAGGCGCTCGGGGAGGCGATCATGGGGCTCGAGGCAGGACGCGCTCCTCGCCGCTTCTTCGCCCGACAGCGCGACCCGTGGGCACGTTAAATGAGCGACGGGAGCGCCGTTCAAGGCCGGCAGACGCTCCCGCCCTCTCCGAACGCCACGAGCAGAGGTCGAGATATAGGGGCAGGACCGCCTTTCATCGCCCGATCGAGAGAACGCCGGACGCGAGCCTGTAGTCGCTGGGGTAGCCGCGACCTTGCCGCAGTCACGTCATGGTGCGCCTCCGAGCACGTAAGCAGCAATACAGCGAAGCGATCGCTGCGTATGCAAGCGCCTCGGAATCCACGATGCCAGACCATTTCGACTGCGGAGACAAAAACCTCCGCCATTGCTGCTGCGTGCAGCCGAGCAGTCTTGGTGGCCAAAGATTCACTGTGCGTGGCCGTTTGCCCTTCTACTCTTCTTCGCAGCAGACATCGTTGCTTTCTGCGCAACGCTCGGAAAACGGATCGCCCCCGCCGAAGGCTGTGCCAACTTCCCTCGACAACGGTCGCTGCTCGCCGCGCAAGCTCCTCCGCGACGTCGTCGCTCGGTTGCTCGGGCGGAAATGAGCGAGCACGAGCAGCGGGGTAAAAAACGTCCCTCTGGAAGAGCTAGACTCGACGTACCCGACGCTCGCCGACCTCTTTGACCCTCAACGGCCAACCTGGCCCGGGGGCAGAAAGGAGAGGTCATGGCGGAACTCGAGCTCAAGGACGCCAACGACCGGATCTACAACGTGCTCTGGGGCGCTGGGGCGCTTGATGGAGCCTTCCTCTGTGAGTGCAGCAACGCGCAGTGCGTTGAAGAAGTCCCCATGGCGCTTGCCGAGTATGTGCGCCTGCGAGAGCGAGACGAGACTCTCTTTGCGCGCGATCACGAGCCCGTTGGGCGCTGAGCCTTGCCGTTGCCTAAAGCGAAACGCGGCATGGGCCCGACCAAGCCCTGCCCCGACTGCAATGCAACCGGAGCGGCACCTGTCCGAGACTCCAAGGGACGTCCACATGCTGGGCGCGATCTTTCCAAGAACTGCGAAACGTGTGGAGGCACCGGCTACGTCCCTGCATAGCTGGCGGCGCTCGTTGGAGTATTTGCGCGCCGTCGTCGCTCGGCTGCTCGGGCGGAAACCGAGGCCGGAACGCTTGCGGAAGGGACGCGGCGCGCGGACGATCGGCGTGTGCTGGCTGCGCGGCTGACGCTGACACTTGCGCGGAGAATGTTTTTCGTCTTCGCCAGCTTCGCTGCTGCTCGGAGGCGGCATCATCCTCGTCGCCGCGACGATCGGCGTCTGCGCGGCAGGGGCGGCCGTCCTCTCTGGGGCGGCACATGTATCCGCGGATCTTTTCGGGTTCTCGCTCGCGTGCGGACTCATGACCTCCTTCGGTCTTCTATTCCTCGGGTGCGCTGCGGGGGGGCGTGATCCACGACATGCGACCTGCCCCCGCAGCCGCCCGAGCGGCAATCGACTACATCGAGGACACAGGGCTGAGTAGCTTGCCGACTCCGCTCGACAACGCCGCCGCTCGCCGCGCAAGCTCCTACGCGCCGTCGTCGCTCGGCTGCTTGGGCGGACGCAGTAGCTACTCCGACGGGCTTTCTGGCGCGGGCGGCTCCGCATCGAGAGGCGGCTCGCCGGACTCGGTCTCGAGCTCCTCATCCGGCGCCACGGCGTCGAGGATCGGTTCAAGCGCCATCATAGGATCGAGAGGGTCACGATCGAGCTCCTGGCGGAGCTCGATCCACTCCTGGTCGCTCGGCGGCCTGAACGGGAACCAAACGCCGCGGAACGACTCCACATCCTGACCCCGCCAGACTTTCTGAGGCGTGCTCGCCAAGAAACCATTCTCTTGGGGCGAGTGCCGTCGGTGGCTCCCGTCGCGAGCGATCTCGTAGGTCAACTTGGAGTGTTGCCCGGAGGTTGGGATCTGAGTCAGCTGAAGAAGAACCGCCCCCTCGGGCAGGTCACTGAAGCCGTCAACGTCGACCGCGGAAACCCCTTCTCCCTCTGCGATGTCAAGGAGATACAGCACGGTCAGGTGCTGCTCGACCGTCATCTCCTCAGGGTTCATTCGCGCTTTCCTTTCCCCTCGGCTCGCACCGGCGAGGGGAGCGGCGCTCGCACCCCTGGGAGAAGGTGGCTCCCATTCCTGGCCCCGATTCTACTGATCATCGTCGTCCTCTTTGCGCTCGAGCTTCCCCGGTTCGCTGGTCATAAACTCGGCTGCCCGGCCGGATCCACCGATGGAAGTTGCTCCGTATCAAGTGAGATCACGGTGGGGTAGGAAACTTGCCGGTCGGCGAAATTCTTCGGCGCGCTTCTAGGTCCCTGTCGGCCGGACCTCCGCCGAAGGGGCTCCGCCGTAGACAGATGCACGGGCCTCGAGCGCCCGCGCCTGCGCGCGCGCTAGGTCGAGCTGCGCGGGCGAGAGGTGGACGATGCGAGCGAGGGTGAGAACTTCCTTCTCGGGGTCGTTCCCGCGCCACCCGGTGCGGACGTTCCCGACTCCGCGGGCGTAGTACTTGAGCTGGTGGGCACCGGGCTTCTGCGGCTCGAACTCGTCGATCACCAGCACGTCGTCGTAGCAGTCGACCGGAACACATGTGCTGACACCGACCTTGTCCACCTTGCCCCAGTCATCCCAGTCGTATGGTGAGGGAGCAAATCCCTCCGAGTAAGCGGGGGTCCCGAGTCGAGGATCGGCCTTCATCATGATCCCGGGCTTGGCGCCGTCAACGCGGCCGGCAAGCCACGCCTGACCGCCCTCGAACTCGCCTTCCTCGTCATACGCCTCGCTGTACTGGCCGAAGTGCCAAACGTTTCCGGCTCGGTCCTGAGCGAGGAAGATGAGCTCCGCCTCCACGAGCTTGCCGTCGCTGAAGTCACGGTCCCAGCCGACGAGCGTGCGGACGCCGTCGATCTCCTTGACGAGGTCGGTGACCGTGAAGACGATGGTGTGCGGAAGCTTCTCACCCTCCTCGTCGGTCCAGCCATGATGAACCCATCTCGTTCCCGGCTCGAGTGGAAGCCACTGGTTGTCAACGACGAACGACCGGGCGGGATCGAAGAAGGCCACGTCGAAGTCGTCGGCGCTGGCGTCGACCGGAATCGCGAGCGGGGGCACAGAAGGAGTCGTCGCCGTCCCGGACGTGAAGGAAACAGAGCCGGTCGTGCCAACCTGAGCGCCTGTCGAGCCGGAGCCTCCCATGCAGGCAAGGCAGGACAAGTAGAGGAGGGCGGCGGTGGCGAGCGCGAGGACGGAGGTGCGGCGCCGGATGCCGCCATGGCGATGGTCAGGCCTTCGTAACACGGAAACCACCTCCCTTTCCGAAACGGAGATACAGAGTCGGGACGACGAGCAGGTTCAGCAGGCTCGAAGTCACGAGGCCGCCGAGAATCACGACCGCGAGTGGGTACTCGATCTCGTGGCCGGGGATCCGCCCGGCGGCGACAAGCGGAACGAGGGCGAGCCCAGTGGCGAGCGTTGTCATGAGGATTGGCGATAGGCGCTCCCGGGCGCCGCGGAGGACGAGCGCGGTGCCGAACGCCTCACCCTCCTCGCGCTCGAGGTACTGGAAGTGGTTGATCATGAGGATGCCGTTCCGTGCAGCAATCCCGAAGACGGTGTAGAAGCCCACGAGTGAGCCGAGCGAAAGAATCCCGTCGCTCGCGAAGACGGCTAGCGCACCGCCGACGAGCGCCATGGGCAGAGTGACGAAAGAAAGCGCCGCGAGTCGCCAATCGCCAAAGGAAGCTTGGAGCAGGAAGAAGATGACGATGCCGGCTCCGATGCCGAAAACCAGCATGCGGTCGAACGCCGCCTGGCGCTCCTTGTACTCGCCGAGGAGCTCAGCGTGGTAGCCGATCGGGAAGTCGATCTGCTGCACGCGCGTTTCCACGTTGCGTGCGACCGAGCCGAGATCGCCCCCGTCGACGCTCGCGAGAACATCGATGCTCCTCGAGAGCTCTTCGTGATGCACTACGTTGGGGCTCGGCACCACGCGCACGTCTGCGACCTCGCCGAGAGCGACATGGCCGCCCCGAGGCGTATCGATCGGCAACGCTCGGATGCTGTTCAGGCTGTTGCGTGTCTCGGGCGTGCTCCAGACGTGCACGTCGTATGCTCGCCCGCCGCGGTATATGTCGCCGACCTCCTCGCTCTCGAGAAACGTTGCCGAGGCGCGGCGGACGTCGCCCGGCTTTACTCCGAAACGCCGCGCCGCCGCGAGGTTGACCTCGACCTGTACCTGCGGAACACTTTCCTGGAACTCGACGATCGGTTCGGCTATGCCTTCGATCTGGGCGATGACGTCCCGGATCAGATCCGCTTTGTGGCGGAGGACCTCCAGGTCCGGGCCGAAGATCCGCACGACGATAGGTTCGCTCGTGCCCGCGAGAACCTCGTCGATCCGCTCGTTCAGGTAGGTCTGAACATCGTGGAAGATGCCCGGGTAGCCGTCGACGGTCTCCTCGAGCGAGCTAAGAGTCTTGTCGTAGTCTGCCGACGGATCGATCGCGATCCAGTTCTCGCCGAAGTTGACGCCCACAGTCTCGTCGGCGAGGAACGCCTGTCCGATGTGCGACCCGAAGTGCTGTACTCCTGGAATCGAACGGAGCTCACGGCTTGCGCGGGTGACGATGCGGCGCTCCTCCGTGAGGGAGGTGCCGGGCTTCGTGATCCAGTGCCCGAGGAAGTCCCGCTCTTTGAACGTGGGGATCAGCGACTCGCCGAGGAAGGGCAGGACGGCGACGCCCGCCGCGACGGCAAGCCCGGCCGCCAAATACGTCGTGCGCGGCCGCGGGATGACCCGTAAGAGGACCGCTTCGTACCGGCGTTCCAGCCACCGGCTGAGGGGAGACTCCCGCCGCTCGAGCGGCGTGTTGCGAAGCAATACCAGGCAAAGGGCTGGCGTAACCGTCAGCGCGGTCACGAGCGACACGGCTACCGCCAGCACGTACGAGGAAACGAGGGGGTGAAAGAAGGCACCCGTGAGGCCCTGGAGGAAGAACACAGGCACCATGGCGACGACGATGATCAGCGTCGCGTAGACGATTGGGCCCCGCACCTCGAGGGACGCCTCGAGGACGACGCCGGCGACCGAGCTGGAGGATGGCTCCCGGCGTTGCTCCCTCAGGCGCCGCACAATGTTCTGCACGTCGATGATCGCGTCGTCGACCACGATGCCGAGCGCGATCACCAGCCCGGCGAGCACCATGACGTTGATTGTGTCGCCGCGCGCGTAGAGTACGAGCCCGGCCGCGACGAGCGAAAGCGGAATCGCGGTCACGCTGATGAGCGCCGCCCGCCACTCGAAGAGGAAGGCGCCCAGGACGAGGAGGACGAGGAGAGCGCCGAGGACGAGCGCCCTCGTAAGGTTCTCAATCGACTCGTCGATGAAGTTCGCCGCCCGAAAGATCTGGGTGTCGATCACGACCTCGGGCAGCCCCGGCTGCATTTCCCCAAGCGTCTTCTCGACGCCGTCGGTGACATCGAGAGTATTCCCCCACGGGTACTTCTCGACGACGAGCAGGAGGCCGGGCCCGCCGTTTATCACCGCGTCGCCCGCGAGCGGCATGTATCCCTCTGTCACGTCCGCGACCTGGCCGAGGGGTACGTTCTGGCCGCCATCGATTCCTTCGACAGGCACGGCGGCTAGGTCGGCCGGAGTGATAATCGGGAGGATGTGCTCGATCGAGAGTCGCTGGTTCGGAGTGTCGACGAATCCGCCCGTGCCGATAACGGCTCCAGACGAGAACTTCAGGAGACCGGCGTCGAGTGAGTCGGCCGTCGTCTCCATGATCTGCTCGAGCGACACGTCGTAGGCCCGCATCCGCCTTGGATCGGCCAGCACATGCAGCTGTTGCAAGTGCTCGCCCCAGAGTGCGACGTTCGCAACCCCGGGGACACGTAGAAGACGAGCCCTGATTTTCCAGTAGGCGATCGTCGAGAGCTGCGTGAGGGAGAGCGTCTTTGACGAGACCCCGATTTTCATCACTCGGCTCGTTGTCGACGTCGTGGGCATGATGAACGGTGGCGCCGCCCAGGTCGGCAGGGTCGGACCGACGGTCGCCACACGCTCGGCCACAAGCTGGCGGGCTCGGAAGACATCCGTTCCGGGCTCGAAGAGGAGCTCGATCGAAGAGAGCTGTGGAATTGACTTCGAGCGCACGACATCCAGGCCCGGCATGCCCTGCATCACCTGCTCCATCGGAACAGTGACCAGGCTCTCCACCTCGGCCGCCGAAAGGCCAAGGCAAGTCGTCTGGATCTCGACGCGCGGCTGGGCGAATTCGGGGAAAGCGTCCACCGGCATGGCCCGCAGCTTCTGTGCGCCGAAGAACATCATCGCGGCGCCGGCGACGAGCACGACGAAGCGAAAGCGGAGACTTGAGCCGACGATCCAGCGCATCATGATCGGGCAACCCCCGCCCTCGTGAGTTCAGTCTTCTTCGATCTCACCGTACTCAACGCCCCAGAGCTCCACTTGCCCGACCGTGACGACGGACGTGCCCACCGGTGGTCCGTGTGCGAGGATCGCCTTACCCCCTTTCACGCGGACGATCCCGACGTCCTTCCGCACGAACACAAGCGGCTCCGGATTCGTGTAGGTCCATGCGTCGCCGTTCGTGAGATAAAGCACTGCCGTGTACGGGATTGCCGCCCGCGGGGTTCCGTTCAGACGTACGGCCGTCACGGGGGCCGTCTGGATGCCCAGCCTCGTGGCCGCGCTCTGGCTCAAGATGACGCGGCTGACGCCGCTCGTACCGGTAGGTTCGAGCGCTGCGGGCTGCGGTCTTTCCTCGTTCGCCGACCCAGACGAGGAGCCCGAGTAGGCGAGGTAGGCGCCGAGCCCGGCCACCGCGGTCGCCAAGAGCGCGACGACGAACAGAACGACAAGCCTCCTGCTGGGCTTATCCCGCGGGGAACCTTGTTCAAGTTCTGCCATTTCCTATTCCCTTTCCTTGGACTCTCCTCGACGGCGAGCTCCGAGCAGGTCGCCCCACGAACTCGTCTCCGGGCGGGTCGGCAACTCCTCGGCCCCCCTTTGCCGACTCCACCGTCGAGCCAGCCGGGCAAGAACCGTCCCAAGCGATGCGTCCGACCCGCCCTCGACGACGGCGCCGAAGCGCAGGTAAAGCACGGGAAGGACGAGGAGGACGACGAACGTCGCGGTCACGAGGCCGCCGAGGACGACGACGGCCGACGGATGGACGACCTCGTAGCCCGCGCGGGATCCCCCGATCACGAGCGGCAGGACAACGAGCGCCGCGGTGATCGCAGTCGCCAGGACGGGCGTGACGCGCTCGCCGGCACCGTGTAGCACGAGGTCCGGGCCCAAGACCTTCCCCCCCTGATGCTCCAGCTCGCGGTAGCGATTTACAAGCAAGCACCCGTTTCGAGCGGCGAGCGCGAACACCACGAGGAGGCCGACGTAGGAGCCGAATGAAAGCGTCCCGCCATCAGCCAGGGCAGCGAGCAGCCCGCCCGCGAGAGCGACCGGGAGCACGACGACCGAGAGCGCGGCCAGGCGCCAACTCCCGAACAACGCCTGCATGAGAACGACGATCCCGATGAGAGCTGCAATCGCAACCGAAATCAGCCGGCCCCGCGGCTGGCCCGCGGAAGCGAACACCTCGGCGTGCGACTCGGTCGGAAAACGGATACCGCGTAGCGCCTGCTCAACGTCTTCCGTCACTGCGCCCACATCACGACCTTCGACGTTCCCGGTGACATCTACATAGCGGGACACGGCTTGCCGCTCGATGACGGCCGGGCCCGACACGATCCGCGCGTTGGCGACTCGGCCGAGGCGGACATGGCCTCCATCTGGAGTGTCAAGAAGCAGATTGCGGACGCTGGTCAGGCTGCTCCGCGTGCGCCGCGTACCCCAGACGACGACGTCGAAGACCTTCTGCTCCTCGAACAGGCTTCCGGCGACGGTGCCCGAGAGGAGTGTCGCGGCAGCTCGGCGTACGTCGCCCGGCTTGATGCCGTACTGCTCGGCGGCGAGCAGGTCGACCCTGATCTGGAGTGTCGGCTCCATGATCGGTAGGTGCACCCGCTCGTCGGACAGACCGTCGATGCCTGAGATGGCCTCGCTCGCCCCGAATGCCGTCCTCGCGAGCGTCGAGATGTCTTCACCGTAGAACCGAATGACGACGTCGTCCTTGGCAGCGGCAAGCGTCTGGTCGACTCGCCCGTTCGAGTATGTGCCGACGGCGCGCGTGAGCCCCGGATAGCCAGCGACGATGTCCTCAACGACGGCGACGGTTGCGCCGTAGTCTGACCCCGGGTCGATCGTGACCCAGATTTCGGCGGCGTTTGCTCCGACGACCTGATCGGACGTCACAGCCCGACCGACATGGGCTCCGACGGCCGCCACGCCGTCGACGGTGCGGAGCTCGCGGGTTGCGCGAGCCGTGATGCGAGCCATCTCCGTGAGTGACGTACCGGGCGGCCCATCCCAGCGGACGAGAAGATTCGACTGCTTGAGCGGGGGCATGAGCCTTTGGCCGAGGAACGGCGCTGTAGCGATCGCGGCGATCGCGAGGGCCCCGATCGCCACGTAGGCGGCCTGGGGCCGACGAACCATCCGGGCGAGCAAGTTCTCGTACGAATTCCGGAGCCAACGCGCGGGCGGTCCCTCACGGTGCGGGGAGGCATTCGTCAGAAGGAGCGCAATGAGCGCCGGCGTCACTGTCAGCGCTACCGCCATCGAGGCCGCCAGCGCGAGCAGGAAGGCGACGGCGATCTCCGGGAAAAAGGCGCCGGAGACGCTTTCGAGGAAGAAGAGTGGCAAGGTGACGACCACGACGACGAGCGTTGCGTAAACGAGGGGGGTCCGAACCGCGAGAGAGGCCTCGAGCGCGATACTCGCGGTCGACCGCTCGTCCGCATTCGGGCGCTCGCTTAAGCGCCGGACAGCGTTGTCGACGTCGACGACTGCGTCATCGATCACCACGACGAGCGCCGCGACGAGTCCCGCGAACACCATCGCGTTCATCGTCTTGCCCAGCGCCTCGAGCAAGAGCGCAGCCGAGACGACCGACAAGGGGACGGCCACGAGGGCGACGAGCGCGCTGCGCCAGCGGAAGAAAAGGGCGGCGAACGCGAGCACGAGGAGTGCGGCGCCGAGCATGAACGCCAACCGGAGGTTGTCGATCGACTGCTCGATTGAGGACGCCGGTCGGAAGATCGTCGTGTCGAAGTCGATGCCTGCGAGACCGGGTTGCATCGACTCGATCGCCTCTTCCACTCCGGCGGTGACGTCGAAAACCCTCGCCTGCGGGAACTTCTCGATGACGAGGACGAGTCCCGCGCCGTCGTTCACGACGGCGTCACCGATGAGCGGCTGGTGGTCCTCGACGACCGCGGCGACATCTCTGAGGGCAATGTGCTTGCCGTGAGTGCCTTCGAGGGGCACTTTTGCGAGGGTGTCGGCGGTAGTGATCGGCGATACGTGCTGGATCCCGAGGCGTTGGCCGGAGGTGTCGATGAAGCCCCCCGTGCCAGGCGTTGAAGCCTCGACGAACGTGAGCGGGGAGAACCAAAGAGCGTTGCCGGTTGTCTCCAGTACTTGGTTGAGCGAGACGCCTGCATCACGCAGGCGTTCGGGGTCCACCTGCACTTGGAGCTGCCGGTCGCGCTGGCCCCAGATACTGACGTTGGCGACTCCGGCGACACCGAGGAGGCGCGGCACGATCTTCCACCGCGCGAGCACGGACATTCTGATCGCGGAGAGCGTGCTCGAGGAAATCCCCACCATGAGCACGCGGTTCTCCGACGAAACGGGTTGCAGCATCTGCGGCGGCTTCGACACTTGCGGTAACGCATGCGCCTGCGAGAGCCGCTCAGCGACGCCTTGCCGGGCCAGGTAGATATCGGTGCCGGGCTCGAAGACGAGCAGAATGCGCGAGAGCCCGGGCACCGACTGCGAGCGGATGTCCTTGAGGAACGCGATCCCGTTCAGGAGATCCTGCTCCATCGGTACGGTGATCAACTGCTCTACCTCGGCCGCCGAGAGGCCGAGCGCCTCCGTCTGTACCTCGACCGTCGGCGCTCCATATTCGGGCAGCACGTCCACGGGCTCTTCCCGGAGCTTCAGGATCCCGAAGACGAGCGTCGCCGCTGCGATCACGATCAACAGTCCGCGAAAGCGCACGCAGCTGCCGACCAGCTTGCGGATGTCTCTCTCCTCCCCTCGCCAAGTCGCCTTGTGCCGCAGGCCGCCCTGACGCGCGCGAGTCTACTATTTCAGGCCGCGTTAATCCATGGCTCGTTAGGGCCACCGCAAAAAGAGACCCAAAGGCCTAGTCCAAATCTGAGTGCGGACCTCTTCCGCGGTCGGGCGTCGTTCGCTCGAGTCCGGCGTCCGACCCGCGCCTCACGCCACCTCCTTGGCTATTCCGGGGGGAGCCCCAGGCCCTAAGCCCAGGCGAACGCGACCGTGCGCTTAGCCGGAGCACGCGCAGCACGGGAGTAGGCGATCGCGAAGGCGACGAGGCCCTCGGAACCCGTAACGTCGAGGTGCGTCCTGCCGATGTAAGGAGTGCGGGGCCGGATCGAACCCCGCGCAGTCGACCTCGCGCGACGTCGGCAGCGCGATTGGGGATAACGGTGGTTCGGCCCCGCTACGACCCGCAGACATGGCTCGCGCGGACACTTGTCGGCTGGTCACGGGCGGCATACAACTTCCCCTTGTCCTCGAGTCTCGACAACGGCCGCCGCTCGCCGCGCAAAGCTCCTTCGCGCCGTCGTCGCTCGGCTGCTTGGGTGGAGTATCCGCGGCACGTCGAACCCTTGAAGAGCCGGAATCTGAGGAGTAGGCTCGAGACCTCAGCGGTGACCTGCAGGCTGGGAGCTTCAGGTCGCCTCCTCTGCGGTCGGGCGTCGTTCTCCCCAGTCCGGCGTCCGACACGCCCTCGCTCCATCGTCGCTCCGCTGCTCCTCCTAAGCACTAGCTCGGGTCGACGCTACGGAGTCCGCCGGGCAAACTCAGGATTGCTCGCCACGAACGAGCTGATACGCGAGCGCTCCCAAAGCCGCGCCGATGAGCGGCCCGATGACGTACACCCAAAAGTCACTCCAGTCCCACGCTGCTACCGCTGGGCCGAAAGAGCGCGCCGGGTTCATGGAGGCGCCCGTGACCGGGCCACCGAAGATCGCGTCCAGCCCAACCGCTCCCCCGATGGCGATTGCGGCGGCCGCGCCGACGGCTCGCGTGTCTGTCGCCACGGCCATGATCACGAACATGAGGAGAGCGGTCAGCACGATCTCGTAGACCAGCGCAGACCCGCTGCTGACCGAAGGGACGGTCGCTCCGAGCCGGCCCGGCTGGTCAGGCCAGAGCGCCCGAAGGAGTCCTGCGGCAGCCACTGCACCCGCGAGCTGGGCCGGAATGTAGACGAGTGCGTGACGGGGTGGAAAGTGCCGCGTCAACGTGAAGGCGACGGTCACGGCCGGGTTGATGTGTGCACCGGAGAGATGTCCTATCGCGTAGACCATGACCATGATCACCAGACCGAAGACGATCCCGATCCCGACCGTTCCCAAGGCCGTGGCGTAGCGGGCGTCGGCAATGATCGCTCCGCACCCCGCGAAGACGAGCATGAAGGTGGCTAGTCCTTCCGCGATTGCTCGGCGCGGCAAGTCTCGACGCGTCACGGCGCGACTCTAGAGGTGAGGGCGGCGGCGGACTAGCCTCGGCTCCGCGCCGCTAGTTCAGGTCTTCGAGCAGGCGCTTGACCCGCTCGTCGATGTCATCACGGATGCGGCGAACCGTCTCGAGGTCTTTACCAGCAGGATCTTCGACCTCCCAGTCGCGGTACATCTTCCCCGGATAGATCGGGCAGGCATCACCGCACCCCATCGTGATGACGGCATCGGCCGCGCGGATGCTCTCGTCGGTCATTGGCTTCGGGAACTCCTCAGAGATGTCGATCCCAATCTCCTTCATCGCACCGACGACCGCAGGGTTGGTCCGCTCGGCAGGATCACTTCCGGCGGAGCGAACGTAAACACGCCCCTCGGCCCGCGCGTTCAGAAGGGCGGCCGCCATCTGGCTACGGCCGGCGTTGTGAACGCACACGAATAAAACCTCGGGGACTTCCTTCACGGTTATCGCTTCAGTTTGCCCGAGACTACGAGCCGCTCACGGCGCAAAGCGCGCTGGCGGCAATAGTAAGAGATTGCGCGCCGTCGTCGCTCGGCTGCTCGGGCGAAAGCCTACCCCCTCCCGCATGCGCCTCCTTGAGGAATAGCAGGGCGGCGGCAGGTTCCCGCGGAAGCGGAAACCTGCCGCCGCGTGAGAGTGCTAGGAGACCGTGACGACGTCCACGTCGCCGACGGCGTTCTCGAGGATCCAGTCGATGACGTCCTGCTGGTCAACGCGGTAGGCGAACCCGACGCCCGCGCATTGTCCGTTGATCACGAACGAGTTGACGCCGAGGATGACGTCTGTGTCGTCGTAGAGGATGGGCCCGCCGGAGTCGCCGAAGCACGACCCGCCGCGGTCAGCGCCGGGGTTTGTCGAGAGCTGGATGTTGAAGCCATCCGTGTTCGTGTTATTCGTGCTGACGATGAATCCCTCTGCCATCAGCCGCTCGCGGTACGAGACAACAATTGGCTTCTCACCAGAGACGCCGTAACCCGAATACGTGATCTCGGTACCAACGGGCAGCTCGTCGACCGTCCCCGCCGCCGCGATGCTTGCGTATTCATCGAGGACGATCGGGTCGTCGAGGATCAACATCCCGACGTCCTTGTTGTTCCCGTGCAAGAAGACGTTGCCGACGTAGCCGTACTCGATCAACGTGTGCGACTCGGCACACGGGTACGCGGCCGAGTCCAAGCACTCGTACGGGTAGCCGGTGTTCGGATCTTCGGTGTCCGTAGTTGCGTTGTAGAGACTCCCGCCCTCCTGGGACGCCCACACGATCGCCGACACCGCTCCACTCTTGGTATCCGTGCAGTGCCCGGCCGTGAGGACCGTGTACTCGTTGAGCAGAGAGCCAGAACAGCGCCACAGAAAGTCGCCGTTCTGGTCGTAGAACGCAATCAGAACTACGTAGTCGTGCTCGAAGTCCTCCGTGAAGTTGCCGGTGACGGCGCCCGCCGGAGCCGCGCTAACCGCGACTGCGCAGGCAGCGACTGCCAACAGCATCAACATTTTCTTCAAAGGTCTGCCCCCCGTCCTCGTTTGTGATCTCGGGAGCTCCTATAGCCCCGCGGAGTCATGCCCTTCGATGCGTCGCTCAAAACGTACGACGGCGTCGCGCTTAGGGGCGACCCGCGCAAGGGCCGGCGCTCCCCGCGCAAGCTCCTCGGGGCCGTCGTCGCTCGGCTGCTCGGGCGAATGCCCTGAAGGGTGAAGCGGTTGCGGAACGGTGCGGCGGGCTAGCGTTTCCGCGCTGGGCGAAGTTCACCCGGGCTAGGGTGGCACTTCATCACGCCGTGGCCATGCCGGTGAAGGCGGCCCGCCTGCCGCCCTTCCACGAGGCTTGCTTACGAGACTAAGAGATAGTGATTCCCACGCCAAGGGCACAGCCAACAGGCTGGGCGTCCCTACGAGACCCTTGTCGCGTGGGCTCCGGGAGGCCTAAAACCCGAGCATGCGTTCGTGCGAAAGATGAGCGCGACCGTGGTGCCCCCGAGCATGAGCATGATCTAGGCGCGGAATGGGACACCCTGCGTGTGCGTTAGTTCGGCCCGCCGCACATTGTGCCGTGTCAGTGGGGAGAGGTGAGCGTGCAGCGATCCCCGCGAGGGCGACAGAAGCCGTCACGGCGGCGAAGACGGTCTTGCGTTTTCGGTTCATTGGACTGATTTCGGTGGCGCGTCCCTGTCGGCCCGTCCAGGAGACGTAGTGCCGCCCAAGGACCCACTCGCGGAAGAACGTTCCAAGGTAGATCGCTTTGTTCCACCAGTTCGCGATCCAGTAGCAGGGGAAGCCGATGATCGCCTGCTTCCACGTGATCGTGCGCGAGGCGATAAACGTCGTGATGAGCGCATGGATGGCGATGCTCGCGACGAGCCAGCGCAGACTTCCCGCGTCGTGTAGCGCCCAGAGGGCGACGAGTGTGTAGGTAACACGCAGCGTCAGAAGGTCGAGAAGGAGCGAGCCGACGACGAGGAACGAGGCCGGAGACCTGACGACCTGGTCGCGGTGGGCCTGGAAGTTCTGGAAGAAGCCGGAGGCCCAGCGGCGCAGTTGCTTCGTGTAGACGGCAAACGTCTCGGGGTCGTACGTATTAGGCGAGCGCCTGGTGGCAGAACGTCGTCCTGTGTCCGGCCCGATAGAGGCTCCACGTAAGGTCCATGTGGCAGGTGATTAGCTCGCCGGGGAAGCCGCCGATGCACCGCACTGTGTCCGTCCGAAGCGCATACGCGCAGCCGGAGAGGACCATGAGCCTTCCTACCTGGGCCTGTGACCAGCGCCACCAATAGCGGCCAAGTGCGTAGGCGAACCGGCGGTTCGCGACCCAGAAACCGCGCTGCCGCGGCATCGGCAGCATGTTCGCGCAGGTCGCATCGGCGCCCGCCTCGAGTTCGGCCACGAATTTCTCGACGACGTCGACGTCGATGACGGTGTCGGCGTCGATGCAGACGAGGATGTCGCCGGTGACGTGGGCGAGACCGACATCCTGCGCGGCCGCTTTCCCCCCCTGCTCGGTTTCGACGACCACGGCCCCGTACGACTCGCGACGGCAACTGTGTCGTCCGTGCACGAGTCCGCGACGACGACGATCTCATCCACCGGGAGTGTCTGGGCCATAACGGCATCCAGACACTCCTGTAGAACTCCCGCCTCGTTATGGGCAGGAATCAGAACCGAGATCATCGCCTACCAGTGCGGCGACGCGATCACGCGCACGAGGTAGCCGATGCCACCCTTCGCGCCAGCGACGACTGTGAGCACAAGCGAGCCAATGCCCGTGTGCGAGTGTCCATACATGTATTCATTCTCCATGAGTTACGAGACGACGCCAGGCCCTTCGCCCGAGGCTGCGGCGTCTCGATAGCGGCAGATACTCTTTAGTTGCCGGCTGTGGTTCCTACCACCCCCGATGAGGGGAACGACGCCATACCCCAAACGGGTTCGGCCGAGACGGGCTCGGTCGGGAAATAGAACCGCACCGTGATTCCTTGTGAACGGAAGCCATTGGCGGAACGCCCCGCTCACCCGAGACTGATGGAGACGGGCCGAGAGGTTCATCCGCCTGTCCGGTCATAGCCCAACGAAAACCACGCACGAGGCAACGGCTCGCACCGACCCGAGCTGCACACCGCGCCGAACACAGCGAGGCCGAGCGCTTGCGACGTGAGGCAGAGGCTCGTCAAGCGCGGGCGGAAGAATCAGCGAGATCTCCGAGGATGAGTCGCAGCGAGCCCGCGAACAGCGAACCGTTGCCGAAAAGACTGCCCGCCAAGCTCAGTCAGTTGATCCGCGCGTTGATGATCCGGGCGAAGGACTTCGACGTCGAGAAGGTTCTGCGCCGCGAAAGGAGCCGGAAGATCGGCGACCGGAAGTTCTGTCCGATGATCTTTCCGACGAGCGGACGGACGTTTCGGCGACCTAGCCAGCCTCCGAATTTACCCCAGCGGCTGCTCGGGCGATCGAGCGAGCGGTGCAGGATGCTCGGCAGGGTCCCGTACGGCCGGGGCTTGGCAATGCACCCCCGGGAGCGCGAGAAGCCTGCCGAGAAGCCGACGCGCTTGGAAACTGTGGCTCTAGTCGCCCGTGCTGAGCGCCCGAACGATGCTCTGCGAGAGCTTCTTCTTCTCTTCCACGGCGAGATTTTCCGACGTGAAGAAGCGGCGAACGTCGTCGACGACGACGGGTGCGAGGAAACCTTTTCCGGCATCTCGCTCGAGTGCGCGTCTGAGCCCTGCAAGCGCGTCCGCGTACTCGACCTTCGCACGGGCTAACCCACGCGTTCCGAGTGCAGCATGCATCTGGCGGTCGCTTGCCGCGAGCAGCTCTCCGGCTGCATCCCGAACCGCTGCCGTGGCAGCGTCCAGGCCGTCGGCGCGGTCCCTTTGCCGCTCGCAGTAGGTTTGCAGGCGGTCTCTTTGTGCGCGGAGCGCCTCGACTAACTCCTCCAACTCGGCCGCGCGCTCCTCTGTCTGCGAGAGCCGACGCTCAAGCATCTGGCAGGTGCTCAGTGCGATTGCATTCTCGCGCTCAAGCTCCTCGACGCGCACGCGCTGCTCGCTCGCTGCGCGCGCGTAATCCTGGCCGATCTGCGTTTGCCTCTGGATCTCTGCGCTGAGACCGGAGCTCGTCGTGCGCAGGCGATCGAGCTCGGTGAGGAGGTCCCAGTCGGGTCCATTCTTCCCTTCGAGCGTGGAGTCGGAAGTTCGCTCGTCCTCATCGGACGGCAACAAGATCAGGCGTCGCAGTTTCATGCTGCGAACCTCCTCTGGAAATATGGGTGTCTATGAAGTTGTGTTCGACCGACGACGGCTGGTGCGCTCTGGTCCAACTTTCTCACGCTCGTAACTAAGGACGTAGGAAGCCCAGATTCCTTGCGCACGGATTGGATCATTTAACACTTTCCGAAAGAAGTTCGCAGAACGAGGGACTCGCCCCGGTCCACCATCGTCTCCAGCGGAAGCGTCGAGCGCGAGGCGACCCAGAGCTCCGAGACGCAGAAGCCGACGAGATCCTCTCGACGATGGGCGTCGAGCAGGATGTTCCGGCGTCTGAGGGTTTCGTCGACGACTCGGGCGACGAAGGGCTCGACCTCGAGGCCGTGGAGGGCGAAACCGCCATTTAGGTCGAAGCGGGACTTCCTCTAGAGCCTCGGCGTGCTCACTCTCTATCGCCGCCTGTTCTGGCCCTGTCCGAGGCTTCATGAAAGCGCCCATTCGAAGGCCTCGGCGTCCTCGCGATCGGGCGTCAGGTAGGCGCGAAACTCACGGTCGTCCTCGGGCACTGTTGGACGCCATCGTCGAACGGAGATCGACGAACGCGGTACCACACCGGGACCACACGCGGACGGGATTTCACGGCTTAGACGGCAGGGACGAACGGGATGAATCTGTGAACCGCTACGCTCCGAGCGGTGGAGGACTACACGCACAAGTACAAGGGCGAGCAGGTCGAGGTCGAGCTTTTCGGGGGCGAATATCAGGACGGCACGCTGACGGCCTACTGTGGAATCGAAGGTGTGCCGCACCTCGAGCTCAACGGGCACATCCTCATCCCGCTTCAGAACATCGCCTCCCTCCACTGTTCGAGCCGGTGCGACGCGCCTGAGCCTGACTGGCCTCCGCGAGGTCTGACGGGGGCCGACGGCGACGAGCCCTAGGCCGTGTTTCTCACGGCGCGCAACATCCTCAAGGCCTTGTTCCTTCTCGGCGGATTCGTGGCTGCGTTCACGGCGCTCGGATGGTGGGTCGGAGGCCTCGGCCTCGCCAGCGTCTTCTTCGTCGTCTGCCTGCTCATGGCGGCGACCGTGTTCTGGTACGGGCCTCGGATCGTCCTCGCCTCGCTCGGCGCCCGAGAGCTGACGCTCGCCGAGGCAACGCTGCTGCACACCACCGTCGAGCGGCTCGCGGCGCGGGCGGGAGTCGGGCGGCCGCGGGTGTATCTCCTTCCGAGCGGCCACCCGCACGCGATCTCTGTCGGGCGTGGCGTATCGAGCTCCGCGGTCGGCTTGAGCAAGGGGCTCACCGCGGCGCTTCCACCCGCGGAGCTCGAGGGCGTGATCGCTCACGAGCTCGCCAAGATCCGGCATCGGGACGTCGTCGTCCAGACCCCCGTGGTGGTTCTCGCCGGCTGGCTCGTCGAGGCAAGCCGGATCGGAGGCTGGCTCTCGCGCGCGCTCCTCTTCGTCCTCGCGCCCATCGCGGCGAGCCTCGTCCAGATCCTGCTCTCGTCGAGGCGCGAATTCGCCGCCGACCTGCGCGCCGCGGACATCTGCGAATCGCCGCACGGCCTTGCCGATGCACTCATCCGGCTCGAGCAGGTCAACGAGCTCGTCGAGTTCAGTGCGAGCCCCGTCACGGAGCCCCTCTACACGGTCAACCCGTTCGAGCCCGTCGGCCTCGCTGCGATGTTCTCGACCCATCCGCCGATCGGCGAGCGAGTCGCGCGCCTTCGCGCGCTCGACTCCGAGTGGCGCGAGAAGCTCCGCGCCGCCTAGCAATCTCGTCCTGCCCGACTACCGTGTGTGTGTGGGAATCGCCCCTCGGGTTCGTAGCAGCCCGCCTCGGGCTCGGGATCGCAGCGGGATGGCTGGTCGCCGTCCTCACCGCATTGAGCCTCGCGTTCTTCGCAGTCGTTGGCCTAGCACTCGTGAAGGCGGACGATGGCGATATCGGCAAGCGCCAAGGAGTGGGCGAGAACGTGTCTCTATTGAGCTCGGTCGCCCCGCCGGCGGGCACCGTTCTCACCACGAAAACCTCGGAGCCGATCGTCTGGACGGCCGGGTTCGGCACCAGGATCTCCGGGGTACGTCACACGGTTCTCGTACACCGCCCCGAAGGGGGACGTCCAGGAAAGAGGTCGGCACGCATACCGCGCCGCTTTCGACCGAGCGGGGTGGGATTTCGTTGGATCGGATCAGCATGGCGAGTGTTATGTCCTCGGCGAGGCACGGGCGTGTCTGGAGTGCGGCCTCTTCCGCGTCGAGGCCGCCGGCTTTGCCCATCCGTGTCACAGCTCGAACGATCCAGCCTTAAACGAAAAGGGCCACCCTGAGGCGGCCTTTTCGAAGGAAAAACCGGCGGCGTCCTACTCTCCCGGGAGGTTGCCCTCCGAGTACCATCGGCGCTGGCGGGCTTAACTTCTCTGTTCGGAATGGGAAGAGGTGTTTCCCCGCCGCTATGACCGCCGGAAACTGTGAGGTTGTGCGCGGGTGCGCACCCTCAAAACTCCATAGCAGCTTTCACGGTGTTCGAATCAAGACCTCGGGTTATTAGTACGGGTCCGCTGAACGCATTGCTGCGCTTACACGTCCCGCCTATCAACGTGGTGGTCTCCCACGACCCTTACTCCCTCTAGGGGATGGGAAGCCTCATCTCGAGGTGGGCTTCCCGCT
>JBKPPF010000016.1:0-61065 GCA_046733475.1 Actinomycetota bacterium
CGTCCGCGAGCTCGGTCTCGATATTCGCGCAGGTGTGCACACCGGGGAGTGCGAGCTCCACGACGGCAAAGTCGCGGGCATCGCGGTCTCGATCGGCGCCCGGGTCACGGCGGAGGCCCAGGCCGGCGAGGTATTGGTCTCCGGCACGGTGAAGGATCTGGTCGCCGGGTCGGGGCTCACGTTCGAACCGCGCGGTGAGCACGAGCTCAAAGGCGTGCCGGGCACCTGGCAGATCTACGCCCTCGTGGGCGAATGAGGCTATGCAAGTCCTTGCGGATCGACGTCGACGGACGCTGTCAGCCCCTCTCGTCGCATCGCCGGAGCCGCCGCAGCGAGGAGCCGAGCTGCGCGCGCGGCCACCGGGCGCGGATTCGCCGTCTTGACGAGTAGCTGCGCCCTGCTCCGGTTTCGCAGGCGAAGAAGCGGGGCCGGGCCGAGCAGGTCACCGTCAGCGCCCTCGAGACCG
The DNA here is from genome assembly GCA_046733475.1 of Actinomycetota bacterium. Lineage (GTDB taxonomy): Bacteria > Actinomycetota > Thermoleophilia > Gaiellales > Gaiellaceae > DATEOR01. Next base: position 467 of record JBKPPF010000016.1, read on the forward strand.
GCACGGAGCTCGGTGAGCAGCGCGCCGGGGCCGTTCACGCCCGAGCCCGAAACGACGATGCGCACGAGGTGGCGGAAGGGCGGGTAGCCGAGCTCCCGGCGGCGGTCGATTTCCCCGGCGAGGAACTCGTCGACCGCATGCCGCGCCGCGAGGGAGATCGGGCGCGAGTCGGGCTGGTACGTCTGGACGAGCACGCGACCGGGCGCGTCGCGCCCGCTTCGTCCCGCGAGCTGCGTGACGAGCTGAAACGTGCGCTCCTCGGCGCGAAAGTCGGGCAGCGCCATCCCTGTGTCGGCATCCACGACCGCGGCCAGGGCAACGCCCTCGAAATGATGGCCCTTCGCGACCATCTGCGTGCCGAGGAGGACAGCTCGGTCGGTCTCGGAGAACCTCGCCAGCCGTTCTGCCAGCTCGGCCGGATTCGCGGCCACGTCCGCGTCGAGGCGGATGAGCTCGAGCCCGGGAAGGCGTTCCGCCAGCTCCTCTTCGAGCCGTTCCGTCCCGGCGCCGAGTCGGGCGAGCTCCGCGGCCCCGCAGATGGGACAGAGGGTTGGGCTCGGCTCCCGCCTGCCGCAATGGTGGCAGTGGAGCGCGCCGTCCCCGTGCAGCGTTAGCGCGACGTCACAGCTCGGACAGCGAACCGTTGCACCGCAGGCACGGCAGTGGAGGGCCGGCGCTATCCCGCGCCGGTTCAGCAGGAGAATGGCCTTGCCGCCTCCATCCGAGATCGCGCCCAGTTCCTCGAGGAGCGGTGCGGAGAGCGGATATCCGGCCTCGCGGCGGAGATCCACGACCTGGACGTGCGGCAGCCGACGTCCGAGCCGACCGCCCAGCTCGAGGCGCTCGAGCCGCTCCCAGCTCTCGGGTCGCGGCGTCGCGCTTCCGTAGACGGCCACCGCACCCTCCAGGGAGGCGCGCTTCGCGGCGACGGTGCGCGCGTCGTAGCGGGGGTCGGACTCCTGCTTGTAGGAGGCGTCGTGCTCCTCGTCGACGCAGATCAGGCCAAGTCTCTCCACCGGCGCGAAGACGGCAGACCGGGCACCCACGACGACGCGCGCCTCGCCGGACGCGATGCGCTCCCGCTCGTCTCGACGCTCCGCATCGGTCATGCCCGAATGGAGGACGGCGACCCGGCCGGGGAAGCGAGTTGTGAAGCGTCCGAGCGCCTGCGGTGTGAGCGCGATCTCGGGGACGAGGACGATCGCCCCGAGGCCCCGGGCGAGTGCGTCCTCGCAAGCCCGCAAGTAGACCTCGGTCTTCCCGCTCCCGGTGGCCCCGTAGAGGAGGAAGGAACTGCCGGTTCCCAGGGCATCGACGACCCGCTCGAGCGCAGACCTCTGCTCCTCGGTGAGCTCGTCGGGAACCGCCTCGGCCAGAAGCGCCTTGGGGCCCTCGCGGCGTTTTGCGCCCTTGCGCCTCGCCCGCGCCTCAGGGGCGACGAGTGCGAGAGCGCGCGCCGGAGTCGAGCCGTAATAGTCGGCGAGCCAGAGCGCGAGGTCGACGAGCGCGGGAGACACGGAGCCGAGAATGCGCTCGACGGCAACGGGCTCGACCTCCGGCGGAGCCTCGTCCCCGAGCCCGACGACAACCCCGCGGCGACGGGCCCGCCCGAAGGGCACGGAGACGACCGACCCCTTTTCGAGCCCGTCCGCGAGGTACGTGAACGGCCGCGCGAGAGCGCGCGCAGTCACCAGCGGGTAGACCGAGGCAAAGCGGGACACGGGTAGGATTGTCCCTGAGATGGCGGCGGGACACTCGGTCGACGACTACCTCGAGACGATCTATTTTCTGGCTTTTCCCATTGGGGAATACCGTCCCGACACGAAGGGATCCCCCACCCTCGCGGTGCGGGTGGCAGACATGCTCGGCGTCTCCCGCGCCTCTGCGGGCGAGATGCTGAAGCGCCTCGAGGCGGAAGGCCTCGTCGAGCGCGGCGAGCACAAAGAAGCCATCCTCACAACGCAGGGCCGCGCACAGGCGGAGCGCGTCGTGCGCAGGCACCGCATCATCGAGCGGCTCCTCACCGACTTCATGGGCTACACCCCTGCGGAGGCGCACGAGCAGGCCGACCTCCTCGGCAACACGTTCACGGACGAGATGGTCGAGCGCATTGAGATGCAACTCGGGAAACCCGACCGCTGCCCGCACGGCTGGCCGGTGGACACCGACTTCGAACAGGCTGAGAACCGTGAGCTGCAGCCGCTCTCGGACCTCGCGGCCGGCTCGGAGGCCGAAATCGTCCGGCTGGCCGAGCACGACGGCGATCTCCTGCACTGGTACTACGACGAGGGCCTTGTGCCCGGCACGCACATCGAGGTGCGCGAGGCCGACGGCGGCGAGCTAATGCTCAGCGTCGGCGGCGACGAGCGGCCGCTGGACGAGAAGCAGGCCGCCGGTTTGTTCGTCAGAGCGCGTTAGCCGGTTTCGTCTTCGAAAACGACGTTCACGGTCGTGAAGCCGAGCGCCCCCAGGAGGCTCGAGAGCATCAGGCGTGTGTTCTCCCGCGCCCGAGCGATCAGACCGGAGCCCTGCTGTGCCGCTGCGTTGATCTTCTGCACCGCGAGGACGTTCAGCTGCTGCTGGTCGTGGTCGTTCGAGGAGAAGATGTCGCCGATCTTGTTGAGCGCCCCCTCGTTCTGGTCGTAGATGTAGCTCCGAGTCGGGTCGATGCGCGCCTGTGACAGCATCGGCCGCGGCAGCGTGATCGTCGCGGTCAGCCGGTCGTCGGAGACGTCGACGGAGTCATCGTCCACGTTCGAGAAGTCCACGCTCGCGTCCACCGAGCCGTATGCGATGTAGAGCGTCCGCGAGCCGAGGATCTCGTCCGGCAGGCCGCTGTCCTGGTGGAGATCGACGACCTGCTGGAAGTTCCCGGTCGCCGCGTGGTACTCGTGCAGATCCTGCAGCGACTTCAGCACCGCCGGCCCGCTCCTGTCAATGGTCTGCTGCTTGAACGGGTTGTCGAAGTCCGGAAAGACCCCGCGCACCCAGCTGATTCCGAAGACCACCGCGACGATCACGATCCCGAGGGCGATGAGCCCCCAAGGAACACCGCGTCGCGGCTCGTGCGGCGGCTCGAACTGCGGCGGCTCAGGAGGCGGCGTTTGCCGCCGCCGTTCGGGTGTGAAAACCCCCATTACCTGGAAGTCCTACCCGCTTACGAGCCCGTAGGAACCTCCGCCGCAAGTCCCGCCGCGGCCCTGAGCGAACCGGCGCGGTCCGTGCGTTCCCACGTGAAGTCTTGCTCCTCGCGCCCGAAATGGCCGTAGGCGGAGGTCTGGGCGTAGATGGGCCGCCAGAGATCGAGATCGCGCAGGATCGCCCCGGGCCGGAGGTCGAACTGGTTGCGAACGAGCGAAGCGATGCTCTCGAGCGGGATCCGCTCGGTACCGAAGCACTCGACCTCGATCGACACCGGGTGCGCGACGCCGATCGCGTACGAGACCTGAAGTTCGCACCGCTCCGCGATCCCGGCCGCGACGACGTTCTTCGCCGCGTAGCGAGCGGCATACGCTCCCGAGCGGTCGACCTTCGTCGGGTCCTTTCCCGAGAACGCGCCGCCGCCGTGGCGGGCCGCGCCGCCGTACGTGTCGACGATGATCTTCCGGCCGGTGAGGCCCGTGTCCCCCATCGGCCCGCCGACGACGAACTTCCCGGTCGGGTTGACCAGAACGAAGTCGCGCTCGTCGAAGCGGCGCTCGTCGTAGAGGTCCCGCGGGAGAATCGGGTGCAGGACGTGCTCGATGAGGTCGGGCTTGACGAGCGCTTCGGCGTCGAGCCCATCGCGGTGCTGCGTCGAGACGAGGACACGCACGACCTCGACCGGTCGCTGGCGCCCGTGCTCGTCGACCTCGTAGCGAATCGTCACCTGCGTCTTCCCGTCCGGCCGCAGGTACGGCAGGATCTGCGCTTTCCGCACCTCGGAGAGCCGCTTGGCGATCTTGTGCGCGAGCATGATCGGAAGCGGCATGAGCTCCTCGGTCTCGGTGCACGCGTACCCGAACATCATCCCCTGGTCGCCGGCGCCGAGTTGGTCGAGCGGGTCGTCGTCGCCGCGCTGCATCTCGTAGGACCTCTCGACGCCGAGCGCGATGTCGGGCGACTGCTCGTCGAGAGCCACCATGACGCCGCAGGTGTCGGCGTCGAAGCCGTATTTCGCGCGATCGTAGCCGATGGCCTTGATCGTCTCGCGCACGAGGCGCGGGATCTCGACGTAGGTCTCCGTGGTGATCTCGCCCGCCACCACCACGAGCCCGGTCGTGACAAGGGTCTCGCAAGCGACGCGCCCATTCGGGTCGTCGGTGAGGACCGCGTCGAGGATCGTGTCCGAGACCTGGTCGGCGACCTTGTCGGGGTGACCCTCGGTCACCGACTCGGACGTGAAGAGAAACTCGCGCGCCATGTTCCGAAAAGGCTACTGAATCGAAAGCAGTCCGACGAGCCTGGCGACGTCGCCGTCGCGCTCGCCGTAGAGGACGAGCGACTGCATGGGCTCGAGGTTCTGATCGAGCCAATCGGGGGTCGCGTGGCCGCCGAAGCCCATTAGCCCGGTGAGAACGGGCAGCGCCTGGTCGAGGTCGACGTAGAGGAAGCCCGTCGTCTCGTCGGGCATACCTGCCGCCTCGGTTGCGTCCTTGAACCCCTCGTCGTCGGCGAGCCGGCCGTCGTCGGCCCGCAGGTCCGCTATCCCCTCGCGCGACGTCGTGATCACCAGCTCGCCGTCGAAGGCCGCATAGAAGACCGAGAAGAACTGGTTGACGGCGAGCTCCTTCGCCGGCACGCCGTCGATGTCGAGGGACTCCAGGTCCGCGGTGCCGTAGTACTCCGCAACCTCGCCGGCGAGCTTGTCGAGGACTGCGACCGCGCCCTGCTCGTCGTCGACCTGCGTGACGATCGTCACCTCGGGGATCGGAAAGCCCGGGCGTAGGTACAGGGCCGACTCGGATGAGAAGAGCGGGAAGACGTCCTCGTCCAGCGAGACGCCGATCTGGGCCTCTGCCCGGCCGATGTCGCGCTCCATCCTGGGCGCAACCTCGGCGAGGACGTCGCGCAGAGCTCCCAGCTGGCGCTCGAGGTCGTTCGCGCCGGCGTAGAGGAAGGCGCCGCCGGGCACCTGGCCCGGGAGCTCGGCGGAGAACTCATCCGAGAACAGGTCGTCGGTGGCGGGACTCGCCGCGCCCTCGAGATGGATGCCGTCCTCCTGCGGATCGAGCGAGAATGCGAAAGACGGAGTGTCAGAGCCGAAGAGGCCCGCCAGCGGCGTCGAGTCGAACGCCGAGCCGGCGACGTAGACGGTCGCGATTCCGTCGTCGGCCAACTCGCCGCTGACCTTCTGGTAGCCGCCCTCCCCTTCGAGGGTCCCGTTTGCCTGCAGGCGCTCGAACTCGTCGAGGTTCGCCTCCGAATCCGAGAACGCAACCCAGCCGTCGATCTCACGGGAGACGAGCGGCTCGTCGCCTTTGGCGAGCAGCGCGTCGAGCTTGGCCGCGTCATCCGGCTGCGTGAGGCCGACGACCTTTCCCTCGCCGGTGACGTCGAGTGCGACGAAGTCGGTCTCGGGCCCGAGCGCGGGCTTCACGTCGTCCTCGAAGTCGACGCCCTTTCCGCCGAGCTCACCGAGGATCCATTCGACTGCGCGGTCGCCGTCCGGAAACTTGCCGAGGAGCTGGCGACCCGCGCTCCAGTTCGACGAGTCGAAGCTCGTGTCCACGCTGACGAAGACCTGTGAGGAGGCAGGCGCGACGCTCGCCCCGGCCGCCCCCGGCGACGACCCTTCTCCGCACCCTGCAGCGGAGAGAACAAGCGCGGCTGCGGCGAGAACGAGAACGAAAGAGGTCGAGACGGGGTGGGCCCTCGTCGACAGCTTGCGCCGGGCGGTTGCGAAGCCAGGACGCAGGGAGCGCGCGTATTGGTAATACGCGCGTGACTGAGGACGACGCCTCGCGTCGTCCGGTGTGAGCTGGCGACTCAGGGTCTCATCCCGTTTCGACCTCTCATTCATCGGTCGGCCTCCGACCCATCAACCCTGAGACTAGCTGGCTCAGACTCGCGCCATCGAGGACCTGACATACCGCCTCCGTTATCGGCAGCTCGACCCCGTTTCTGCGCGCAAGCTCGCGGAGGACCGGGGCCGTGGTCAGCCCCTCGACGACCTGGCCGATCTCCGCGGCCGCCTCGTCCGGGGACGCGCCGCGCGCGATGAGCTCGCCGGCTCGGCGGTTGCGGCCGTGGCGGCTCCAGCACGTGACCATGAGGTCGCCCATTCCGGCCATCCCGGAAAACGTCTCGGCGCGCGCCCCGCACGCCTCGCCCAGGCGGGCCATCTCGGCGAGCCCGCGGGTGATGAGCGCGGCCTTCGCATTGTCGCCTGCCTCGAGGCCGTCGACGGCGCCGGCGGCGAGGGCGATCACATTCTTCGACGCCCCGCAAAGCTCGACTCCGACGAGGTCGGTGTTCACGTACACGCGAAAACGGACCGAGTGGATCTCGTGCTGGAGCTCGGTGGCGAGCTCCTCGTTCGTGCTCGCCAGCACTGCCGCGGCGGGCAAGCGCTGCGCGATCTCCTCGGCGTGATTGGGGCCGGAGAGCGCGAGCGCCTCGCGCCCTTCGACGACCTGCGACAGGCGCTTGCCGGTCTCCGGATCCAGGCCCTTCGTGAGGATGATGACCGGTGCGCTCCCCGGCAGCGACGCGGTCACTTTTCGGAAGGCACGGCTCGGGACGGCGACGCAGACGAGCTCCGCGGTCGCCACCTCCTGCCGCTCGGGCGCGTCCCGGCCGGCGAGCGTGACCTCGTGTCCGCGCCCCTCCATGACACTGGCGAATGCCGCACCCCACGAGCCCGCCCCGACGACGGCGACCTTCATCCGCGCCGCACGAAGTCGATGATCACCGGCACGCCCTCGAGGCTGAAGTGCTCGCGCAGGCGATTCTCGACCCAGTAGCCGTAGTCGCGCGTCACGAGGCCGGGGTCGTTGACGAAGAAGCGGAAGCGCGGCGGGCGGGTCGAGACCTGGGTGCCGTAGAGGAGGTTCAGCCGCCGCTTGCCCTTCGCGGGCCCGGGCCGCTGCTCGCGCAGCTCGGAGAGGAAGCGGTTGAGTTCCCCGGTACCGATGCGACTCGTGTGTGTGTCGTAGAGCTCTTCGACGCGGTCGAGTAGCTTCCCGACCCCGCGGCCGGTCGTCGAGGAAACCGCGGCCATCGTCGGTCGCTGGCGAAGACGGCTCCCGAGGCGCTCCCGCACGTCCTCGATCCCGAATTCGGCGATGTCCCACTTCGACAGGACGACGAGCGTCGAGCACCCCGCCGTGCGGGCGACGTCGGCGACGGCGAGGTCCTGCTCGACGACGCCCTCGCTCGAATCGACGAGGACGAGTGCGACGTCGGCCCGCTCGGCCGCACGGATCGCCCGGAGCTCCGAGTAGTACTCGACGCCCTGCCGCTGCCGCCTCTTTCTCCTCATGCCGGCAGTGTCGACGAGCACGAACGTCCTTTCTCCGCGCTCGAAAATCGTGTCGACGGGGTCGCGCGTGGTCCCCGGCTCGCCGGAGACGATCACGCGCTCCTCGCCGACGAGCGCGTTCAGGAGGCTCGACTTCCCCACGTTCGGGCGCCCGAGAATGGCGACGCCGATCGCGTCCTCCCCGACCTCCTCGCGGCCTTCGCCCGGAAGCGCCGCCACGATCGCATCCAGGAGGTCTCCGGTTCCGTGGCCGTGCATGGCCGAGATCGCGACGGGATCGCCGAGGCCGAGCCGGTGGAACTCGTGCGCGGCGGCCTCACTCTGCGGATCGTCGATCTTGTTCGCGACGACGACGACCGGCTTGTGCGCCCGACGGAGGATCTCGCCGATCTCCTCGTCGCCCGGGGTCAGTCCGGCGCGCGCGTCCACGACGAAGAGGACGAGGTCGGCCTCCTCGACCGCGCGCTGCGCCTGCTCCGCGATGTCGCGCGTGAGGGGCGAGGGGTCGACCACGTCGACGCCGCCGGTGTCGACCAGGATGAAGCGCTTTCCCGACCATTCACACACGACCTCCTTGCGGTCGCGGGTCACACCAGGAGTCTCGAAGACGACCGCCTCGCGGGTCGCGGAGAGGCGGTTGACGAGCGTGGATTTGCCGACGTTCGGGAAGCCGACGACCGCGACCGTCCCCAGGAGGGGGGCGCTCATCCGGCTTTGGAAGGGACTGCCGCGCGGTGTGGCGGAACCGCGTCCGGCCGGCCGAGCTCGTGCATCTCGACGAGGAAGCGCCAGAGGCGCAGGATCTCGTCCTGGATCTCGGCGGTCGCCTGCTTGTAGCCGCGTCCGTTTCGCGGGAGCTCGTCGAAGCGCATCGGCTCGCCGAACGCGACCGACACCGGCGCGCGGTTCCACTTCCAGTACTGGGAGCCGTGGATCGCGGCGGGCACGACGGGCACTCCCTCCTGGATGGCGACCATTGCCGCTCCGGACTTGGCCTCCCCGGGCACCCCGGCCTTCTGGCGCGTGCCCTCGACGAAGAGGCCGAGCAGGTCGTTCGAGCGCACCGTCTCCCGCATGAGGCGCAGCGCGTCGCGGTCGGACTCCCCGCGGCGGACGGCAAGCGCACCGTGCGCGCGCATGAGCTGCCCGAAGCCGTAGACGCCGTGCAGCTCGACCTTCGCGACGAAGACGATGCGGCGCGGGCACGCCACGCCCATCACCGGCGGGTCGGCGTAGGAGAAGTGGTTCGCGGCGAGCACGGCTCCGCCCTCGCGCGGGACGCGCTCCCTCCCGTACGCCTTGAGCGGGATCATCGAGCGCGTGAGCGAGCCGATGAGCGCCTTGCCGATCCCCCAGTACACCGGTGAATGCACCGGGTGGATGCTCATGCGCCCGACCTCGCGAGGACGAGCTGCTCGATCCGGTCGACGACCTCGTCGATGGAGAGCTCTGTCGTGTCGATCTCCTGCGCATCCGGCGCCGGCTCCATCTGCGCGGCGTCCCGCTCGTCGCGGAGACGCAGGTCGGTGGCGAGCGCCTCCTCTCCGATCTCGGGCCGGTCGGCGGTGCGGCGGCGAGCGCGCTCGGCCGCGTCCGCGACGAGGTAGACCTTTACGTCGGCATTCGGGCAGACGACGGTGCCGATGTCTCGGCCCTCGATGACCGCGTCGCCGTGGGAGCCGAGCTCGCGCTGGCGCTCCCTCATGACCTCGCGAACCTCCCGGTGGCGCGCGACCGAGGAAACGACGCGATCGATCCTCGGCTGGCGGATCTCCTCCGTCACGTCCTGCCCCCGGATGAAGACGCGGTAAGCGTCGAAGGACACCGGTTCACGGCGCGCAAGATCGCCGAGCGCGGAGCCGTCCTCGAGCGAGACGCCCTCGTCGAGCGCGAGCTGCGTGAGTGCCCGGTACATCGCTCCCGTGTCCAGGTAGCGGAAGCCGAGCCGGGTCGCGAGCGTACGGGCGACGGTGCTCTTGCCGGCTCCGGCGGGTCCGTCGATGGCGACGATCATGGGGAGGCTGGCCTACCTGGCCGCGAGGGCGTCGAGCATCGGAAAGAAGTCGGGGAAGCTTACAGCGACGGACTCGGCGCCCTCGATGCTGAGACCTTCGCGGGAGACGAGGCCCGCGACGGCGGCGAGCATGGCGATGCGGTGGTCGGCGGCCGCGTCAACCGTACCCCCGCCCTTAGGGCGGGTGGGGACCCCACGCACCCGGAAGCCATCATGCGCCGTTTCGATCCGGATTCCTAGTGGCCGTAGAGCGTTTTTCACAGTCTCGATGCGGTCCGACTCCTTGACGCGCAGCTCCTGAGCCCCCCGCACGACGCTGTCCCCCCTGGCCATTCCGGCCACGAGCGCGAAGAGCGGCAGCTCGTCGACCAGCCGAGGCACCTCGGCCGGCCCGATCGCGGTCGCAGTCAGGTCCGCGTGCTCCACCTCGAGGTCGGCGACCGGCTCACCGCCCTCGCTCCGTCGGTTGAAATGCGCCACCCGCGCGCCCATCCTCTCGAGCACGTCGAGCAACCCGGTACGCGTCGAGTTGAGCCCGACGCCGTGGATCCTGATCGACGATCCCGGCAGGAGCGTCGCCGCGACCACGAACGGCGCCGCCGACGAGAAGTCCCCAGGGATCGAAAGCGACAGGGGCCGGAGCCGATCCGCCGGCCAAACGGCCGGCTCGCCCGCTTTCCTTCGCACCCTGGCCCCGGCCGCCTCGAGCATGCGCTCCGTGTGGTCGCGGCTCGGATGCTTCTCGACCACGGCGGTCCGGCCTCCATCCGCGAAGAGCCCGGCCAGGAGCACACACGACTTCACCTGGGCGCTGGCGACCGGCAGCTCGTAGCGAATCGCCCGGACCGGCGCCCCGCCTTCGACGACGAGAGGCGCGTGCCCGTCCTCCGTCTCCACTTGCGCGCCCATCTCGGCGAGAGGCTCGGCGATCCGCGCGAGGGGCCGGCCCGAGAGAGACTCGTCGCCAACGAGCTCGAAGCGTCCCTCCTGCCCCACGAGCAGCCCGGGCAGGAGCCGCATCAGGGTGCCGGAGTTCCCGCAGTCGATCGGCACACCGGGAGGCTGAAGCCCACGAAGGCCCACACCGCTCACGCGCACTGCGTCCCCATCCACCTCCACCTCGGCCCCGAGCGCGCGCATCCCGGCGGCGGTCGAGAGCGTGTCGGCGGAAGCGCCGAAGCCCGCGAGGCGGCTCTCCCCGTCCGCGACGGCGCCGAGGAGGAGCGCGCGGTGGGAGATCGACTTGTCACCGGGCACGGCGAGGTCGCCGTGAAGGGAGACGGCCGGCTCGACCTCCAGCGCCATTTCTATTCGTCCTCGAACGCCGGCGACACGATGACGGAGTAGCCCTGCGCCTCGAGGAGCGCGGCCGCGCGCCGAGCCTCGTCCTCACCCGATACGAGCACCGAGAGGGTGCCGCCGCGCTCTGGCGACATGTGCTGGAGCTCGAAGTCCTCGATGTTGATCTGCTCGGCGCCGAGCGCCTGGGTAATCCCGGAGAGGACTCCGGGCCGGTCGGGCACGTGCACGCGCACGCGCTGGAGGGCGCCCACGTCGCGGTAGGCCTCGTCGAGCAGCGTGCGCCGGTTGACGGCCGCCTCGCCGATCCAGCGCGCGAGCCAGCCCGCGTCGCCGGCCCTGAGTGCCCGCTCGAGATCCTCGACGCGGCGCCGGTGTTCGGCCAGCGACGCCCGCAGCTCCTCCGCGTTGTCGAGGAAGATGTCGATCCAGATGCGCGGGTTCGCGCCGGCGACGCGCGTCATGTCGCGAAGCGAACCGCCGGCCGTTGCAAGCGGCTCGTGTCCGTTCACGCGCACCGAGCCCGCGTGGTTGAGGATGAGGTTCGCGAGAGCGTGCGGCAAGTGGCTCGTGACCGCCATGAGCCGGTCGTGCGCGACCGGGTCGATCGCCACCGGAATCGCCCCGAGTGAGGCGACGAAGCCGTGCAGCAGCTTGTAGCGCTCGGGCTCTGTCTCTGCGACAGGCGTGAGGAACCACGTCGCGCCCTCGAAAAGCTCCGCGCTCGCGTGTTCGGGCCCACGCGCCTCCGAGCCGCAGACCGGATGGCCGCCGATGAACCGCGCGCGTTCTGCCACCGACCCGAGGAGACCGCTCTTCGTCGAGCCGACGTCCGAAACGGTCGGCGCGGACCCGCCGGCGAGCACGGCGTGGACCGTCTCCTGCAGCGAGGCCACCGGCGTAGCCACGAGGGCGAGATCGGCCCCCTCCACCGCTTCGCCGAGCGACCCCGCAGCGCAATCGACGGCGCCCCGCTCGACCGCCACGCGAAGCGACTCTTCGTCCGCATCCCAGCCCACGACCTCGGGAACGCCCACGCGTTTGGCGGCCAGGCCGACGGAGGCGCCGATCAGCCCCGTGCCGACCACAGCGAGCCGATCCGGGGGCACTAGGCTTCGAGCTCGGGGCCGCGCATGAGCTCGGCGAGGCGGAAGGCGAGGTCGAGTGACTGGCGCGCGTTCAACCGCGGATCGCAGAGAGACATGTACCGGGCCGAAAGCTGCTCCTCGAGGACGGCCTCCGAGCCGCCGAGGCACTCGGTCACGTCCTCGCCCGTGAACTCGAGGTGGACGCCGCCCGGCCAGACCCGCTCGGCCCGGCACGCGGCGAAGAAGCCCTCGATCTCGGCCATGATCGCGTCGAAGCGCCGCGTCTTCACGCCGGAATCCGTCTTGAAGACGTTTGCGTGCATCGGGTCGCACGCCCACACGACGGGATGTTCGGTCTCCCGCACGGCGCGGAGGAGCGGCGGCAGGAGCTCGAAGACGTGCTCGGCCCCCATCCGCGAGACAAGCGTGAGCCGGCCGGGCATCCGCGCCGGGTCGAGCCGGTCGCAGATCTCGACCAGCTCGTCGGCGGTCGCCGTCGGCCCGACCTTCACCCCCAGCGGGTTGTTCACACCGGAGAAGAACTCCACGTGGGCGCCGTCGAGCTTCCGCGTGCGCTCTCCGATCCAGAGCATGTGCGCGGAGCAGTCGTACCAGTCGCCGGTGGTCGAGTCGCGGCGGGTGAGCGCCTCCTCGTAGTCGAGCACGAGCCCTTCGTGGCTCGTCCACACGTCCACCTGGTGGAGCTTCTGCTCGGCGACGACGTCGATCCCGCACGCGGCCATGAAGAGAAGCGCGCGCTCGATCTCGGCGGCGAGCCGCTCATACCGGCGACCCTCGACGGACGAGGCGACGAACTCCTGGTTCCACTCGTGAACCCGTAGGAGGTCGGCGAATCCTCCCTTCGTGAAGGCCCGGACGAGGTTCAGCGTCGACGTGGCGTGGTAGTAGGCCGCGACCATGCGCTCCGGATCCGGAATGCGAGCCTCCGCCGTGGGAGCGTCGTCGTGGATCATGTGGCCGCGGAATGATGGGATCTCCCCGTCGCCGCCGGGCTCGGTGGGCGAGGTCCGCGCCTTGGCGTACTGGCCCGCGATCCGCCCCACCTTCACGACCGGCAAGGTGGCGCCGTACGTGAGCACGGCCGCCATCTGGAGGAGGATCTTCAGCTTCTCGCGGATGTGGATCGCCGAGATGTCGTTGAACGACTCGGCGCAATCGCCCGCCTGGAGGAGGAAGGCTCTGCCGTCGGCTACCTCGGCGAGCGCCGCACGAAGCTGGCGCGCCTCGCCGGCGAAGACGAGCGGCGGCACGGTCGCGAGTTTTCCGCGCACGGCGTCGGCCCGCTCCTCGCTCGGCCACTCCGGCTGATGGAGCGCGGGATATGAGCGCCAGGACGACGGCGACCAGACTGAACCCGTGACAGCCATTGCTCGTCAGTCTAGTTCGCGATAATCAAGCTCCAATGCGCGTCCTCTCCGGAATTCAGCCGACGGGTGAGAAGCACCTCGGCAACTTCGTCGGCGCCATCCGCCGCTGGGTGGCCGAGCAGCACGAGGTGGATGCGTTCCACCCCATCGTCGACATGCATGCGATCACGGTGCCGCAGGAGCCCGAAGCACTGCGCGAGTCGACGCTCGACCTCGCCGCGCTTCTCATCGCCTGCGGCCTCGACCCCGACGTCTGCACGCTCTTCGTGCAGAGCCACGTGCCCGAGCATCCGCGCCTCGCATGGGTGCTGGAGTGCATGACGCCGTACGGCGAGGCGCGCCGCATGCCGCAGTTCCGCGAGAAGTCGGCGAGGAGCGAGAATTTCAGCGTCGGCCTCATGACCTACCCGGTGCTCCAGGCCGCCGACATCCTGCTCTACCAGGCCGACGTCGTGCCGGTGGGGGAAGACCAGCGCCAGCACCTCGAGCTGGCGCGCGACCTCGCGCAGCGCTTCAACCAGCGCTTCGGCGAGACCTTCGTCGTCCCCGAGGGGAGCTACGGCGAGGTCGGAGCGAAGATCATGGACCTCCAGGAGCCGACGAGCCGCATGTCGACCACGTTCAGCGGTGACCTCGGCCTCGTGCGCGTCCTCGACCCGCCCGACGTGATCAGGCGCAAGCTCCGTTCGGCGGTAACCGACTCCGGCCGCGACGTCGTTCGCAGCGAGGACAAGCCCGGCGTCACGAACCTCATCGAGATCATGGCCGTGGCGACCGGCGAGGATCCCCAGGCGATCGAGGCGCGCTACGACGGCGCCGGCTACGGCATGTTCAAGGAGAACGTCGGCGAAGCGGTGGTCGCGCTCTTCGACCCGATTCGGCTCCGCTACGCGGATCTGCGCGGCAACCCCGGCGAGCTGCATGCGATCCTCGCGCGCGGCGCGGAAAAGGCGCACGCGATCGCCGCCGAAACGCTAGCCCAGGCCTACGAGCGCGTTGGCTTCGTTCCGGCGTAAGAACCCACTCCCCGAGTACCGCCCGCCCGACGGGAGTTACCGCGCGACCGCGGCTCCGCTCAGCCGCCGGCTCGTCGGGGGGCTCGTCGACTGGACGATCGTCACGGTCGTCTTCCTGATCGCCCAGATCCCGCTCGGCGTCATCCAGGCAACCGCGGACGAGATCGGGGGAATCACGTTCTGGGCGGTCTTCTTCCTCACGCAGGCGGCCGGGCTCGCGATCGTCGGCGGCTACTTCGGATTCTTCTTCTCGACCGGGCACACGCTCGGGATGCGCGCAGCGGACATCCACGTCGTGGGGGCGGGGACCGGGCGGCAGCCGGCGCTCGCCCGCGCCGCAGGCCGAGGAGTGCTCGCCGTCGTCTTCTTTCTCGCGTCGTTCACCGCCTACACGTTCTTGCTCGGCAACTACGACACGCCGCTCTCCACCTTCCACCAGGTGTCGCGAGCCGCCTCGATCGCGGTCGCCTCGCTCGCCTTCGTCGGTCACCTCTGGCAGCTGGGCGACCCGGCCGGGCGCGGGCTCTGGGACCGGCTCTGCGGGCTCGTGGTGATCGAGGACATGGTCCCGTCCTCGATGCCGGAGCGGCTATGGACCCCCTGGGGAACGTAAAGAGCCTCTCCTAAGGCGGGCCAGCTCCTCGCCGGTGAGCTCCCGCCATTCGCCCGGCTCGAGGCCGTCGGCGTGGAGACCCGCGTAAGCGCTGCGGTGGAGCCGCGTGACCGGGTGGCCGACGGCGGCCAGCATCCGCTTCACCTGGTGCTTTCTGCCCTCGTGGAGGATCAGTTCGAAGCGCGAAGGACCCAGGCGCGTGACGTCCGCGGGCGCGGTCATGCCGTCGTCGAGCTCCACGCCGCCGGCTAGCAGTGTCAGCGCCTCGTCGTCGGGCTCGCCCTCGACCTCCACCTCGTAGACCTTGTCCACCTCGTAGCGCGGGTGCATCAGCCGGTGCGCGAGCGGCCCGTCGTTCGTGAGCAGGAGGACTCCGGTCGTGTCTGCGTCGAGCCGCCCCACCGGCACGATGCGCCGCTCGTGGGCGACGAGGCCCACAACGGTCGGCCGTCCCTGCGGATCGCGGGCGGTGGTGACGACGCCCGCGGGCTTGTGCAGGAGGACGTACGTGAGCGGCTCAGGCCCGACCTCGGCGCCGTCGACCTCGACGCGGTCTGAGCCCTCCACGAACGTCGCCAGGCCGGCCACCTCGCCGTTCACGGTCACGCGGCCTGCGCGGATCAGCTCCTCGGCGCCACGGCGCGAGGCGATGCCCGCCCGGGCAAGGTAGGCGTTCAGGCGCACGAGCGGTCATTATCCCGCCGTGCCCGTCTACATCTCCCTCATGCACTGGACGTCGCAGGGCATCGGCGGATTGCCCGCCTGGCGCGACCGGGTCGACGAGAGCGACGCTGTCATCAAGAGCCGGGGCGGGAAGCTGATCGACGTGTACGTCACGCTCGGCCGCTACGACGTCGTCGAGATCTTCGAGGCGCCGAACGACGAGACCGCCTACGGCATCGTCCTCGAGCTCGCGCGGCACGGAAACGTCCGCACCGAGACCCTCCGCGCCTTCACGCGCGAAGAGGCCGAAGCGATCGTCCGGGGAAGCTAGGCCCCTCTGCGGCCAGCGACTTCTTCGAGACGCCGGCGGAGGCCCTCGTCGTCCTCGGCGAGGTCGTCGAGGCGCGGGAGCTCGGAGAGGCCGGCGAGGCCGAAGACGCGCTCGAAGAGCGGCGTCGTCTCGTAGCGGATTGCGCCGCCCTCCTTCTCGCGTCCCGCCTCGGCGATCAGCCCTCTCTCGACGAGACCTGCAACCGCTGAGTCGGCCGCCACTCCGCGAATGCGGGCGATTTCCGGCCGCGAGACCGGGCCGAGGTAGGCGACGATCGCGAGCGTCTCGAGCGCGGCCTGCGAGAGCCCGCGCTGCACGGGCCGCTCGACGAGTCGCGCGCACGCTTCGGCGGCCTCCCTCGCCGCCCGGAACGCGTATCCGCCGGCGACCTGTTCGAGCACGATTCCGCTCCGGCCCTCGCGGTAGCGCGAGGCGAGGAGACCAAGAGCCGTCTCCACGCGTTCCGCCTCGTCCTCGGTGGCAGCAGCGAGCTCCTCGACGGAAAGCGCTGCGGGCGCGATCACGAGCAGCGCCTCGATGGTCCGCGCGAGGCGGTCGACGGGGTTGTCGATCAGGCGAAGGCTCATGCTGCGTTGTTCCATACGGTGATCTCCTCGAAGGGGGCAGCTTGCCCGATGGCGATTTCGCCTGCCTTGCGCAGCTCGAGCAGGGCGAGGAAGGCGACGGCCTGCTCGACCCGCGTAAGCGCCTCGACCTCCGTGTCGAAGACGAAACGGCCGCGGCGGCGAAGCACCGCGCGGAAGCGCTCGAGAAAGACCGAGACCGGCGGAAAGGTCAGCGTGATGTGGCGGAGCGACGGCGCCGGCGGTTCCGCCGCGAGCGCACGGAGGGCCGCGGCCAGCGACTCCGGCCGCTGGGGAGCGAGAGGGCGCTCGGGCACGGGCGCGAGCGGCGCCGGGCCGAGGCGGAAGTAACGATCGGACTCGATGTCGAGCTTGTCCTCCAGCCATCCCGCCGCGCCGCGGAAGCGCCGGTACTGGGCGAGAAGCTCGGCGAGCTCACCTGCAGCGTCGTCCGGGTCGAGGTCCTCGAAGGGCACTTCCTCTTCCTCCGGGAAGAGCCCGCGCGCCTTCAGCTCCAAGAGAGAGGCAACGAGGACGAGGAACTCCCCGTCCACCTCGAGATCCTCGCCCCGCTCCGCCAGGAACGTGAGGACGATCTCGACGATCTCGACATCCGCCAGCTCGAGTTCCTCCTTGAGGACGAGCGTGAGCAGGAGGTCGAAAGGCCCCTCGAAGGCGTCGAGATCGAGCGGGAGCTCTGCGACGGCGCTCACGGGGCCAATCGTATTTTCAGCGGCGGACGCGGCCTTTCGGCACGGTCATCTTCGGCCCTTTTGGCGTAGCCGTGGGCCGCGGCCGCGCGGAGGTCTCGGACAGGCGCTGCGACCAGACGAAGGCCGTGATCGCCAGCGCGAAGACGATGACCGACACGTAGAAGTTCAGGCGCAGCCCGAAATACTCGTGCGACGGGTCGATGCGCAAGGTTTCCTCGTAAGTGCGAAACGCCGTGTACCAGGCGACGTAGAGGGCGAAGAGGCCCGGCGGCCGGATCTTGAAGCGGCGGTCGACGAGGAGCAGGAACCCGACGCCGAGCAGGTTCCACAGCGACTCGTAGAGAAAGAGCGGGTGAAAGGTCGGCTCGGCGATGTACTTCTCGGGCCGGTTCTGCACGTCGATCTCGAGGGCCCAGGGAAGGTCGGTCGGCTTGCCGAAGAGCTCCTGGTTGAAGTAGTTGCCCCAGCGGCCGATCGCCTGCGCGAGCAGCAGGCCGGGCGCGACCGCATCCATGAAGCGGTAGATGGAGTTGCCCGAGCGGCGGACGACGATCGCCCCCGCGATCACGCCGCCGAGGATCCCGCCCCAAATCCCGAGGCCGCCCTTCCAGATCTCGAAGACGCCTTGCCACTTCGGGTCGGGCACCTCGCTCCAGCTGGTGATCACGTGGTAGAGCCGCGCGCCGACGATGCCGCCCGCTACTCCCCACATGGCGACGCGGAAGACGAGATCCCAGTCGCCGCCTCGCCTCGTCCACCGCACACCGGTCAGCCACGTCGCCGCGAGGATCCCGAGCAGGAGCATGACGCCGTAGGCGTGGAGCTCCAAGGGGCCGACGTCGATGCTGCCGCTGGAGGGGCTGGGGATGGACGCGAGCGGAAGGCTCACGCCGGAGAGTTTGGCGAATCCGCCGGAAGGGTGGCGCGCCTAGCGCGCGCTACAGAAGAATTTCGACCGCAGTCGACTCGGGGCAGCCGCGGCGCAGGAGCTCGGTCGCGAGGTGCAGGTCGACGCTCGAGGCCTCGGCCAACTGGCGAGCCGTGTCCCGGTCGTAGCCTGCGCGCTCGAGCTCCTCTTCACGCCACAGGAGCACACGTTCGGCCTCGGTGTCGATCTCGAGATGTTGGAGTTCCGCCGCAGTCATCGTGCCATTGAGTTCGGCCGCAAACCCGGATCGGTTGTCCCCCTGGAGGGTGATTTGAAGTCCCAGCCCGAGCTAGGCCGCTCAGCCCACCGAGGCCGCGATCCGGAGCGCTTCTTCCTTCGAGATATCCGCTTCGAGGCGCAGCGTGCGGGTGCCCCGCTCCCAGAGGAGCACGTTTCCGACGAGCCTGACCTGCTCCGACTGCATGTCTCCCTGCCGGTCGAGATACGAGAAGAAATGCGCCCCTTCGAGCCAGTAGCCGGGCTGACCGTCGACCGTGACCGGCTCGACCTTCGTGTCGGCGGCGATCTTCTTGAAAATGACCTCGTCCACCCTGCCCGCGAACTGGGTGAAGAGCGCGTGCGGGTCGTCGCTCGTCCCGTAGACGAACGAGACCATGCCGCCGGCCGGTGGACTGTCCTGGAAGTAGACCTCGTCCGGCTCGTCGAGCCCCTCGGGCACAACGACCTCGAAGCTCGCGCGCTCGCGGGCCTGCCCGAGCGTGACCCGGTCGCCGAGAAACGTGCCGAGCCCGGTCTGGACCGGCACCGTCGGCAGCTCGTCGACGCGCTCGATCGTCACGCCTCGGAGATGGAAGAACTCGAGGATCGCCGCGCGGCTCTGGGGCACGGCGAAGGCGGCGCCAACGGCAACGGCCAGGACGGCCAGCGCGATCACGAGCGTTCGCCGCGGGACCAGGCGCCGGCGCGCAGGGAGCTCGCGCGTGCGGTGGAGGACGCGCTGCTCGAGGTCGGGCTCGGCCGGCCACTCGAGGCTCGTTCCGAGGTCGCGCAGTGCGAGCTCGAGCTCAGGCATTAGCCTCCTCCCCGATCCGTTCCCGCAAGCGCCCGAGCGCACGCGAGAGCCTGGACTTGACGGTTCCGCGCCTCCAGCCGAGCGCAACCGCGGTCTCCTCCTCCGAGAGCTGGAGGAAGTACCGGCACGCGATCACGAGCCGATCCTCCTCGCGGAGCCCGTTGACGGCCGCGAGCAGCTCCTCTCGCCGCTCCGTGCCGATGGCGGTCGCCTCGGGGGAGGGGGCCGCCTCCCCCGAGGGCGTCGCCGCAACCGTCCGCAGCGTGAGGTGGGCGCGGCGGCCCGCGGCCCGGCGGCGGTTGCGGGCTTCGTTGGCGACGATCTGGAGGATCCACGGCCGAAACGGCGCGCCGGTCCGGAAACGGTGCAGCGCGGACCAGGCCTTCACGAACCCCTCCTGGGCGGCATCCTCCGCATCCGCGGCGCTTCCGGCGATGAGGTACGCCGTGCGAAACGCGATCCCCTGATATGCCTGCACGAGGTCTCCATAGGCGGCTTCATCGCCCTGCTTGGCCCGTTCGACGAGCTCCAATTCCTGCAGTGGACGGCCCTCCACTGCCTCCTTCTACACCTCCTCGCCGCGCCGGGTTCCGCCTTCGCTATGACTAGGCCCCTCCTGCTCGTCCTCCTCCTGGCCGCCTGCGGCGGCCCCGGAACCACGAAAAGCCCGCTGGCCCACCGGGTCGAGCATCTCGAGGAGCACGGTCTTCACCTCTGAGGAGGAGCACTGAGCGGCGCTTGGCTCGGCGGGCCGGGGACGGTAGGCTCGCCTCTTCGAGCCGCTCCCGTCGGAGGTACTGTCATGCGCACCCGAAACCAGGTCCCCTTCTTCCTATCGGCTGCGATGGGAGGCGCGGCGCTGGCCTACTTCCTCGACCCGCAGAACGGGCGGCGGCGGCGGCACCAGTCGCGCGACCAGCTCTTTTCCCTGGTGCGCCACGAGACGAAGCGGGGACGAAAGCTCGTGCGCCACGCGGCCTCGGACGCAGCCGGCCAGGCCCGCCGCGCAGCTCATGCCCTCCGCTCGTCCGCCGAGGTCGACCTGGACGATGCGACGCTCGTGGACAAGGTCGAGTCGATCGTCTTCCGCAAGCACGACCTGCCCAAGGGGCAGATCAACATCAACGCGGAGAACGGCGTCGTCTTCCTGCGCGGCCGGGTCGACCGGCCGGAGCTCGTCGATGCGCTCGAGGCGCGGGTGCGCAAGGTGCAGGGCGTGAAGGGTGTCGAGAACCTCCTCCACACCCCGGAGACACCGCCAGCTCGCGGCTAGTCCATCCGTCCAGGTGGCCGGCTAGGCGATTGCAGACTCGCCGAGCAGCGACTTGACCTCGGCGAAGAAGTCGGGCTCGGGTCGCACCCGGTACTCCGGACCGAATGCGAGCGTTACCGGGCCCGCCGAGGTCTCGATCGCCGCAAGAACCTTCGCGTCGCCGGGGTACTCCCGCAGGAGGTCCGCGAGGTCGCGCACGAGGCCGGCGGGCGCTTTTCGCGCGTCCACCTTGAGACAGATCTCGGAGCGGTCGGGTGTCGACTCGAAGGGAACGACCTCGATCGCGATCAGCTTCGTCTCGCCCTCCTTGTGGTCGACGCGGCCTTTGAGGACGAGAACGCGGTCGGCCTCGAGGAAGTCGCGCGACGCCGCGTACACCGAGTTGAAGACGACCGTCTCCACCGAGCCGGAGAGGTCGTCGAGGCGCATGAAGACCATCGGATCGCCCTTCTTCGTCGTCAGGTTCTTGAGCGCACCGACGATGCCGCCCACCGTGACGACCTCGCCGTCGCGGCGGCGCTCGAGCTCCGCGATCGGGCAGTCGGTCTTCTTGCGGAGCGACGCCTTGACGCTGTCGAGCGGGTGCTCGGACACGTAGAGGCCGAGCGACTCCTTCTCGAAGCCGAGCCGGTCACTCTTCTCCCACTCCTCCGTGCCGAGAGGCGCGTGATGACGCGGACGGGACTCGGCCGGCTCGTCTCCGAGATCGAAGATCGAGCTCTGCCCCGCGAGTCGGTCGGCTTGCTGCTGTCCGCCCCAGGAGAGCGCGGGCTCGAGCGCCTCCCACATGCCGCGTCGCGTCGCGCCGGTGGAGTCGAGCGCGCCGCATTTCACCAAAGACTCGAGCGCACGCTTGTTCACGAGCTGCGGGTCGACGCGCTCGCAGAAGTCCCAGAGGGAGGTGAACTGTCCGCCCTCCTCCCGTGCGGCGATGATCGACCGCACGGCGCCTTCGCCCACGTTCTTCACGGCGTTCAGGCCGAAGCGAATCTTCTTCTCGACGACTGCGAAGTCATGCGCGGAGGAGTTCACGTCGGGCGGCAGCACCTCGATCCCGAGCTCGTCGCAGGCGGCCACGTAGAAGGGCACCTTGTCCTTGGTGTTCATGACCGAGGAGATCAGCGCTGCCATGTATTCCGCCGGCCAGTTCGCGCGCAGGTATGCGGTGCGGTAGGCGATCAGCCCGTAGCAGGCGGCGTGCGACTTGTTGAAGGAGTAGTCCTGCGCCTGCTCCATGTCCTTCCAGAGCTGGTTCGCCACCGCAAGCGTGACGTTGTTGTTCGCGCAGCCCTCGAGGAACTTGTCCTTTAGTGACGCCATGAGCGAATGGATCTTCTTGCCGATCGCCTTGCGGAGATCGTCGGCCTCGGCCGGGGAGAAGCCGGCGAGCTGCTTGGCGATCTCCATGTACTGCTCCTGGTAGATGCAGATCCCGTACGTCGGCCCGGTGATGGGCTCGAGCCGCGGGTCGAGGAACGTGACCGTCTCGCCGCCGGCCTTCCGGCGACCGTAGACCGGGATGTAGCCCATCGGGCCCGGGCGGTAGAGGGCGACGAGCGCGATGAGGTCTTCAAACTCCGTCGGCTTCACCTGGCGGAGCGCCTCGCGCATGCCCGAGGACTCGAACTGGAAGACGCCCGTCGACTCGCCGCGCTGCAGCATCGCGTAGGTCTTGGCGTCGTCGAGCGGGATCTTCGTGATGTCGGTTCCGCCGATGAGCTCGACCGCCTTGTCGATCACGTCCAGGTTCCGCAGGCCGAGGAAGTCCATCTTCAGCAGGCCGAGCGACTCGACGTCCTCCATCGCGAACTGGGTGACGACCTCCTGGTCGGCGCCCTTCTGCTGGAGCGGCACGTATTCGGTGAGGGGGCGGTCGCCGATGACCACGCCGGCCGCGTGGATGGAGTCCTGGCGGACGAGGCCCTCGAGCGGCCGCGCGAGGTCGATCACCTTTCGTGCGGTTTCGTCCTCGTCGTAGAACCTCTTCAGCTCGGCGCCGGGCTTCATGCACTCCTCGAGGTAGACCTTCGGGCCCTCGGGGATGAGCTTCGCGATCTTGTCCACAGTGCCGTAGGGGATGTCGAGCACGCGCCCTGCGTCGCGGACGGCCGCGCGCGCCATCATCGTCCCGAAGGTGATGATCTGGGCGACGCGGTCGCGACCGTACTTCTCGGCCACGTAGTTGATGACCTGGTCGCGCCCGTGCACCGAGAAGTCGATGTCGATGTCGGGCATCGACTTGCGCCCCGGGTTGAGGAAGCGCTCGAAGAGGAGGTCGTACTTGATCGGGTCGATGTCCGTGATCTCGAGGCAGTAGGCGACGAGGGAGCCGGCCGCCGAGCCGCGACCCGGGCCGACGCCGATCCCGTTCCGCTTCGCGAAGGAGATGAAGTCCCAGACGATCAGGAAGTAATCCGCGAAACCCATCTCGCGGATCGTCTTCAGCTCGAACTTCAGGCGGTCGGAGAGCTCGGGCGTCACCGATCCGTATCGCTTTTGCAAGCCTTTTTCGCAAAGCTCGACGAGGTAGTCGAAAGCGTCCCGATCGTTCGGGACCGGGTACGTGGGGAGCAGGATCCGGCCCAGCTCCATCGAGACGTTGCACCGCTCCGCGATCTCGAGCGTGCGCCCAACCGCCTGGGGATAGTCGGCGAAGTCCTGCGCCATCTCGGCCGGGGTCTTGAAATAGAACTGGTCGGTGTCGAAGCGCCAGTGGTTCGGGTTGGCCAGCGAGTCGCCCGACTGGATGCAGAGGAGCGCCTCGTGCGCGCGCGCGTCCTCGTGGCGGAGGTAGTGCACGTCGCCCGTGGCGACCAGCGGCAGACCCGTGGTGTCCGCGAGCTTCGACAGGTCGGCGTTGATCCGCTTCTGGACTTCGAGCCCGGCGTCCTGGATCTCGAGATACGTCGAATCCGGCCCGAAGATGTCACGAAGGTGCGCGATTTCCTTCTCGGCCTCGGCGGGGTTCCCGTTCTCGAGCGCCTTGCAGACCCGGCCGGAGAGACAGCCCGAGAGCGCGACGAGACCCTTGGAGTGGCTCTGCAGGAGCGCCCAGTCGACTCGCGGCTTGTAGTAGTAGCCCTCGAGGTAACCGGCCGAGGCGAGCTTGATCAGGTTCGCGTACCCCTCGTTCGACTCGGCCAGAAGGGTCAGGTGCGCATAGCCCTTCTGCTGTGCCCTGCGGTCGTCGGCGACGTACACCTCGCAGCCGACGATCGGCTTCACGCCTGCCTTCCCGGCCTCCTTGTAGAGCTCGACCGCGCCGGCCAGCGACCCGTGATCGGTGAGCGCGACAGCCGGCATCTCGAGCTCCGCGGCCCGCGCTGCGAGGTCCGGGATGCGGCACGCCCCGTCGAGGATCGAGTACTCGGAGTGGACGTGGAGATGGACGAACGGCGCCTCAGGCACGGGCAGCCCATCTTAGACCGCGGTCCTGACGCGGCTCCTTTCCGCTTCCTGGATGAGCAGAACTCCGACATACGCGAGCCACAGAAACCAGGCAACCGTGCCCGCCCGCGTGGCCGCACCGGCTCCCAGCGTAGAGAAAGCCGCGCTGGCGAGGACGATCAGGAGGATCGTGCCAAGGCTCGGGAGCCAGGCCCGGCGCCACGCGGGAAGGCGCCTGAACGCGAAAGCGAGGATCAGTGGGGAAAGCAGAATCGCCGCCGCGGTAAAGCGCGACTCCCATCGATGCGCGTCCGCGTGCCACGAGTCGTTGACGCACCCGGCGTCGATTCCCTGGCAGTCGAGCCGGAAGAGACCGTCGAGGAAAGCGCCCAGCCCGGCGATGAAGAGCGCGCCGGCGCCGATCCTCCCGAGCAGGTCGGGGCTGAGCGCCCGCCAGAGCCCGAGAGCTGCGGCCATGACGAGGAGGCCCGTGAGGTTCGCTCCGACCTGGTTGTAGAGCCACGGGCTCGATGCGGTCGAAGCGCCGAGGTCCGAGATGTCGTCGTTCGCTGAGCTGAACGCGCCTGGCTGAGCGAGGTCACCCGCGGCCCACCCGATCGCCGAGGTGAAGAAGGCGACGAGCGCGCAGACTCCGGCGGCGCGGAGGGGCACCCCGCGACCCTTTCACACCCTGCGGTGAGCGGCTAGAGCAGCCGCTCGATTCCGAGAACGTGCACGAAGTCGACCTCGAGAGTGCGGATCGCCTCGGCGACCGCGCCCGCGAAATCCGCCGCCTCGAGCTCGCACTCGACCTTTCCCTGGCTCGGGAGCATTCGGAATGCGGGATCTTCGAGGATGTGCGGAGGGACGCGGTCGAGGTAGCAGATGAAGCGAAACGTCTCGACAGCCCGATTCGAGCCCGGCTGGGGCTTGCGCCGCAGGAGGCTTTCGGTGAGCGCTCCCACCCTCGAATCGTGCGATTCGAAAGCGGCAGGAGCGTCCCCCGAACGAGGTATTCTTTGCCGCCGTGGCGACGAAGGAAGAAAAGATCGAGATGGAGGGCGAGGTCGTCGAGGCCTTCCCGAACGGGATGTTCAAGATTCAGCTCGACGAGGGGTACGAGGTGCTCGGCTACACCGCCGGCAAGATGCGCCGCTTCCGCATCAAGATCTTCCCGGGCGACCGCGTGAAGGTCGAGGTTTCCCCGTACGACCTCACCCGCGGTCGTATCGTCTATCGCTACCGCTAGACACTCTGAGCAGCGGCCGCGATGGCCGCCTCCTGCAGCCAGGTGAGGAAGGCGTAGACGGCGAGCTCGTATGCGTGCGGCGCGCTCGGGTCGAACCCGTCCGCGAACTCGTCCTCGCTGACGTCGAGCCGCGTTCCGAGGACGAGGCGTAGGTCGTTGAGCGCGGCCAGCCAGCGGTCGAGCTCGCGGGCGTCGAGGCGGTCGCGGCCGGCGGACTCCGCCAGCGCGCGGAGGTTCTCCAGGCGAAGGGATTCCAGCTCGGAGCCCATGAGGGAGCGGTACTCGCGCTCGACCTGCTCGTCCTCGTATGCCCGAGGTCGAAGGCGCCGGAGCGAGGGGTCCTCGGGCTCCGCGGCGAGCAGCTCCTCGAGCTCGGCGATGAGCCTGCGCAGAAGGTCGCGCTCCTCCGGGCCAAGGCACACGCGGAAGTCACCCTCCGCGGTGCGCTCGATCGGTGCGGGCGGCTCCGTCAATCTTGGCGAAGCGTCGCCCAGAGGCCGTGCGCGTGGAGCCGGGCGACGTCGTGCTCGGCTTTCTCGCGGGTGCCGCTCGAGACCACGGCCTTGCCCTCGTTGTGCACCTGCAGCATGAGCTCCGTCGCCTTCGCAAGGCTGTAGCCGAAGAGCTTCTGGAAGACGAGCGTCACGTAGGACATGAGGTTGATCGGGTCGTTCCAGACGACCACGATCCACGGGCGGTCGTGCTCCTCCTGCTCGCTGGCCGCGGGCCGCTCCAGCTCGACGACGCCGGGCGCCGATGTGGCAGAGCTCACGCCTCCATTGTGACGCAGCCAGCGCTTAGCTCTTGGCGGACGAGGGTTGCGTCGCCTCGATCAGGCCGAGAAGCCGCTCCAGCGAAGCCGCGTCGAGCTCGCCGCGGTTCAGCGAAAGCGCAGCGATCAGAGCGGAGAAGCGGCGGTCGGGCTCGTCCTTCGTCGTCATGACGCGGGGTTCGATCCCGCCGCCGCCGTTCCTGTCTCTTCAGGTGATCGTGCGCCCTCGCCGGCGAGCGAAGAGCGCTTCGGGCCAGGACGCAGGGAGCGGGCGTATGGCCATACGCCCGCGACCGAGGACGCCGCCCGAGGCGACTATGCAGCCGCCGGCGGGGATGGCCGCGATTGCCTGGAGAGACACTTAGTTGGAGCCGCCCGGAGTCGGATCGCCGATCGTGAAGTCCGCCGCGTTCACGTTCGTGTCTTGGCCGTTCGGATGGCGCGCGTCGCTCGTCCCGGGAGCGGGCGCGATCGGAGGCGCGGCCGCCGTGGTTCCTTCGACGAACGCGTTCGTGGCGTCGCCCCACCCGACGGAGTCGACGATGTTTCCATCGGCATCCTTGATCGCAACTCCGCCCGCAGCCGAGGCGAGGCCGGCCGAGAAAGACTTGTCGGCCGGGTGCGCGCCCGAGTAGCCCGAGCCTCCGAAGAGGAAGAACGCCCCGGGAGCCAGCATCGTGCCGTCGGCGAGCGTGCCGAGCGAGACGTCACTCGTTCCCGCTCCCGACCGGTAGACGAGCTTCCAGCCGGAGAGGTCGACCGGCCCAGTACCGGCGTTGGCGACCTCGACGAACTCGTCGCCGAGCGCGCCCTCGGTCCCCACCGAGAACTCGTTGATCCGGATGACTGCGTCGCCGCCCGCACCCGCGACACAGTGGATCTGCGCAAGGCCGGAGCCGTCGTAGTCGATCGAGATCGCTCCCGCTTGCCCGCCGATGGTGCAACCGAGTCCCGCGAGCGAGTCGAACGAGGCGAGCCCGGGGCCCGCAGGCCCTTGCGGCCCCTGAGCGCCGGTCGCTCCCTCGGGCCCGGCGGGACCCGCCGGGCCCGTTGCTCCACGCTGGTTCCAGGCGAGCGACCGCTCCCCGTGTCGGCAAGCCGAGGCCTTCGCGACGGCGCGGAGGGCTCCGCCCTCAACCTTGCGGCAAGCGTGGATCACGCCGTTCCCGTCAGGGATGGCGGCGAGTGCCGCACCCGCGACCGCGACTGCGGCGATCGCGAGCGCGGCGAAAATCTTCGAGCGCATGGTTCTCCTTCCATCGAATGACATGCGCCGGTGATAGCTTCGTGACCCGCGCGTGAGTGTGACCCGTGCAGGAACCGGCACCGATCTGCGCAACAGGGGATTCAAATCTCGCGCGGGATTGCCGATAAAACCACGCTGGCCATCCTCCCCATGCCCGATACCGCCCCCATTTCGGACGACGGCACGAACGCGCTGCACGAAGCGCTCGCGACCACGGATGTTCTCCGCCGCGTCGCCGGCACCGTCGCCATCCATCTCTACGAGTCCGAGTACCTCGAGGACGGGACGTACGTCTGCAACACCTTCATCGGCGAAGGGCTCGAGAGCCTGCTCGGCCCCCTTCCCGAGGACAAGACGCCCGAGGAGGCGTGGGAGGAAGCCGTCCACCCTGACGACCAGGAGACCTACGAGGTCACCACACGGCTCGAGGCCGGCGAGGCGGTCGAGATCGAGTACCGCCTGGTCGGCTACGACGGAAAGACGCGCTGGGTGTGGGATCGCATGCGCCCGCGGCGCGGGCCGGGAGGCCAGCTTCTCGTCGACGGGATCGTCGCGGACGTCACCGAGCGGCGGAAAGCCTCCGACGCCCTCGAAGAGGCGCGCCGCCAGCTCCAGCACATCGCCTTCCACGACCCGCTGACGGGCCTCCCCAACCGGGTCTCGTTCCAGGAGCGGCTGGACGAGGCACTCGACCGCTGCCCCGGAAAGGAGTGCGCGGCCGCCGTCCTCTTCATCGACCTGGACAACTTCAAGCTGATCAACGACAGCTTCGGCCACGCGGCCGGCGACGAGCTGCTCCGCGCGGTCGCGGGACGCCTTCAGCGCGCGACGCGAACCGCCGACGTCGTCGCCCGCCAGGGAGGCGACGAGTTCCTCGTGCTCCTCACCGACATCGAGCCGAACGAAGACGACCCCGAGTACGCCCGCAAAGCTGCCGCGGTCGTCGCGCGGAAGATCCGCCGCACGCTGCTGACTCCCTTCGTCGTCTCCGGCGTGGAAATCTTCGTCAGCGCATCGATCGGCGTCAGCCTCTTCCCCGACGACGCACCGGACTCCGAGACCCTCCTGAAGCACGCCGACACCGCGATGTACCGCGCGAAGGACGCGGGCCGCGACTGCCATGCCCTCTATGCGCTCGACCGCGACGACGCGCTCACGCAGCTTTCGATGGCCGGGCGCCTGCGCACGGCGATCGAGCGCGGCGACGGCCTCGTCCTCCACTACCAGCCGCTCGTCCGCCTGGCCTCCGCCGAGATCATCGGCGCCGAAGCGCTCATCCGCTGGCAGGACGGCGAACGCCTCGTGCCGCCAGCCGATTTCCTCCCCCTCGCCGAGCGGACTGGCCTCATGGCGCCCCTCTCGGACTGGGTGATCGCAGAGGCGTGCCGACAGGCGAAGCACTGGCGCGACCGCAAACTCGACCTCTACGTCTCGATCAACCTGCCGCCCTCGTTCTGGCAGCCGACCGCGATGCGCCACGTGCTCGCCACGATCGAGTCCTTCGGGCTCAACCCCGACCGGCTCATGATCGAGATCACCGAGTCGGCGATGATGGTCGAGCCGCGAACGAGCATGGATTCGGTCATCGACGAACTGCACGAGCGCGGCCTTCGTCTCGCGATCGACGACTTCGGGAGCGGCCACTCCTCCCTCTCGCGCCTCAACCAGATGCGCGTCTCCACCCTGAAGATCGACCGCTCCTTCGTGAGCGACCTTCCGGAGGACCGTAACTCGACGGTGCTCGTTTCCTCGATCATCCAGCTCTCCCGAAACCTCGGCCTCGAGCCGCTCGCCGAGGGCATCGAGACCCAGGAGCAGCGCGCCTTCTTCCTCGAGCACGGCTGCGAGCTCGGCCAGGGCTTCCACTTCAGCCGTCCGGTCAAGGCCACCGAGCTCGAGACTCTCTACCGCGCCTCACGCACGGTAGAAGACGTCGCATAACGCGCGACGCTGCGCGCATTCCCGCCGCCAGCCGCACCGAGCCCTAAACCGTCTTCAACTTCATCGACGGAATCGCGGCGGCCGCCTTCTCGTCGGCGAGCGGGCTCGAGTCGGAGACGGCAGTCACGGACTGACGCGGTGGCGCTAACCTGAGCCGCCTGCGGCCGGTTTTTTGGTGCGTGTTTTTCCCCGGAAAGGAGGGGCCGTGGAACATGGATCGGAGAGCTACTACGTCCTCGGCGAAGGCCTGCTCGGCGAGAGCCTGGGCGGCCGTGAGCCGACACTTGCCCGAACCGCCGAGGCGGCGACTCCGCCCTTCCGCTTCTCCCGCATGGGCCCGAAGGGTGGCGGCAAGCAGCTCCCCGAGGGGACGAGGAAGGCCCTCGCGGAGGCGATGGCCGTCGCGGGAGGCGGCTCGGTCGGGGTCCCGGCGGGCTTCACGTACCTCGGCCAGTTCATCGACCATGACCTGACCTTCGACAAGACGGACGTGATGCTCGGGGAGCACGTCGCTCCCACCGCGCTCCTCCAGGCCCGGTCGCCGAGCCTCGATCTCGACTCCCTCTACGGCGCGGGCCCCGGAGATCCCGCGTCGGAGCAGTTCTACGAGGCCGACGGGCTCCACCTGAAGATGGGCAAGACGGCCTCCGGCGACGGGATGGCCTCGAAGGACGGCTTCGACCTGCCTCGCGGCGCGGGCTCCACCGTTGCGGCGAAGCGGAAGGCGATCATCCCCGATCTGCGGAACGACGAGAACCTGGCGGTGGCGCAGAACCACCTTGCCATGATCCGCTTCCACAACCGCGTCGTCGACACGCTCGGCACCGTTCCCGCCGGCTCGCGCTTCGAGCGCGCACGCAAGCGGGTGACGAAGCACTACCAGTGGATGATCCGCACCGACTTCCTGCCGAGGATCTGCGAGGCCTCGGTCGTGAACGACGTCTTCACGAACGGGCGCAAGGCCTTCGAGGTCGACGCGGCGCCGACTGATGTGCCGACGATGCCGATCGAGTTCTCCGTTGCCGCCTACCGGCTCGGACACTCGATGGTGCGCGGCTCCTACAACTGGAACAAGATCTTCGACGACGGCTTCGGCACACTCGACCTTCTCTTCACCTTCTCGGCGACGAGCGGCGACCTGGGCGGCTTTCCGCGCCTGATCAGCTCGTGGATCGCCGACTTCCGGCGCCTGTACGACTTTCCGGCCGGCGGCCACGCGACGCTCGGCGTGCCCGCGGCGAAGTTCAACCAGGCGATGAGGATCGACACACGCATCGTCAACCCGCTCCAGTTCCTCCCCGGCTTCTCGGGCCTGGAGGCGAACCTCGCCTTCCGCAACCTGACGAGGGCGAACATGGTCAGGCTCGCAACGGGCCAGCAGATGGTCGCATTCCTGCGCAGCAAGGGCATCTCGATCACGAAGTTGACCAAGGCGCAGCTTCGTGACGGAGACGGCGGCGCCGACCTCGGAGGTCTCACCCAGGCTCAGCGGGAACGCGTCCTGACCGATACGCCGCTCTGGTTCTACATCCTCCGCGAAGCCGAGCTGAATGGAGGCAGGCTGACGGGCGTCGGCGCGCGCATCGTGGCGGAGAGCCTCCACCGCGCGATGGAAGGGAGCGAGCACTCGATCGTCCGCGACCCCGCATTCAGGCCGATGCTCGGGCCGAACAACACGACCTTCCGGATGACCGATCTCCTCTTCTTCGCCTTCGAGGGAAAGAAGACGCTGCTCGCGCCGCTGGGCTAGGTCTCGCCGCCGCCCAGAGTGGCTAGAAGGCGTGGACGCAGCGGAGGTCTGCGAGAAATTGTCTCGCCTCGGCCCCTGCCCGGGCTGCGTCGTTGGCCGCGCCCCCGCGGTCGAGCGCCTCTGCGAGGTCGAGCTTGAGGCACGCCGCGTCGTAGAGAAAGCCGAGCTCCTCGTTTCGAGCCACCGCCTCCGTTAGCCGTTGGGCCGCGGCCTCGAACCGTCCCGCAGCGATGTCCAGGAGCGCATCGCCGACCCCGATGCTGAGGGCCAGCCGGGCGACGCCTCCGCCGCGCGCGCCGCGAAGGGAGTCGAGCGTCTGCTCGAGAAGATCGAATTCGCCGCTCGCGGCCACCGCGCGCAGAACCGGGTCGACCGAGAGGACGACGGGCCATTCCCTTCCAACCGCCTCGATGACGCCGGTCGTCACACGGCGAAGCTCGTCTCGCCGGCCGGTGAGGTGCAGCCAGGGAACGACGGCCGTTGCGCTCGGGACGATTCGCTGGGCCTCGCCGCTCTCGACGGAAACGTCGTGCAGCCCGGCGAGCCAGGTCTCCGCCGTGCCGAGCTCGCCACGCCGCCAGGCGAGGCTTCCGCTGAGAGGACGAAGGATCAGGAGCGAGGTCGCACCTCCGGGCGGCTTTCGTCCCAGGCGCTCAAGTGGATCGTCGAGCTCGTCCCAGCGGCCCGCGGGCAACTGCAACATCCACCCGATCGAGAGGTCGAGGTAGTCAGCGATGCTTTCCGGGACGAAGACCTTCTTCATCGCCGTTCGCACGACCGACTCGATCTGGCTGATCGGGAGGTAGCCCGTCGCCGACCACGTGAAGTTGACGAGGACTCGAGTTGCCTCCTCGTGGGCTCCAATCGCTGCCGCCCGCTGCGAGATGCTCCTCACCTCGTCCGGATCTGGGCCCTTCCCGTGCTGCGACGCCTCGACGGTCATCAGATTGATCCAGGAGTTGATGATCGAGTACTCGTCGCCGACTCGCTCGGCGATCTCGACGGCCTCGCGGGAACGCTCGAGCGCTGTGGGGCGGTTCCGCAGCATCTCGATCTGCGACCGGCGCGCAACGGCGCGGGCGAGCTGAACCGACTCGGGTAGGCCGGAGAGCGCGGCCACGGCTTCTTCGGCGGACTCGAGAGCTTCTGCCCATCGACCGGTCAGCCAGCTCACCCGCGAACGCCAGCCGAGGATCTCGGAGTGCGTTCGCGCATCGATGTCCGGGAGCCGCTCGGCCTCGTCGAGCCGCTGCAGAGCCTCCGACCAACGCGCAGCGGTGGACTCGCCCTCGATGAGCCCGAGCAGCGCGCGAGCACGTTCGCCGTCGTCCGAGGCGAGGCCGACGGCATAGGTGAAATGGTCGTTCGCGGCTGCGAGCGCGGCGCGCCTCTTCGCTGCCTCTCCGGCTGCGATGAGCACGGAGTACGCCCGTCGGGCGACCTCGGGGTCGTCCTCTCCATAGGCGATTGCCTCGCGGTAGTGGTACCCCGCGAGCTCCGCCGTCTCGACTTCCCGGTCCGGCGCGACCGACTGGATCCACTCCGCGACGCGACGATGAAGCGCGCGCCGCTCGGGACGCGGGAGCGATGCGTAGGCGACGTCGCGGGTGAGCGCATGCTTGAAAGTGAACTCGCGCAGGCCGCCCATGACCGACACCGGCTGGAGCGAGACGAGCCCGGTGCCGGTGAGGCCTGCGACAAGCTCCTCCTCTACGCCGACAGCCGATGGCCAAAACACGCGCCCGACCACCGCGCAGCGCCGCAGAGCCTCACGGGCGTCGAGGTCGAGGAGATCGAGGCGCGCGGCGATGACCCCGTGCACGGAATCGGGGATTCGGAGCTCGGCCAGTCGGCGTGTCGCAGCCCACCCGCCGTTCTCCTGTTCGAGCGCACCCTCGTCGATGAGCATCTGCAGCATCTCTTCGAGGAAGAAGGGGTTGCCCTCCGCGCTGGAGAGAAGCGGACCGCGCACGTCCTCCGGCACACTCGCGGCGCCGAGGAGGTTGGAGGCGAGCCGTTCCGATTCCTCGGGCGTGAGCGGGGAGAGCGAGAGCGCGGTCACGTTCTGCTTACCCGCGCCCCACGAGGAATTCTCGGCGAGGAACTCAGGCCGCGCGGTACAGATGAGCACGACGCGCGCGTCCGAGATGCCGTCGACGAGGTGCTCGACGAGATCGAGCAGCGCCGCCGAGGCCCAGTGGATGTCCTCGATGACGAGCATCGTCAGGCCGCGACGGCCGAGCGCGCCGATGTAGCGCTGCCAGCCGTCCGCAAGGGCGCTGCCCACGGCCGGCGTGTCCATGGAGGACAAAGGCGAGTCGTCCTCCGCGAGGCCGATCGTCCAGGCGATCGCGTCGAAGACCTCTTGAGCGCCCTGTTCGACGACGGCATGGATGGAAGCGCGGAGCTTCTCGTGCGCGACTTCGGCAGGATCGGTGTCCAGGATGCCGGCATCCCCCTTTGCCGCCTCGGCAAGCGGCCAGTAGGTGATCCCCTCGCCGTACGGAAGACACGGTCCCTTGAGGACACGCGTGGCCGACACGCGAGCCAGGAGCTCCCCGACGAGACGCGACTTGCCGACGCCCGCGTGACCGAAAAGCGTGACGAGCTGCGGCACCCGCTCGCGGCGCCCGCGGGCCGCGACCATCTCGAGCAGCGTGAGCTCGTCCTCGCGGCCAATGAGCGGGGCGGACAACTCGGACCCCCCCACCGCCGGCTCGGCAGCGACCGCGCGGGCTTCCCACGCGGAGACCGGAGCGCTCTTCCCCTTCGCGTCGAGCTCGCGCTTCGGGCCGTACACGATGGCTCGGCTCGTCGCCGCCTGCGTCCTCGCGCCGACGAGGACCTCTCCGAGCTGCGCGTTCTGCTGGAGGCGGGCCGCAACGTTGACCGCATCTCCGCTGACCATCAACTCGCCGCGTGCGGCCGTCTCACGGCTGGCGACGACGTTTCCGGTGTTGATTCCCGTGCGTAGCCCGACATCTATGGCGAAGCGGCTCTCAATTCGCTCCGCGAATCCGGCGAAACGCTCGTGGGAAGCGAGCGCCGCACGGACCGCCCGCTCGGGATCGTCCTCATGCGCGGACGGAATGCCGAAGACGGCGAGCACGGCGTCGCCGACGAACTTCTCCGTCGTGCCGCCGAAGCGGACAACCTCGGCATTCAGGAGCTCGAAGAGCTCCGCCTGGACCCGGCGCACGTCTTCGGGGTCGAGCTGCTCGGCGAGCGCCGTCGAGCCCGCGAGATCGGAGAAGAGGACCGTGACGACGCGCCGCTCCTGGTGCTCCTCGCCCGGAGGCTGGAGCGCCGTGCCGCAGCTCGAGCAGAAACGGGCCTCGGATCCCTCTTCTTCGCCGCAGGTGGGGCATGTCTGCACGGGCCCGAGTCTATGCCGCAGACATCCCCCTGACGTACGATCCTGCTGCCGTGCGGACGCGCCCAGGCTCGTACGCCCTCCAGGTCGCCGTCGTCTCTGCCGTCTACTTCGGAGGAGCGAAGCTCGGCCTCAACCTGGCGGTCGGCCACGGCGTCATCACGCCCGTCTGGCCGCCCACCGGGATCGCAATCGCGGCGCTGCTCCTGCTCGGCCCGAGGGTCTGGCCCGCGGTTGCGATCGGCGCCCTCCTCGGCAACGCGACGAGCGGCGTCTCGTTCTGGGTCGCGGCCGGCATCGCAGTTGGGAACACGCTCGAGGCGCTCGTGGCCGTCTACCTGCTCCGCCGGTTCTCCTTCCGGAAGTCCTTCGAGCGCGTCCAGGACGTGATCAGGTTCGCCTGCGCGGCGGGGATCGCAGCTGCGGTGGCGGCGACGAACGGCCTTACCGTGCTCATGCTCGCGGACTCGGCCGCTGCCTCCCCGTACGGCTCGCGCTGGCTTCTCTGGTGGCTCGGCGACGCGACGGGAGCGCTGCTCGTCGCGCCCCTGTTCCTCGTCTGGGCGACGCGCCCTCCACTTCGGCTCCCTGCGAGGCGCCTCGCCGAGGGCGCCCTCGTGCTCGCCGCGCTCGCCGGCCTCGCGGCGCTCATCTTCCTCGGCGGGCTCTGGCGCTACCCCTACCTCCTCTTCCCGCTCCTCCTCTGGGCGGCCGTCCGCTTCACCCAGCTCGGCGCGGTGACGGCGAGCTTCACGGTGGCCGCGTTCGGCGTGGCCGGGGTGATCTCGGAGAACGTCCCGCTCGGCGGCCGCGACGAGACCGTCGTGGTGGAGATCCTCCAGAGCCTCCTCGCCGTCACGGCGATCAGCCTGCTCGCGCTCGGTGCCTCGATCGCCGAGCGCGACGCCGCCGCCGGATCGGTCCGCCAGGCCGCCGTGGGGCTCGCCGAGGCGCAGGCCCTCGCCCACATCGGCAGCTGGGAGTGGGACATCGCCGGCGATCGCGTCACGTGGTCGGACGAGCTCTACCGGATCTACGACCTTCAGCCCGAGCGCGGCGAATTGAACTACGACGCCTACCTCGCCCGGATCCATCCGGGTGACCGGGATCGCGTGCGCTCGACCATCGCGGTGGCGCTCGAGGAAGGGCACGCCTTCGAGATGACGCACCGTGCCGTCCTCGGCGACGGAAGCGAGCGGATCGTCCAGGGCCGCGGGCGCGTGATTCTCGACCGTGCCGGCCATCCGGTGCGCATGGTCGGGACGACGCAGGACATCACCGAGCGCGAGCGCGTCGAGCAGGTCCGGGAGAACATCCTGTCCGCGGTCTCCCACGAGTTGCGTACGCCGCTCACCGCCATCCTCGGCTTCGCCATCACGCTGCGCGAGCGCTGGCCCGCCCTGACCGACGAGGGACGCGAAGAGATGATCGGCCTGGTCGCGAGCCAGGCCACGCGGCTGGAGCGGCTGCTCAACGACCTCCTCGACGTGGACCGGCTTCGGCACGGACGACTTCGTGTCGACTTCGAGCAAGCCGACCTCGCGGAGCTCGTTCTCACCGTCGTCGCAGGCCGGCCCGACGGCAGGGAGATCGACGTGCAGGCAGAGAGCGTCCACGCGAGCGTCGATACGGCCAAGTTCGAGCGCATCGTGGACAACCTCATCGCCAACGCCGAGCGACACACACCGGCTGGCTCCCCCATCGAAGTCTCGGTCGCCCCTGACGGGACCGGTGCGCTCCTGCGCGTGGACGACCACGGCCCGGGCGTGCCCGACGCCGAGAAGGAAACGATTTTCCAGGCCTTCACGCGCGGGAGCGAGGTCGAGGCGACCGGAGTCGGCGTGGGCCTCTCGCTGGTGGCGCAGTTCGCCGCGCTGCACGGGGGCCGCGCCTGGGTCGAGGACAACCCCGGCGGCGGCGCCTCCTTCCGCGTGCTCTTCCCGGGGATCGCCGCTTGAGCGGCCTGCGCTGCCGCGGCTGGGAGCAGGAAGGCGCGCTCCGCTGCCTCCTCAACAACCTCGACCCGGCCGTCGCCGAGGATCCCGACGCCCTCGTGGTCTACGGAGGCCGTGGCA
Source organism: Actinomycetota bacterium (assembly GCA_046733475.1). GTDB lineage: Bacteria > Actinomycetota > Thermoleophilia > Gaiellales > Gaiellaceae > DATEOR01. The sequence goes on from JBKPPF010000016.1 coordinate 36,665, forward strand.
AGGCCGCGCGCTCCAAGGAAGCCCTAGCCGGCATCGTCTCGGCGCTCGAACGACTCGGCCCGGATGAGACGCTGGTCGTCCAGTCGGGCAAGTCAGTGGCAGTGCTTCCGACCCACGAGGACGCGCCACGTGTCCTCATCTCGACAGCGATGGTCGTCCCGGAGTGGTCCGACCAGGACACCTTCCGCCGGCTCGAGGATGCGGGCTTGACGATGTACGGCCAGATGACCGCTGCCGGCTGGTTCTACATCGGGACGCAGGGCATCCTCGGCTTCACCTACGAGACCTTCCGCGCGGTCGGGACGCGGCACTTCGGCGGCTCGCTCTCCGGCAGGCGCGTGTTGACCGCCGGGCTCGGCGGCATGGGCGCCGCGCAGGGGTTCGGGATTGCGTTGAACGGAGGTCGCGCGCTCATCGTCGAGGTCGAGGCCGCCCGCGCCGAGCGGCGCCTGGCAGACGGCTGGGTCGACTACGTCGCCGGCTACGACGACGCACTCGCCGCGCATCTCCATCCCGAGGGCCCTGCCTCGATCGCGCTCGTAGGCAATGCGGCCGAGGTCGTCCCGAGCCTGCTCGCCGACGGGGTCGAGTTCGACGTCGTCACCGACCAGACCGCGGCACACGATCCTCTCCGCGGCTACGTGCCCCTCGGCTTCTCGGCGGAGCAGGCGCGCGCGGCAGACCCGGAAGACGCGGGCTTCCAACGGTCGGTCTATCACTCTGTGACCGCGCACGTGGCCGCGCTGCTCGCCTTCAAGGAGCGCGGCGCGGTCGTCTTCGAGTACGGGAACGGGATCCGCGCGCAGGCCGCGGCGCAGGGCCAGACCGACGCCATGGAGATCCCCGGATTCGTCGCCGAGTACGTGCGCCCGATCCTCGCGCGCGGCGTCGGACCCTTCCGCTGGATCTGCCTCTCCGGCGATCCGGAGGACCTCCGCCGGAGCGAGGACGTGCTCATGGAGATCGCGGGCGCCGACTCCCTCCGTGGCTGGATCCAGCTCGCGCGCGAGCGCGTACCTCTACAGGGCCTCCCCGCCCGGATCTGCTGGCTCGGTCTCGGCGAGCGGGACAAGGTCGCCCTCGCCATGAACGAGCTCGTCCGCTCCGGCGAGTGCGGCCCGCTCGGCATCGGCCGCGACCACATGGATCCCGCCTCTGTCGCCTCACCCACTCGTGAGACCGAGGGAATGCTGGACGGGAGCGACGCGATCGCCGACTGGCCCGTCCTCTCCGCGCTGCTCAACGCGGCGCAGGGCGCGAGCTGGGTTGCCGTCGGAAACGGAGGCGGAGTCGGCGTCGGCCGCTCCATCCACTCGGGGATGGTCGTCGTCGCGGATGGCAGCGAGCTCGCGGAGCGGAAGATCAGGCGCGTCTTCTGGACGGATCCCGCCCTCGGCGTCGCGCGCTACGCGGACGCGGGCTATCCCGAGGCACAGGCCGTGGCGGAGCGGCACTCGCTGTGAGCTTCCGGCTCAAGCGGCTCATGACCCGGGAGCAGCTCTTGGAGCAGCTGCGGCGCGAGGCACGCGAGGGACTGACCGCGAGCCCGAAGCGCATGCGCTCCCGCTGGGTCTGGGACGGCCGCGGCTCCGACCTCTACGGACGGATCATGGAGCTGCCCCAGTACTACCTCCCCCGGGCCGAGCGGGAGATCCTCGCCGCCCGCGGGCCCGAGATCGAGGCGCTCGTGCATCCGAGGACCGTTGTCGAGCTCGGCCCCGGCTCGTCGGTGAAGACTCCGCTCCTCCTCGACGCGCTGAGCGGACTGGACCGCTACGTGGCGATCGATGTGAGCGGTGAGGCTCTGGAGGCCGCAGGGGGCCACCTTGCTGCTCGCTATCCAGAGCTCGAAATCGTGGGCGTCGTCGGGGACTTCGAGACCGGCCTGCCGGAACCCTACGAGCGCACCCTTGTCGTCTCCCTCGGATCCACGATCGGCGGGCTCGACCCGGAGGATCGCGCCATGCTCCTCTCTGCGGTGGCCCCCATGTTGGGTAAGGACGGGGCGCTCCTCCTCGGCCTCGATCTCATGAAGGACGTGGCGCGGATCGTCGCGGCCTACGACGACGAGCAGGGTCTATCGGCAGCGCTGATCGGGAACCTCCTTCCTATCCTCAACCGCGAGCTCGGCGCCGACTTCGACCCTGAGCGTTTCCACGGCGAGGCAGTCTGGTACGAGGAGCGCGGGCGAATGGAGATGTTCGTCCGCTCGCTCGAACCCCAGACGGTGACTTTGCGCGAGATCGACCTCACGGTCGAGTTCGCCAAGGACGAGACGCTGCGTACCGAGATCTCGACGAAGTTCACGCGCGATGGCGTGGCGGCGGAGCTGGCCGCAGCGAGGATGGAAATCCAGTCCTGGTGGACCGACGAGGCGGGCGACTTCGCCCTATGCCTCGCGCAGAAGGCGTAACACGCGGTCGCGGCGCTCCTCGAGCTCGTCCGCGTCGAAGTCGGCGCGGATGCTGCCGCGCCCGCGGGCGGCGGCGATCGAACGCGAAGGTTTGCTCGTCGTCGCGAGCTCGGGCCAGAGGTTCTCCGCCACGGCCGCGTGCACGTCGAGCCCGGCGAGGTCCATCGTCTGGAACGGCCCGATCGCCGCCCAGCGCGCGCCGAGACCGGCGGTGACCGCCCGGTCGACGTCCTCGAAGCTGCAGACCCCGGCGTCCACGAGGGCGTAGGCCTCTCGGAGAAGCGCGTACTGGAGCCGGTTGACGACGAAGCCTGGCACGTCGAGGCGAACGACGACGGGCGCCTTGCCGAGCTCGTCCATCCAGCCCCACAGCGTCTCGAGCGTGTCGGGCGCGGTGCGCGCGCCGCCGACGATCTCGACGACCTGGACGAGCTCCGGCGGATTGAGGAAGTGGAGGCCTGCGAAGCGCTCGGGCCGTTGCAGCTCGGCGCCCACCTCGTCGACCGAGAGCGACGACGTGTTCGTGGTCAGAATCGCATCGGGCCCGGCGAGTTCCTCCGCCCGCCCGAGAACGGCGCGCTTCGGCTCGACCTCCTCGACGATGGTCTCGACCACGAGATCGGCGCCCGTGAGCGCTTCGTCGAGGTCGGTGGTCGTCGCGACCGCCTCCCCCGCCCGCTCCCGCGCGCTCTCGAGGCTCTCCTCGCGGCGCGCCGTCAGGCGGACCGAGGCACCCCCGTCGGCGAAGATGCGCGCGATCCCGGCACCCATGGTTCCGGCGCCGACGACCGCAACTTCCCGAGGCAACGTCATTCGCGCAGGCTAACCGCGCGCGTGACGACATGACCCGCGATGCGAGAGTCACCCTTTCGAGGGATCCGAACACGCTCTTTTGTGGGGAGACTTGAGGCTGGATCGGAGGGTGTTGCGTGCGCGAATCCCCCGCTAGCTCAATCAAACCAGGGACCGAAGGTGAGCTTTCGCTCCGAGAAGCGGGGCACGCCGATGCTTCAGGAGCGCGTGTCGAGCGCCTCTACGACGACTACGCGGGTCGCATCTACCGGTACTGCCTGAGCCGGCTCGACTCGCCTGAAGAGGCGGAAGACGCGCTGCAAGCAACGTATCTAAACGCCTGGCGCAGCCTCAACAGCGGCGTCGAGCCCCTTTCGAGCCGTCCGTGGTTGTTCCAGATAGCGGCGAATGTCTGTTCGTCGATGTTGCGCACGCGTTTGGGAGGCGCAGCGGTGGAACTGCGGAGCCCCGAGACGTTCGACCGCATTGCGACGAACGACGAACCGAATGACGACCTGCTTGGGCTTTCGGCTGCACTCGCGGGGCTCCCCGAGCGGCAGCGCCATGCCCTCCTCCTCCGGGATTGGCGCGGCCTGAGCTACGACGAGATCGCCGCAGAGTTGGGCTCCTCGTACCAGGCAGTGGAGACGCTTCTGTTTCGGGCACGAAGATCAGTCGCGGCCGGGCTGCGAAGTCCGGAGCCGGAGCTGGCAAAGGTGCCCGTCCGGGCACGGGCGGCGCTCGCGCCCCTTCCGTTCCTGCTCCCGCTCAAGGATGGCCTTGCGTCGATCAAGTCCGCCCTCGGCACCAGCGTCGCTCCGATCAAGGTCTCGCTCGGCGTCGCGCTCGGCGCAACGGCTCCTCTGGTCGCCTACGGAGTGCTGCAGCGAGGGATCGAGAGCACGAAGCCGGCCACTACTGCCGCCGCGCCCCAAGTCCAGCTCGAGACGCCGTTGACGTACACCATGCCGGCCGCCGGGGTCGAGAGGGAGAAGAAGCCGGAAGTAGCCGCCGAGAAGCAGGCCTCGCCTTCCGCTTCCGACCCAGCTCCGGTCACGCACGGCGGTGAGTCGCCCGGAGTTTCCGCGGCCGGACACGCCCACGAGTCCTCGCCCCCGCCCGGAAACGGTCCCGCTCCGTCGCCGGAACCGACCACCGATCCTCCCGCGATCGGAGAAGATCCACCTCCGAGCAACGTGACCATCTGCCATCACACGGAATCGAAGAAGAATCCCACGGTGACGATCACGGTTGCCGCGGATGCAGTCGAAGCTTTCCTGGCCCAGGGCGACGAACTCGGCGCCTGCGCGGACTAAGCTCTCAGGCGTGGACCCGGGTGCGGTCTGCGGTGGGGTTCCTACCAGTGCAGCATGCGGCGTCTTTCCTTCCCGGCGGTTGATGCCTCTACCAGGTAAGACGCGGAATCCGACGAAAACTTGCGCGCGGGTTTCGGGCAGCGACCCTGTCTCCTAGGGTTGGCCGATGGCCATCCTCGGGATCGACGTCGGCGGCACATTCACGGACGCGGTCCTGTTCGAGGACGGCGAGCTCCGAATGGCAAAGCTTCCGACTTCCGCTCGCCCGGAGGAGTCGGTCGTCGCAGCGGCCCGCGCCGTCCGTGCCGGGTCGGTCGAACGCTTCACGCACGGGACGACGATCGCGACCAACGCGCTTCTCGAGCGCAAGGGCGCGCGGACAGCCTTTGTGGCGACCGCGGGATTCGAACACCTGCTCCATCTTCGGCGACAAAACCGTGCGCACCTGTACCGGTCGTGTGCCGACCATCCAGCGCCCCTCGTTCCGCTCGACCGCTGCGTCGGCGTACGCGAGCGGATCGGCCCCGAAGGCGTCCTGGAAGCGCTCGACCTCGCTTCACTGCCTGACCTCGACGCCGAGGCGGTTGCGGTCTGCTTGCTCTTCTCCTTCCGGGACCCGTCGCACGAGGCCACCGTGGCCGAGGAGGTGCGGCGCCGGCTACCCAACGCACACGTGGTCGCGTCGCACGAGGTCTCGCCGGAGTTCCGGGAGTACGAGCGAGCCTCCACCACGGCCGTCGACGCATACCTGGGGCCGGTGGTGTCTCGTTACCTGGGTTCTCTTGTCGAGCGCTGCGCTGGGGCGGGCATCCCCGAGCCGCTCGTAATGCGATCCTCGGGCGGAGTCGCTTCGGTACGGGAAGCGGCCGCCCATCCGGCGCCAATCCTGGTCTCTGGGCCTGCGGCTGGGGTCATAGGCGCGGCTCGCGTGGCGCGAATGGCCGGAATCGAGAACGCGATCTCCCTGGACATGGGGGGCACGTCCACGGATGTCTGCCTGATCGCGGCAGGCGCGGCGGCGCGGAGCGTAGCTCGTGCGGTCGGCGGCTTGCCCGTGCGGGTGCCGACTGTCGACATACACACGGTCGGGGCAGGCGGTGGATCACTGGTCTGGCGTGACGTGGGCGGTGCTCTCCGCGTCGGTCCCGAGAGCGCGGGCGCGGATCCTGGGCCGGCCTGCTACGGGCGCGGTGGGGCGCGGCCGACAGTCACCGACGCCAATCTTCTGCTTGGTCGTCTGCCGGAGCGCTTGGCGGGCGAGCTCGAGCTGGACTTTGATGCTGCCGCGAGAGCGCTCGAGGGGTTCGATCCGGCCGAGGTCGTCGAGGTCGTCAACGCTGAGATGCTGCGTGCCCTCCGCGTCATCTCGGTCGAGCGAGGGCACGACCCCCGCGAGTTCGCGTTGATCGCCTTCGGAGGCGCTGGGCCCTTGCACGCGTGCGCGCTTGCAGAGGAGCTCGAGATCGAAACGGTGCTGGTGCCGGCCGCCGCCGGCGTGCTGTCGGCACTCGGACTTGTGGCGAGCGACGAGCGGCGAGACTCGGTGCGCTCCTACGTGCGCTCCCTGGCGGAGGCGGGCGAGCTGCCGGCCGAGGGCGAGGCCGACCTCCGCTACGCGGGGCAGTCGTTCGAGCTCACGGTGCCACTGGGCGCGGATCTCGCGGAGGCGTTCCATCGCGCACATGAGGATCGGTACGGCTACTCCGATCGGGAGCGGCCCATCGAGCTCGTCGCAGTTCGGACAGCCGACGTCCTCTCCGGCCCTGAGCTCGTCCTCCCGCCCGCCGAGCGGCTCGAAGTCGCCGGCCCCCACGTGCTCGAGCTCGAGGGCGCGACGTGCTGGATCCCTCCGGGGTGGGTGGGGGCTCGGGACGGGACCGATAGCACTCTCCGACTCACGCGACTGTGAATATCGAGCTCCAAGTCATCGGTAGCGCTCTGCGCGCGGTCGCCGAGGAGATGGGCGCGGCGCTCGTCCGCTCGGCCTTCTCCGCGAACATAAAAGAGCGCCGCGATTGCTCGACCGCCCTCTTCGACTCGGACGGGCGCATGATCGCGCAGGCGGAGCACATTCCGGTACACCTCGGCGCCATGCCGGACGCCGTCGCCGCCGTGTTGGCGTACGACCCCGGCCCGGACGACGTTTGGATCCTGAACGACCCTTTCATGGGCGGCACCCACCTTCCCGACATCACACTCGTCTCCAGCACCGAGCTCGGCTTCGCGGCCACCCGCGCCCATCATGCCGACGTCGGCGGCTCCGAGCCGGGCAGCCTGCCCGCCGGCTCCACGACTCTCTCGGAGGAAGGTGTCGTCATCCCTCCGACCCGTCTCGACGGCGATGTGCTTGCCCAACTCGTGGCCCGAATGCGCAACCCCGAGGAGCGCCGGGGGGACCTTCGAGCCCAGCTCGCCGCGCACCACCTCGCTGCGCAGCGCATCGCCGAGCTCTGCGCCCGCCGCGGGCGCGAGCGCGTGCTTGCCGCCATGGATGAGCTGTACGCCTACTCGGAACGGCGCGTACGCGCGGCCGTCGCCAGGCTTCCTGATGGACGCTTCGAGGCTTGCGACATGCTCGAGGCGCCCGAGAGCGATCTCGAGCTGCGCGCAGCCGTTTCCATCGCCGGCGAGGAGATCGAGATCGACTTTACGGGCACAGCCCCTCAGCACGAGGGAAACCTCAACTGCCCGCTCGCCGTCACGCGCGCGGCCGCCTACTTCGTCGTCCGCTGCGTCGCCGACCCTGACGTCCCCGCCTCGGGCGGCGCCTTCGCTCCCGTCACGGTCACGGCACCCGAGGGCTCGATCCTGAACGCGCGCCCGCCCGCCGCGGTCGCGGCCGGCAACGTCGAAACCTCGTGCCGGATCGCCGACGTCCTTTTTGCCTGCTTCGCCCAAGCCGTGCCCGTACCCGCTCAGGGCCAGGGCACGATGAACAACGTCACGTTCGGGAACGACCACTTCACCTATTACGAGACGATCGGTGGCGGGCAAGGCGCCTGTCCCGAGGCCGACGGGCCCTCGGGTGTACACGTGACCATGTCGAACACGCTCTCGACCCCGACCGAGGCGCTCGAGCTCGCCTATCCGCTCCGGATTCGCCGCCACGCCCTCCGCCTCGGATCCGGCGGCCATGGCGCACATCGCGGCGGTGACGGAGTCATCAGGGAGATCGAGGTGCTGGAACCCTGCAGTTTCTCAGTCGTAAGCGAGCGCCGTCGTCACCCTCCCCGAGGCGTCGACGGCGGCGACCCTGGACAGCCCGGTCGCAATCTCCTGAACGGCGAAGAGCTCCCCGGCAAGGTCAGCGGCGACCTCGCACGCGGAGATGTGCTCACCGTCGAGACCCCTGGCGGTGGGGGTCACGGGCGGTGCCGTCAGCCGTAGCATGCGACTGAGCTTGCACCGCAGGTCGCGTGCGCAGGCTAACGTGGGCGTGATGCCCGATCGCATACAGCAGCCGAACTTCCTGCTCCAGACCTACATCCTCGGCCAGCTCGTGGGCGGCCTGCTCGCCGAGGAGATGGCCGCGGGCGAGCTCGTTCCCAGCGAGTACGCCGTTCAGAGCGTCATCGGCGCATTCGGCCCGATCATGCCCAGCGAGCTGGCGCACATGCTCGGCATGCCGCCGACCACGCTGTCCGCCCACCTGCGCCGCTTCCTCGAGCGCGGCCATCTCGACCGGACGCCGAACCCCCGCGACGGTCGCTCCTACCTCGTGACGCTCTCGGCGAAAGGCCGGAAAGCCGCGGAGGAAGGACACGCCGCGCTGACGCGGACGCTCGGCGACGTGCACGCGCAGCTGGATCCGGGGGCAGCCGAAACCGTCGCCGCCGCGCTCGGCGAGTACGAGCGCGCGCTCCGGGCCGCCCAAGCGGCACGGGTCGAAGCGGGCGCTGCGAGATCGCACTAACTAATTCCATATCGTAGTAGTCGTATAGGGCATGCGCGCCCTCGCCGCGGCCCTCGCTCTCGCCTCCCTCCTCGCCGGCTGCGGCGGAGGTGTCGGAGATAGTGACACCAGCGGGAGGACGGGCGCCGCGCCCGCGAGCCCGGTCGTCGCGCAGATCGAGGTGCACGCGCGCCCGTGCGGCGTCAACGGCGGCTTCGGCCTCGTCTGGACGACGAGCTATTCCTACGACGAGCTGATCGGGATCGACCCCGCGACGGACAAGCCCAGCGGCCCGCCTGTCGAGCTCGGGCACCAGCCGTGCGGCGTCGTCGGAGGAGCCGGCTCGCTCTGGGTGGAGGTGTTCGGCGCCAACCGCGTCGATCGTGTCGACCCCGCGAAGCGTGAAGTCCTCGAACGCATCCCGGTCGGCAATCAGGCGTGGGACATTGCATTCGGGGCGGGATCCGTCTGGTGCTCGAACGCAAGCGACGGCACCGTCTCGCGCATCGATCCCGCCACGAACGACATCGTCTCGACCATCGAGACCGGTGGCCAGCCGGCGAATATCCGCTTCGGCCTGGGCGCGCTCTGGGTCGGCTCCAACTCCGGCAAGGCGATCTATCGGATCGACCCGGCGACGGAAAAGGTCGAAAAGGTTCCAGTCGGCGCCGAGGCCCCCTCGTCCGTCGCACTCACGGACGATGCGGTCTGGGTCATGAGCCGAAGCGACGACCTCGTCGTGCGCCTCGATGCAAGCACGCACGCCGTCGAGGCGCGGATACCGGTCGGACGGCAACCCGTCGTCGGAGCGACGGCCCCGGACGGCTCGGTGTGGGTCCCGAACCAGGGCGACAGTACCGTCTCGCGCATCGACCCCGCCACGAACAAGGTCACCGGGACGTACAAGGCGGGCATCGGCGCGGTCATGGTGAACGAGGCATTCGGGGACCTCTGGGTGACTGCATTCCAGGGCACGACCGTGACCCGCATCGACCCCGATCGCGCCGGCTAGCCCGCCGAGAAGGCCTGCCCGGAGGGTGCTACTGTGGGCTTCGACCCGCACCGTCGGCGTGCTTTCAGCGTCCCGCCCAGAGGGAATGCGAGGCGCTTCCGGTCGCGGCGAACGACCACCACTCCGAGGACTTTCAGCACATGCATGCTCGAAATCATCACGACGTCGCAGTGATCGGTGCCGGCCAGGCGGGCCTGACGATGGGCTACGAACTCGCGCAGCAAGGCCGCCGCTTCGTGATCCTCGAAAGCGCCGACTCGGTCGGCCAAGCGTGGCGCACCCGCTGGGACTCGCTCACGCTTTTCACGCCGCGGCGCTACGACAGCCTTCCCGGGCTCGAATTTGCGGGCGACCCCGACGGCTATCCCGGCCGCGACGAGGTGGTCGCCTATCTCGAGAGCTACGCGGAGACCCACGACCTCCCCGTGCAGCTCGGCAGCGAGGTCCGTTCCGTCAAGAGTGAGAACGGCGGCTTCAGGCTCGACCTTCAAGACGGCGCAGCCGTTGAGGCCGACCAGGTCGTCGTCGCGACCGGGCCGTTCCAGGTTCCCCGCATTCCCGCACTCGCAGCCGGCCTCGACCCGGCGGTTTTCCAGACCCACAGCGTCGGCTACCGCAACCCGGGCGAGCTCCCGGACGGGCCCGTGCTCGTCGTGGGCGGCGGCAACACGGGCTTCCAGATCGCCGTGGAGCTCGCGGGCGACCGCAAGACCCACCTCTCGGTCGGGTCGCGCCAGCTGCCGCTTCCGCAGCGCATCGGCGGGCGCGACCTCTTCTGGTGGCTCGGCAAGCTCGGAATCCTCGAGAAGAGCGTCGACACCAAGCTCGGCCGCCGGCTGAGCACACGGGACACACTCATCGGCTCGAGCCCGCGCACGGCCAAGCGCGCCGGCGTGACCATGCACGGCCGCGCCCTGGGCGCCTCCGGGCGAACGGTGGTCTTCGAGGAAGGCTCGACGCTCGACGTCGCCGCGGCCATCTGGGCGACCGGGTACCGCTTCGACCACTCCTGGATCGACCTTCGGATCACAGATGGTGACGGCAAGCTGGTCCACCGCCGGGGGGTCACCGACGTTCCTGGCCTCTATTTCCTCGGCCTTCCCTGGCAGCACACGCGCGGCTCGGCGCTCGTCGGCTGGGTGAAGGACGACGCCGAGTTCATCGCGGAGCGGATCGCCGAGCGTGCTTCGGCCCCCTCCCCCACCGCACTCGAAGGAGCGGCTACTCATGGCAAGTGACAACTTCCCGACCGGCACCGCCGGCCTTGTCCCCAGCGTCGGCACTCCCGTCGTCGAGCTTTCCGACGGCGACGAGCTCGATCTCACGATCGGCCCGGTCGCGAAGGAGATCGACGGCGACACCCTCCGTATGCTCGCCTACAACGGCTCGATCCCGGGCCCGACGCTGAAGGTGAAGCAGGGCTCGGAGATCGTCGTCAACGTGCGGAACGAGGGCGACCTCGAGGCGACCGTGCACTGGCACGGGCTTCGCCTCGACAACCGCTACGACGGAACGCACGAGACACAGGCGCCCATCCCCGTCGGCGGCAGCTTCACGTACCGCATCGAGTTCCCCGACCCGGGTCTCTACTGGTACCACCCGCACATCCGCGAGGACTACGGCCAGGAGCTCGGCCTCTACGGCAACATCGTGGTCGAACCGGCGGAGAAGGACTACTGGCCGCCCGCGCATCGGGAGGTCGCTCTGACCCTCGACGACATCCTCATCGAGGACGGGCACGTGGCCGAGTTCAGCCACTCCGGCCCGAGCCATGTCGCAATGGGCCGTTTCGGCACCACGATGCTCATCGGCGGCGAGACCGACGTGGCGCTCGAGGCGAAGCGCGGCGAGGTCGTCCGCTTCTTCCTCACCAACACGGCCAACACGCGCGTCTTCCGGGTCGGCGTCGTCGGGGCGACGATGAAGCTCGTTGGCGGAGACAGCGGCCGCGTCGAGCGAGAGGAGCTCGTCGAAGACGTGATCGTCGCTCCCTCTGAGCGCGTCGTGGTCGACGTTCAGTTCGACGCGGAGCGTGAGGCAGCACTCGAGCACCGCACGCCCGAGAAGGCCTACCGGCTCGCGTCGGTGACCGTCTCGCAGGATGAGGTCGAGGCGCTCGACTTCGCCACCCTGCGCGAGAACCCCGATCTGGCCGCCGAGCGGGAGCGGATCGCTCCGTATCTCGGGGCCGTGCCCGACAAGACGCTCTCACTGGTTGCCGAGATGGACCTGGGCGGCGCGGTCGAGGGCGAGACCGGCATCTTTGCCTGCCCCATGCACGCGGAAATCGTTGCGAGCTGGGAAGGCAAGTGTCCGAAGTGCGGGATGAAGCTCATCCCGGCCGCGGCCGACGTGCCGGCGCCGACGGAGTTCGCCTGTCCGATGCATCCCGAGATCACCGCCACCTGGGCCGGCGAATGCCCGAAATGCGGCATGACGCTGCGCCCGACCGGAGCCGGCGAGCCGGCGGAGCACGAGCACCACCACGAGCAGCACGCCCATGGGCAGGACGCCTCGGGCGGCATCGAGTGGGAGGACGACATGGTCGAGGTCAACCGCGAGACGACGCCGGACAACACGCGCTGGCTCATCGTCGACAAGGACACGGGCGACCGGGGCCACGCGATCGACTGGCGGTTCCGGGTCGGCGACCAGGTGAAGATCCGGATCGTCAACGAGAAGGAGTCCGACCACCCGATGCACCACCCGTTCCACATTCACGGAGCGGGTCGCTTCCTCGTCCTCAGCCGCGACGGCGTCACCGAGCCCAACCTCGTCTGGAAGGACACCGTGCTGCTTCGAACCGGCGAGACCGTCGACATCCTGCTCGACGTGACGAACCCGGGCATCTGGATGGCGCACTGCCACATCGCCGAGCACCACGAGAGCGGGATGATGTTCACGTTCACGGTCGAGCCGTAGGCCGCCGCCGGGCAGCTAACGTGGGCTCATGAGGCCGCGCTTCAGCCCAGGCGAGCCACCGGAACGGCCGGCCGACCCGGCGGTCCGGCGCGCGAACCTGCGCCGGGTCTTCGGCCTCTTCAGGGCGTATCGCTGGCGCCTGGGCGTCGTGCTCGCGCTGATCGGCTTCTCGGCGCTCCTCAGCATCGTCTCGCCGTTCCTCGTCCGCGACATCTTCGACGAGGCGCTGCCCGAAAGCGACAACCGCCTGCTGACGATCCTCGTCCTCGGGCTGATCGGGATCGCAATCTTCACCGGCATTCTCGGCGTCTTCCAGACGTGGCTCTCCAACCAGGTGGGCCAGCGGGTGATGCACGACCTCCGCACCACGGTCTACAGGCATCTGCAGCGGCTCTCGCTCGCCTTCTTCACGCGCACGCGCACGGGAGAGGTGCAGTCGCGGATCGCGAACGACATCGGCGGCGTCGAAGGCGTCGTCACCTCCACCGCCACGTCGATCGTCTCGAACGTGACGACGGTGATCGCCGCGGTCGTCGCGATGTTCCTCCTCGACTGGCGCCTCGCCGTCTTCTCGCTCGCGCTCATCCCCCTGTTCGTCCTGCTCACGCGCCGAGTCGGGAACGTGCGGCGGCGCATCACGACCGACCGACAGCGGACGATGGCCGACATCTCCACGCTCGTGGAGGAATCGCTCTCCGTCTCCGGGATGCTGCTCGGGAAGACGATGGGCCGAACCGGCGAGCTCGCCGAACGCTTTCAGGGCGAGTCAGACCGGCTCGCGAACCTCGAGGTGAAGAGGGTGATGGCCGGCCGCTGGATGATGGCCTCGATCCAGATGAGCTTCGCGATCATGCCGGCGCTCGTCTACTGGTTCGCCGGCCAGAGCTTCATCGGCGGAGTCACCCTCGGCACCGTCGTCGCGTTCACGACGCTACAGACGCGCCTTTTCTGGCCGGTCGGCTCCCTCCTGAATGTGCAGCTCGACGCGCAAACGTCGCTCGCGCTTTTCGACCGCGTGTTCGAGTACCTCGACCAGCCCGTGGAGATCATCGAAGGCGAGGACGCCGTCGACCTCCCGCCCTGCCGCGGCGACGTCGCGTTCGACGACGTCTGGTTCCGCTACGGCGAGGGCCGATGGACCCTCGAGGACGTCAGCTTCGACGTGCCCGCAGGGACAACGACCGCGCTCGTCGGGGAGACGGGGTCCGGAAAGACGACGATCGGCTACCTCGTCGCCCGTCTCTACGACGTCGACCGGGGCAGCGTCACCATCGACGGGATCGATATCCGCAGCGCGACGATGGCCTCCGTCGCGCGCACGATTGGCGTCGTCTCGCAGGAGACGTACCTCTTCCACGCGTCCATCCGGGAGAACCTGCGCTTCGCCAAGCCCGACGCGACGGACGAGGAAGTCGAGGACGCCGCCCGTGCCGCCCGGATCCACGACCTGATCGCGAGCCTGCCCGACGGCTACGACACGATGGTGGGCGAGCGCGGCTACCGCTTCTCGGGCGGCGAGAAGCAGCGCATGGCCATCGCGCGCACGATCCTCCGCAATCCGCCCGTTCTCGTCCTCGACGAGGCGACGAGCGCACTCGACACGCAGACCGAGCGCGCGGTGCAGGAGGCCCTCGACCGCCTCGCCGAGAACCGCACGACGATCGCGATCGCGCACCGGCTCTCCACCGTCCGCGACGCCGACCAGATCATCGTTTTGGACAAGGGCCGCATCGTCGAGCGCGGGGTCCACGACGAGTTGCTCGCCCTCGGCGGCCAGTACGCGCGCCTCGTCTCGCGCGACGCCGATCTAGGTCCGACGGTGCGCGAAATGGCCGACGCGCCGAGGTCCTAGCGGTCCTCCTGCTACGGTGTGGGCACGGGTCAGGCAATTGAGCCTCCCGGTGAGATGAGCTTCTCGTTCCTCCTTCGGGTGTATCGAGGTAGGCAAGTCTCGAACCCGAAAGGAAGTTGAACCGCGAATGCAGCACTCGTTCCGCGAGCTCGGCGTGTCTTCGCCCGTCGTCGACGCGCTCGCCGCTCGGTCCATCACGACGCCGTTCCGAATCCAGGCGCTCGCCCTCCCCGATGCCCTCGGTGGGCTCGACATTCTCGCCAAGGCGCCGACGGGATCCGGCAAGACCCTCGCCTTCGCCGTGCCGATCGTCGAGCGGACATCGCCCGCCGACGGGCGGCCATCCACCCTCGTCCTCGTCCCGACGCGCGAGCTCGCGACCCAGGTGACCGACGAGCTCAAGGCGGTGGCGAAGCCGAAGAACCTCAAGATCGAAGCCGCGTACGGCGGCGTCCCGCTTCGCGCGCAGTCGAACCGCATCAAGGGCGCCCACGTTCTCGTCGCGACTCCAGGTCGCCTCGAGGATCTCGCTGAGCGCCGGCTCGTCGATCTCCGGGGAATCAAGATTCTGGTCCTCGACGAGGCCGACCGGATGCTCGACTTCGGCTTCAAGCCGCAGGTCGACCGCATCGTTCGCCGGCTCCCGCAGAACCGCCAGACCATGTTCTTCTCCGCCACCCTCGACGGCGAGGTCGGCAGGCTCGCGCGGGAATACACGCGCAGCCCGTCCTACGTCGAGGCCGAGCTCTCGACCGGGCAGCAGCCTGCCGAGATCGAGCACCGCTTCGTCGCAGTGACGACGGACACCAAGGTCAAGACGCTGGCCGAGCACATCCTGGGCTCGGATGGCCTCACCCTCGTCTTCGTGCGGACGAAGCGCGGCGCGGACACGCTCGTCCGCAAGCTCCGCAACCATCACGTCGAGGCGGTTGCGATGCACGGGAACCTCTCGCAGAACCAGCGCGAGCGAGCTCTCGCCCGCTTCGGCCAGGGCAAGGTCTCGACGCTCGTCGCGACCGACGTCGCCGCGCGCGGCCTCGACCTCCAGGGCGTCACGCACGTGATCAACTTCGACCCGCCCGCGGAGGACAAGGGCTACGTCCACCGCACCGGTCGCACCGGCCGCGCGGGAAAGAGCGGAACGGCCATCACGTTCGTCCTCCCAGATCAGCAGGCCGACACGAGCCGCTCCGCCCGCCGCCTCGGTCACCACGAGCAGTTCGAGAAGGCCGGCATGAGCTCAGCTCCTGCGAAGCTCCTCTACACGAGCCGCCGCGGCCGGCGCTCGAAGTGGTAAGCCTTAACCATGGCGTCTAGCTCAAAGCGCAAGCAGACCATGGCCAAAGTGGCCCGCGAACGCGCGAAAGCAGAGAAGCGCGAGGCCAAGGCTCAGAAGAAGGAAGATCGCAAACGCGCGAAGGAACTCGGCCTCGAGTTCGGCGAAGAGGGCTTCGAGGAGGGCGAGGGACTGCTGACCGAACCGCTCACCGACCCGAGCGCTTCCGCCTCAGATAAATGATCACGTAGAGCGGCAGGGCGAGGCCGAGCACGAGGAAGACGCCGACGCCCCAGGCGGTCGCGTGCGGCACGCCCTTTCGGTTCGCGTGCAGGAAGACCGCGATCGACGCAGCGCCGGCCAAGGCCCACGCAACGAGGAACTCGCCCGTCGTCAGCTGCACCGAGAGAACCTACTCGGTCCAACCCTGGAATAACGCGCAGGAGCATCGTAGGATCGGCCCCTTGAAAGCTCTCCTCTTCACATTCGCCGCAACTGCAGTCTTGGGACTCGCCGCCTGCGGGGGCGGGAGCGACGAGGCCGCCTCGACCGGTCCGCTCACGCTTGCCCAGCGGGTGGTGACCGAAGAGGATGCCCCGGACTCCAAGCCCGATCCGGTGGAGAAGCGGCAAACGGCCGCCGGCATCGAGGAGTTCGCGGACGAGATGGGCGATGCGTTCATCAACCCGAGCAAGGAAGAGAACCAGCATCTCCAGACGGTCGGGTTCGTGCAGGCGATCCGCGACACCCGCTACTTCGGCGATACGCATTCGAAGGACGACGCGCACACGTTCAGCCTCGTCATCCAGCTCGACTCTCCCGACGGCGCCAAGGAATTTGCTGACTTCTTCCACACCGACAGCCTGCGGCCGTGTCCGAAGTCCTGCGCGTTTTCGGTGAGCGAGTTCGACGTCGAGGGAATCCCCGGCGCCACCGGCGTGCGGCGCTTTGCCTCGGAAGAGGCCGTCCAGACGGCCGGGACTTCCGATGAGCGACCCTACGACTCGTACGCCATCTTCTTCGCGGACGGCGACTTCGCCTACGACATCAACCTCGGCGGCCCGCCGGGCACGACCTCCGCGGACAAGGCCGTGGAGATCGCGCAAAACCTCTACGACCGCGTCCACGGCCGGCCGACGGCGAGCTAGCGCCTATACACGCGGACGCGAGTGGTCTAGCCTCGCTCCGAGCGACGGCCTGGACGACCCTCGCGCTGACGATTCGGGCTGACGGGTCCTCGGACCACGAGCTCATCGGAGCCAGCGCGTTTCCCCGGCATTTCGTCTACGACCGCGAGGGCGAGCTCGCCCAGAAAGCGGGGACTGTGGACTTCAAAACCTGGTAGCGCGAGGCCCACGGCGAGCATACACCCTGGGGCGACGAGGGATTCGGAGCCATTCGTCGCGCAGGCCGAGTCCGCTCTCGAGCGCGAGCTCTCGGCCAGCATCATGAAGGGAGACGCGGAGATGCCGCGGCGCAAGCTGAAGCCCGACGAAAGCCTCGTCGAGGAGGGCGATCCCGGTGACGAGCTCTTCCTGGTTCTCGACGGAGTCCGGGCCGCAGTCGTGGACGGCGAGGAGATCGCGCAGGTCGGCCCGGGCGCCATCCTCGGCGAGGGCGCCATCGTCGACGAGGGGACGCGGGGCGCAACGCTTCGCGCCTGCACCGCAGCCCGCGTGGCGGTCATCGAGCCCGACATGATCGACCGCGACGCGATGGAGACGCTGGCGGCAGGGAGGCGACGGGGCTAGGCGGAGGCGGCGAAGAGCGCTTCAGCCTCGCGGATGTAGGCGGTGGCCCCGACCGAGCGGTGGAAGGCGAGCGCAAGCTCCAGCTGGACGTTGGCCTCTGCGCGCCGGCCAGACTCGACGAGCGCCTCGGCTGCGCGGAGCCGCACGAATGCTTCGTCCGGCCTGGACCCAATCTCGCCAAGCGTGTCGGCCGCCTCGGAAAAGGCGTCGTTCGCATACGCGAGTCCCGCCTCGAGCCACCGGGTAGAAATCGTTGCATTCCTGGCAATCTCCTCGAGTTGCTGAGCACGGCCCAGCGCCTTCAGGACCACGACGAACGGGATGACCCAGTGGGACATCAACCCGCTCGGGAGGGCCTGCCGACGCTCGATCAACTCGTCGAGTAACGAGCCCGCGGCCGCTCCGTGATCGGTGGCAAGGAGTATGTGACTGTGAAACGCGAGGGCGGGAAGGAGCACCTGGGGATCCGCCGCCGCCCGGGCAAGACCCAGGACGGCGTCCGAGTCTTCCAACGCCGCCGCGCTGTTGCCTCGCGCAAACCGTATGAGGGCGCGAATGAGCAGCGCGGCAGTCGCCATGTATCGGGAATGACCCACCCCTGCATTCGACAGGAACGCATCCGCCTGACCCTCCGCTTCGTTCCACCGGCCCTGCAGGTAGTCGTCCCAGATTCGCTCGGCGCGGAGCCACCGCAACGGCTCTGGCGCCCCGATCCTCTCCGCTTCCTTCAGGCCCTTGGCATGCAGCTCAGAGCTGCGATCGAGCTCGCCGAGTTCGGCGAGCGTCGAGGCAAGATTGATGTAACCGCGGAGTATTTCGGGCGAGCCGATCTCAGCGGTGATCTCGATGCTTCGTTCGACGTCCGCCAGACCTCTCCGGTCGCCCAGCTTGACCGTGGAAACACCGAGGATGTTGAGCGCCCGAGCCCGTACCTCGTCGGCGCCGAACTCCTCCGCCATGGCAAGTGCCTTCCGGGCAAGGTCGACGGCTCTCGCGTCTTCGTCGCGGAGCATCGCGAACCGCGAGAGCTCGCTGAGAACGAACGCCTTCGCCCGCGAGGGCTCGACGTCTTCGATCAGCACGGCCGCCTGCTCCTCCCGCGACGTTGCGGAAGCACGATCTGCGCGAAACCAGTGGTACTGGCCTAGCACGATCTCGGCTTCAGCAGCCCCTTCGCGCTCACCTTCGGCCAGGAGCAGGTCGCGCGCCTCCTCGAGCAGCGGCAGAGCGTCGACGGCCGAGTCGGACAGGTCGACCGATCTCGCATAGCGGAACAAAAGGCGGCCGCCACCCGGATCCCCGGAGGGCCAGAGCTCGACGGCATCACGGTAGAAGCCGACCGCGTTTGCGTAGGCGTAGAGCCCATAGGCGCGCTCACCTGCCTCGAAGAGTGCGACCCGCGCGCGCTCGGCAATCGTGTCCACGGGCTGTCCGGACGCCCGGGCGAACTGGAGGGCGTTCGCGTAGTGGTGGGCGAGCATCTCCGCGCGGTCCTCCCTATCGGCGCCGAGGGTCTCGATCCACTCAGCCGCTCGGCGATGCTTCTCCGCGCGAGCGGAGCGCGGCACCTGTCCGTACGCAACGTCGCGAACGAGAACGTGACGGAACGCATACTCAGTCTCCGTCGCTACCGAGGAGCGCCGGTCCCGTCGCACGAACTCCTTTCGCTCGAGCGCGTGCAGTTGCTCCTCCACCGTCCAGCGCTGGAAACCGCTCATCGCGGCAAGCGCTCCGCTCCAGAACACCTTGCCGATCACGGCCGCGTCCTGGATGAGCGTCTTTTCCTCGGCCGACAGCGCATCCAGCCGCGCGGCCACGATGCCCTGGACGGTTTCGGGCAGCGGCGCCTCGTCCGTGAGGGCGATTCCGCGCTCAGCGACCATGCGCGCATACTCCTCGGCGTAAAGCGGATTGCCTCCCGCGCGCGACAGAAGAAGAGCCTGCTTCTCGGCCGGCATCACCGTCTCCTCGAGGAGGCTCGAGATGAGGCGCGCCGTATCTTCCTCGGAGAGGGGTGAGAGGGACATGGTTGCGGCGTTGGACTTGCCTCCTCCCCAACCCGGCCGTCGCTCGAGGAGCTCGGGCCGCGCCGTGGCGAGGACGAGAAGCGGCGAGTCCGTCGCCCAATCGACGAGGTAGTCGACGAAGTCGAGCAGGTTGTCGTCGGCCCAGTGCAGATCCTCGAAGACGAGCACGGCCGGAAGCCGCTCGGCGAGTGCCTCAAAGAAGCGCCGCCACGCCGAGAACGCCTCGTCGCGTCGGTCGCCGCCGCCCTCCTCCTCCGCGCTCACCCCGACGAGCCGGCGCAGCTGTGTCTCGACCCAACGCGCCTCGCTTGCGTCGGGGACGAGATGCGACACGGTGTCGATGAGCTTGGTCTCGGCGGTCTCCGCGGAGTCGGTCTCGAGGATGCCCGCCTGCGCCTTGACCATCTCTGCCAGGGCCCAGAAAGCCACGCCTTCGCCGTACGGCAGGGACCGCCCCTGGCGCCAGAACATGAACCGGTCGGGACTCGCGTCGACCGCCTGGGCAAGCTCCCAGACCAGCCGGCTCTTGCCGATGCCCGGCACGCCGACGAGCGTGAGGAGCTGCGGCGTCCTCTCCCGTTCCACCCGGGCGAGAGCCTCGAGGAGAACGTCCAGTTCCTGCCGGCGCCCGACGAGCTCCGCGCCCCCACGCTGGGCCACGTCGACGCCGTAGCGGGCGCGCGCCTCGAGCGCTTCCCATACCGGGATCGGCTCGGCTTTCCCCTTCGCCTCCACCGGCTCGCAGTCGCGGTACTCGACGTTGCGCTTGGTCGCCCGGTACGTCGTCTCGCCCACGAGGATGCCGTCCACCGGCGCGGCGGCCTGTAGGCGTGCAGCGGTGTTGACGACGTCGCCCGCGACCATGCCCTCGCCCTCGGAGGGACGCGCGTCGAGCGCGACTACAGCCTCGCCGGTGTTGACGGCAATGCGTACATGTAGGCCGAGGGCCGGATTGTCCTCGTTCAGCTCCTGTACGGCCTCCCGCGCGGCGAGCGCAGCGCGGACGGCGCGCTCGGGATCGTCCTCGTGCGCGACGGGCGCGCCGAAGACGGCCATGACGGCATCACCGATGAACTTCTCCACGGTGCCGCCGAAGCGCTCGATGTCGGAGCGCAGGCGCGCGTAGTACGGGGAGAGCATCGCGCGCACGTCCTCCGGATCGAGCTGCTCGGCACGCCCGGTGAAGCCGACGAGGTCCGCGAAGAAAACTGTGACGACCTTGCGTTCCTCACGCCCTGCGGACTGCTCGGACTGGAGCGCGGTACCGCACGCCATGCAGAAGCGTGCGCCGTCAGGGTTTCTCGTGCCGCAGGCGGGGCAATCCACCTGGACAGCGTACGCTGCTCATCACGACACTTCGACCAGGGAGGCTCGATGGCGACGAAGGAAGATTTCACCGAAGAGGAGTGGGAGACCCTGCAAAAGGGCGTCACAGGCGCAGGGTTCTGGATGACGATCGCCGACCGCGGCTTCTTCGACACGTTCAAGGAGTCCTCAGCGATGGCGAAGCACCTCGCCGGCGCGCGGCAGAACTCGCAGAGCACTCTGGTGCGCGACCTCGGCGACACCAAGGGCACGGGCTTCGGCTGGCGCTCCTCGCCGGAGGAGATCGCGGGCGAGACGATCGCCGCTCTTCAGGACGCGCAGCAGATCCTGCAGGCGAAGGCGCCGGACGAGCTCTCGGCGTATCGCGCCTTCGTGCTCGAAGTGGCCGAGTCGGTCGGCAAGGCGGCCGAGGGCGGCGAGACCGCCGAAGCGGGGACGCTCGAGCAGATCAGATCCGCGCTCGGCGGTTAGCGGCGCAAGCGGATCGCGTTCAGGTCGTTCTCGACGATCTCGCCTGCGCGCCGTGCGAGATCGTCGACGTCGTCGTGCTCTGCGTGGAGGTAGCGGCCGGCGAGCGCGTCGAGGCTTCCTGAGGCGAGCGCGCGCACGAGGCGCGGCGCCAGCTCGGGCGGCGTCCACGGCGCGTCGTCACCGAACTCGTCCGTCATGCTCGTCCGCACGAGCCCCGGGCTGATGGAGAAGACCGGGATGCGGCCCTCGAGCTGGTTGGCCAGCGTCTCCGAGAAGCGGTGCACGGCCGCCTTGCTCGCGCCGTATGAGGTGCCCGAGCTACCCGGTAGATAGGCCGCGCCGCTCGCCACGTTGACGATCCGGCCGCGCCCGCGCTCGAGCATCCCCGGGATGACGGCGCGGTTGCAGAGGTAGACGCCGAGGACGTTGACCTCGAACGTCCGCCACCAATCGGCCGGCTCCATCTCCCAGGCGGTGTCCTCGTCGGGCGCCATCCCTGCGTTCGCGACGAGGAGGTCGATCGGGCCGAGCTGCTCCTCCGTCTCCGCAACCATCCGTTCGACCTGGGCGCGGTCGGACACGTCGCCCTGGATGGCGATCCCGCCGATCTCTGAGGCGGTCTCCTCGATCTCGTCCTTGGAGCGGGCCGAGACCGCGACCTTCATCCCCGCGCCGGCGAGCTCGACCGCGGTGTTGCGCCCGATCCCGCGTCCGCCCCCTGTGACTAGGGCTATCCGGCCTTCGAGGTCCTCGCCGTTCGACACGCGGAGAATCTTAGGGCTTCATCGCGCGATGTTGCGCGCAATGAGCGCACGATTCTGGTCACGGTCGTTGCCGGGCGCCCGGCCGACCTCCTAGGGTGGCAGCGTGGATGCGAGCGGGGTCTTCGCCGGCCTGAACCCGGAGCAGCGCCGCGCGGTCGAAGCCGTGCGAGGACCCGTTTGCATCCTCGCCGGCGCGGGCTCCGGCAAGACGACGACAATCACGCGCCGCATCGCGAACCAGGTCCTGACGGGCTCGTTCTCGCCGTCGCAGATCCTCGCCGTCACGTTCACCGACAAGGCCGCGGGCGAGATGCGCGCCCGCCTGGCCCGTCTCGGCGCCACCGGGGTCCCCGCGAAGACGTTTCATGCGGCCGCGCTCGCCCAGCTCCACCATTTCGTCCCCGAGAGCACGGGATCCGTCCTCCCGTCGAAAGCGCTCCTCGTCAAGCAGAGCGCGGGCTCGCTCCCGCGGCCGTTTCGCTTCCGGCCCCTCGCCGACCTCGCGAACGAGATCGAGTGGGCGAAGAACCGCCGCCTCACGCCCGCGACCTACCTCGAGGGCCTCGGCGAGCACGAGCCTCCTATCCCGCCCGACCTCATGGCGAGCGTCTTCACGGGCTACGAACACCGCAAGGAAGCTCGGGGCCTGGTCGACTTCGAGGACCTGCTCGAGCTTGCCGTCCGCCTGTACGACGAGGACGAGCGCGCGCGCGAGACGTTCCGCGCCCGCTACCACGCCTTCACGGTCGACGAGTACCAGGACGTCAACCTCCTCCAGCAGAGTCTGCTCGAACGCTGGCTCGGCGAGCGCGACAACCTCTGCGTCGTCGGCGACGACTACCAATCGATCTACTCGTTCACCGGCGCGACGCCCGAGCACCTCCTCGCGATGCCACAGCGCTTTCCGGACGCGACCGTGGTCCGGTTCGAGCGAAACTACCGCTCGACGCCCGAGATCCTCGAGTTCGCGAACCGGCTCGTGCCGATGCTCGCTGGGTCCGAGAAGGTGCTGACCGCGACACGGCCCTCCGGCGAGGAACCGCTCGCCCGGCCCCAGCCGCTCGTCGAGAGTGAGGTCGCGGCTGTCGTCGCGCGGATCGCGGCGCTTCTCGGCGAGGGCGTCCCGCTCGAGGAGACGGCGATCCTCTACCGGATCAACGCGCAGTCGGAGGACTTCGAGGAAGCTCTCTCGCACGTCGGTATCCCCTACCAGGTGCGTGGCAGCGCCTTCCTCGCCCGGCCGGCGGCCAGGCACATGCTGCGCGTCCTGCGCCGCTCGGGCGAGGCACCCGCAGCCGAGACGGTGGGTTCGATCGCGCAGGCACAGGGCCTCCTCGCCGAGATTCCCGGTGGGCTCGGCGAGGAGGAGGCGACGCGCCAGGCGGACCTCGCCCGCCTCGTGCGCCTCGCCGAGGAGTTCGACGACGGCAGCCGGACCGCTTCCGACTTCCTCGCCGATCTCGAGCACCGCTTCCACTCCGAGTCGCAGGGACGAGGCGTCAACCTGCTCACGTACCATCGCGCCAAGGGCCTCGAGTTCGAGGTCGTCTTCCTGCCGCGTCTCGAGGAAGGGCTCATGCCGTACAAGCGCTCCCGCGGCGAGGCGGCGCTCGCCGAGGAGCGGCGGCTTCTCTATGTCGGCCTCACGCGCGCGAAGTCCCGGCTCTTCCTCAGCTGGTCGGCGGCGGGGAAGCCGAGCCGTTTCCTCGCCGAGCTGGGTGTGCGGAAGGCTGCGGCGCCGAGGCCTGAAACGACGCTCGACGATGCCTCAGCCGCCCGCTTCGCCGCGCTCAAGCGCTGGCGACTCGAGCAATCGCGGTCACAGGGCGTCCCCGCGTACGTCGTCTTCAGCAACCGGACGCTCGAGGAGATCGCCCGCGTCGACCCTGAGACGCTGGGCGAGCTGGCCGCCGTCTCGGGCGTCGGCCCGGCAAAGCTCGAATCGTACGGCGAGCGGGTGCTGGCCGAGCTGGGCGCGCAAAGCGCTGGGCTCAGCTGACCGTCTGGACCGGCACCTCGTAGAACTCGACCGACGTGCGCCGCTCGGTGCCGCCGGGATTCATCGCGTTGAGCGCCTCGTCACCCCGCCGCATCGCCTCCTCGCTCTCGAAGAGCGTCACCCCCAAGCCCTTGCCGGTCTCACGGTTGACGAGCATCAGCATCTTGGCTCCCTCGAGCCCTGGCGGTGTGTCGCCCGATTCGACCTCGGCGCGAACCATGCCGATCGCGTCGTCGACCTTGGCTGGATCGCTTTCGAACGTAGCTATACGCGCGTACATCTCTCCTCCTTCGGTTGGTCGTCCTCGCGAACCAGCTTAGGCCAATCGCTGCTGTGGTAGCTCAAGGCCTCGTACAGATCCCGTCGCCGTCTACTTCGCCTGGAATCTCGACTGACGCTCGAGCGGGCTATCATGGCCTGCCCGTGGGTATCTTCAGGCGACGGACCAGGCTCGAGGATGTGCTCCACGAACACCTCGAGAGACTCGGCGTTTCCTCGTTTTGGTTGCGCTCGGCCCTGGATGCGATTCATTACTGCGAGCAGGGCGACTTCTTCCAGCCTGTCTTCAGCCTGGCCGGCCCTGCACCC
>JBKPPF010000017.1:0-37472 GCA_046733475.1 Actinomycetota bacterium
CCGGATGCGTGCAACACAAGGCGCCTTGAGTCTAGAGCTGCTTGACGGCGTGGACGGGCCGCCCGGCGGCCTCCCACGCGTAGTACGAGGCGCTCGGGCCGAACTCCATCTCGTAGACGACGACACGCGGGTTCCGCCCCACTTCCTTTGCACGTTGCGCGTGCCTGAGCAGGTTCGGGTCGTCGCGGCGCTCCCAGACGAGGATGAGGTGCGCCGCCGTCATGAAATGCGCGACGAACGGGCAGCCCTCGGCGGGGCACGGGAAGGGGTCGGTGGCGACGCAGAACCAGCCGGCGTGGTCGCCGCTCGTGTCGTCGGTCCAGAGCTCTTCCTCGGCGTCGACGCCGACGTCCTCTTCGAGAAGGGTTCCGCGCTCGAGCTCGTGACCCGTCACAGGTCCTTCTCCATCAGGATCGCGTCCACATAGCCGTCGCGCCGCCGGAAGTGGCCCTGGCGTGTGCCGACCCGCCGGTAACCGATCCGGTCGTACAGGGCGAGCGCAGCCTCGTTGTGCGGGAAGACGTGAAGCTCGATCTTGCGGACGCCGACCGCGCGCGCCCAGTTCTCGGCGCTCTCCATCAGGGCTCGTCCGATGCCGCGCCGGCGGTAGCCGTCCGCGACCATGATCCCGACGTCAGCGACGTGCTCGCTGGCCGGGTGACTTTCCCGGCCGATGGAGAGACGGCCGACGATCTTGCCGTCGAGCTCGGCCACGAGCACCGCGGCGTACCGGTGCCTTCGGATCGCCTTGAGGTAGCGCCGTTCCTCGGTCACGCTCCGCCAGCCCCCGTCGGCGATCAACCAGCCACCTTCCTCCGACCCGACGGCCTCGGCCAGGCGCACGAGCGCCCCTGCGTCGCCCGGCTCTGCGCTGCGGACGGCCGTCCTCACTCGACGACCGCCCCCGCTCCTCCTCGCCTCGGATCGCCGGCCGCCTCGAGTTCCCCCTCCGAGCCGAGCCCCACTGCGGAGGCGCCGCCAAAGTAGAGGTTGCGTCCGCCCCAGCGCGCGACGTCGTAGCCTGCAGATTCGAGCTCGTCCGCGGTGACGGGGTCGATCCCGCCCTCGAGCTGGAGCGCCTCGCCCTCCAGATGAACGCGAGGAGCGTCGATCGCTTCCGGGACGGTGAGGCCGTGGTCGAGCACGTTGACGACGAACTGCAGGATGGCGGCGCGCAGGCGGATCGACCCGGCGCTCCCGACCACGAGTCGAGGACGTCCCTCCTCGAGGACGATCGACGGCGCCATCATGCTCGTTAGACGGTTGCCCGGCGTTCCTTCGCGGCCGCCCGGGTTCAGATCCTCCTCTCCCAGCATGTTGTTCATGTGAATCCCGGTTCCCGGCACGATCACGCCGGAGCCGCAGCCGGTCGAGGCCGAGAGGGACGCCGCGTTCCCGCGCGCGTCGACGACGCTGATGTGCGTCGTGGACGGGAGCCCGGCCGGCTCGGGCGCGAACTGCCGAACCCGCTGCCCTGCGCGGCGGGCGGCGGCGGCGAGGTTCTCCTCTCTCAGCAGGCGCCCCGGCAAGCCTCCCCTGCTGAGACCCCTGAGGAAGCCGCGTCCGCGCGCGAGCTGGGCCTCCCGCATGACTTCTGCAAGAGCCGCGATCGCCTGTGCGCTTCCCGGCTCGCCCACCTCGCCGAGCCGGTCGAGCACGCTCAGCGCGTAGGCGATCAGGAGGCCGCCCGCCGAGGGCGGCGGATTGGAGACGAACTCCCACCGGCGGTACGGCACCCGCACTGGCCGTCGGCGAATCACGCGGTAGCTCTCGAGGTCTGTCCGGGTCAGAGAGCCGCCGCGTTCCTGCACGGCCGCGCTCATCGCCCTGCCGACGTCGCCGCGGTAGAAGCCGTCCGGCCCGTCGGCGGCCAGACGGTCGAGCGTGTCCGCGAGACCCGGCATACGCAGCCGCTCGCCGGGCTGGAGGGGCCTCTTGTCCCCGTAGATCCGTTTGCCCTCCGGCTCCGCGCGGAGGATCGGGTCGAGGATCCGCTGGAGAAATCCCTGTTGCGTGTTGACGGCGAGGCCCTCGCGAGCAAGTCGCGCGGCCGGCGCGATCAAATCGCGCCAGGGCATTCCCGCGTAGGCCGCGTGCGCCGCGCCGAGCCCCGCAACCGAGCCTGGCACGGCACACGAGGCCGCGCCGACGAGGAAGACCTGCTCCATCCCTGGCTCGAACTCGACATCGACCGCCTCCATCCGTGCCCGTCCGCGCCGGGGAAGCTCACGCCCGGGGATGGCGACGAAGAAGTCGAGAAGCCGGTCGACGTGGTCCGACGCACGGTGGACGAGCATGAATCCGCCCGCGCCCGGCCCGGTCAGCGGGCTCTCGGCAACCCAGGAGACGAACGCGGCTGCGATGCAGGCATCGACCGCATTGCCCCCCTCGGTGAGGATCTCCGCGCCCGTCTGCGCGGTGAGCGGATGCCCGGCCGCGACTGCGCCTTTCATGCGCGAAGGGTACCCCTAACCTTCGCCCGGTCTACAGGTCGCGCAGGAAGCTCGGTGGCTCGAGCATGTCCACGGGCTCGGAGAGCTGCGCCGGCCCGCGCGGCGTCGGCGAGCTGAGGCCGGGACGTCCTCCCAGCCCGGTGGCGATCACCGTGACCCAGATCTGGCCGGAGAGACGCTCGTCGATGGTGGCGCCGAAGATGATGTTCGTCTCCTCCGTCGCGGCCTCGCGCACGACCTCGGCTGCCTCGTTGACCTCGAGCAGCGTGAGGTCGTTTCCGCCGGCGATCGAGAGGAGAATGCCTCTTGCGCCGACGATCTCCGTGTCGATGAGGGGCGAGCGCAGCGCCCGCTCGGCCGCCTCGCGCGCGCGGGTCTCCCCCGTCGCGAAGCCGATTCCCATGATCGCGGAACCTGCATCGCTCATGATCGTGCGCACGTCCGCGAAGTCGAGGTTGATGAGACCGGGCATCGTGATGAGGTCGCAGATGCCCTGCACGCCCTGGCGCAGGACGTCGTCGGCGATGCGGAACGCGTCGAGCATCGACGTCGAGCGCTCGAGCACCTCGAGCAGCCGGTCGTTCGGGATGACGATGACGGTGTCGCAGACCTCGCGCAGATCGTGCACGCCCTTCTCGGCCTGCGAGCGGCGCCGACTGCCCTCGAAGCGGAACGGAAGCGTGACGATCCCGACCGAGAGCGCTCCGACCTCGCGTGCGATCCGCGCGACGACCGGTGCGGCCCCGGTGCCCGTCCCGCCGCCCTCGCCTGCGGTCACGAACACCATGTCCGAACCGCGAAGGACGTGCTTGATCTGGTCGTAGGCCTCCTCGGCAGCCTCGCGGCCGATGCTCGGGTCGGAGCCCGAGCCCAGGCCCTGGGTCAGCTCGCGACCGATATGGAGCTTGATCGGCGCTTCGCACGTCCGGAGCTGCTGGATGTCGGTGTTGACCGCGATGAACTCCACCTGCGAGATGCCGGCCTCGATCATGCGGTTGACCGCGTTCAGGCCGCCTCCGCCGACGCCGACGACGCGGATGACCGCGAGGTAGGCGGCCGACTCGGGGCGCGGCGCGCGGTGGATGCGGGGCGCGGGCTCAGCCATGCGAGATGCCGGAGCGGGCTCGTAGCCCCGCTCGACGGGCGCCGGGTGGGTGGGCTGCGGTGCCGGCTCGGAACGTGTGGGCTCGGACGGAGGAGCGACCGGCTCCGCGACCGTTGCCTCGGAGGAGCTCGTCACCGGCTCGCGCTCGGGCTCCCGCTCGACCTCCGCGGGAGGCGCGGGTGGTGCCGACTGCTGCGGTGCAGCGTGCTCGACGGTCGGCGCATCGGCCGACTCCTGGCCGACGCGCTCGCGCTCGGCCTGGCGCTGCGCGGCCTCGGTCGCCTTGAACAGCTCGGCCAGTGGGCCCTCACGCATGCTCGCGCGGCGTCGCGCCATTGAGCACCTCCTTCGCGAGGTCGCGGTAGGCCTTGGCGGCCGGGCCGGACGAATCGTACTTGAGCACCGAGCTGCCCTCGACGGGCGCTTCGGCGTAGCGGACAGTCTTCTTGATGCGCGTCTCGAAGACGAGCTCTCCGAAGTTCTCCTTCAACATCTCCACCGCCTCGCGGCTGTGCAAGGTGCGGGAGTCGTACATCGTCGGGAGGATGCCCTTGATCTCGACGATCGGATTGAGGTTCTCCCGGATCATGCTGAGCGTGTTCTCGAGTTGGACGAGACCGCGGAGCGAGAGGTACTCGCACTGGACGGGGACGATCACGCCGTCCGAAGCGGTGAGCGCGTTGATCGTCAGGAGGCCGAGGGACGGCGGCGTGTCGATGAGGATGTAGTCGTAGCGGTTGCGCACCGGGAGCAGCGCTTTCTGCAGCGCGCGCTCGCGTCCGATCATGCTCGAGAGCGCCATCTCCGCCCCGGCGAGGTCGATCGAGGAGACGGCGACGTCGACCTCTGCGCGGTGAATGATCTCCTCGACCGGCATCGAGTGGACGAGGACGTCGTACATCGACCGCTCGACCTGATCCGGATCCATGCCCTGGGACATCGTCAGGTTCCCCTGCGGATCGAGGTCGACGAGGAGCACCTCGAAGCCCTGTTCCTTGAACGCGACCCCGAGGTTCAGCGTGGTGGTCGTCTTCGCCACGCCACCCTTTTGATTAGCGAAGGCGATGACCTGGCCCAGCGTTGCTCCTTTAGAAGTGGACGTCCGCTTGCGCGGACGCGGAAGAATGCCCGAAAGCCCCATGAGGGGTCGTGTTTCGTGTCACGGTAGCACAATCCTTCTCGGCCAATTAACCCGCAAATCGGCTGGAAATACGGGTTTGCCGCGCTTTGTACGGACGAAAAAGCTCAGCGGCGAAGCGCCAGGAGCGACAGCATCTCGAAGCAGGCGTTCGCCGCAAGGAAGGCCGTCACTCCAGACGGGTCGTACGGCGGCGAGACCTCGACGCAATCGAAACCCCGGAACTCCAGGCCTGTGAGCGCGCGGACATAGGCGAGGGCCTCCCTGCTCGAAGGGCCACCGACTTCAGGGGTGCCGGTTCCCGGCGCGAACGCCGGGTCGACGAAGTCGACGTCGAACGACAGAAAGCACGGCGCCTCGCCGACCCGGGCTCGCACACGATCGGCGAAGGCCGCCGGCCCGAGCTCCGCCAGCTCTTCATACGGAAGTGCGTCGAAACCGAGCTCCGCCGGGAGCGCAGCATCGGACTTGGCCGTCAGCGATCCACGCATGCCTGCCTGCACCGAGCGTGCGGGGTCGACGAGGCCCTCCTCCACTGCTCGCCGGACAACGCTGCCGTGGAAGAGCTTCTGGCCGAAGTACTCGTCCCAGACGTCGTGGTGGGCGTCGAGCTGCACGAGGGCAAGCGGACCGTCGGCGGCAGCGAGTGCGCGCAGCTCGGCGAGGAGCACGGTGTGGTCGCCGCCCAGGCCGAGGGTGACTACGCCGGCGGCTGCGACCTCGGCGAGCGCCGAGGCCGACCGCTCGAGCGAGTCGGCCGTGGATCCGGGAACCGTGGGCACGTCGCCGTAGTCGACGAGCGACAGTCGCCCGCTGACGTCGACGTCCAGTATTGGGTTGTAGTTGCGCAGCATGACCGAGGCGCTGCGAATCGCCTCCGGCCCGAAACGCGAACCGCTCCGAAAGACCTGCGCGCCGTCGCTGGGGATTCCGACCACGGCAACATCGACCTCGCGGAGGTCTTCGACGTGCGGAAGGCGCATGAACGTCCGCGGACCGGAGAACCGCGGCGTCTGGAAGGCGTCCGGCGGTCCGTAGCGCAGCATCTGCGCGGCGATTATAGGGAGGTTCGGGTGGCCACCTCCTCGCTCTCGGTGACTAGGCCGGCGCGGCAGTCAGCGAGCGCAGCGCGCGCCTGCTCCACGCTGTCAGGTCGTTCGGCGGCGATCCAGCGCTCGCCCTCGGCGAGCAGGCTTCGCACCTCCGCAAGGAGGTCGACCGCGGGGGCGCCTTCCCGACGGAGGGCGTCGATCCGCTCGAGTCGCTCGAGCACCCGCCTGGCCTCGTCCATGCCTCCACGCTAGAAGGCAAGAACGCGCCCGTGTGTCACGGCGTGTGCCGGGGCTTTCGGCAATCGCGCCAATAGGCGATCAAGACGATGCCCATGCCCCCGAGGGCGATCGCAAGGAGCGTCCAGTCGCTGCGGTTGATGACCGCCAGCAGGATCCCGAAGATGAACGCGATCCGGAATCCGATGCAGCGTCGCCGATGAAGCCGGTCGCTGCCGACCGTCATCCTGCGGCGACGACCCGGGCAGCCGTCGTGACCTGAGGACGAGGCCTCAGCCCGAGAAGCGACTCGTCGAGCGCGACGACGAGCTCCGACCGATCGGGGTGAAGCAGTGTCTCGACGAGCGCGCGCCGCACCGCATCCTCCGCGCGGGCCCCGGGCCCGTCACCGTCGAGGAGCGCGCGAAACGCGGTGAGCAGCTCGGAGCGCTCACGAGCCGTTTCGCCCAGGAGCACCGCCGTCCTCATTGCGGCCGCCCAGGCCCCCTCGTCGCACCCGAAGAGCGCCTCGATGGCCTCGCGAAGCTCGTCAGACCGGAGCGGCCCCTCGTGGAACAACGCGAGCTCCCAGCGCTCGAGCGCTTCGAGCAGCTCGGGGTCCCCGGGGGCAGCAGCGAGGCGGCTTTGAAGCTGAACGGCGAGCTGGGCGCGGAAGGGGTCGAGCCGCGTCGGCTCTCCTGGCGGCACCTGTGCGGCGAGAGGAGGCACCGGGCGAACGCCGTACGGTCTCCAGTCCAGGCGCTCGAAGAGCACCGGCCCCGCCGCGACGGCACCCGGCGTCGCGAGGCGAAGGACGCTGACGGCAAGGCCGACCTCAGCGGGCGCGTCGGGCACCTCGCAGACACTCCCGTCGAGGTCGCGCTCGAGCTCCAGGACCAGCATGCGATCGACCTCCCGTCCGAAGTCCGCGGGAAGGAGACGACCCGCCTCCGGCCACGAGGCCGTCAGCTCGCCGGCTGCAGCGGGACGGACGCGCATGCCCCGGCCGAGCTCGATCTCACCGCCGGCCGTCAACCCGACCAGAGGGGCGAGCGCCGCGTACGCGCGCCGCTCGCCGAAGAGGGAGAGCTCGAGCTCCGAGTATGCGGATTCGAAAGCGACGTCGTCCCAGTCGAACTCGCCGCACGACTCCGCGGTGCGCACGAGGAGCGGGATGAGGATGGTGCGGCGGAGCGCCTCGTCTTCGCCGACCCGTTCTCCCGCGTGCGCCTGGGCAAAGATTCCGGCAGCCGGCTCGTCCTTGAGGACGATGAGCGCTTCGGTCGCATCGTCGCGGCGCCCGAGCCGCTCGGCCCGCACCTCGACGAAGGAACCGATCAACGGCCTGTACTCGTAGAGCGTCGGACGGTTCGGGCCGCCGTGCTCCTCGAGGGAAACGGGGATGTCCGCACCGGATTCGAGCTCGCGGCCGAGCTCGAAGAACGCGCCGAGGCAGAACGCTCGGAGCGCGCGAAAGAGATGGGGAGACCGAGGCCCGGCAGGCACGCCACCCTCGTTACGCCCCGCGCGGCTCCGTTCCTTCCTGGCAGGCAGGACACCAGTACGCGATGCGGGCGTCGTCGCCCTGCGGCCAGGAGCGGATCAGGCTCCCGCACCGTCTGCACGGACGACCGGCGCGCCGGTAGACGTGGTGGCCGCGGCGCGCTCGCGGCGCCTGCATCAGACCGGCCGCGGCGGCCAGAACCGAGCGAAGCCGCTTGTCGTCCACTTCGCGCAGCGGGATCCAAGGCTTCAGGCCCACCACGAAGAGGGCCTCCGCCTTCCACATGTTGCCGATGCCTGCGACGAGCGTCTGGTCGAGAAGCGCCTCGCCGAGCGCCCGGCTCTGCGCGGTAGCCCGGAACCGGGACAGCATCGCGGCGAGGTCGGGAGGGGTGGACATGATGTCCGGCCCGAGCCGATCGGTCCGGCCCGGGCCGAGCTCCAGGACGGGGCCCCGGCGCTGGACCGCCTGCCATTCGGCGCCGCGGAGGACGAGCCAGGGCTTGCCCAGGATGGGCCGCCCCGCGGGCTCGACGCGCCAGCGTCCGTGCATGCGGAGATGGCTCCGCACGACGATGCCGTCCTCGAACGTGAGCAGGAGGTTCTTGCCGACCGCTTCCACGCGCTCGAGGCGATGTCCGTCGATTCGCTCGGCGATACGACGAAGCGCGGCGCGAGGATGAGGCGAGTCGGCCCGCACCACCTCTCCCTCCAGCACGCGGAGGCGCTCCGCGGTGCGATGGATTGCGTCTCCCTCGGGCACGGGCTAGCCGCGGAGGACGGCTCGGCGAGGGCCCGGGAGGAATCCCGCCTCGACGAGCAGCGGCATGATCTCGGTCTCGCTCACGGGCTCGCCGTCGAAGCGCTCGACCGCGAGGCGCTTCTGGCCGGTGGAACGCACGTGCGCCACGAGTGCATCCAGGGCGGGCCGAAGCCATTCCGGGTCAGGATCCCGGAGCGGCACGAGCGAGCGGCCTCCGCGCTCGACGTGCAGCGCAGGCGCCCCGCCGAGCAGGACGACATATGCGCCGGCGACGCGAGCCGCGCGCGCTCCGGCACGCTTCGGCCAGGGAAGCGCGGCTCCGTATGGCTGGGCGGGATCCGCAGCGGCGAGGACTAGCGGCAACGGCTCGGCAGGATGCTCGCGGAGGCGCTCGACGGCTCCGGGGAGAGCGAACTGCGCTCCACCCAGGCCCTCGACGAAGTAGCCCCGGCGGCAGAGGCCGAGCGTCTCGAGGTTCCGTAGCTCGCGGTACACGGGCGCGTAGCCGCCGGGCACGCCCTCGCCGCGGACGCCGTCGCGCGTGACGATGCCCTGGCGTTCGAGGAGCAGTTCGGCGAGCGCCCGCGGGTCAGGGTCGCCCCCGAATATCGGGGCGGTGCCGGCCCAGCGGCCCTGCGTCGCGGTGATCGCATCGGACCGGCGGCGCGAGAAGCGGCGCGGGCGGCGCTCCGGCCTTGGAGTCTGGAAGCGGCGTGCGGCACGAAGCGGCTGCCAGGCATCGTTCGTCACCTCGCCCGACCAGACGAGTTCCCACAGCGCAGGCAAGGCGATCTCCGCATCGATCCCGGTCTCGCGCAGCAGGTCGAACCAGAAGAGGGCACTGCCTTCGAGCGCGGCACGGATGCGGTCGTAAGCCTCTCCTTCCGGAGGCGGGAGCGTCGCGGGGCGTCCCAGTGCCGGCGCGTCCTCACGGAAGTAGACAGCCACACGCTCTAGCCCCGCCCCGGCCCACACGACCTCGCCGGAGGCGGTCAGCTGGTCGAGCTCGGCCGGCTGGAAGCCGGGCACGCGGCGCGGAAGGATGTCGGTCTCCCAGAGCGAGACGGGAAGCGACACGCCCTGCAGCGGCACCAGCGCCTCCCTCAGGGTTGCGCGCCGGTCGATCCCGTGCCAGGAGGGCAGGAACCGGCCGAGGGCCTCCTCGTCCACCGGCTCGACCTCCTTGCGCAGCGCGGCGAGGCTCGCGCGGCGCAGGCGGCGGAGAACGTCCGGCTCACACCATTCGCGCTCCGACCCACCGGGCCGAAGCTCGCCGCGGACGAGGCGTCCATCGCGCTCGAGGCGACCGAGCTCGCCTTCGGCCCGCCCGGAGGCGATCCCGAATCGGGCAGCTGCCTCTCCGGTCGTGAACGGCCCGCGGCCGCGTGCGTAGCGCACGAGAAGCCCCCCGAGCGGGTCGTCTCCGGATTCGAGGAAGGCGTCGGGCAGACCAGAGGGCGGCATCGCGCCGACGGCGTCCCGGTAGCGGCCGGCGTCCTCGGCCGCGATGAGCCGGGCCTCTCCTCCCACGCGAATCTGCACCGCCCGGCGCTCGGCCTCCAGCGGCTCGGCGAGTGCGGCTTCGTATTCGCCTGGGCGGAGATCGCCTCTGCGCAACAAGAGGTCGTGGAGCTGGTCCGGGCTCTTCGGCGAGCCGCGGAGCTCCTCCTCCACCTGGTCGAGCGCGGCCGGATCGATCAGGTCGCGAAGCTCTTCCTGGCCGAGCAGCTCCTTCAGCAGGTCTCGGTCGAGCGCG
This sequence comes from Actinomycetota bacterium, assembly GCA_046733475.1. Taxonomy (GTDB): domain Bacteria; phylum Actinomycetota; class Thermoleophilia; order Gaiellales; family Gaiellaceae; genus DATEOR01. Next base: position 9,987 of record JBKPPF010000017.1, read on the forward strand.
AGGGCCTGCGCGCGGCGCTCGGCGAGCGGCGTGTCGTCCTCGTACATATACGTGGCGACGTAGTCGAACAGGAGGGACGAGGCGTACGGCGAGGCTGTCGGGGTCTCGACCTCGACGAGATCGATGCGGCGCTGGCGCAGAGCGGCGAGGAGCTCGCGTAGGGCGGGCAGGTCGAAGACGTCCTGGAGGCACTCCCGGTAGGTCTCCAGGATCACGGGGAAATCGGCATAGCGGCGAGCGACCTGCAGAAGCCCTTGCGCCTTGAGCCGCTGCTGCCAGAGCGGCGTTCTCTGCCCGGGCCTTCGCCGGGGGATGAGAAGAGCGCGGGCGGCGTTCTCGCGGAAACGCGCGCCGAAGAGCGCGGTGCCGGCGAGCTCCGCCACGACCAGCTCCTCCAGCTCGGCGGGGTCGATGAGCACGTCGTCGATGGGCGGTGGCGCATCTGCGTCTGGGAGATGGAGGGCGATGCCGTCGTCCGACCAGATTGCGTTCACCTCGAGCCCGAGCGACTCGCGTAGGCGGGCCGCGAGCGCAAGCGACCACGGCGCGTGCACCCGCCCGCCGAAGGGCGTGAGGATGCAGAGGCGCCAGTCGCCGATCTCGTCGCGGAAGCGCTCGACGACGACGGTTCGGTCCGACGGGATCGCCCGCGTGGCCTCTTCCTGCTCGCGCAGGTAGGTGAGCAGGTTCTGCGCCGCGCGCTCGTCCAGGGAGTGTTGGGCGGTGAGCCTCGCGATCGCCCGCTTGTCGTCGAGGCCGACGAGCTCCCGCGCGGTTCGCCCGATTGCCTGGCCGAGCTCGAAGGGACGGCCGACCCCCTCGCCCTTCCAGAAGGGCACGAGGCCGGGGATGCCCGGGGCCGGAGAGACGAGGACGCGGTCACGGGTGATCTCCTCGATCCGCCACGTCGATGCGCCGAGCAGGAATGTCTGGCCCGCGCGGGCCTCGTAGACCATCTCCTCGTCGAGCTCCCCGACACGTCCGCCGCCCTCGACGAGGTAGACGCCGAAGAGGCCGCGATCCGGGATGGTGCCGGCGTTCGTGACGGCGAGTCTTCGCGCGCCCTCCCGGCCACGGACGTAGCCGCGCACGCGGTCCCAGACGATGCGCGGGCGGAGCTCGGCGAACTCCTCCGACGGGTAGCGACCCGCTAGCATGTCGAGGACGTTCTCGAGCTGGTTGCGCGAAAGGTCGCGGAACGGATAGGCGCGCCGCACCAGACCGTGCAGCTCATCCACCGAGATCTCCTCGTCGGCGGTTATGGCGACGATCTGCTGCGCCAGGACGTCCAGCGGGTTGCGCGGCACGCGCGTCTCCTCGATGGCGCCTGCGCGCATGCGCTCGGCAACCACGGCCGACTCGAGCAGATCCGCCCGAAACTTGGGGAAGATGCGTCCCTTCGAAGGTTCGTCCACGTGGTGGCCGGCCCGGCCGACCCGCTGCAGGCCGCGCGCGACCGACTTGGGCGACTCGACCTGGATGACGAGGTCGACCGCGCCCATGTCGATCCCGAGCTCGAGGGACGACGTGGCGACGAGGGCGGGGATCTCCCCGCGCTTGAGGAGCTCTTCGACCTCGACGCGCTGTTCACGCGCCAGCGAGCCGTGGTGCGCGCGCGCGATCTCGCGCTCCGCGAGCTCGTTCAGACGCAGGGCGAGTCGCTCGGCCAACCGACGGTTGTTGACGAAGACGATCGTCGAGCGGTGGCTCTCGACGAGCTTCAAGAGCTCGGGGTAGATCGACGGCCAGATCGAGTTGCCCTCCCCCGGCTCGCGCATGTCCTCGACGGGGACGACGACGCGCAGGTCGAGCTCCTTCGCCCGCCCGGCGTCGACGAGCTCGATGTCGTGCCCGCCGGAGACGAAGCGGCCGATCTCGTCGAGCGGCCTCTGTGTCGCCGAGAGGCCGATGCGCTGCACCGGCTCGGCGGTGAGCCGCTCCAGCCGCTCGAGACTGAGCGCGAGGTGGGCGCCGCGCTTTGTGCCCGCGACGGCGTGCACCTCGTCCACGATCACGAAGCGGACGGCCCGGAGCGTCTCGCGCGCCCGCGAGGTGAGGAGGAGAAAGAGGGACTCGGGCGTTGTGATGAGGATGTCCGGCGGGTTGCGCAGCATGGCGGCGCGCTCCTTCGCCGGCGTGTCGCCCGTGCGGACGCCGACCGAGAGGCTCGAGCCGATGCCGGCCAGAGGGCCGCGGAGGTTGCGCTCGACGTCGTAGTTGAGCGCCTTGAGCGGGCTGACGTAGAGCACCTGGACGCCCTCCCCGGGCCGCGCGCGGTCGAGTGCCCAGAGGAAGGCCGCGAGCGTCTTCCCCGAGCCCGTCGGCGCCTGGATGAGGGTGTGCTTGCCGGACGCGATCGCGGGCCAGCCGCGCTCCTGGGCGGGCGTCGGCACGTCGAAGACCTGCTCGAACCAGCGGCGGACGGTGGGGCTGAATGGCGCGAGCGCGCTCACGGTTCCAGCGTATCGCGCGGACGGATGCCTACCGGGGCGGTATTGGGCCATGCGTAGGGTGCTCGACCCTCCTCCCACCCCCACCTAGGAGCGAAATCATCGCGCCGCTGGGACGCACTGCATGAGAAAGAAAAGATTTGCTGAGAAAGCGTCAGGCGCTAGGATCGACACATGCCGACACAGGCACCCTCTCGGCTCCACTTCACCGGCAACGACGAAGCGGACGCGCTCCTCGCCGAGGAGCCGCTCGCGCTCCTCATCGGCTTCGTCCTCGACCAGCAGGTGCCCGTGCAGAAGGCCTTCTCGGGGCCGCTCGAGCTGAAGCAGCGGATCGGCACCCTCGACGCGGCCGCGATCGCCGGCATGGACCCCGGCGAGCTCGACCGAGCCTTCCGGGAGCGGCCGGCGCTTCACCGCTTCCCCGGGACGATGGCGATGCGGACGCAGGAGCTCTGTGCCGCCATCGCCACGGACTACGACGGCGACGCCGCCCGCGTCTGGAACGAGGCGAGCGACGGACGCGACCTTCAGCAGCGCCTGCTCGACCTGCCGGGAATCGGTCCGATGAAGGCACGGTCGCTGATCGCGATCCTGGGCAAGCGGTTCGGGATCAAGCCGCCCGGTTGGGAGGACGTCGCTCCGAACCATCCCACCCTCGGCGACGTCGACTCGGTGGAAGCTCTCCTGGAGTACCAGGCGAAGAAGCGCGCGCACAAGGCGGCCAAGCGCGCCGCCGGCGCGACTCGGGCCTAGTTACAGCCCCTTCGCGAGAGCCGAACGCGCCGCGAGGTATCCGCACATGCCATGCACCCCTCCTCCGGGAGGAGTCGACGCCGAGCAGAGGTAGACCCCGCGGGCGGGAGTCGCGTAGGGGTTGAGCTTGGTCACCGGCCGCGCGGCAAGGCGCCAGAGCGTTGCGGCGCCGCCGTTGATGTCGCCTCCGACGAGATTGCGGTTCCGCGCTTCGAGGGCCGACGGGGACAGGACGCTGCGAGCGAGCACTCGGTTCCCGAATCCGGGAGCGAAACGCTCGATCTGGGCCTCGAGCCGCTCGGTCATGTCGAAGTCGGATCCGTTCGGCACGTGGCAGTAGGCCCAGGCCGTGTGCTTGCCGTCGGGGGCGCGGCTCGGGTCAAAGAGGCTGTGTTGCGCGAGGAGGACGAAAGGCCGTTCGGCGTGCCGACCTCGCCAAGGCGCCCGCTCCGACTCGGCGATCTCCTGCAGGGTTCCGCCGAGGTGAACGGTGCCGGCGCGCGCGCACGCGGTCGCCGTCCACGGGATCGGCCCCTCGAGCGCGTAGTCGACCTTGAAGGCCGCCGGTCCGTGGCGGAAGCGGCCCAGGCGGCGCACGTAGTCGCGCGGCAGGCGGGGCCCGGCGATCCTCACGAGCTCGCGCGGGCTCACGTCGCAGAAGACCGACCGCGAGGGCGGCAAGAAGTCCAGGGAATCGACCGGCGCTTCCGCTTCGAGCTGTCCACCGAGCTCGCGGAGAAGCGAGACGAGCGCGTCGGCGATGCGCTGCGAGCCTCCGCGAGGGAACGGCCACCCGAAGAGGTGCCCGCTGAGGAGGAGGACGAGCCCGAAGCCGGCAGTTGGGCTCCGCGCAAGGGGCACCATCGAGTGCGCGGCGCAGCCCGCGAAGAGTGCGCCCGCCCGCTCGCCCAGAAAGGTGCGCGCGGCGAGGCCGGTCGCCGACCGGGCCGCGTGCCGCCCGAAGCGCGCCAGAGCCAGCGGATGGGAGGGCAGTGCCGTCAGGGGCCCGAGGACGGCCGCCTCCAGCTTCGGCCAGTCGGACGCGAGCGGCCCGAGCAGCCGTCGGTACGCCTCGCTGTCGGGCCCGAGCCCCGCGGCGGTCGCCTCGAGGGAGCGCTCCACCACCACGGCGGTGCCGTCGTCGAGCGGATGTGCGAGCGGAGCGGCGGGCTGGATCAGCTCGAGGCCGTGGTCGGCGAGCCCTAGCTCCTCGAGGACGGGCGACGCCGGCACGAAGGGATGGATCGACGAGCAGACGTCGTGCACGAAGCCCGGCAGAGTCAGCTCGGCGGAGCGCGTCCCGCCACCGAACGTCTCCTCCGCCTCGCGGACGAGCACACGCTTGCCGGCCCGGGCGAGCGTCACCGCCGCGACGAGGCCGTTCGGCCCCGACCCGACGACGATCGCGTCGTAGGGAGGGCTCAGCCGACCTCGGTGAGCGCGGACGAGCGGTTCTCCCGCACCATCTCGCGCGCGATCACGAGTCGCTGGATCTCGTTCGTGCCCTCGTAGATCTGAGTGATCTTGGCATCGCGCATCATGCGCTCGACCGGGTACTCCTTGATGTAGCCGTAGCCGCCGAGGATCTGCACCGCGTCGACCGTGACCTCCATCGCGGCGTCCGAGCAGACCAGCTTCGCCATCGCGGAGTACTTGGTCAGGTCAGGCGCGTCCTCGTCGATCATGACGCCGACCTTGTAGAGAAGGTCGCGCGCCGCCTCGCACTTTGTCTCCATGTCCGCGAGCTTCGACGCGATCATCTGATGCTCGACGATGGGCTTGCCCATGGTCTCGCGCGACTGGGCGTAGTCGAGGGCATAGTCCGTCGCGCCCTGGGCGATCCCGAGCGCCTGCGCTGCGATTCCGGGCCGCGAGCGGTCGAGGACCTGCATCGCGATCTTGAAGCCGTCGCCCTCGCTTCCGACGAGATTCGCGGCCGGTACGCGGCAGTCGTTGAAAAAAATCTCTCCGGTGGTCGAGCCCTTGATCCCGAGCTTTGGCTCGATGCGGCCGACCTCGAACCCGGATGCGTCGGCCTCGACCATGAAGCACGAGATGCCGTCATGGCCCGCCGACGGGTCGGTCTTCGCGAACACCGTGTAGAGGTGCGCGACCCCCGCGTTCGTGATGAACCGCTTCGAGCCGCTGAGGACGTACTCGTCGCCGTCGCGCTTCGCCTCCGTGCGCATCGCGGCGGCATCGGAGCCGGACCCCGGCTCGGTCAGCGCGTAGGCCGCGATCCACTCGCCGCTCGCGATCTTGGGCAGGAAACACCCCTGCTGCTCCTCCGTGCCCGCAAGCCGCAGCGCGAGCGAGCTCAGCTCCTGCACGGCGAGGATGAGCCCCACCGTCGCGTCGGCCTTGGAGATCTCCTCCACCGCGACGAGCAGCATCAATGCGCCCGCGTTCGCCCCCCCGTGGCGCTCGTCAAAGGCGAGCCCGAAGATCTCGTGCTCGCGCAGGAGCTCGACCATGTCCCAGGGGAAGTCGCCCGACTCGTCGATCTCGGCCGCGCGGGGAGCGATCCGCTCCCGCGTCAGGGTGCGGACGAGCTCGCGAATCTCACGCTGTTCCTCGGAAAGAGGGTCCCACGGCACATCCCAATTCTAGGTGCGGCCGGGGTCTTCGAACCGCGCGTGCAGGTGGTTGTCGTGATTCCACAGGACCTCGACGACCCCCGGCGGGCCGGTGAGCCTCGTGTTCGGGCCGACGAAGACGAGCGAGGCTCCCGCGGCGACAAAGCGATCGACGAGATCCTGGGCAAGCCGGTGCTCGATCTGGCTCGCGACGAGCGGAGGCCGCTCACGCTTGTCTCGCCGTGGGTAGTAGACGTCGACGTCGAGCCCGTTCTGATGGGATGCGTGGCGAGGGCCGAACGGACCTCCCCGCCGACGGCTGAGGTCGCCGATCCCGAGCCGCGGCGCGGACGGATGCGCCTCTGCGTAACCCGCGACGACGCGGAGGACCCTACGGACGAGGAAGTCCGTCCCCCACCTCCTCCCGGGCCGGTCGGGGCGCCGATGGAGCAACGGATCCCACGTGAAGAAGCGAGGGCCTGTCGCCGGGAGCTGCACGCCGCGCACGAGCCTTCCCGCGGCGGGCGTCCCGACTGCGCGGGAATCTCGCCACTGCATGGCCCGCTCTCTCTGTGCAGGGGGCGGCGCGGCCTCGTTCGCCGACGGCGTGGCGAAGCCGCAGAGAGCGAACGTGAGGACGATCGGGCAGATTGTGCGCACTCAGGGGGTACGTGAACCTCCCGGTCGGCGGTCCGCGTACAAGAGACCAATGGGAATCGAGATCCTGCTCTCCGCAATCGCGCTCGCCTCCTCGGGGCCCAGCACCGGCACCGAAGTCGTCGGCCACTCGACCCAGGACCGCCCCATCAAGGTGCACCGCCTCGGCGATCCGACGAGCCCGCACAGGGTACTCGTCGTCGGCTGCATCCATGGAAACGAATGCGCCGGGAGCGCGGTCACGCACAACCTCGTCCGCCGCAAGCCGCCGGGCAGCTTCGACCTCTGGGTGATCCACTGCGTGAACCCGGACGGGCGCAAGCTCGGGGTACGCCAGAACGGCCGCGGCGTCGACCTGAACCGGAACTTCGGCTCGGAGTGGATCCCGATCGGAAGCCGCTGGGATCCCGAGTACTCGGGCCCACGTCCGTGGTCCGAGACCGAGACCCGTACCGTGCGGAGGCTCGTCGAGGACCTCCGGCCGGAACTGACGATCTGGTACCACCAGCCGCAGACCCTTGTCCGGGCGTGGAGGCAGAGCGCACCGGCGGCGAAGAAGTTCGCGCGCTTCTCGAACATGACCTTTGCCAAGATCCGCTGGCCGCACGGCACCGCCCCGAACTGGCAAAACCACCGCTTCGCCGGGACGAGCTCGTTTGTGGTCGAGCTTGCGCCGGGGGCGCTCTCCAAGCACAAGGCGAACCGCCAGGCCTACGCGGTCATGCGCCTCGCGCGGACGCTCGCGACCTAGGAGCGCTCGGCGAGGATCTCGTCCGAGGTGGCGAGGCGGGCGCCCGCGTCCTTCATCTCCTCGAGCGCGCGCGCCGAGTCCCCCGGCGCTACGTCGACGCCGCGCACGGCATCCTCCACGACGGTCACGTCGAAGCCTTCGCGCCGCGCGTCGAGCACCGTGTTCTTGACGCAGTAGTCGGTCGCGAGGCCGGCGACGAAGAGACGGTTCACTCCGCGCTCCCGAAGGAGATCGCCGAGTCGCGTGTCCTGAAAGCCTGAATACCCCTGGCTGTTCGGGTCCTGGGCCTTGTCGATGACGACGTCGATCTTGGCCTGCTCCAGGTCCGGCTGGAGGTCGGCACCGGGTGTTCCCGCCACGCAGTGCACCGGCCAGATGGACGGGGGATCGGCGCCGCGCCACTTCGCGGGGTCGACCTCGACGCCCGCGAAGGAGCCGTGATCGGGAGGGTGCCAGTCGCGCGTGGCGATCACGAGATCGAAGCGGTCGAGGAGCTCGTTGATCGGGCCTGCGATCTCATCGCCTTCCGCGACGGGCAGCGCGCCGCCCGGCGTGAAGTCGTTCTGGAAATCGACGATCAGGAGGGCATCCACAGGCGGAATGGTATGGACCTCGCGACCCGGCGCGCGCGTAGGTCTCCGGATGGACTTCTTGCGGGCACAGGCTCGTATAGTCGGCACGCCATGGCAGGAGCGGGCCGCGAGGAACGTGCCTGGGTGCGCGCCGCCCAGGCCGGATCGGCCTCGGACCTCGAGGCCCTTTTCCGCCACCACTGGGCCGGCGCCTACCGAGCCGCCTACCTCGTGGTGCACGACGCCGCGGCAGCCGAGGACATCGCCCAGGAGGCCTTCCTCTCCGCGATTCGCGCACTCGACAGGTTCGACCGCCGGCGGCCCTTCGGGCCTTGGCTGCACCGGATCGTCGTGAACCGGGCGATCGACTGGACGCGCGCACGGGCTATCCGGCGGGAAGTCGGAGACGAGCAGCTCGCCGTCACCCCTGGGCGCCCGGACCGGCTGTCGGACGACCTCAACACCGAGACCATGTCCGCGCTCGCCGCGCTTTCGCCGGACCAGCGCGCAGTCGTCGTCCTCCGCTACGTCCTCGACTACTCGCCCGGCGAGATCGCCGACCTCCTCGAGCTTCCTCGCGGCACCGTCAACTCGCGCCTCCGGCGCGGCCTGGACGCGTTGCAGGAGCGCGTCACGAGGGAGACTTCGTGAGCGAAGAGCGCGTGCGGAGCGCTCTCCGGCGGGTCCCGCTCCCCGACGAGGCCGACGCGACCGAGCGCGCGTGGAGAACCGTCGACGCAGCATTCGAGTCACGCGAGCGGATCCCCCGGACGCGAAGGCGCCACGGGCCGCTGGTCGCGCTCGTGGCCGCGGGGGCGATTCTGGTCGCGGCGCTGACACCACCCGGCATGGCGGTCGTCGATCGCTTCCGCGACGCCGTCGGGCGCGAGCCTTCGCAGCCCGCGCTCGTGAGGCTGCCCGCCCCCGGCCGCCTGCTCGTTCAGTCTCCGGAAGGGCCGTGGGTCGTGCACGAGGACGGCTCCAAGCGGCTGCTCGGAGACTACGAGGACGCGTCGTGGTCCCCGCGTGGGCTTTTCGTCGTCGCGACTCGCGGGCGCCAGCTCGTCGCCCTCGACTCCGAGAGCGCCGAGCCGCGCTGGTCGCTCTCGCGGACGGAACCGATCCGCGACCCGCGGTGGTCGGGGATCGGATTGGACACCCGAATCGCCTACCGGGCGGGCGACACGCTGCGCGTCGTCGCGGGCGACGGCGCGCCCGACTCGGTCGTCGCCGACGGGGTCGCTCCGATTGCCCCCGCCTGGAAGCCCGATTCCCACGTGCTCGCCTACGCCGACGCGGCGGGGCGCGTCCACGTGGTCGACGCCGACACTCAACGGCAGTTGTGGCGGACTTCGACTGTGAAGGGCGTGCGCGAGCTTGCCTTTTCGGGAAGCCGGCTGGCCGTCTCGACCTCGACGCGAGTCATCGTCTTCCGCCGCGGGAAGCCGACGCCGTTCCTGGGGCTGCCGCGAGGTCACGTCCTCCTCGACACGGCCATCCTCAGTTTCGGCGGCGTCCTGTACGCGGACTACGACCCGCGCAGCGACGCCACTGCGCTCTTCCGTTCCGACTGCACCATCGCGGGCGCGTGCCGGCTCATGCCCGACAGGCGGATGTTCGAGGGCCCTGGCCGCATCTCGAACCTCGTCACCTCGCCTGACCGCGCGTGGGTCACGGCGGGCTGGCCGGCCGCAGACCAGTTCCTCTTCTTCGAGAGCGCGCCCCGGCGGCTGGGCAGGGTGGATGCGGTCTCCAACGTGACCGCCGAGTTCTCTCCCCGCGGCGACGCGGGTGGAGTCTTCCCGCAGATCGCCGGCTGGGCGCCGCCTGCGCCATGAGAAGGCACATCCTCGTCGCAATCGGCGGGGCGCTTCTCTGGCTTCCCGTCGCCGACAACCTGCCGGCCGCACAGCCGCCGCGAGCGGACTGGTCCCGTCCGAACAGCATTCAGGCCGACGGCATCACGGCCCACTACCCACGGGCCTGGACTGCCTCCGTGGAGGAGACAACGATCGTCGTCCGGTCGGGCGACACCCGCATCATGCTCGACGACTACGGGACCACGGGGGCGGGCTCCTTCTCCCCGCGCCCCGATCGTTTCGATCTGGACGACCATGACCGCCGCTTCCTCTCTTGCCTGGGGTTCGAAGGCTGGAGCGTGACCTTCACGGATGACGGCCAGGTGGTACAGGCGTTCGTCACGCTCGGCACCGGCACGCAGAAGTCCGACGTAGCCGAAGTGCTCGACCGGCTCGAGATCGGCTAGCCCCACCGCCGCTCCCGTCCGGCGGCCGAATCCGATTGGATTGCAGGCGTGATCATCGAAAACGGCGCCATCCGCACGCTCGACCCCGCGCTGCCGAGGGCGGGCGCGCTCGCGATCGCGGGCGAGGTCGTGGCAGGCGGGGTGGGCACGCACGAGACCGCCCTCGCGAGCCCCGACCGCGTTGACCTCGGAGGCCGCTGTGTCCTCCCCGGATTCACCGACGCCCACGTTCATTTTCCGACCTGGGCGCTCGCCCAGCGCCAGGTTCGGTTGGAAGGAACCCGCTCGCTGGACGAGGCGCTCGCACGCATCGGGGACGCGGTGCGGTCGGTTCCGGAAGGTCGGTGGCTCCGGGGGCTGGGGTGGCGGAGCGGTGACTGGGCTCCCGTCGTGGAGCCGACGAAGGAAGCTCTGGACCAGGTCACAGGCGACGTCCCGGCGGCGCTGATGGCACGCGACTACCACTCGCTCTGGCTGAACTCGGCCGCTCTCGCTCGGGCGAACGGCGACCTCCAGGTTCCCGGCGGAGTCGTCGAGCGCGACGAGCAGGGCGAGCCGACCGGCGTCCTGCGCGAGGAGTGCGCGTGGCACTTCCGCGACGCCTACGTGCGGCCGACGCACGAGGAGATGGTGGACGCCTCGCGGGAGGGAATCCGGCTCGCGAACTCCCGCGGCGTCGTTGCGATCCACGACAAGGACGGCTGGCTCGGGGCGCTGGCCGTCTTCCAGGAGCTCCAGGGGGAAGGCGCCCTCACGCTGCGGGTCTGGCAGTCGCTCCCGCACGACCACGTCGACCGGCTCGCGGAGATCGGCGTCTCCGCCGGTCTCGGAGACGCGTTCCTCAGGGTCGGTTACATCAAGGCCTTCATGGACGGGACGCTCGGCTCCCAGACAGCGCGCATGCTGGACGGATCGGGAGTCGAGATCACCGGCCGGGCCGAGCTCGAGGACATCATCAGCCGGTCTGCGCGCGCAGGCTTCCCCGTCGCCGTCCACGCAATCGGCAACCTGGCCAACCGGGAGGCGCTCGACGCATTCGAAGCGACGCAGGACGATTGGCGCCCGCGCGGACTCCGGCCCCGCATCGAGCACGCTCAGCTCCTCGCGCCGGAGGACGTGCCGCGCTTCGCGAAGCTCGGCGTCGCAGCATCCGTTCAGTTCAGTCACGCACCCTCGGACCGCGACCTCGCCGACCGCTTCTGGGGCGATCTGACCGCGAGCGCGTACGCGTACCGTACGCTCCTCGACGCGGGCACGCACGTCGCCAACGGATCGGACGCCCCGATCGAGGAGCTCGACCCGCTTGCAGGGATCGCAGCCGGAGTCCTCCGCACGATCGACGACAGGCCTGCATGGCATCCAGAGCAGCGAGTCACGGTAGAAGAGGCCATCCACGCAACCTGCGTCGCCCCGGCCTGGCTCGAGGGAGCAGAACGCCGGCGCGGCCACCTCGTACCGGGCCAACTCGCAGACCTTGTCGTCCTGGACCGCGACCCATTCGAGTGCCCGCCCGAGGGCCTTCGGGACGTGGGCGTTGTTGCGACGATGGCGGGCGGAAGGTGGGTGCACAACCCGCCGCCATGGGACTAGCGACGGCTCCGAGTACAATGAGCGCATGCGCACGATGCGTCCCGTCCATGACGCCAACTGCTCCGTCGCCTGTACGGCCGACATCATCGGCGCCAAGTGGACCGCGGTGATCCTCCACGACATGTCCGAAGGGCCGCGCCGCTTCTCCGAGCTCGAGCGCTCCTGTCCCGGCATCAGCCCACGAACACTTTCCGAGCGCCTCCGCGTCCTCGAGCAAGAGGGAATCATCCAGCGGACGAGCGCCCGCCGCCGCGTGGACTACTCCCTGACGGAGAAGGGCGAGGCGCTCCTGCCGATCATCGACGCGATGCGGCAGTTCGGGCACGAATGGCTCGTCCCCGAGCATGGCCACGCCCATGCGTCCGCAGACGACACCGCCCTCGTCTAGCTAGAGCTCTTTGAAGGCGAGCAGGGTCTCACGCGCGGCGGCGACGCCGAGCGGGATGTAGCGCGCGAGCAGGCGCTCGTTCGGCGAGTGCACGTTGGCGCCGGGGAGCGCGAAGCCGGTGAGGATCGTCGGGATGCCCTTGTCGGCGAGCGCGGGCACGATCGGAAGCGTGCCGCCGGTCCTGAGCAGCAGCGGCCGTTTTCCGAGCGCTTGCTCGAAGGCGTCCTGCGCCAGCTTGACGGGCGGGGCGTCGGGAGAGATGAGTCCCGCGGGAGCCGACGACCAACGCTCGATCTCGAGCTCGGCCCCTGCTGGCGCCGCCTCGCGAAGGAGCCGGTCGAAGGCTGAGGCGATCTCGTCGACGTCCTGGCCCGGCGCAAGCCGGATGGAGACGTTCGCCTCGGCTTCCACCGGCAGCACGGTCTTCTGCAGCATCGGCGAGCCGCCGGCGAGGCCGTTCACGTCCACGGCCGGGCCGGCCAGCGTGCGGGAGTAGAACTCCTCGCCCGCCGCGGGGTCCATCGGACGCGCACCCTCGGCGGCGAGGACGTCCGCGCCCGGGTCGAGCTGCAGCCAGGACCGCCGTTCCTCCTCGGTCGCGGGCGCGACTCCCGCGCGGAGCTCGTCCGGCACGGCAACGACGGCCTCCAGAGTCTGCATGAGCGCGTGCACGGCGTTCAGTGCGGCGCCCCCGAACATCCCGGAGTGGAGGTCGCGCTCGCCGCTCGAGAGGCGCACGTGGAAGTAGATGAGCCCGCGGGTGCCGAGGTCGAAGGAAGGCACGTCCTCGCGTGGCATGCCGCTGTCGAAGATGATGCAGGCGTCCGCTCCGCGCTCGTCCGCCTCGAGGAACTCGACGATCGAGTGGCCGCCCGTCTCCTCCTCCCCGTCGAAGGCGATGCGCACATTGACGGGGAGCTCGCCCGCGCTCGCGAGCAGCTCCGCCGCTTTCAGGAGGAGGTACGAGTTCCCTTTGTCGTCCACCGAGCCGCGCGCGTAGAGGTAGCCGTTGCGGATCTCGGGCTCGAAGGGATCCGACTCCCAGAGGTCGAGCGGCGCCGGCGGCTGCACGTCGAAGTGTCCGTACAGCATGACCGTGGGCGCGTCGCCGTCTCCGTACGACGCCGGGATCTCCCCGATCGCGAGCGGGAAGGTGGACGTCTCCACGAGCTGGGCCTCGCCGCCCGCTGCCCGCACGAAGTCGCTGATCCACTCGCCTGCGCGCCGAACGTCGTCGGCATGCGCCGGGTCCGCGCTCACGCTCGGGATCCGGAGGAGCTCGTAAAGCTCTTCCAGCCAAGCCTGGTCGGGACCGTCCACCACGGCCCGCGAGTCTAACCGGGTGCGAGCGCCCTCATGCTGCGGGAGCCGCCGAACGAGGGGGCGCCGACGAGATGACGAGCGCAACCAGGACGAGCCCGATCCACGCTCCGCCGACGACGGGCAGCTCTGCGACGTCCCGAATTGCCGAACCGACGAAGACATTGGCCAGGTAGCCGAAGAACACCGCTCCGAGGGCGCGGCCGAAGCGGACCCGCGCATCCCCGAGCAGCGACGCCGCCTGCTGGGTGATCCAGGCTGTGATCGCCACCTGCGCCGCCGCCAGGACGATTGCGGCGAGGACAAGCCCGCCCAGCCCGCGGTAGCCATCGGCCGAGCCGACGGCAAGCGCCGTGGAGGATGCGATGGCGAACGGCCAGAGAAACAGCAGTGCGAGCACGGCGCCGGCGACGTACCCGGCGAGCGCTCCCCCGAGTGAGGCGAGAAAGCCCGGCGCCGATCGGTAGCGCGTCTCCACGGGCTCAGCGCGGCCGCTAGGCCGCGACGTCTCTGAGCTTTTGGCTTTCCGCCAGCGCCTGCAGCTTCTTCAGGCTCTGGTTCTCGATCTGGCGCACACGCTCGCGGGTGACGTTGAACGTCCGCCCGACCTCGTCGAGCGTCCGCGGGTGCTGTCCGTCGAGGCCGTAGCGAAGCTCGAGGACGCGCCGCTCGCGGGGCGAGAGCGCGCACAGGATCCGCTTGAGCGTCTCCTTGCGCAGCGTGGTCTCGGCCGCCTCGTCCGGAGCCGTCGCCGACTGATCGGCGAGGAAATGTCCGAACTCCGACTCCTCCTCGTCGCCGACCGGCTTCTCCAGGGAGATGGGCGCCTGCGCGCTCCGCCGGATCTGGTCGACCTCTTCGCGGTCGATCTCCAGCTCGCGCGCGATCTCGTCTGCCGTTGGGTCATGCCCGAGCTCGGCGAGGAGCTTGCGCTCGACGCGGCCGATCTTGTTCAGCTTCTCGACGACGTGCACGGGCATGCGGATCGTGCGCGCCTTGTCCGCCAGGGCACGGGCGACCGCCTGCCGGATCCACCACGTCGCGTACGTGGAGAACTTGAAGCCCTTGCGGTAATCGAACTTCTCCGCCGCGCGAACGAGGCCGATGGTCCCCTCCTGAATGAGGTCGAGGAACGGCAGGCCCTGGTTGCGGTAGTTCTTCGCGATCGAGACGACGAGGCGAAGGTTCGCCTCGACCATCTGCTGCTTCGCGCGATGGTCGCCGCGCTCGATCCGCTTCGAGAGCTCGACCTCCTGCGAAGCGGTGAGAAGCGGGACCTTGCCGATGTCCTTGAGGAAGAGCTGGAGCGAGTCGGTGGACACTTCTGCCGCGTCCGGCTGCGCCTTGGTCGGCTCCTCCTCCTCCTCCTCCGGCTCGGCCTCGACGACCTCGATGTGGAGCTCGTCGAGCTGCTTGTAGAACTCGTCGACCTGGACCGTGTCAAGCTCCAGCTCGTCGAGCACGAGCGCCACCTCCTCTTGCGTCAGGAAGCCGGCCTCGTGGCCCTGGCGGACGAGCGCCTTGGTGGCGTCTTCGTCCAGCGTCACGCCTTTCCGTCCATGCCCTCTCCCCTCTTGCAAGCTGACCCCTCCTCTGACCGTATTGACGGCCCCCGATTTGTCAACGGCCTCTCTGTGCCGGATGCCACATTTGTGTGGCGCGACTCTTGCACGACCACCGGACGGTTCGCCATGGGCCGACCGGACTATTTGTTAGACGTTAGGTCCCAATGCCTTCAAGACGGGAAAGAAGCGATTTTGCTTCCCGGCTGTAGAGGCTTGCAGGCATGGTAGCCGCGGCTCTCTCGAGCTGCGCGCGTGCGTCCTGAATGTCTCTGATCCACAGGAGAAGGACGCCGAGGTGGAAGCGAACGAGCGCGGAATCGGGATTGTCGCGTGCCAGCGGCCCCAGACGCGAGAACGCGGCCGAGGGGTCGTCCTTGCCGAACCGCCCGACCGCGGCGGCAACCTTCGCGTCCAGCCGGTCGGGCGCGAGCTCGAGCGCGCGGTCGAAGGCGGCACGCGCCGAGACCGGCCTGCCGACCCGCTGCAAGGCAGTGCCGTAGAGGATCCACTCGTCGGCGCCGCCCTTGCGGGCCGCCGCCTCGAGCTCGTCTAGCTGCTCCTGCGGTGGCTTGCCGGTGAGGCCCGCGGGCGGCTCCAGCGTCGTGAAGAACGACGGCAGCCCGGGCGCCATGTCGGGATGAAGGACGTCGCCGGCGCGCACGGCCGACTCCGAGTCGGGCTCGACCTCGACCGCCTTCCGCCACTCGGCCCCCGCCGCGTCCTGCTGCCCGTCGGCATACAGGGCGAGCCCGAGATGGAGATGGACGAGCGCGCTCAAGGGATGCGACGTCTCCAGCTCCCGCAGCCGCTCGAGCGTGCCGTCGGGCCAGGAAGCGACAGCAGCTCCGACCGCCGCCTCGAGCGAGTCCGGGTGCTCGCGGAGCAATGCAGCGAACTGCGCGCGCGCGTTCTCGGTCTGACCGCTGTCGTAAGCCTGTTCGGCGGCGCGGAGTGCCTGCGCCTCGGAGTCGTCGCCGAGGAGGACGCTGAGCTCGAGGACGGGCGGCTTCTCGCCGGGGCCCCCGTCCACGCGGCCGATGAGGGCGACTCCCGCCACGACGGCCGCCGCGACGAGAGCCAAACCCCCGACTATCAGCCGAATGCGGGTGCGCGAAGACACGGTGCCGAGCGTAGCCAGCGCGACCTGGGCGGCCGAGGCCAAGTTGCTATATTTCGTGAAGTTATGCCAACGTACCGAGAGTTGCTCCAGCAGACCAAGTCGGAGATCGACGAGGTGGACGCCTCCGCGGCGCAAGAGCTTCTCTCCGAGGACTCCGTCGCAGTCGTGGACGTGCGCGAGCGCGACGAGTGGGACGAAGGCCACCTTCCCCGCGCGGTGCACGTGCCTCGCGGCAACCTGGAGTCCCGGATCGAGCGCACAGTTCCGGACAAGTCGAGCAAGGTGCTGCTCTATTGCGCCGCCGGAAATCGCTCCGCCTTCGCCGCGAAAACCCTCGAGGAGCTCGGCTACGAGAACGTCGTCTCTCTCTCGGGCGGCTTCACCGACTGGAAGCGGAACGGCCTCCCGTACGAGGTTCCCGAGGCGCTCGACGCGACGAAGCGCCGCCGCTACAGCCGCCACCTCCTGATCCCCGAGGTCGGCGAGGAGGGGCAGCTCAAGCTTCTCCAGTCGCGCATCCTCCTGATCGGCGCGGGCGGCCTCGGCTCGCCGGCCTCGCTCTACCTCGCGGCCGCCGGTGTCGGCACCCTCGGGATCGTCGACGACGACGCGGTCGACGAGACGAACCTTCAGCGCCAGATCGTCCACTCGACCGACCGCCTCGGCGAGCCCAAGGCCGACTCGGCCAAGCGGACGATCGAGGCGCTGAACCCGGATGTCACCGTCAAGGTCTTCAAGGAACGTCTCACGTCCGAGAACGTCGACCGGATCCTCGGCGAGGGCTGGGACGTGATTGTCGACGGCGCGGACAACTTCCCGACGCGCTATCTCCTGAACGACGCGTCGGTCTGGCACGGCATCCCCGTCGTGCACGGCTCGATCTTCCGTTTCGAGGGCCAAGTGACGGTCTTCAAGCCGCACGAGGGCCCCTGCTACCGCTGTCTCTTCCCGCAGCCGCCCCCTCCCGAGCTCGCCCCGAGCTGCGCAGAGGGCGGCGTGCTCGGCGTCCTTCCGGGCGTCGTCGGCTCCCTGCAGGCGAATGAGGCGCTGAAGCTCGCGCTCGGCATCGGCGATCCGCTCGTCGGCCGCCTCTTGATGTTCGACGCCCTCGACGGCACGTTCACCGAGATCTCCCTCCGCCGCGACCCGGATTGCCCTGTCTGCGGCGAGAGCCCCACGATCACGAGCTACATCGACTACGTCGAGTTCTGCCAGGGCGGAAGGACGCACGTAGCCTCGTGACCCGCGTCCGGATCCCGCCCACGCTCCGCGATTCGGTCGGCGGCGCACGGGAAGTCGACGCCTCCGGCTCCACCGTCCGCGAGCTCCTTGCCGATCTCGCCGAGCGCTTCCCCGGGCTCGGCAGCCAGGTGCTCGAGAACGGGAACGAGATCGCCCCCTTCGTCAACGTCTACGTGAACAACGAGGACGTCCGCACCCTCGACGGCCTAGAGACGCCGGTGGGCGACGGCACGTCGGTCATCCTGCTGCCGGCGATGGCGGGCGGCGAACGAACGCTGACCCCCTCCCTCCTCGAGACGATCGGCCGCACGCCGCTCGTCGAGCTCTCTCGGATAAGCCCGGAAGGGAGCGGCCGACTCTACGCAAAGCTCGAGGGCCAGAACCCGACCGGTTCGATCAAGGACCGGATCGCCAGGACGATGGTCGAAGCTGCGGAATCCTCGGGCGAGCTCGAGCCGGGACGCGAGCTTCTCGAGCCGACAAGCGGCAACACCGGTATCTCGCTCGCGATGGTCGCGAAGCTCAAGGGTTATCCGCTGACCTGCATCCTGCCGGAGAACTCGACGCCTGAGCGCGTGCGCATGCTCGAGCTCTACGGCGCGCAGGTGGTCTTCTCGCCCGGAAACGAAGGGTCGAACGGCGCTGTCCGCCGGGCGCTGCGCCTCGCCGAGAGCGACTCCCGCTACTTCATGCTCAACCAGTACGCGAACGAGGCCAACCCGCGCGCCCACTACGAGGGCACCGGCGCCGAGATCGCCGATGCGCTTCCCCGCGTCGACGCGTTCGTCGCCGGCCTCGGCACGGGCGGGACGCTCATGGGTGCCGGCGAGCGGCTGCGGGAGTCCTTCCCCGATGTGGTGGTCGCAGCCGCGGAGGCTTTCCAGGGCGACCTCGTCTACGGCCTCCGCTCGCTCGCCGACGGCTACGTGCCCCCGATCCTCGACGTCTCGCGGCTCGACCGGAAGATCCTCGTCTCGAACGACGAGTCGGTCGCCGGCCTCCGTGCCCTGCTCGACCGGGAGGGAATCTTCGCGGGCGTCTCCTCGGGTGCCGTCGTGCACGTCGCCCGGCGAATCGCGTCCGAGCTCGACGAGGACGCAGTTGTGGTCGCCGTGCTCGCCGACGCGGGTTGGAAGTACCTCTCCGCCGACTTCTGGACGGAGGGCGCCCGGACGATGGAAGACCACCTCTGGTGGTAGTCCCGCCTGCGGTGCGCTCGGCGCTCGTCGAGCACGCCGAGGCGGAGAGCCCGAACGAGGCATGCGGAGTCGTCGTCTTCAAGGGTGGCGAGGCCGAGCGGTACATCCCCGGCATGAACCTCTCCGAGAGCCCGTACCGCTACGAGCTGCAGGTGCCGCCGGACACGTGGTTCCTGGAGGACGACGGCTACGAGCTCGCCGTCTTCCACTCCCATGTCTCGAGCCCGCCGCGCCCGTCTCGCACCGACGTCGAGAACATCGGCCTCTGGGAGGGCAAGCCCTATCTCATCCTCTCGCTGCGAACAGGCGAGCTCGCCGGCTGGCGGATCGCCGGCGGCCGGATCGAGGTGGAAGAGGTCTCCTAGGAGACGCCGAAGCTTCCGTGCATCGTCTTCGGATGCGCGTCACAGCGAAACGTGTAGGTGCCGACCTGCAACGTCACCTTCCAGGTGCGGCTGCCGACGAAGTCGATCTCGGTCTTCTTGCGGAGCCGTCCGCGCGCTTGAGCGAGATCGTCGTCCCGGGGGCCACGGTTCCCTGGAATGGCCGGCCGGCTGCGACCGCTGGACCGGCGAGCGCAGCGGCGACCACCACGCTGACGAGACGGAACGGCCTGCCATCTCGTACGCCTACGGCCGACTGCGGCGAACGGATTCCTCCCGGCGTGAGGGATTGAACGGCCGATGCCCGGGTCGTCCTGAAGGCACTCAAGCCTACGGGATGATCGTCGCCGACAACGGCTCGAGCTGGTATCTCACCGGCGCGCCAGACCCGGGTTGGGACAACGACCAGCTCCGCACGCTCGGCCAGGTCAAGGGGTCGGACTTCCGCGTCGTCGAGACGCGCGCCTTCACGAACGGCTGAGCAGCGTTAGCCTAGTAACAGTCTGTTACTAGGCCAGTTTCGTCAAGAGTCCGGAGGCCAACACCGCCCATCCGGCCTCGACTTCCGCGGTTCCGGGAGCAAGTAACAGTCTGTTACGTGGCGCTTTCGGTGCGCGACCCGTCACACCAGCGTGACAGGGGCTCCCTCGTCGGCTGACCGGTACAGCGCCTCGAGGGCCCGCGCCTGCCCCACCGCGTCGTCGCGGCCGAGGAGCGGCTTGGCTTCCCCGGCGATCGCAGCGCACATATTGTCCAGCTCGAGGCGATAAGGATCTGCTGGCGGGAGCGCGATCTCCTCCCGGCTCTCGCCACGACGCAGGTGCAGGACGAGGCGCTGGGCGAGCCACGGGTCGGGAATCACCAGCGAGCCCTCGGTCCCGACGGCCTCGAGGCCGTCGCGCCTCGGGAGATGCAAGCCCGCGTCGATCTCCGCGAGCACGCCCCGCGGGAAGCGGAGAACCCCGGTGAAGAGGACGTCCACGCGGGAGTCGCCGATCACCTGCTCGCCGTAGACCCGTTCCGGCTCGCCGGCGAGGAGACGGGCCGCGCTGACGCAGTACGCGCCCACGTCCATGAGCGCACCTCCATCGAGATCTGGGTCGAGACGGATGTTGCGCCGGCCTTCGAGGGGGAAGCTGAAGGTCGCCCGCACGAGCTGCAGCTCGCCGATCACACCGCCCTCCACGAGCTGGACGAGCTTGGCCGTCTGCGGGCTGTGTCGCCACATGAAGGCCTCCATGAGGATGCGGCCGGCCCGCTCGGCTACGTCGAAAGCCGCCTCCGCGTCCTCCGCGGTACGGGTGAGCGGTTTCTCGCAGAGGACGTGCTTCCCCGCGGTGAGCGCCCGGACAGACCATTCGACGTGGAGGGAGTTCGGGAGGGAGATGTAGACGGCGTCCACGTCAGGGTCCTCGATCAGCGCCTCGTAGCTTCCATGCGAGCGCGGGATGCCGTGCTCGACGGCATACGCCTCGGCCCGGTCCGCATCCCGGCTCGCGACCGCCACCACCTCGGCAAGTTCCGACTTCTCGGCGGCGGCCAGGATCCGCCCGTTGATCCGCGCGGTCGAGAGGAACCCCCACCGAACCTTCGCGGGCGTCACTTGCCCTGCCACTGGCTCGTAGTCACGTCAGAGAGGCTGAACGAACTCGACCGGCGCCCCGTCCACCTCGACGAACGAGACGCGCACCTCGCCGAAGACGTCGAACGGCTCCGCGATCGTCTTCTCGCCTTTCATCGCATCCTCGAGGCTGTCCACGAGATACGCGACGTGCGGCACCGTGCGGATCAACTCGACCTCGCGGCTGTCGGGCTCGTACCAGAGCCACTCCACCCGGTAGGGGTGGTCGCCGGGGCTCGTGAGCCAGAGGCGCTTCGACTCGAGGAAACGCATGCCGTCTCGCTTTGCGGCAGCGGGGACGCCGATGTGGTCGAACTGCACGGAGGGGGATCCTACTCGGCTGTTACGAGCTCCTCATCGGTGTGCTCCTCCGAAAGGAACTCGACCTCGAGCCGCTCGATTCTCGGCCCGTCGACGTCGAGCACCTGGAAGCGCATGCCGTCGTGGACGACCTCATCGCCCTTTTCGGCCGCGCGTCCCAGCTCCCCGAAGACGAAGCCGGCGACCGTGTGGTAGTCCTCCTGCGGCAGATCTGCCTTGAACTCCTCGTTGAAGTCGTCGATGGGGAACGTGCCGTCTATGCGTATGTGGCGCTCGTCGACGCGCTCGACGGACTCGTCGGGCAGGTCGTACTCGTCCTCGATCTCGCCGACGATCTCCTCGAGGAGGTCCTCGAGCGTGACGATGCCCTGAAAGGCTCCGTACTCGTCGACGACGAGAGCCATGTGCTGGTTCTGGCGCCGAAACTCCGCGAGCATCGCGGCGAGGTCCTTGGTCTCGGGGACGACGTGCGCGGGCCGAACGAGCTCCTCGAGGACCACGTTGTCGATCCCCCGGTCGTAGAGGGCGGAGAAGAGGTCGCGAACGTGCAGGAGGCCGACGACGTCGTCGAGGGAGCCTCGGTAGACCGGGTAGCGAGTGAACGGCGAGTCCACGACGGCCGCGAGGCATTCGTGCGGCGGCAGGTCGATCGAGAGCGCCACGACCTCGGGCCGCGGCACCATCACCTCGTGGACCTCCTTGTCCGCGAAGTCGAAGACCTTGTAGAGCATCTCCTCTTCTTCCTCGTGGATGACGCCCGTGTCCTCGGCCGCGGCGACCATCATTCGAATCTCCGCCTCGTCCGCGATCACGACTCCGGCCGGCGCGGGATCGATCCCCACGAGCCGTGTGAAGAGGGTCGCCGACCACTGGAGGACCGTCACGATCGGATACGTCGCGAAGTAGACGCACTCGAGCGGAATCGCGCTCCAGAGCGCAAACGTCTCTTTCTTCGACAGCGCGAGCGCCTTGGGCACGAGCTCCCCGAGCACGACGTGCAGGTACGTGACGATGGCGAAGGCGAGGATGAACGAGACCGTCGCGGCTGGAATGGCATCGAGCCAGTTCGCGGCCAGCGGCTCGCCGACCGCACCGAGGAGGATCGAGAACACGGTCACGCCGAGCTGCGACGTCGAGATGAAGCGCACCGGATCGTCGATGAGGTGCACTGCGGTGCGGGCCCGCCGCGACCCCTCGGCGGCGAGATCCTGGAGTCGGCTCCGCCTCGCGGTCACGAGCGAGTACTCCGCAGCCACGAAGAACGCGTTCCCCAGGACGATCAGGAGAACGAGAAGGATCTCGAGAAAAATGGTCACGCCCCGCTTCCCGGGGCGTGGGTACTAGGCGGGATCTCGTCCAACTCTCAACTCTCAGGATAGCGCAGGGCCCATAGGGTCTTCCCTGCAGACACTGTTTCCAAAGGCCGCAGGCCCGCGTCGAGCACGGCCAGATCGGCTCTGTAGCCGGGCTCGAGGCGCCCCCGGTCGGTGAGGCCGAGGAGCTGCGCAGGCACGAGGCTCGCCATCGTCGCGGCCTCGGGAAGCCCGAAGCGGGCGAACCGCGCCACGATCCCCGCTCCCGAGACGTCGCCCCCGGCGAGATGGTTGTCGGGCGTGAGCGGCTGTGCGACACGGTCGCTCGTGAGCGCGATCCTGGCGGCCCCGGCTGCCCGCACGGTCAGGGCTTCCACCGCGGGATGCAGGTGGCGCCCGTCCCCGATCAGGCCGAGAGTGACGCGCTCGTCCAGGAGCAGGGCAGCAACGGGGCCCGTTTCCCGCGCCTTGAGCGGCGACATCGCGTTCCAGAGGTGCGTGGCGAAGCGGGCTCCGGCCTCGACCGCGGCGCGCGCGGTCGCCGCGTTGGCGAGCGTGTGGCCGATTCCCACGACCGCTCGCTCGGACACGATCCGGATCGCGTCGCGGGCAAAATCGAGCTCCGGAGCGATGGTCATCAGGCGGACGTCGCCACGGTCGAGCCATTCGGCGAGGAGATCGAGATCGATCGGGAGGAGGTCTTCGACGGGTAGCACCCCTGCGGCCTCGGGGTTCAGGAACGGCCCCTCGAGGTGCAGGCCGAGACAGAGCGGGTCGGTCGTCTCGACGGGTCTCTGGGCGGTCTGTAGATAGCCCGTGACCCCTGTAGCAATCAAGGTTTCCGGCGCATAGACGTGCAGATCGACGAACCCCGGAAAGACGATCTGGTCGCCGTTCGCGTCCCCGTATTCCACCTCGACGATGAGGTGTCCCTCGATCGTCAGCGCGCCCGGTCTGGCGCCACCGATCGGGTCAACGAGAAGTCCCTCTAAAGTGTGACGCCCTCTCACCCGATTATCATCGTGCCTTGGGGGAAGCCGCAGTGTCCACAAACGGAGCGTCAAACGAGATCACGTGCCTGATCGCCGACGATCATGAGGTCGTCCGCGAAGGGCTTCGACTCTCGCTGAGCCGCTCGCCGCAGATCCGCGTCGTCGGCGAAGCGTCGGACGGTGCAAGCGCAGTGGCGATCGCCGAGAGGCGCCGCCCGAACGTCGTGATCATGGATGTGCGCATGCCGGGGATGGACGGCCTGGAGGCGACCAAGGTTCTCGCCGAGCGCCTGCCGGGCACCGCGGTGCTCATCTTCACGGCGTACGGCGAGCGCAGCCTCCTCGGCCGCGGGCTCGAGGCCGGTGCGAAGGGCTACATCCTGAAGGAAGCCCCGCACCAGACTCTCCTGCGCGCCATCGAGAAGGTCGCAAGCGGCGAGGGCTACGTCGATCCTGCCCTCATGCCCGCCCTCCTCACGCGCGAGCGCGAGGAGATGCTGACGCAGCGCGAGCGCGAGATCCTGCAGCTGCTCGCCGACGGCATGTCGAACGCCGATGTCGCCTCCCGCCTCTTCATCAGCCAGGAAACGGTGAAGAGCCACGTTCGGCACATCCTCGCCAAGCTCGAGGCCGACACGCGCACCCATGCCGTTGCGATCGCCCTCCGCGAGTCGATCATCGATTAGCCGGAAAAACGTGCCCGGCTTTCTTGTCGCGGCCACCGTCGGCTGCGCGATCATCGGCGCGGTCGGATGGGCAGTGAACCGCGAGGGGCTTGCCGCCGCCGGACTGATCGCCGCCACCGCGTTCGCGGGCGCCTTTGCCGTCTATTTGATCGTCTCCGAGCGCCGTCGGCACGAGTCCGCGGAGGACGAGCTGGCCGCCCAGGCGAGCTTCCTCGAGTCGCTGGTCGAGTCGATCGCCGCATTCTCGGGCCCGCTCGACCCCGACGAGATCGTGGAGCGCGCTTGTGACGAGGCGAAGCGGCTCTTCGACGCCCGCTCGGCGCGGTTCCTCGCTCCGGGGGAGGAGGTCAAGGAAACGGAGGGCAAGCTCGTCGTGCCGCTCGCAGTCCGCGGCGAACCGCTGGGCTCCATCGAGATCGTCCGCTCGAAGGCCTTCGAGCGCTGGGACCGCACCCGTGCGTCCGTGCTCGGCGACTTCGCGTCTCGCGCAGTCGAGAACGCGCGCCTCGTCATGGAGGCGCAGGAGCGCGAGGCCGAGCGCGGGCGGCTGACGGAGCAGCTCATCACGGCCGAGCAGGACGAGCGCCGCCGGCTCTCTCTTTTTCTCCACGACGGGCCCGTGCAGGCAATGGCGGGGATCGCGCTCATGCACGACGCAGCGCTCGCGTCGATGGAGGACGGACGCTACGAGGATGCGGCGAAGGTGATCGAAAGCTCGCTGGAGCGCGAGCGGCGCACCATTCAGGAGCTGCGCGACCTTTCGTTCGCGATCGAGCCACTTGTCCTCCGCGACGCCGGCTTCGAGGCAGCCGTGCAGGCCCTGGCCGACCAGGTCGAGCAGACGCAGGGAATCACGGTCGCCACGAGCGTCGCGGCCGGCGAGCGCCTGAGCGAGAAGGCTCAGGTCGCCCTCTACCAGGTCATCCGCGAGGCGATCAACCAGGCGGTTCGCCGCCGGCCGGGTCAGATCGGAGTGACCGTCGAGGAGCTCGCCGACGGCGACTACGCGACCGAGGTCGACGACGACGGCGTCGACGAGCGGCGCCGGGCCTCCATCGAGGCGATCGAGGAGCGCGTCCGCCTTCTCAACGGCCGGCTCTCCATCGAGCCGCGCGAGGAGGGCGGCACGGCGATCCGTGTCGTCATGCCCGCCTACGTGGCGGCAGCGCAAGGGTAAGATCCGGCCCGCATGGCCGGCGAACACATCCTCTTTGTCTCCCGCCCGACCGGCTACGAGCTGGTCGAGCGCGACGGAGATCCGCCCGCTCCCGGGACTCAGGTCGACCTGGAGGAGAACGGCGCGCCCTTCGAGGTCGTCAAGGTCGCGACCTCCCCGCTCCCGCAGGACGACCGGCCTTGCGCGTACCTCCAGCCCGCCTAAACGGCTAGCGCAGCGCGTCCTCGGCGGCGATCTTCCCGAAGACGAGCGCCGAGGCGAGCGCGCTCGACCACCCTCCCGTCGAGATCCCGCCGGCGTCCGCACCGGCGACCCACAATCCATCGGCGGCGCGCCCGCGTGGGTCGATGGCGATCCCGCCCAGCGTTGTCGTGATTCCCGCGACCACCTCGACGGCCGTCTCGCCGTCGCGGCTCTCGACCGGAGCCCCTGCAGCACGGGCAATCTCGATGACCTCGCTCACGGTCCGCTCGCGGACCGGCTCCGCGAGCGCGTCGTCGGGCACGACGTAGCGGGCGCGGGCTCCGGGCTGGCGTGCTGTCCACTGGACGACGTCGATCTCGGACCACGTGCGCGCCGCATACACGTCGCCGGCGAGATTCTCGACACGCGCGTGCTTTGCGTACACCTGCGCCAGCGGGACGAAATCCGCAGTCGCAATCCGAGGCGCAGCGGCAAGGTTGCGTCCATAGAACTCGGCGAGGCCCACGCTCTCGACCGCTCCGGCCGCGCGGGCGAGGCGAAAGCCGTCCCCCGTGCTCCATGGATTCGCACGCAGGACGAGGTTTCGCGCTTCGGGCGTGATCTGCTCGCGGACGAGGTCCACGTCTCCCTGGAAGCCTCCGGTCGCGAGGATGACAGGCACGTCCCCCGGGAGCTCGGTCAGCGGCCGGCCCAGCCGAACATCGCCTGCGCTGCGGGCCAGAACCTCTGTGAGCCCCACCGGATCGAAGCGGACGCCTGACGTGAGCGGATTGCCGGTCTCCCGCGTGGCGATCGGCGCACCCAGCCCTTCGAGCCAGGCGAGGGCGTCGTCGAGGCGCTCCCAGACCACCCGCTGCAGCTCGGGGTCGCCGCCCCCGCATTCCTCCCGGAAGCGCTCGAAGTCCCGGTAGCGCCAGACGACGCAGCTGGAGAGGTACATCGAGCCGCCCGGCCGGTGCCCCTTCTCGTGGACCACGACGCCGGCACCGAGCTCGCGCGCACGTGCGGCCGCAGCCAGGCCGGCCATCCCCGCCCCCGCGACGACGAGGTCGGGCAGCGCGCTAGACGAGCGAGAAGGTCGGCTTGTGCTCGACGTACTCGAGCTTGATGCCGTCCGGGCCCCACACGAACACGGCGTAGGTGTTCGCCGCATCGACGATGTCGGCGATCTCGAGCCCGCGTTCCTCCGCCTCGCGGATGTGGTGGTCTGCCGAGTCCACGCGAAGACCGAGGTGGTTAAGCAGCGGCCGCTCCGGCTCCTCTGACTCGCCCTGCTCGAGCTCGACGAAGGCGTCGCCGGCCTTCAGCCGGCCGTCCTGGACGTCGAAGCCGAGCTCGGCGAGCTTCGCGAATGTACTCTCGGGGTCTGCGACGCGGAACGCAATGTGGTCGAGGTCGTAGGCGACTCCGTCGTCGGCGGCCACGAGCGCAAACGGGACGCGCTGCGGGCCCTCGAACTCGACTCGGCCTTGCTCCGGCCGCTCGACCGCGAGGTCGGGCGGAAGCTCCGCGAGCGCCTCGTCCAGGTCGAACACACGTAGGCCGATTCGCGAGAGCGGGCCGGGCGCGCGCTCGGGCTCCGCGGCGAACAGCGTCAGCTTGCCGCGGCGCGCATCGGCTCCCACGAGCGTGAACTTGTCCGTGCGATCGATGACGTGCATGCCCAGCCGGTCGACGAGGAAGTCCGCCAGCTCGTCCCGGTCGCCGACCCAAAGGGCGATGTGGTCCAGCGTTTCGATCTTCATACCGCGCAAACTACCCATGATGACGGGTTGCAACGCGGGCAAAAGTGGGGAAATTCCCGTTGATGGGTCACGGGGGGTCAACGAGGAACGGAAACGGGGGCACCCGAGTGCTGCTTCTCGCGGCCCGTCAGCCCGATCTCCGCAGTCTGCTCGAGGAGGCGGGGTTCTCGGTAGAGGCACAGCGACACCCACCCAATGAAGGGCTTCCGGACGTGGATCTCGCGGTCGTCTTCCGCGGACGGCTCATCGGGCGCAACCAAGCAGCGACCCTGCACGAGCGTGGGATCCCGGTCGTCGAAGTTCTGACCTCCGAGCCGACGACACCGTCGACGGCGGGCTGGCTGCGCCTCTCGAACCGCATCTCGAAGCCGGACCTCGTCCAGGTCGTGCGCGCGGTCGCCGACTGGGCGGACGGCGACGGACGTTCGCCCGCCGAATAGAATCGGCCTTCCCATCCCGAGGAGGGCATCGATGCTCACATTCGGCGTCACGGTCCTGCCGGATCCGCCGCACACCCGCTTCGTCGAGCTCATGAAGCTCGCGGAGGACAACGGCTTCGAGTACGGCTGGACGTACGACTCCCACATCCTCT
>JBKPPF010000018.1:0-108473 GCA_046733475.1 Actinomycetota bacterium
GCCCATTGCGATCACCCACTTCGGCTCGAGCATCTGGTCGTAGATCTGCCGGAGCGGTGCGGCCATCTTGTGGGAGACGCGCCCCGAGACGATCATCAGGTCGGCCTGGCGCGGCGAGGAGCGGAACACCTCTGCGCCGAACCGCGCGACGTCGTAGCGCGAGCCGACGATCGCGATCATCTCCATCGCGCAGCAGGCGAGCCCGAAGGTGTCCGGCCAGATCGAGTGCCCCTGCGCCCAGGCGACCGCCTTCTCCACGGTGGTGAGCCCGAGCTTGGACTCGAGATCGCCGAGCTCCTGCTCGAAGACGCCCGGCCCCTTCTTGCGCATGAGGGTGCGCTCCGAATGGAGCCCGTAGTCGGCGAGGCGCTTCTTCCGTCCTACGTCCGCCAATCCAGGGCCCCCTTCTTCCACACGTAGACGTAGGCGACCGCGAGGATCGCGATGAAGAAGCCGAACTCGGCGAGCGCGAAGCTCCCGAGCGCGTCCAGCCAGAGCGCGACGGGGTAGAGGAAGACGATCTCGATGTCGAAGACGATGAAAAGCATCGCCGTCAGGTAGAAGCTGATCGTGAAGCGCTGTTGCTTCGGCGGGCCCACGGAGACGCCCGACTCGAAGGGGATCGTCTGCTGGCGGGCCTTCGTCTTCGGACGGGTCGCAAGGATGAACGAGGCGGCGATCAGCGAGGCCGGGATCGCCAAGGCGAAGAATCCGTAGACGAGGAACGGAAACCAGTCGTCCAGGACGGCCAGCGGCACGCCCGCATACTAACCGTCCTCGGGTCCGTGAGGCTTGTCACGAACTGCGCGTTCTTTCCGGCGTTTTCTACGGCTTCCGTGTCACAAGGTCGGGGGGTGTTTGACCGGTTAGGCCGTTGGTACACTGAGACCGATGGTCACCGTTACCGAGTCTGCGGCCACCAAGATCCGCGCCCTCATGGCCGAAGAGCCCGAGGGCGATGTTTCCGTTCTTCGGATCGCCATCCAGGGCGGCGGGTGCTCGGGCTTCCAGTACGCCCTCGGCTTCGACCGCGGGCCCCAGGACGGCGACAACGAGATCGAGATGAACGGCGTCCGCGTCGTCATCGACCCGTTCAGTGCTCCGTATCTCACCGGTGCCGAGATCGACTACGTGGACGCGCTCATGGGCGCCGGCTTCGCGATCAACAATCCGAACGTCGAAGCGGCGTGCGGGTGCGGCTCGTCCTTCCAGGCGAAGGAAGGCGCGGCTGAGGGCGAGGCCGTGCAGGCGCATGCGGGCGGCGGTTGCGGCTCCGGCTGCTCGCACTAGCGTTCCCTCGCCCCGGGTAGCATCGAGCCAGACGTGAGCGAAGGCGTCTGCGACATCACGGTGATCGGTGCGGGCCCGGTAGGGCTTGCCGCCGCGTACTACGCGGGCCACCGCGATGCCACCGTCCGCATCGTCGAGAGCCTCGGCCAGCTCGGTGGCCAGGTCGCCGCCGTCTACCCGGAGAAGCACGTCTATGACGTCGCCGGCCATCCGAAGATCAAGGGCCAGGACCTCGTCGACCTCTGCGTCGAGCAGGGCCTCCAGTTCGGCGCCGACGTCCACCTCGACGAAGAGGTCGCCGACCTGGCGCGCCTGTCGCAAAACGGCGAGGAATTGCTCGCGCTGACGACCAAGTCCGGGAAGCAGTTCCCTTCTCGCGCGCTGATCGTCACGGCCGGCCACGGCGCCTTCGAGCCGAGGAAGCTCGAGCTCGAAGGGATCGATGACTGGGAGGGCCGCGGGCTTCACTACTTCGTCACGCGCAAGGACGTCTTCAAGGGGAAGAACTGCGTCATCGTCGGCGGCGGCGACTCCGCGCTCGACTGGA
Source organism: Actinomycetota bacterium (assembly GCA_046733475.1). Lineage (GTDB taxonomy): Bacteria > Actinomycetota > Thermoleophilia > Gaiellales > Gaiellaceae > DATEOR01. The sequence continues at coordinate 1,838 of JBKPPF010000018.1, forward strand.
CACTCGGCTTGCAGGACACGGCCGACCTGCCGATCACGCTCATCCACCGGCGCGAGCGCTTCCGCGCGCTCGAGACCTCGGTGAACGAGGCGCGGAGACTCGAGGGCCAGGGCAACGTCCGCATTTGCGCGCCGGCCGAGGTGCGCGAGATCCACGGTGATGGCTCCATCCAGGCGGTGACCGTCGAGGACACCGGGACCGGCGAGACCACCCGGCTTGACTGCGAAGCGCTCATCCTCCTCCTCGGCTTCCACTCCCATCTGGGCTCGATCGCCGACTGGGGCCTCGATCTCCACGGCAAGCGACAGATCCTCGTGGATCCAATGACCATGGACACGTCCATCGCGGGTGTGTACGCGGCCGGCGACGTGGCGGGCTACGACGGAAAGATCACGCTCATCTCGATCGGCTTCGGTGAGGCTGCGATTGCGGCCAACAACGCCATCGCCCGCATCCGCGGCGAAAAGGTTCAGCCCAAGTACTCGACCGATTGAGCCGGACTCCCCGTTAGGGGGAGAACCGGCCGGCCGCGACAGCCGAAGAAGACTCTGTGAGCGAGAAGCACGCTGTCGAGTGCCTCCGTTGCGGCACGTTCCGAACCGCCCAGCGCGAGCGCACGCATCGCCTCGATCCCGGCGAGTGCGCCAAGTGCGGCTATCTGGGCTGGGCGCTCGTCGCCGATCTCTCCGAGCCGGTGCGAAAGACGCTTCGCGAACGCCCGCCGGAGCTGCGCTTCCGCCGACTGCGCGCCGTCTAGACTCCAGGGCGTGGCCACCACGCCGAAGGAGCTCTGGGGCACGGAAACCCGCAAGGCAGTCGAGAACTTCCCCGTCTCCGGCGAGCCCATCCCGGTCTCGGTGGCGCGTTGGCTCGGTCGCATTAAGGCCGCTTCCGCGCGCGTGAACGCCGACCTCGGCCTCCTCGACAGGGAGAAGGCCGACAGGATCGCAGCCGCGGGCGACCGCATCGCGAACGGCGAGTTCGACGACCAGTTCCCGATCGATGTCTTCCAGACCGGGTCGGGCACGTCGTCGAACATGAACGCGAACGAGGTCATCGCGGCGCTCGCCGGCGAGGACGTGCATGCAAACGACGACGTGAACATGGGCCAGTCCTCGAACGACGTATTCCCGTCGGCCGTGCATCTCGCAGCGCTCGACGAGCTCGTGAACGGGCTACTGCCGGCGCTGAACCAGCTGGCCGAGTCGCTCGAGGCCAAGGCCAAGGAGTTCGACGACGTCGTCAAGTCGGGCCGGACGCACCTGATGGACGCCGTGCCCGTCACGCTCGGGCAGGAGTTCGGCGGCTACGGGGCCCAGGTCCGCCAGGGAATCGCGCGGATCGAGGCGGCCCTCGGCCGAGTCGGCCAGATCCCGCTCGGCGGGACCGCGACAGGGACGGGTCTGAACACGCATCCCGAGTTCGCGGAGCGCGTGCGGGCGATCCTCGGCGAGCAGGCGGGCCTCGGGATCTCCGCCCCGGCCGACCCCTTCGAGGCGCAGGCCGCACGTGATGCGCTCGTCGAGGCCTCGGGTGTGCTCAAGACCATTGCGGTCTCCCTCACCAAGATCGCGAACGACCTCCGGCTCATGGGCTCGGGCCCGCGCGCCGGCCTGGCGGAGATCGCGCTGCCGGAGCTCCAGAAGGGCAGCTCGATCATGCCGGGGAAGGTGAATCCGGTGATCCCCGAAGTCGTGACGCAGGTCTCCGCGCAGGTGATCGGGAACGACGCCGCCATCACCGTCGGGGGAATGCAGGGGCACTTCGAGCTGAACGTCTTCGTCCCGCTACTCGCCCGCAACCTGCTTCAGTCGATTCGCCTTCTGACGAGCGCCTCACGGCTCTTCGCGGAGAAGTGCGTGCAAGGCATCGAGGCGAACCGGGAGACGTGCGAGCGCTATGCCGAACTCACCCTCTCCGCTGCAACTGCACTAAATCCTTACATCGGCTACGACAAAGCCGGGGAGATCGTCAAGGAGGCGGCGGCCTCCGGGCGCTCTCTGCGTGAGGTGGCCAGGGATGCGGGTGTCGAGGAGGGCGTGCTGGACAAAGCGCTCGACTACCGCGCGATGGCAAAGCCGCGCAACGCCTAGGAGAACCACCTGGGTGGTTCGCTATGCGATCGAATAAGTCTGCGCTACCTTGCGCGCGCTCCGTGGAGGTGAACAACCGCTAGACGCGAGCACGCAAGCGGGAAACGAGAGAAGGCCGCCTCCGGGCGGCCTTCTCTTCGGGGGAGGAGAGTCGCGCGAGCAGCAGAAAACGTGCTGGCGTGACGACTGTTACGAGACCGCTCGTGCTCGCGGCGCTGGTTCTGGCCGGGTTCGTCTTCCTTTATCCGCAGGTGCGCGACCGCCTGCCCGCGACGCTGCGCTACGAGCGCTCATCGGCGACGCAGAGCTCGTCGCAGCTTTCCCCGTCCGAGTTCGACCAGATCGACTCCTACTTCACGCCCGACCGCCTCGGTAGCTTCGCCGGCGAGCCCGCGACGAAGACCGACGCGTCGGTGGAGGGGGTCGATCTCGAGTGCTGGTACTACGGCGTCGCGGGAGCGCGGGGCGCGTACCAGATCTGCTTCGAGAACGGAAAGCTCAGCACCAAGGCCCGCTTCGGTCAGTAGGCGACGGCGCCTCGGCCAGTCTCGGCCGCGTGGCGCTGCTCGTCCGCCCGGTAGGACGAGCGCACGAGTGGGCCCGAGAACACCGAACCGAACCCGAGCTCTTCGCCCTGCTCGCGGAACCAGCGGAACTCGTCCGGGTGCACCCAGCGGTCGATCTGCGCGTGCTTGGACGACGGCTGCAGGTACTGCCCGATCGTGACGACGTCCACGCCTTGCTCGCGGAGGTCGCGCATGGTCTCGACGACCTCGTCGTTTGTCTCGCCGAGGCCGACGATGATCCCCGACTTGGTCAGCACCGGATATTCGGCGATCTCCTTCGCGCGGGCGAGGAGCCAGAGCGCCTTGTCGTACGAGGCCCTCGCGCCGCGCATGCGCCGATGCAGGCGCCGCACTGTCTCGATGTTGTGGTTGAAGACCTCGGGCCGGGCGGCGAGCAGCGTGCGCAGCGCCTCCTCCTCGACCCCGAGGAAGTCGGGCGTGAGCACCTCGACGGAAGCCTCCGGCACCTTGTTCTTGAGCGCGCGGATCGTCGCCGCGTAGTGCCCGGCGCCCCGGTCCGGAACGTCGTCCCGGTCGACGGAGGTGACGACCACGTGCTTGAGGCCCATCTGCGCGGCGGTCTGGGCAAGACGTAGCGGCTCGAGCGGATCCGGGGGATGCTCCGGCTTCCCCGAGTTGACGTAGCAGTAGCGGCAAGCGCGGGTGCACGTGTCGCCGAGGATCTGGAAGGTCGCCGTCCCGCGGCCCCAGCACTCGGAGATGTTCGGGCAGCGGGCCTCTTCGCAGATCGTGTGCAGGCTCTGTCCGTGGATGAGCTCTCGCACCTCGAAGTAGCGTGAGTCCGCGCTCGGTGCGCGCACCTTCATCCAGTCGGGCCGGCGCGGCCTCTGTGCGACGGGCAGGGAACGCTCCATCTCTCTTAGTCTATGGACGATGGTGCCCGAAGCCCCGCTCGAGGACACCGGCGAAGGAGCCTTCCCCACCGGTGAGGGCTGGTTCGTCCTGAACACGAAAGACGCGCGCTGGCGCGACGACGGCCCGCTCGGCAAGCTCACGTTCTTCGAGGGCAGCGGGGAGTTCTGGGAGATCGGCGTCAACGTGGGCGTGCTCGAGCCCGGGCATCCCATGGCGATGTACCACTTCGAGAATGACCAGGAAGACTTCCTCGTCCTGTCCGGCGAGGCGATCCTCATCGTCGAAGGCGAGGAGCGCCCGCTCCATGCGTGGGACTTCGTCCACTGCCCGCCCGGGACGGACCACATCATCGTCGGCGCCGGCACAGGACCCTGTGTCGTCGTCTCCGCCGGCTCGAGGGTCAACGCGGAGCGAGACTGGGGCGGCTACACCGTCGACGAGACCGCGCTCCGGCACGGGGCGGGTGTCGAGACAGCCACGAAGGATCCCAAGGAGGCGTATGCGCCTTTCCCGAAGCGGCGCTTCACCCGCTACCAGAAGGGCTGGCTGCCGTGACCGGGGTTCCCGAGGCGCCGCTCGACCGCACGGAGAACGGATTGCAGGCGGCCGGCGACGGCTGGTTCGTCGTCAATGCCCGCGACGCTGTCTGGGGCGAATCCAACGAGATGGGCGTCTTCACGCGGCTCGGCGAGGGCCCGGACGCCCGTTTCGCGCAGCTCGGCTTCAACATCGGCGTCCTCTGGCCCGGCCAGCCGGCCTGCATGTACCACCGCGAGGCGAACCAGGAGGGGTTCCTCATCGTCGCCGGCGAGTGCACTCTCTTCGTCGAAGGCGAGGAGCGGCACATGAAGCAGTGGGATTACTTCCACTGCCCCGCGAACACGGATCACGTCATGGTTGCGAGCGGGACCGAGCCATGCGTCGCGGTCGCTATCGGGTCGCGGGCGAGTCGGGATATCGTCTACCCCGAGCTCGAGGCAGCCCGCCGCCACGGCGGGGCCGTGGAGAAGGAGACAACGGATCCGAAGGAGGCGTATGCGGGGATGGAAGTCCGCGACGCACCGTACAAGGAGGGCTGGCTCCCGGATCTCTGAACCCTGAGAGTCAAGTAACAGACTGTTACTTGGTCTCTTTCGTTTTCATTTCGCGCGCCACGCGCGCTGTCGGAGGGTGCACCCTTCGGACGTGCTCCGGTTTGCTCCCCGGCTCGACTCGCGCCTCGTCGCGGCTGCGGAGCGCCTCGACAACCCGACCACGCCAATCGCTGAGACCAACCGGCGCGTGGGGGCAGTCGCGGTCGAGCTCGGGCTCTTCAGGCCGAGCTACGAGCAGGTGCGCAGCATCGTCACACGGGCGAGGCGCCGTGGCCGGCACCCTTCCACAGGAGACGTCTTGTTAGACATCGCCTTCCGTACGAGGCCTCCAACCGCACTCGTCGACCATCTGGTCGGGACGCTTCCTCCGGATCGCTGAGCGGCTCTGAGGATACTTAGTAACAGACTGTCACTTGGAGAGTCTCGACACCGGTGCGAGACGGCTACCGGGTCGAAATCGTGGCATGGACGGGCTGGGGCCAGAGGCCCGCCCCGTCTTCCGCGGGTAGCTCCGACAGCTCGAGATCGAAGACCTCCACGAGGGCAGCCGCCGCGTGCGGCCGCACCTCGTCCACAGTCACCTCGCGACCGAGCTCGCGGGCAAGCGTGGTGAAGGCCGCGTCCTCGAGCCCGCACGCGGTGATCCAGTCGGTGAAGGGAGCGGGGTCGAGGTCGACGTTCAAGGCATAGCCGTGTGTGGTCACCCAGCGTGAGATGTGGACCCCGATCGAGCAGAGCTTCCGGGGCGGGCGCTCCAGCCAAACGCCGGTCAGGCCTTCGATCCGCGTCGCCTCGACGTCGAAGGCCGCGGCGGTCCGGATGACGGATTCCTCCAGGTCGCGGCAGTAGCGCTTGACGTCGCGCCCGTGGCGGTTGAGGTCGAGGATCGGGTAGCAGACGAGCTGGCCGGGCCCGTGGAAGGTCGACTTGCCGCCGCGATCGGTCTCGACGACGTCCACCTCGGCCCCTTCGGGAACGTGCAGTTCGTCCTCGTCGGTGCGCCGGCCGAGCGTGACCACGGGCGGGTGCTCGAGCATGATCACGGTATCCGGGATCGCGCCCTGCGAGACGGCAGCGGCGATGGAGCGCTGCAGATCCCATGCCTCCCGGTAGGGCGTCAGGCCGAGGTTCAGCAGGTAGCCCGGCGACACGCTACTCGCTGGATTCGTCCCAGGCCTGCAGGCGCTCGCGGAGGTCGCGCAGGAAGCGTCCGGCGAGGGCGCCGTCCACCAGGCGGTGGTCGTACGTGAGCGTGACGTTCATCATCGAGCGGATCGCGATCGCGTCCTGGCCGCCCTCGTCCTCGACCACCCAGGGCCGCTTGACGACCGCGTACGTCCCGAGGATCGCCGCCTGCGGCTGGCTGATGACAGGAGTGCCGTGGAAGGTGCCGTAGCCGCCTGGGTTGGTGATCGTGAAGGTGCCGCCCTGGACGTCGTCCGGGAGAAGCTGCTTCGAGCGCGCGCGCTCGGCGATGTCGGCGATCGCCTTCGCCATCCCGAGCAGGTTCAGTGTCTCCGCGCTGCGGACGACCGGGACGATCAGGCCCTTGCCGTCTGCGAGCTCGACCGCGAACCCGAGGTTGACGTAGTTCCGGGTGACGATCGAGTCGCCGCGGAGCTCGCCGTTGATCCAGGGGTAGTCCTTCAGCGTGTCGACGACGGCCCGCGCGACGAACGCGAGGAAGGTCGGATTGACTCCGTACGAGCTTGCCCAGTCCTTCTTCAGCCGCTGCCTGAGTGCCGCGATCTTCGTCATGTCGACCTCGATGGAGCTCGTCACGTGGGCGGAGGTGTCGAGGGAGCGGCGCATGTGCTCGGCGATGCCCTTGCGCATGGCGCTCATCGGCTCGACGGTCTCGCCCTCCTGGGCCTGCGCGGCCGGAGCCGCCTGTGGAGCCGCCGCGGGCGCAGGTGCCGACGGTGCCTCTTCGGTCGGCGCTTCGGCCGGCGCCGGAGCCTCGCCTGCCTGGTCGGACTCGATGTAGCCCAGGATGTCCTTCTTGGTCACCCGGCCGCCACGGCCGGTGCCCTCGACGCTCCCGACGTCGACGTCGTGCTCGGCCGCGATCCGCGCGACGACAGGGGAGACGAACTTCGCCTCGCGCCGGCCGTTGTCGTCCTCTGCCTTCGGCGCCGCAGGGGCTGCAGGGGCGGCTGCGGCCGGCGCAGGCGCTGCTTCGGGCTCGGGGGCGGGCGCCTCTTCTGCCTTCTCCGCGGCGGGACCTTCGCCCTCGGCGCCGGAAGCCGCCTCGGCTTCCTGGGCTGCCTCCTGGGTCGGCGGCTCCGGCGGAGCCTCGGCCTCGACCTCGGCTCCTTCGGGGGCGATGACCGCGATCTTCGTCCCGACAGCGACCGTTTCTCCCTCCTGGGCGAGAATCTGCTGGAGGACTCCGTTCGCCGGGCTCGGCACCTCCGTGTCGACCTTGTCCGTCGAGATCTCGAGCAGCGACTCGTCCGCGGCAATCGTCTCGCCCTCGGACTTGAGCCACTTCGTGATCGTGCCCTCCGAGACCGAGACGCCCATCTGGGGCATGACGACGTCGACTGCTGTTCCCGTGGTTGCCATCAGGTCGCTAGTACTCCGCGAGCTCCTTCAAGCCTGCCACCACGTCTTCGACCTGCGGGATGAAAGCCTTCTCGAGCGGCGGCGAAAACGGAACGGGGGTGTCGGGCGCGGCGATGCGGCGCACGGGCGCGTCGAGGTTCTCGAAGGCCTCCGCGGCGATCGTCGCCGCGATCTCGGCGCCGAAGCCCCCGGTGAGCGTGTCCTCGTGGAGGACGAGCGCCTTCGACGTCTTCTCGACGGAGCGCAGCACGGCATCCTTGTCCCACGGGGCCAGCGTGCGGAGATCGAGAATCTCGACCGAAACACCTTCGCCCTCGAGCTTCTGCGCGGCCTCGTCGGCTGTGTAGACCATCGCCCCCCAGGTGATCAGCGAGATGTCGTCACCTTCGCGGTGCGTCCGTGCCTCGCCGAAGGGAACGGTGTAGCGCTCGTCCGGCACCTCGTCCTTGATGCGCCGGTAAAGGTGCTTGTGCTCGAAGTAGAGAACCGGGTTCGGATCGTGGATCGCCTCGACGAGGAGTCCCTTCGCGTCCGCCGGCGTGGCCGGGCAGACGACCTTGAGCCCGGGGATGTGCGCGAAGCTCGACTCCGGATTCTGCGAGTGGAATGGACCCCCCGAGAAGCCGCCGCCGGAAGGCAGCCGCAGGGTGATCGGCACCGGCGTCCCCGCGCGGTAGCGCTGCTTCGCCGCGACGGTCACCAGGTGATCCCAGGCGCACGAGATGAAGTCGGCGAACTGCATCTCGGCGACCGGGCGCATGCCCATGATCGCGGCGCCGGTGCAGCCGCCGACGATCGCCGTCTCGGAGAGCGGCGCGTCGATGACGCGCCAGGAGCCGAACTCCTCCTGAAACCCCTGCGTCACCTTGAAGGCCCCGCCGTAGACCCCGACGTCCTCGCCGATGATGAAGACGCGCTTGTCGCGCTGCATCTCCGAGCGGAGCCCGTCGGAGATCGCCTGCAGATACGTCTTGACGGCCATCAGTTGGTCACTTACTTGTGGTGGGGAGTCTCGAGGTCTTCCGGAGTCGCGTACACGCCGTCGAGGAGCGTGTCGAGATCCGGCATCGGGCTTTCGTCGGCGCGTTGCACAGCGTCGTTCAGAAGCTTCTTCACCTGTCCGCGGATCTCGTCCTCTTCCTCGTCCGTGAACTCAGCGTTCTCGCGGAGCCAGGTGCGGTAGCGCTCGAGCGGATCGCGCTTCGCCCACTCTTCGAACATCTCCTTCGGGACGTAGGAGGCGTCGTCGTGGACGGCATGCCCTTCCATCCGAAGCGTGAGGCATTCGATCAGGGTCGGACCGCCGCCATCGCGCGCCTTCTCGATCGCCGCCTTGGCCTCGCGGTAGACGGCGAGAACGTCTGTGCCGTCGACGACGACTCCGTCGAAGCCGTACGCCTTGGCGCGATCGGCGAGGTGCTCGCAGGCGTACTCGAGATGGGTCGGAGTCGAGTAGGCCCACTGGTTGTTGTCGCAGATGAACACGACCGGGAGGCGGCGGACGCCGGCGAAGTTCATCCCCTCGTGGGTGTCTCCTCGCGCGGAGGCGCCTTCCCCGAACCAGGTGAGCGCGACCCGCTTCTCCTCGCGGATGCGGAAGGCGAGCGCGCAGCCAACTGCGACCGGCAGCATGGCGGGCAGGTGGCTGACCATGGCGATCAGCCCGAGGCGGTCGTCGGCCATGTGGACGTTCCCGTCCTTGCCCTTGGTCGGCCCATCGGCGCGGCCCATGAACTGGGCGAAAATCCGCCACGGCTCGACTCCACGGACGATGTGGACTCCCATGTCGCGGTGGAGCGGCGTGCCCACGTCCTCCGGGCTCATGGCGGTCGCGATGCCGACCGAAGCGGCTTCGTTTCCGCGGCCGGTGTAGAAGCTTCCGGGAATCTTCCCCTGCTTGTAGAGGATGTGGCCGCGCTCCTCGATCCCGCGGGTGAGGACCATGTGACGGTAGATCCCGAGCAGGTCCTCGCGGTCGAGGCCCGCCTCCTTGATCTCCGTCAGAGAGCTGACTGGCTCTGCTTCCCTGGCGACGGCCATGCCGGATCGAACTGTAGCCGTTCCGTTAGCGTTCGAGCATGGGCAAGGCCTCCGACTGGCTTCGGGAAGAGCGGCGCAAGACCCTCGGCGACTGGGTCTCGTTCTGCCTCGCCTGCGGGCACGCGCAACGCTACTTCGAAGAGCTCGAGACGGAGCTGCCCGCCGTGTGCCCGGCGTGTGGCGGCGAGATGCGGGCGCGCTGTCCCGGGTGCGGCGCGCGGTTCTCGTCTGTCTTTGCGGTCGAGTGCGAGGCGTGTCGCGGCGCCCTGCGCCCGGCCGAGGCGTTCGGCGGGCCGATTCGCAAGTTGGCCGCTAGGTCCCGGAGATCTCGGAGAAGCGGATGAGCGTGACGACGTCCTCTTCGGTCACGTCACGGTTGTAGAGGTGCCCGAGGAAGCTCGCCATGTCCTCCGGGCGGCGGATCTCCGGGTTGTCGTGCTCGATCTCCCGCGGGGAGAGCTCCATCAGCCGCTTCACCTCGACCTTGTCGATGACGGCGTCGAAAATCTTCTCGCGCGGCCCGTAGCGCTGCCCGACGAGGATCTGCACGACCATGCCCTTCCTGTACTTGCCGGACTTGTCGCCCAGGCGGATCGTTGCGGTCTTCCTCCTGCTCCGCAGCTGGTCGGCGACGATCGACGAGTAGAAGTTGAGGGCGTACATGGAGCTGGGGTCGAGCGGCACGAGGCCGCCGCATCATACGGCTCGTTCGTCGATTAGTTGAAGTGCCTTCGCGGCCATCTCGCGCTCGCCCTTGTACGTGAGGAGGCGCGGAGCGTCCTCGAGCGGGAGCCAGCGTGCCTCAGCGACCTCGTGGCGGAACTCGTCCGTGATGTCGCCCAGCCGCCCCGCCGAGTAGCGAACGAGGTAGAAGCTGACGATCTTGAGGACGCGCTCGCCCTCCCAGCTGTAGACGTAGCGGACGTCGCCGAGCTTCTCGACGAGGCGGCCGCGCACCCCGGTCTCCTCGGTCACCTCGCGTAGCGCGGTGTCGGCCGGGGGTTCCCCTTCCCCGACGAGACCCTTCGGCAGAGCCCAGACCTTCTCCCGCCCGCCGGGGCGGATCGCCGCCATATGCCAGGCGCCGCGGATCTTGCGGACGACCACGCCGCCTGCGGAGAACTCTCGCCGCACGAGGTGAAGCTAGCATCGGCCAGGTGCGCCGCCTGCTTCTGCTCGTCTGCGTGGTCATCTTCGTCGAGACGATGCTGTACTCGGCGCTCATCCCGCTCCTTCCGCACTACAGGGACGAGTTCGGGCTGTCGAAGTCGGCCGCCGGCCTCCTCGTCGCGGCCTACGCAGCCGGAGCCCTGGCCGCTGCGTTGCCGGGCGGAATCGCCGCCGCCCGCTACGGGCCTCGGCGCGCGATGCTCATCGGCATCGTGCTCATGGGCATCGCAAGCCTCGCCTTCGGCTTTGCCGGCGACGCCTGGACGCTCGGAATCTCGCGCTTCGCGCAAGGCGTGGGCGGGTCGCTCGCGTGGGCGGGCGCGCTCACGTGGCTCATCGCCGCCTCCCCCGTCACCCGGCGCGGAGAGATGCTTGGGACCGCGATCGGCTCGGCAATCTTCGGAGCGCTACTCGGGCCCGCGATCGGCGCCCTCGCGGATCACGTCGGGCCGCGCGAGGTGTTCGTCGGGCTGGCCGGTCTGACCGTCGTTCTCGCTGTGTGGACGCTGCGAACGCCGGGCGCCGCCGCCGAGCCACCGCGTCGCGGCGCGATCTCGCGCGCGCTTCGAAACGTCGAGATCCGCCAGGCGCTCTGGCTCATGAGCGTCCCGGCACTCGTCTTCGGGATCGTGGGCGTCCTCGTCCCCCTCAAGCTCGACCAGGCCGGCTGGAGCGCGTCGGCGATCGCGATCGCCTGGGTCGTCTCGGCGGCGATCGAGATGGTGATCGCGCCGCTCATCGGCCGCGTCTCGGACCGCCGCGGCCGTCTCCTCCCACTCCGGATCGCGCTCATGGGCGCAATCGCCGTGCTCGTCGGCTTCGCCTTCGCCAACCGGCCCGCGGTGATCGTCCCCATCCTCATCGTCTCGGGGATCACCTTCGGCGGTTTCTGGGCGCCGGCGATGGCGCTCCTCTCGGACGCGGCCGATCGCATCGGCCTCGCGCAGGGGCTCGCGTTCGGGCTCATGAACATGGCGTGGGGCGCGGGGAACGCGCTCGGGCCTGCGGTCGGCGGGGCGATCGCCGACGCCGCGGGGGATGCCGTCCCCTTCCTGATCATGGCGGTGTTCTGCGCGGCCACTCTGGCGAGCCTGGGCGTCGCCGGCACTCGGCGCATCCGAGTGCCGGAAAGTTCTTGATCCGCGCCTCCGCGATGCGCTAGCATGGCTCTGGCACTCCGCACCGGAGAGTGCCAAGTTCTTACAGTCAGACGCTGTAACGCAAGGAGGAACGCTGAATGGACCTGCAGCCACTGGGTGATCGGTTGATCGTCGAGGCCCTCGAGGAGGAAGAGACCACCTCGAGCGGGATCGTCCTGCCGGACACTGCGAAGGAGAAGCCCCAGCGCGGCCGCGTGCTCGCCGTCGGCCCCGGCTCTCGCGACGAGGGCGGCAACTACGTCGCGATGGACGTCGTCGAGGGCGACGAGGTCATCTACTCGAAGTACGGCGGCACCGAGATCCGGCTCGGCAGTGAGGACTACCTGATCCTGCGCGAGTCCGACATCCTCGCCAAGGTCGTCACGACCGGCAAGAAGAGCTCTAAGAAGAAGGAGATGGCAGGCGCAGCCGCTTAAGGCCCCTGCCGGAAAACTAACGGAGGAAAGCTGAATGGCACACAAGGAAATCCTGTTCAACGAGGAGGCGCGGCGCGCTCTCGAGCGCGGTGTGAACGTCCTCGCTGACGCGGTCAAGGTCACTCTTGGCCCCAAGGGCCGGTACGTCGTGCTCGACAAGAAGTTCGGCGCGCCGACCATCACGAACGACGGCGTCACGATCGCTCGCGAGATCGAGGTCGAAGACGTTTTCGAGAACCAGGGCGCTCAGCTCGTTCGCGAAGTCGCGACCGAGACGAACGAGAAGGCCGGCGACGGCACCACGACCGCCACGGTTCTCGCCCAGGCCATCGTCCGCGAGGGCCTGAAGAACGTTGCAGCGGGTGCCAACCCGATGGGTCTCAAGCGCGGTATCGAGACCGCGGTCGAGTCCGTCACCGAGAACCTGCAGAAGCAGTCCAAGGAGATCTCCGGCAAGGAGGACATCGCCCGCGTCGCCACGATCTCTTCGCGCGAGCGCGAGATCGGCGACGTGATCGCCGACGCCATCGAGAAGGTCGGCAAGGACGGCGTCGTGAACGTCGAGGAGGGCCAGACACTCGGCCTCGAGCTCGAGTTCACCGAGGGCATGCAGTTCGACAAGGGCTATCTGTCCCCGTACATGGTCACCGACCCCGAGCGGATGGAGGGAGTGCTCGAGGACCCGTTCGTCCTCGTCGCCAACCAGAAGATCGGCGCGGTCAAAGATCTCCTGCCCATTCTGGAGCAGGTCATCCAGGCCGGCCGGCCGCTGCTCATCGTGGCCGAGGACGTCGAGGGCGAGTCTCTCGCCACCATCGTCGTCAACAAGCTGCGCGGCACCTTCCAGGCCGTCGCCGTCAAGGCGCCGGGCTTTGGTGACCGCCGCAAGCGCATGCTCGAGGACATCGCCATCCTCACGGGTGCCGAGGTCATCACCGAGGAGATGGGCCTCAAGCTCGAGAACACGAAGCTCTCGCAGCTGGGCCGCGCTCGCCGCATCGTCATCGACAAGGACTCGACGACGATCATCGACGGCGCCGGCGAGTCCGACGCCATCAAGGGCCGGATCAAGCAGCTGAAGGCCGAGATCGAGAACACCGACTCGGACTTCGACCGCGAGAAGCTCCAGGAGCGCCTCGCGAAGCTGTCCGGCGGCGTGGCCGTCGTCAAGGTCGGCGCTTCCACCGAGACGGAGATGAAGGAGAAGAAGCACCGCGTCGAGGACGCGCTAGAGGCCACTCGGGCCGCTCTCGAGGAGGGCATCGTGCCCGGCGGCGGCGTTGCTCTCCTGAACGCCGTCGCGGCGATCTCGCTCGACGACTTCGAGAGCGACGAGCGCACCGGCGCTCGCATCGTCGCTCGGGCCCTCGAGGAGCCGATCCGCCAGCTCGCCGACAACGCGGGGCTCGAGGGCTCGATCGTCGTCGACAAGATCCGGACCGGCACGAAGGGCCACGGGCTCAACGTCGACACGGGCGAGTACGAGGACCTCGTGAAGGCCGGGATCATCGATCCGACGAAAGTCACGCGCCTGGCGCTGCAGAACGCGGCGTCGATCGCGAAGAACATCCTCACCACCGAGGCCGTCGTGGCCGAGATGCCTGAGAAACAGCCCGCAATGGCCGGCGGCGGTATGCCGGACATGGGCGGCATGATGTAAGGAGCCGAAAGGCTTCTGGCAGGACGAAAGGGGCGCCTCGCGGCGCCCCTTTCTCGTTCCAGTTTTCGCTTCAGCTACGGCGTGTAGTCGCCGTAGATGTTCTGGTCGATGCCCCCGTCGCGCGGGCAGCGGTCGCCGCTCCACGCTCCGTCCTCGAAGACGCGGCACTGGTGGACGTCAGCGGTTGCTCCGTCCTCGTCTTCCGGGTCCTCCCGAGGGTCGGTCCCTTGGACGGTGTTCCGCCAGTCCGTCCAGACGCCGTACGAGAAGTCGTTCACGGAGCTGACGTAGAGATAGTCGCCCGCGAACGGCACGGTGCGGTCGGAGAACTGCTCGAAGTTCGGGTTGGACGTGACGTCGCTCACGCGCGTCGTCGTCCAGCTGCCTCCGGAGTTCGTCGACCTGGCAGCCCACGCGTCGAGCGAGGGCACCGTGGTCCGGTTGGCGCAGTTGCCGATGGGCCGCGTCACGCTGTAGCAACCGTCGTTGCGGCTGTCCCACCAGATGGTGTGGATCGTGCCACGCGTGGCGGCCGATGGATTGTCAGCCGAGATGTCCGGGAAAACCTGGTGCCCGGTCATCTCGTTGTCGATCAGCGACGGGCCCACCTTTGCTCCAGTCGCGCCGTTGACGCGCAGGAAGAAAATGGCCGCCTGCCCGGCAGTGCCGGACTCGATCGTCCCGTATGTCGTGCCGGTGCTCGTCACCGTGCCGGGCTTCGTCGCGTCGTAGACGACGTAGAAGCGGTTGGGATTGGCGGTGTCGAACTGGTCCGCCGTCGCCCGAGGCTGCGTGTCGCGGCGGAAGAAGGTGTAGCCGGATTCGCAGTGTGCGTCGAAGTCGCCGCAGTCGCGGGCGTTGCCCTCTGCTTCAGGCTCTTCTTCGCCGGCCGGATCGTCGGGCTGCGACTGAGGCGGAACCGCCTCGGGCTCGGCCACGTCCTGGGCGTCGTTCTCGATGAAGTTCTGCAGGAGCTTCGGCCTCGAGAATGTTGCTCCGCAGTCCGTCGACTTGACGTAGTAGATGGAATTGCCCTCCGGCCCGCGGCCGGACTCGAAGCTGCGGAAGACGAGATAGATGTTGCTATTGCCCGTCACCGCGATGTCCGGGAACTGCACGTCGGAGATCGTTTGCGACACCTTCAGCGGACGAGTGAACGTGACGCCGTGGTTGGTCGAGCGTGAGAAGTAGATCCCCACACCGCCCGCGTTGCCGCTGAATCGCGACCATGAGAAGTAGACGTTGTTGTCGCAGCGGCCGTCACTGTTGTGGTCGGCCTCGATCGTCGTCTTGTCGTTGAAGATGCCGAGCAGGTTTGGCGCCGAGGAGCCGCGGTTCACGACGACGGTCTGTCGGTAGCGCTTGCCGTCGTTCTGTGGATTGCCGCTCGGCCCGTTCGGGTTGTCGTAGGTCGCGACCCAGACGTCGCCGAAGGTCTTCGGCGTCCCCGCCGGGTCGTCCGAGCTCTCCGAGCCGAAGAACGCCCGGCCTTGCGCGTCCCACGCAATCACCGGGTCACCGGCGCTCGCCGTGCGCACCTGCTGCTTGGCGATCTGGCCGTACGGCGAGGTGTCGTCCGGATACCCTGGGATGAGGGAGCTGACGAAGCTCCCGCCTGCGTTCTCCGACCGGTAGTACCCCATCCAGATCGGTCCGACCGGGATCGGGTTCCCATCGGCGTCGTTGGTGTTGTAGACGCCGCAGTAGTCGTTCGAAGAGCCCAGGATCACGTTGGTGTTCCTCGGGTCGACGGCTATTGCCGGTTCGTTCTGGCGGCCGCGCGAGCGCGAGCACTCAGCGAGTGTCGCGTCCGTGTACGGCGTCCCGGTCGCGATCGTGTACGAGCTGACGTAGCCCGGGTCGTTCGCGTCGTGCGTGAGCCTCACATCGGCTCCCGGCGTCGACGCGGCGGCGACGCCGACCAGCAACCCGAAGGCCAAGGTCAGCGCCCCCAAAAGTGTCCACCTCTGCATGAGTCTCCCCCCTAAGTCCGCGGACGTTGAAGCGCCGCGACTATACGCCTCGCGAGGCCGCTTTGCGGCGGCAAGCGATTTAAGAAACCGAGAAGGGTCCGTACACTGAATCCGATGAGCTCAGCAGCGTCCAACGGCAAGGCTTTTCGGGTGGACAGAGGCTATGTCGAGGTCTCGGGCCCGGACGCCGAGGATTTCCTCGAGCGAATGCTCTCGAACGAGATCGCGACGCTCGAGGTCGGCTCCTCGCGGCCGGCGCTCCTGCTGACTCCGAAGGGACGCATCATCGCCCCGCTTCGGGTGGTCAGAAGCGCGGAAGACGCGTTCCTGCTCGTCACGGACTCGTCCGACCTCGCTGGCCCGGTCGCGGACTCGCTTTTGGCTTCCCGCTTCGCCTCCAGGTGCGAGATCGAGACACGCCCGTGGGTGGGCTTCGTCCAGCTCGGCAGCGATCCCGGGGAGCCTGCGGTCGCGGTCCCCGACTTTGGCGTCGAGGCATGGGAGGCGTGGCGTGACCGAGCGGAAGCCGGCGCGGACACGACAGAGCTCGAGCGCTTGCGGATCGACGCCGGAACGCCCGCCTGGGGCAAGGAGCTCGACGAGAAGGTCCTCCCCGCCGAAGCGGGCCTGGACGAGACCCACATCTCGTTCACGAAAGGCTGCTTCCCCGGCCAGGAGCCGATCGCGCGTCTGCGGCACCGCGGCCACGTGAACCGCCGCCTGCGCACGCTCGAGGTTCCGGCGGCGAAGGCCGGCGACGAGATCGTCTGGAACGACAAGGTGGTCGGCCGGGTGACGAGCGCCGTCGAGGGCCGGGCGCTCGGCTACGTGCGCACCGAGGTGCCGGAGGACGGTCTCCTCGTGATCGGCGGCTCGCAGGCGAAGATGCGCCCGGCATGATTCGAACATGCGACCTCTGCCTCCGCAGGGCAGCGCTCTATCCCCTGAGCTACGGGCGCGGGGCTAGGAGACCAGTGTAGCCGCGCTCGTCAGGCGGCCGAGCCGAGCGATGCGACCACGTAGTCCACGCGGCCTTCGCGGACGAACTCCCACATCCGCGGGCCGCCGACTCCCGCACGGCGGTCGAGGAACGCGTTGAGCGCGGAGTTGTCCATCCCGGCTTCGCTGGCGGCGGAGAGGAGGCGCTCGACGGCCGGAAGGGGCTCGCCGTCCGGGCCGAACTGCCAGGCGGGATAGACGTGCTCGAAGCCTCCGTCCCGGGGGACGCCGAAGAGCTCGCCGGCTCGGCGGCGAGCGTCGATGCGGGCCGGATCGGCGCCGAGTCGCGCCGCCAGCCAGGAAGTCGTGAAGGAGTTGGAATCCGATTGCATGCGATTGAGCGACAGGCGGCCGCCGAGCGAGCCGCCCGTGACGTGGACTCAGTTTGACGCATCAGGCGGCGCCGAGAGTGCGGCCTTAAGGATCGCGCGGCGGACGTGCGGGCGCGGAGTCGTCGTAGCGTGGTGGGGGCACCCGGGGTCGCTAGTGTGGTCCGGTGCGCATCTGCTCTCTCGTCCCCGGCGCTACCGAGGTGCTTTTTGCGCTTGGTTTGGGGGAAAGCGTCGTTGGCGTCACCCACGAGTGCGACTGGCCACACGAGGCCGAGTCGCGACCGCGTGTCACAGCGTCCCACCTTCAGAGCGGCGACCTCTCGAGCGCCGAGATCGACGCGGCGGTGGCCGAGGCCGCCCGCGAAGGGAAGGCGCTCTACGCGGTCGACGAGGCGGTCTGGGAGGAGATCCAGGCGGACGTCGTCGTCGCGCAGGAGCTCTGCGACGTATGCGCTGTGTCGGCCGGCGAGGTGCGCCGGCTGAACGTCGAGGTGATCGACTACTCGCCGGCGACGCTGGACGGCGTGGTCGGTCACATCACCGCGCTCGGGTGGAGGCTCGATGCCGAGGCGGCGGCCGACGAGCTGGTCAACGGCATGCGTTCACGCCTGGAGCGGGTGCGAGCGGCACTCGCCGAGAAGGAGACCTACCCTCGCGTCTACGTGTCGGAGTGGCTGGAGCCGCCGTATGCCGCCGGCCACTGGGTTCCCGACATGGTCTCGGCCGCGGGCGGCATGGAGATAGCCGGGATAGCCGGCGAGCCGTCGTTTCGGATGCGCTGGACGGACGTCGCCGGGCTCGAGCCCGACACCGTCGTCCTCGCACCGTGCGGCTTCGACCTCGACAGGACGCTCAGCGAGGTCGTGACGCTCGACCTCAGCGCGCACCTCCTCGGCACGAAAGCGCGCCAGGAGAGCCGCGTGTTCGCCGTGGACGCGAACGGCTACTTCTCCCGCCCGGGGCCGCGCCTCGTCGACGGCGTCGAGCTCCTCGCCTACCTCCTTCATCCGGACGCGTACTCCGACCCGGGCATCCCGTGGTCGCGCGTCAGGCTGTGACCACGACCTCGTTGCCCTGAATCTCGACGCGGAACACTCGGGCCGGCTCGTCGCCGTGGAGGCAGGCGCCGGTGTCCAGGTCGAACTTCCAGCCGTGGAAGGCGCAGATGAGCGTGTCGCCGAGGATCTCGCCCTCCTGCAGCGGGTTGCCCTCGTGCGGACACGCGTTGGCGAATGCGTGAGCCCGGCCGTCGACGACGAAGACGGCGACCTCGGTGCCTTCCACCTCGACGAGCGCGCGGCCGTCTGCGTCGAGGCTCGAAAGCGGGATCCGCACGGGCTCCACGCGGCCTAGACTACTGCGCCCGGATGCCCCTCTATCTCCGTGAATCCGAGGTCGCCGAGCTGCTTTCGCCCAAAGAGGCGGTGCAGGCCGTCGAGGGCTGCTTCCGCCGCATGGCAGTCGGGCGCGTCGAGCTCCGGCCCCGGTTTCGGCTCGGGCTCAACCCCGGTGTGATGAACGTCATGGCCGCGTCCGACCTCGACCTCGGTGTGGCCGGCCTGAAGACATACGGCGTCTCCGAGGGCGGCGCTCGCTTCGTCGTCGTCCTGTTCGCGGTGGATCGCGCCGAGGTGCTGGCGATCATCGAGGCGGACAAGCTAGGCCAGCTCCGGACCGGCGCTGCGAGCGCCGTTGCTGCGCGGCACCTCGCCAGGCCGTGCGCGAACTCGGTCGGGATCATCGGGACGGGCTGGCAGGCCGAGAGCCAGGTGCTCTGCATGCGCGCCGCCCTGCCGGAGCTCGAGCGCGTGGTCGCCTACTCCCGCAACGAGGAGGCGCTTGCCCGCTTCTGCGAGCGCTTCGACGCCGAGGCCGGCGAGTACAACAAGGACGCGGCCGAAATGGACGTCGTCGTGACGATCACGAGCTCCAAGGACCCGGTTCTCCGCGGAGAGTGGCTGAAGCCCGGCGCGCTCGTCTGCGCCGTGGGCGCGAACCGCATCCAGTCGCGTGAGCTCGACAACTCGGTCCTCGAGCGCGCTGCGTTCGTGTGCTGCGACTCGAAGGAGCAGGCGAAGATCGAGGCGGGCGATCTCGTCGAGCCGGTCGAGCGCGGGGTGCTCGACTGGCTGGAGGTGCACGAGCTCTCCGAGGTCGTCGGGGGCGAGGTGCACGGCCGCGCCCAGGACGACGACATCATCCTCTTCAAGAGCCTCGGGATCGCGGCGGAGGATCTCGCCGTGGGCGCTCTCGTCCTCGGACGGGCGCGCGAGCGCGGAATGGGGACCGAGCTCTAGGTCTCTCGGACCTGGGAGGCGGCCATATTGGCGACGTCCTCGCCCACGGCGCGAATGACGTCGGGGCGCTCGAGCAGGCGGAGCCGCTGTTCGTCCGTGGCGCGGTTCTTCAGGTACGGGTCCTCGAGGATCTCCTGGAGCGGGCGGCCGGAGCGGTGCTCGCGGATGACGTAGGCCGCGAGGGAATCCATCTTCGTGAGCGACATGTGCTGGTCGGACTCGCCCCCGCCCCCGAAGATGCGCGAGAAGAACCCGGGCTTCTTCGGCTCCTGCGGCTCGGTCTCGGACACGGGACGATTGTATCCTGGGGTCTGTGCCGTCCGAGCCAGCGGGCACGCGCTTCGCCGAACGGGTCTTCCACGGAGTTGGGGAGGACGGTACCCGTGAGGAGATCGTGATCTGGATCGAGCGCCGTCAGGGAGCTCTCTGGGCGGTCGGCCGGGCGATCGACCCCAAGAACCGCTCCATTCCGGCCGCGCGCCCGGACGACTACATCTTCGAGGGCTACGAGCTCGGCGACGCTCTCGAGGCGGCGAACAACGCGCTCTCGGACGATCTCGAGGTCTCGGCGGAGGACGGCGTGGAGGAACGGGTGAAGCGCTTCAACGAGCAAGAGCTTCTAAAACCCCTCGAGCGCTGGTTCTTCGGCCACTCTCCCTGACGCCTGGCCGGCGGCGGCTTTCGCCGGGCGAAGCCTCGCTTGCCTAGGAGACGCCGATGCGCTCGGCGAGCTCGCGTGAAATGGCGTGCTCGCTGCCTTCGACGTCCACGGTTAGGGGGCCTCCGAAGGGCTCGGACTTCCTCATCGTCACGCGCTGGCCGGGGACGAGCGTGAGGCCGGCGAGATAGCGCAGGAGGTCGGCGTCGCCGTCCGGCACGCGGCGAACGGTCGCCTCTTCCCCTGGCTCCAGGACATCGAGAGAGCGCAGATCCTGCAGGGAAAGGTTGAGGCCCGCGTCGGGAATCGGGTCTCCGTGCGGGTCGTGGGTGGGGTAGCCGAGCTGCTCGTCGATCCTTGCCTCGAGCTTCTCCGAGATGACGTGCTCGAGCCGGTCGGCCTCGTCGTGCACCTCGTCGATCGGGACGCCGAGCGTCTCCGCGAGGTACTGCTCGAGCAGACGGTGGTGGCGGATGACCTCGAGGGCGATCTTCGTGCCGGCGTCGGAGAGCTCGACCCCGCGATAAGGCGCGTGGTTCGCGAGCCCGAGCGCCGCGAGCTTCTTGACCATGGACGTGACCGAGGACGGAGCGACGCCAAGCTCCTTGGCGATCACCGTCGTCGTCGCGCGCTGCCCGGACGACTGGAGCTTGTAGATCTCCTTCAGGTAGTCCTGGATCGCAGCTGACAGCTGAGGTTTAGGCACGTCCAAATTTTAGGCGAGTAAGATGAGAGCATGCTGGAACGGGTCACCACCAAGGCTCTGCCGCTCGCAAACCGTTACGCGGAGCACGCTCCCATGGCGGCGACGTGCTGCAACGCCTGCCGGACGTGCGTGCAGACGAACGCGCTCGCGGCGGTTGCTGCCGGCGGTCTCTGGCTCCTGTCGTTGGCGGGCCGACTGGGCAAGCGTTCAGGCTGACGGCACCCGGCACACGGGCACGGCCACGTTGTTACCCTCGCTCCCTTGCTCATCCGACTGGGGCATAGTCCGGACCCGGACGACGCGTTCATGTTCTGGGGGCTCAGCGCAGGAGTCGTCGACACCGGCGACTTCTCGTTCGAGCACGTCCTCGAAGACATCCAGACGCTGAACGAGTGGGCCCTCGAGGGCCGTCTCGAGGTGACGGCGATCTCGCTGCACGCATATCCGTTCGTGCAGGATCGCTACGCCATCCTTCCGCATGGAGCGAGCATGGGCTCGGGCTACGGGCCGATCGTCGTCTCGAACGAGCCACTGACCCGGGACGACCTCAAGGAGATCGAGATCGCCGTGCCCGGCCGGATGACGACGGCCTTCCTCGTCCTGCGCATGTTCCTCGGCGGCGACTACCGCTTCCGCGAAGTGCCGTTCGACGAGATCATGGACGAGGTCAAGTCGGGACGCGCCCAGGCCGGCCTTCTCATCCACGAGGGCCAGCTGACGTTCGAGGCGCACAGGCTCCACAACGTTGTCGACCTCGGCGAGTGGTGGCTGCTCGAGACGGGCCTGCCGCTTCCGCTCGGGATCAACGTCGCGCGCCGCGACCTCGGTGACGACATGCTGCACGACCTCTCCGAGGTGCTCCGGGCGTCGATCGCCGCCGGCCTCGAGTCGCGCGAGGAGGCGCTCTCCTATGCCCTCCAGTACGGACGCGGGCTCGACCGGCGCCTGGCCGACCGCTTCGTCGGCATGTACGTGAACCGGCTCACGGAGGACTACGGCGACGAGGGCCGCGAGGCCGTCGGCGAGCTCCTCCGCCGCGGCGAGCAGATTGGCGCGTTCGAACAGCCCGTCCGCGTCGATTTCGTCTCCTAAACCGCCGGTAAGCTGGCCTCGTGGCTGAGGCGGTCATCCTTTCCGCGGTCCGAACGCCCATCGGGCGCTACGGTGGCGCACTTTCGGACATGCGGCCGGACGACCTCGCCGCCCTGGTCATGAAGGAGGCCGTGCAGCGAGCGGGTGTCCCTCCGGTAGACGTCGAGGACGTCTACTTCGGTGCCGCCAACCAGGCCGGGGAGGACAACCGTGACGTCGCGCGCATGGGCGCGCTTCTCGCGGGGCTTCCTCAAAGCGTCGCGGGCGTCACCGTCAACCGCCTCTGCGCGTCGGGGCTTTCGGCGGTCGTCGGCGCCGCGCATGCGATTCGCGCGGGAGACGGCGAGCTCTTCGTCGCGGGCGGAGTCGAGTCCATGTCTCGCGCGCCGCTCGTCACCGCGAAGCCGGAGTACGGCGACGGCACGACCTGGGACACGACGCTCGGTTGGCGCTTCCCGAATCCGCGCATGGAGGAGATGTTTCCGCTCGAATCGATGGGCGAGACCGGCGAGAACGTGGCCGAGCGCTACGGCGTCACCCGCGAGGATCAGGACGCCTTCGCGCTTCAGAGCCACCGTCGCTGGGCGGCCGCCCACGAGGCTGGCCGCTTCGCCGACGAGCTCGTCCCGGTCGGCGGGGTCGAGCGCGACGAGCATCCCCGGCCGGACACCAGCCTCGAGAAGCTCGCGACACTCGAACCGGCGTTCCGGGAAGGCGGGACGATCACGGCCGGAAACGCGAGCGGGATCAACGACGGGGCCGCCGCGCTCGTCATCGCGAGCGAGGAGAAGGCGCGCGAGCTGGACATCGAGCCGCTCGGCCGCTTCGTTGCGAGCGCCGTCGCCGGGGTGGATCCGCGCTACATGGGGGTCGGCCCGGTCCCAGCGGTGCAGAAGCTTCTGGCCCGAGCTGGGATCGAGGCCGCCGACCTCGACCTCGTCGAGCTGAACGAGGCCTTCGCCTCTCAGAGCCTGCAGGTGATCCGCGAGCTCGGTCTCGACCCCGAGCGCGTGAACGTGAACGGCGGTGCGATCGCGCTCGGCCATCCACTGGGCATGAGCGGCGCGCGCCTCGTCGTCAGCCTGCTGCACGAGCTGCGGCGCCGCGAGGGACGCTACGGGCTGGCTACGCTCTGCGTCGGCGTCGGCCAGGGGCAGGCGGCCATCTTCGAACGAGACGGAGGGAACTGATGGCGATCGCGACCAAGGACTACGGGCTCTTCATCGGGGGAGAGACCGTCGAAGCGGACGAGACCCGCGACCTTCAGGAGCCCGCGAGTGGGGTGGCGCTCGGCCGGGCCGCGATGGCGTCGCCCGCCGACGTCGACCGCGCCGTCGAGGCAGCCCGGGCCGCGCTGGACGGCCCGTGGGGGAAGACACCGCCGAACGAGCGCTCCCGCCTCATCCATGCCCTCGCCGATGCGATCGTCGCGAACCGCAAGGAGCTGACCGAGCTCGAGACGCGCAACGTCGGCAAGGCGGTCACGTCCGTGAAAGGAGAGGTCGCCGTCTCGGCGGAGTACTTCCGCTGGTACGCGTCCGCGATCGCAACCATCGCGGGCCGCGCCGTGCCGATCGGCGGCTCTGTCCTCACCTACACGCTGAAGGAACCGGTCGGCGTCGTCGCCCAGATCGTTCCCTGGAACTACCCCTTCATGATGACCTCGTGGAAGCTGGCGCCGGCCCTTGCCGCCGGCTGCACGGTAGTCCTCAAGCCCGACCCCGCAACACCGCTCAGCGCACTTCGCCTCGCCGAGCTCGCCTTGGAGGTCGGCATCCCGCCAGGAGTGATCAACGTCGTCCCCGGTGAGGGCCCGACCACGGGCTCACAGCTCGTCACGCACACGGGCATCGACAAGGTCGCGTTCACGGGCTCGACGAGGACGGGCTCCGAGATCATGCGGCTCTGCGCGGAGCCCGTGAAGCGCGTCTCGCTCGAGCTCGGCGGCAAGAGCCCGAACATCTTCTTCGCGGACGCCGACCTCGACGCGGCGATCCCGAGCTCGGTCTACGCGGTCTACTACGCGGCTGGCCAGAGCTGCGACGCGCGCTCACGCGTTTTCGTCGAGAAGACGCTCTACGACGAGGTTGTCAGCCGCTTCGCCGAGACCGCCGGGCGGATGAAGACGGGCGACCCGCTCGACGAGGAGACGCAGATGGGCTCCCTCATCTCGCAGACGCACCGTGACAAGGTGCACGGATACGTGGAGGCCGGGCGAGAGGAGGGCGTGGAGGTGGTCACCGGCGGCCATCCGCTCGACGGCGACGGGGCGTTCTACCCCGCGACGGTGCTCGCGAAGGTCGACAACACGATGAGCGTCGCACAGGAGGAGATTTTCGGGCCCGTCGTCACGGTCATCCCATTCGAAGACGAGGCAGAGGCGGTCAGGCTCGCCAACGACGTCCAGTACGGGCTCGTGGCGACGGTCTGGACGGGCGATCCCGCCCGCGGGCACCGGCTCGCGCGCCAGATCAAGGCGGGCACGATCGGCATCAACTGCCCGAACACCGCCTTCCCGGGCCTTCCCTTCGGCGGGTACAAGCAGTCGGGGTTCGGGCGTGAGAATGCGCTCGAGACCCTGGAGATGTACCTGGAGACGAAGAGCGTCCTCACGTGGACGGGCGCGAAGCCCGTGAATCCGTGGGGCCTCTAGCCCGAGCGGGTCTCCTGCTCTCCCTGGTGGTGGCAGCCGGCTGTGGATCGGGCACGGGCGGCGGCGACGCGGCCGAGCCCCCTCCCCATCCGCGCTACGACCTGACGATCACGTACTGGCCCCAGGGTAAGGACGACGAGAGCCGCACGGCGACGCTCACCTGCGACCCCAACGGCGGCACCCACCCCGATCCGGCCAAGGCCTGCGCCGCGCTCGACGCGCACCCGGAGGCGCTCCACCCGGTTCCCGGGGACATGGCCTGCACCCAGATCTACGGCGGCGACCAGGTGGCCCTGATCGAGGGCGACGGCGTCCATGCGGTCCTCAACCGATCGAACGGCTGCGAGATCGCGCGTTGGGATGCCCTCGCGCCCGTTTTCGAGCTCCCCGCCTAGCGCTTCAGGACGAGCAGGGCCCCGCACGCGAGGAGCAGGAGCCCGACGATCCGCGCCGCCGAGAGCGGGATCTTGTCGAGGCCGAAGAGCCCGAGGTAGTCGATCAGGACGCCCATCGCGAGCTGCCCTGCGATGAGAAGCCCGATCGTTGCGAAGGTGCCGATGCGGGGCGCCGTGAAGGTGATCGTGAGGATGACGACTGCACCCATGACGCCGTTGAGCCAGAGCCATGCAGGCTCCCGGAATCCAGCCACGACGCCGCCGAAGCCCTGCCCTGTGACGAGAACGATGGAGCAGACGATCAGCGCTGCGCCGAGTGAGCCGAAGGCTGTCGCCTCGAGGACGCCGATCCGCTTGCCGAATGCGCCGCTGACGGCGACCTGAACCGAACCGGCGACACCGGCTACGAGGGAGAGGAAGATGGCGACGCTGCTCGTCGACACGGCGGCGAGCATAACCCGGTCGTTTCCGCCTCGGGGGCCGAAGAAAGGCGTTTCCAGCAGTTGTAAACTCCGCGAATGTCGCTGCAAGAGCGGAACGCGACCCAGAAGGTCCTGGTCGCGCGGGAGCGGTACGTCGCCGCAGGTGTGTCCACTCCGCCGCTCGTGGTCGCCCGGGCCGAGGGCGCGCGCATCGAGGACGTCGACGGCCATACCTACATCGATTTCGCCGGCGGGCTCGGCTGCCAGAACACCGGCCACGGCCTGCCGGCGGTGGTCTTGGCGATCCACGAGCAGGCCGACCGCTATCTCCACCAGTGCTTCATGGTCGGGATGTACGAGCCGTACGTGGAGGTCTGTCGCCGCCTCGCGGAGCTCTCGCCCTGCGGCGGCGAGCAGCAGAAGAGCATCCTCCTGAACTCGGGCGCGGAGGCCGTGGAGAACGCGGTCAAGATCGCGCGCGCCGCGACCGGGCGGCCGTCGGTCGTGGTCTTCGACCGCGCCTTCCACGGCCGCACGCTCCTGACCATGACGATGACGAGCAAGGTCGTCCCCTACAAGCGCGGGTTCGGGCCGTTCGCACCCGAGGTCTACCGCGCGCCCGCGCCGTATCCCTACCGGG
The DNA here is from genome assembly GCA_046733475.1 of Actinomycetota bacterium. Lineage (GTDB taxonomy): Bacteria > Actinomycetota > Thermoleophilia > Gaiellales > Gaiellaceae > DATEOR01. The sequence goes on from JBKPPF010000018.1 coordinate 27,648, forward strand.
GTGTGACGAGCGACGACGCCATCCATGAGCTCGAGACCCTCTTCAAGGCCGATGTCGACCCGCAGTCCGTCGCCTGCGTCGTGCTCGAGCCGGTGCAGGGCGAAGGCGGCTTCGTGGACATGCCGCTCGACTTTCCCCCGCGGCTGCAGGAGCTCTGCCAGCGCCACGGCATCCTCTACGTGGACGACGAGGTGCAGGCCGGGGTGGGACGGACCGGACCGGTCTGGGCGGTCGAGCACTACGGCGTTGAGCCCGATCTGCTCGTGTCCGGCAAGTCGCTCGGCGGAGGCCTTCCGCTGGCGGGCGTCACAGGTCGGGCCGAGATCGTCGACGCCGTCCCGGCCGGCGGCCTCGGTGGCACCTTCGGCGGGAACCCGCTCGCTTGTGCGGCGGCACTCGCCGTCCTGGACGAGGTCTCGAGCGAGGACTTCCGGCGGCGTGCCGACGAGCTCGGCGAGCGGATCGGCGCGGGCCTAGAGGCTATCGCTGCGCGCGTCGACTCCGTCGGCGAGGTCAGGGGGCTCGGCTCGATGCTGGCGATCGAGCTCGTGGAGGACCGTGGGACGAAGGCGCCGGCCGGCGCGCTGGCGAGCGCCACGACTGCAGCCGCGCGCGAGCTCGGGCTCATCCTCCTCTCATGCGGCCTCTACGGCAATGTCATCCGAATTCTCGTCCCGCTCGTCATATCGGACGAGGATCTCGACCGAGGCCTCGAGCTCCTGGAGGAAGCGCTTGTCGACGCAGGCACGAGAGCGACCTAGCGAAGCCGGCGAAGACGCGCCTCAACCGGCGGCCGACGTCCGCCTGGAGGGAGTGTGCAAGAGCTTCGGGGACGTCGTCGCAGTGGACGGTGTCGACCTGGAGATCGACCAGGGCGAGTTCTTCTCCCTGCTCGGCCCGTCCGGCTCGGGGAAGACGACGCTGCTCAGGATCATCGCCGGCTTCGAGCGGCCGGACGCCGGGCGCGTTCATCTACGCGGCATCGACGTCACCTCGCGGCCGCCGTATGCGCGCCAGGTCAACACGGTCTTTCAGGACTACGCGCTCTTCCCGCACATGTCCGTGCAGGAGAACGTGGAGTACGGCCTCCGCGTCCGCGGCGCGGGCCGCAAGGAGCGGGCGGACCGGGCCGGAAAGGCCCTCGCGATGGTGCGGCTCCCGGCATTCGGAAGCCGCAAGCCGAGCCAGCTCTCGGGCGGCCAGCGGCAGCGCGTCGCCCTCGCGCGGGCGATCGTCAACCGGCCCGAAGTGCTCCTCCTCGACGAGCCTCTCGGAGCGCTCGACCTCAAGCTCCGCGAGGAGATGCAGGTCGAGCTCAAGCGGATCCAGCAGGAGGTCGGGATCACGTTCGTCTATGTGACCCACGACCAGGAGGAGGCGCTGACGATGAGCGACCGGCTCGCCGTCTTCAACCGCGGACGCATCGAGCAGATCGCCACGCCCGCCGAGGTCTACGAGCGCCCGCGAACAGCCTTTGTCGCGGGCTTCGTCGGCGTGTCCAACATCCTCGAGCGAGACGGCCGCCGCTTTACGGTCCGGCCCGAAAAGATCCGCATGCTCGCCGAGGGAGAGACGCCGGATTCCGGCGCGACCGTGGAGAGCGGCCACATTGCCGAAGTCATCTACGCGGGGATGGTCACCCGCTACATCGTCGAGCTCGACGCAGGGGGAGAGCTCGTCGTCGTCCGGCAGAACCTCGAGACGACCTCCGCTGAGGCGCTTCGAGAGCGCGGCAGACATGTTCAGCTCGAATGGCGCCCAGAGCACGCATTCGAGATCGTGGGGGGAGAGACGGAGGAAAGGAACGAATGAAAAACGCGCGGTACGTAATCTGGGCGGCGCTCGCCGTCCTGGTCGCAGCCATGGCCTTCGCCGCCGCCGGTTGCGGCGGGGATGAGGGCGGAGCTGGAAATGGCGGAGGCGACACCACGGCATTGCCGACCAAGGTCGGGCCCGGAGAAGGCGCGCTCAACCTCATCGCGTGGGAGGGCTACACGGAGGACCAGTGGGTGAAGCCCTTCGAGCAGAAGACGGGCTGTCAGGTCAACGTGAAGTACGGCGGCTCCTCCGACGAGATGGTCACGCTCATGCGCCAGGGCGGCGGTGGCCAGTACGACATGGTTTCGGCCTCGGGCGATGCAAGCCTCCGGCTCATCAAGGGCGGCGACGTCCAGCCTGTGAACGTGGACCTGATTCCCGGCTATGCCGACTTCAGCGAAGCGCTCAAATCGCCCCCGCACAACACCATCGACGGTCAGCATTACGGCGTCTCGTACGAATGGGGGCCGAACACCCTCCTCTACGACACCGAGAAGGTCACTCCGGCGCCGACGAGCTGGCAGGTGCTCTACGACCCGAAGTACCAGGGTCAGATCACCGTCCCGAACAACCCCATCCAGATCGCCGATGCGGCGCTCTATCTCTCGGTCGCCCAGCCGGATCTCGGCATCACGGATCCGTACGAGCTGAACGAGGAGCAGTTCAACGCCGCAGTCGATCTGCTCAAGCAGCAGAAGCCGCTCATCAAGAAGTACTGGTCTCTGGCTTCCGACGAGATCGATCTCTTCAAGAACGGCGACGCGGTTCTCGGGGCGTCCTGGCCGTACCAGACCAACACGCTCCAGGCGGACAACGTGCCCGTCAAGGACACGATTCCCCAGGAAGGGGCGACCGGCTGGGCGGACACCTGGATGCTGTCGGCGAAGTCTCAGCATCCGAACTGCGCCTACCTCTGGATGCAGCATGCGACGACGCCGCTCGTGCAGGCACAGCAGGCGATCTTCTTCGGCGAGACGCCGGCGAACACGAAGGCGTGTGCCGAGATGGACAAGATCGATCCGGGTTCGTGCGCGAAGTACCACGGCGACGCAGACGCGGCCTACTTCGACTCGATCAAGTTCTGGAAGACGCCGCAGGCCGACTGCGGCAACGGCGACACCGACTGCATGGACTACACGGCCTGGCAACAGGCGTGGACGGAGATCACCGGCTAGTAGCGCATGGCCGCTGGCGCTGATACCGCGGGCCGCCCCTCGTGGGCGGCCCGCCGCCGTCTCTCGGCGGCGTTTTGGCGCCGGGGGTGGCTTCGCGGCACCTTCCTTCTCCTGCCGCCCCTCGCGTGGTTCGCGCTGCTCTACCTGACAGCGCTCGTCGTCCTCCTCGTCTCGGCCTTCTGGCGGGTCGACCCGTTCACGACCGAGCTCGTCCACGACTGGAACCTCGACAACTTCAAGACGGTCTTCACCGAGCCCGTTTACCGCACGATCGCCTTCAGGACGATCGGGATCGCGGCCGCAGTCACGATCACGGACGCGATCATCGCGGTTCCATTTGCCTACTTCATGGCGCGCCTCGCCTCGCCGCGAACCCGCGCGGCGCTCTTCGTCCTCGTGCTCCTGCCGCTCTGGGCGAGCTACCTCGCGCGCGTCTACGCCTGGCGCCTGATCCTCGCCAAGGAAGGCGTCCTCAACTGGACGCTCGAGCAACTCGGCCTGCCGACGGTGGGGATTGCGTACTCGAACTGGGCGATGTGGATCGTCTTCTCGTACGTCTGGCTGCCCTTCATGATCCTGCCCGTCTACGCGGCGATGGAGCGGATCCCGGACTCGTACCTCGAGGCCTCGACCGACCTCGGCGCCAAGGGCTGGAGGACGACGAGGAGCATCGTCCTGCCACTCGCCTTTCCCGGCATCGTCGTGGGCTCGATCTTCACCTTCGCGCTCACGCTCGGCGACTACATCACCCCCACGCTCGTCGGCGGCGCGAGCTCGCAGTTCATCGGGAACGTCGTCTACTCGAGCGTCGGCATCGCGAACAACGTTCCGTTTGCCGCCGCGTACGCCGTCGTGCCGCTCGCGGTCATGGGCATCTACCTTCTCGTCGCGCGCAGGCTCGGCGCCTTCGAGGCGATGTAGTGGAAACGAGGGCGACCCGCTTCGGCCTCTGGACGTGGACGGTGCTCGTCGTCCTCTTTCTCTACGCGCCGATCGGGATCATCGTCCTCTACGCCTTCAACTCCTCGAACATCCAGAGCTGGCCCATTGAGGGCTTCTCGACCGAGTGGTTCAGCTCGACCTGGCACAACGAGGAGGTGCGTGAGGCGCTCGTGCTCTCGCTGAAGGCGGCCCTCGCCGCGACCTCGATCGCCCTCGTCCTCGGATCGGCCGGCGCGTTCGCGGTCAGCCGGTTCCGATTCTTCGGCCGAGAGACGATCTCGTTCGTCTTCGTTCTGCCGCTCGCGCTCCCCGGGATCATCACGGGCATGGCGCTCAACTCCTACTTCGGCTTCTGGGGCTGGCAGCTGAGCATCTGGACGATCATCGTCGGCCACGCGACCTTCTGCGTCGTGATCGTCTACAACAACGTCATCGCACGGCTGCGGCGCACCTCCCCGTCGCTCGTCGAGGCGTCCATGGATCTCGGGGCGGACGGCTGGCAGACCTTCCGCTTCGTCACGTTCCCTGTCATCTCGACTGCGCTCGTCTCGGGAGCGCTCCTCGCATTCGCACTGTCGTTCGACGAGGTGATCGTGACGACGTTCACGGCGGGCGCCCAGAACACCCTTCCGCTCTGGATCTTCGGGAAGATCAGGCTCGGCCAGCAGCTCCCGCAGGTCAACGTCGTGGTGGCGGTGATCATTGCCCTGACGATCATCCCGGTGTATTTCGCTCAGCGGCTTTCGCGCGAATCGGGAATCCTTCGCAGGCGATGATCAAAGTGTTCGTCCTCTACGAGCAGGAGCCGGACCTCGCCCGCTACGAGCAACACGCCGAGCTCTGCAGCCGGGTCGAGGGCGGCACCTTCCGCCACGGCAAGATCTTCGGCGCGCCCACTGGCGAGCTGTACGCCTACTACGCGGAGTGGGAGTTCCCGGACATGGATGCGTTCAAGGCGGCCGCGCAGACCGACGAGTTCGCCGCTACGGGTCGCGACGCCGCCGAGCTGGGCGTCCCCTTCCACGTCCACTTCGCCGACGTCGAATGACTGAACCGGACCGGCCGACCCCGGTCGACCCCGCAGAGCTCGGGTTCGAGGCGATCGTCTACGAGAAGGCGCCGCCGCGGGCGACGATCACGCTCAACCGCCCCGAGGTCCTGAACGCCTTCGACTTCCGCATGCTGCGGGAGATCGCGCGCGCGTGTGAGGACGCGTCCTGGGACGACGAGGTCCGCGTCGTCGTCGTCACCGGCGCCGGCCGGGCCTTCTGTGTCGGCGCGGACCTGAAGTCGTGGAGCGAGGACTACCTCGGCAAGCCGGGCGAGTACTGGAAGTGGTTCGGCGCCTTCAAGGACATGCATGACCGGCTGCGCGAGATCGGCAAGCCGACGCTCGCCCGCATCAACGGCATCTGCGTGGGCGGCGGCAACGAGCTCCAGATGGCCTGCGACCTGGCTGTCATGGTCGATGACACGTTCATCCGCCACGTCGGTCCTGAGCACGGCTCCGTGCCTGCGGGCGGCGCGACGCAGTGGCTGCCGATCATGGTCGGCGACCGCCGCGCGCGGGAGATCCTCCTTCTCTGCGAGGAGATCCCGGCGGCCAAGGCAGCCGAGTGGGGGCTCGTGAACTCGGTCGTTCCGGAGGAGGCGCTGGACACCGAGGTCGACCGGGTCGTCGAGAGTCTCGCGGCGAAGCTCCCGCAGACCGTCCGCTACACGAAGCAGCAGCTCAACTTCTGGCGCGACCTGTCCTGGCACGAGACCGTGAACCACGCGCGCGACTGGCTTGCGCTGTCGATGGCGACGGACGAGCCGCGCGAGGCCGTGGAGAAGTTCCTCTCCCGGAAGAAAGACGATGACTGAGGAGTTTCAGGCTCTCGAGTCCGAGTGGGCAGGCATCGTGCACCGGCAGGACCAAGCTGCGGCGGAGCGGTTCCTCGGCGACGACTACGTGCTCGCGAGCGTCGGCGGCGTTTCGCGTCACATGCCGCGTGAGAGCTGGATCGCGTCGCTGCCGAACATCGAGACCGAGCTTCTTGAGGCTGACGTCGAGGACGCCCGGACCTGCGGAGACGTGGCGATCGTGAAGGCCCGGCTCAGGTGGCTTGCGCGCACTGAAGGGCGCAGCCTGAACGGGACCTATGCCGTGACCGATGGCTTCACCAACGACCGGGGACGCTGGAGTGCGTCCTGGCGGATCTCGGTCCGCCTCACCGACCGGTGACCGTCCTCCTCGAGCGCGAGGAGCCCATCGCCGTCATCCGGCTGAACCGGCCGGAGGCACTGAACGCTCTCTCGAACCAGCTCATGTCCGAGCTCGTCGGCGCGCTCGAGAACCTCGACGACGACGAGGCGGTCCGCTGCATCGTCATCGCCGGCGACGAGAAGGCCTTCGCCTCGGGCGCGGACATCGGCGAGCTCTCGGACTCGACTGCGCTCGAGCTCTACTTCGGCGGGCGCATCGACAAGTGGGACGCGATCCGCTCCGTGCGGACCCCGATCGTGGCCGCCGTGTGCGGCTACTGCCTCGGCGGCGGCTGCGAGTTGGCAATGGCGTGTGACCTCATCGTCGCCTCGGAGACCGCGCAGTTCGGCCAGCCGGAAACGAACCTCGGCGTCCTGCCCGGTGCCGGCGGGACGCAGCGCATGACCAGGGCGATCGGGAAGTCGAAGGCGATGGACGTCATCCTCACGGGTCGTTTCCTCACGGCGCGGGAGGCGGAGGCGGCAGGCCTGGTCGCGCGGGTGGTCGCCGCCGAGGCGTGGCTCGAGGAGGCGAAGCGCGTCGCGCAGGCGATCGCGGCCAAGAGCCCGGTCGGTGTGCGGCTCGCGAAGGAGGCGATGAACCAGGCGTTCGAGTCGAGCCTCCGCGCGGGTCTCGACGCCGAGCGCAAGGCGTTTCACCTCGCGCTTTCCTCCGAGGATGCTCAGGAGGGGATGAAGGCCTTCCTCGAGAAGCGGCCACCTGACTTCAAAGGGAAGTAGCTCAGACTTCGAGCTCGACGGGGACGAGCTCGATCTTGGTCCGCGTTCCGTCGCGCACGGTCTCGAGCGTCACGGACTCGCCGATCAGCTCGCCGGCCATGAGGCGCTGGAGGTCGTCCACGCCCGCGACGGCAACACTGTTCAGCTCGACGATGAGGTCCTCGGCGCGGAGACCGGCTCTTGCAGCCGGGCTGCCCTCGACCACCTCGACGATCTCGACGCCGGTCTCGCGGCCGAGCTCGCGGGCGAGCCGCGGGGGAAGAGGACGCGGGCCGCCGGCGATGCCGAGGTAAGCGCGGCGGAACCGGCCTTCGCTCATGAGCGCGCCGATGATCTTCCTCGTCGTCTCGTTGATCGGGACGGCGAGCCCGAGGCCGACTCCTGCGACGGCGGTGTTGATCCCGACTACGTGGCCGTGTCCGTCCGCGAGAGCCCCGCCCGAGTTGCCCGGGTTGAGGGCCGCGTCTGTCTGGATCACGTTCTCGACGATCCGCCCGGCCGCGCGCGAGCGCACCGGCAGGGAGCGGCCGAGCGCGGACACCACGCCCGCGGTCACGGAGCCGGCGAAGCCGTGCGGGTTCCCGATCGCGACGACGAGTTGGCCGACGCGAAGGTTCTCCGCGTCTCCGAGCACCGCCGGGGTGAAGTCGGTTCCCTCGGCGCGCAGCACGGCGAGGTCCGAGAGCGGGTCCGTTCCGACGACCTCGACGCCGACCTCGGAGCCGTCGACGAAGGAGGCGCGGACACCCGCCGTGCCGCTCGCGACCACGTGCGCGGACGTGAGCATGAAGCCGTCAGGAGTGACCACAACGCCGCTTCCGCCCCCGTCCATACGCCGGCCGCCGCGAACCCGGCGCGAGACGCGGAGGTTGGCGACCGAGGGTGAGAGCCGATCCGCGACGGCTATGACCACCCGGGAGTACGCGTCGAGGACGTCCTCCTCGGCCGGAACTTCGGGCGACGAGATGAACGTAAGAGCCCGATTCACGATCAAGACCTAAGTCGCCGAACCGCACTGAACGACGCGTGGCCGCGTCCTCGGTCGCGCAGGTATCTCACTCGATACCCGCGCTCCGTGCGTCCTCGCCCCGCGGCACCCATCGCGCCTCGGCAACGAGGCCCCATCATGAAACGGGCTCTAAGATCCACCGTTCCAAGCTAGCAGCGGCGGGGAGGTCTACCGAGTGGCCGAGGTCGAGACGCAGCGCGACGGGGGCGTGATGACGATCACGCTCAACCGGCCGGACGTCCTGAACGCATTCGACCGGGCAATGCAGGACGGCTTCCGCGCGGCGCTCAAGGAGGCGGGCGATCCGGAGGTGCGCGCAGTCGTCTTGACCGGCGCCGGTCGCGGCTTCTGCGTCGGCCAGGACCTCAAGGAGTTCCAGGAGGGCGCGGGAGACATCGGAGAGCGGCTGCGCTCGATGTACAACCGCAACGTTCTCTCGCTCCGCTCGCTCGAGAAGCCCGTCATCGCGGCGGTGAACGGGCCTGCGGCAGGCGCCGGCCTCGCGCTCGCTGCTGCCTGCGACATCCGCATCGCCGCCGACTCGGCCGTCTTCGTGCCCGCGTTCGTCACGATCGGCCTCGTCCCGGACACGGGTGCAAGCTTCTTCCTCTCCCGCCTGCTCGGCTACGGCCGCGCCTTCGAGTGGCTCGCGTCAGGCAAGCAGCTGACCGCGGGCGACGCGCACGCGTGGGGCTTCGTCACGGAGGTCGTGGAGTCGGGGAAGCTCGCGGAGCGCGCGGCGTCGGTCGCGGGCGTGTTCGCAGCCCTGCCGACGCGGGCGATCGGCATGACGAAGCGCCTGCTCGACCGGGCTCCCGACGCAACCCTGGACGAGCAGCTCGAGCTCGAGGCGCAGCTTCAGGCCGCGGCAGCGGCGAGCGACGACTTCGCGGAGGGCGTCGCCGCCTTCCTCGAGAAGCGCGAGCCCCGCTTTACCGGTCGCTAACCGTTGGTGTTGCACTCGGCGAGGCCGAGCCCGGCGGCGAGCTGGTCGGCCTCGTCGCTCGCGGCATTGCCTTCCTCGAGCGCTTTCTGCACGGCCGCCTGATCGCCCGACTTTGCCGCCGCGGAAAGGTCGTTGGCGGCTGCTTTCGTCTTGTTCGAGGCGGCGATCATCTTGTCGAAGTCGCTCTGCAGCTCGTCGGGCGGGTTCAGCGCGGCGATCTGGTCGATTTCCTTGTTCAGGATCACGAGCGCGTGCTGAACGAGGTCGGGGACCTCATCGATGCTCGACGGGGTGCCGAGCGCGTTGAGCTGCTTCTCGTACTTCGCGCAGATCGCGTTCGCCTGGCTCTGGAAATCGGCCTTGCTCAAAGGTTCCTCGCCCCCGCCGCCGCAACCGGCTGCGAGCAGGGAGAGGACCCCCACCAGTGCTGCAACAGAGCCCCGCATCGCGCCGAGTCTAGCCGGGCTCGCGGTCGAGCAACTCGATGTGCAGGTCGGCGTCGAGGGCGTTGGCGATCCGAAGAAGGGTGTCGATCCTCGGCGGCCGCCCGCCGCTTTCGAGCCGCGCGATCGCCGACTGGGTCGTGCCCACGAGTGCGGCGAGATCGGCCTGGGACAGGCCACGCTCCTTCCGGCGATCTGCCACCTGCCCGGCGATTTGCGCGAACAGCCAGCCCTCTTCGGCTCCGGCCAGGCGTGCGCGGATTCGCTCCATGGGTTGACTCATATCTCAATCATGCTATATATAGCAGTAGTGCGATACAAACGCAGGATAGCGGTGATGGTCTACCTCGTCCTCCAGGCTCTGTGGATAGTGAGCATCGAGCGAACGATTTTCTACGGAAGCGACTTCGGGGCCGCGTTTATTTTCTCGGGTATCGGGCTGGCGAGTCTAGGCGCCGGGCTCGCCACCGGATCGTGGTTGGCTCCCGGACTCCCGTTTGTCGCTGTCGCAATGTCACTTCCGTTCGGCTATCCGAGCGGCGACTATCACGAACCGCTTCCGATTTTGGTTCAGCGTCCTCTTGCTCGCGCCGGTCGAGGCAGTCGTCGTCCTGCTCGGCGTCACAGGCCGGAAGCTTTGGGATCGATGGCATCGTGCAGCGGTGGCGTGACGATGCGGTTCGCGCTCCGAGACATTCCGGTCCTGATCCTCGTCGCGGCCCTCTCCGTGGCAACGGTCTGGATGGTGCTGATCGATGTGGAGGCCGTTCCGCCGGATCGCCAATGGGTGCCGGTACAGATCGTCTTCCTCACCGTCCTGCTCATCGCGCTCGCCGCCGTCTGGCAGCTCGCCTCGGGAAAGCCGACCGGCCTGTTCGCCCTTCTCGCGCCGCTGGTGGGCGTTTTCGTGGTTGCGTTCTACTACTCGTTCGACGTGTACGACGGGCCTCCGTACTATCGAAACTCAGAGGTAGGGGACATGCCCGCGCTGGCCGTCTACCTCGGGGCTCTAGGGGCGCTTGCCACCGGTGCCGTGACCTGGCTCCGCCGGCGATTCGGGGTGGTGCTGACCGTGCCTGTGTGCCTCGGCTGCGCCGTGCTCGTCTTCTTCTCGCACGTCTTCCACTGAGGGCGGGCTCAGAGCGTCTTGAACTGCTCGAACGGCTGGCGGCAGGCGTTGCAGTAGCGGATCGAACGGCACGGGGTCGGGCCGAAGAGATTGTCGAGCCGTGTGTCGGTCGAGCCGCAATAGGGGCACGAATGGGGTCCCGTCTGGATCTGCACAAGCGTGGCGGGCGACCTGCCCGACGGAGGCGCGAAGCCGGAGTCCCGGAGCTTGCGGTGTCCTTCCCCGGTGATCCAGTCGCTCGACCAGCCTTCGGTCAGGACCTCGACGTCCGGCTCGGCGCCGAGCTCACGGATCCGTTCCGCCATCTGGTCGCGCATGACCTCGAGCGCCGGGCAGCCGAGGAAGGTCGGCGTGAAGCTGACGTGCACGCGGTCGCCGTCCACCTCGACGTCTCGCACGACACCCAGGTCGACGAGCGAGAGGACCGGGATCTCGGGATCGGGGATCTCGGCCAATGCCTCCCACACGCGCTCGGCGGTCACCATGAGGCCCCCGGCACCGAGCGGCGCACCATCGTCATCTCCTCCCACAGCGGGCGAAGCTCGTCGGTGTGTCCGCGGCGCTCGATCGGCTCGCCCTCGTCCCGCTCGACGGCCTCGCAGAGGAGTGACCGTTGTCCCTCGGGCAGGACGCCAAGGGCGTACGGCCACAACTCGTCGGCGGCCTTGCGAAACGCGGGCTCGTCCCGCAGACGCTCGGCCCACATCTCGGCGTGCATGCGGTGGTAGGTCTCCTCGCGGTCGACCTTCTCGGCGAGGCCCGCCACCTTCCGGTCGATCGAGTTGAGCAGGACTTGAATCCGGATACGGTCGGCTGTCTCGTAGAGCCAGTGGCGTGCGATCGTCCGCGCCCAGTCGTCCGCCATGCGCATCTCGACCAGCGGAGCGCACCGGTACTCGTCCGGCTCGCGGTCGAAGGCGAGGGAGTCCGCATCCGTACCGAGCTCCTTCGCGGCGAGCTCGTACCAGGCCCGCGCGTGGCCGATCTCGGTCTGCGCGATCGACGAGAAGGCGACGTCCTCCTCGAGGAATGGCGCAATGCCCGTCCACTCGGAGTTGCGCCAGCCGAGGATGAGCTCGTCGTCAGCGAGGCTCAGAAGTTCCTGCGCGCTCACGTGCCTCCTTGAGCTTCACCTTGAGGGAGTAGCCGTCCACCCGGCGGTAGTCGCGGTCGAAGACCTCGGCGACGTACGGCTCCCGAACCTCCTCGACGGACTCGCGCGGGACGATCCAGAGTGCGAACGACTCGCCGCGCCGGCCGTAGAACTCACGCGCATAGGCCTCGGCGAAGACGAGATCGGGCGCCTCGAGTGAGCCGCCGTGCTGAAACGGCTGTCCCTCGCGTTCCTGCCGAAAGATCTCCCAGATCACGCCGCGTCCGCGAGCACCGCGCGCCGCACCCACGCCGTCTCCTCGCGCGAGGCATGGCGGAGGCCGAGCCGGCGCTCGGTCTCGGGCCCGTTCCCGGTGACGACCCGCTTGAGCTCGTCCCAGTCGGGCTCCGAGTAGCTCCAGACGCCGTCCTTGCCCTGCTCGAGCTTCGGGTCGGGCACGGTGAGGCCGAGCTCCCAGATCTGCGGCACGTAGCCGTCGAGGAACTGCTGGCGCGCCTCCTCGTTCGCCTGGCTCTTGATCCGCCAGCGGTACATCGGGTCGTCCTCGGCCGGGATCGGGTTCCCGTGGAACTGCATGAGCGGGCCCCACCATCTGTTCAGGGCCTCCTGCACGAGCTCCCGTTGCTCGTCAGTCCCGTTCATCATCGTGAGGATCACGTCGCGCCCGTGGAGGATGTGGAACGACTCCTCCCAGCAGATCTTCTTCATGATCCGGGCGTACGGGGCGTAGGAGCACTTGAGGAGCGCCTTCTGGGAGATGATCGCCGCGGCGTCCACGAGCCACGCGATCACGCCCACGTCGCCCCAGGTCTTCGTCGGATAGTGGAAGACGTTGTGGAACTTCGTCTTGCCCGCGACGAGGTCGTCGAGGCAGGTCTCGCGCGGCTTGCCGAGATCTTCGACGACGCGGTAGATCAGCTGCGCATGGCCGACCTCGTCCTGCACCTTGGAGGTGAGCGCGAGCTTCCGCTGCAGGGTCGGCGCGCGCAGTATCCATTCGCGCTCGGGAAGGACGCCCATCAGCTCCGAGTTGCCGTGCATCTCGATGAACTTGACGAGCGCCTTGCGGTAGTCCTCCGGCATCGCGTCGCCGGCCTCGACCTGGCCCCCGTCCTGGACGTACGCTTCGAATTCGGCTTCGTTCATACCCAAACGATCGTTAGGGTAACGGTACACGATGTCACGGAAAGAAGAGCTTTCCCGCCAGGCGGCGCGCCTATTCGCCGAGAAGGGCTACCACGGCACGTCGATCGGCGACCTCGCCGATTCGATGGGCGTGCAGAAGGGGTCGCTATACGCCCACATCGAGGGCAAGGAAGACCTGCTCTACGAGACGATGCGCGGGGGCGCGGCCGCCTTCCACGGCGCTCTCGACTCGGTGCCCGACGACGCGCCCCCTGCCGAGAAGATTCGGGTCGCTCTCCGCGCGCACCTGCGTGTCGTGGCGGAACAGCTCGACGTCGCGACGGTGTTCGTTCAGGAATGGAAGTACCTCGAGCGCGAGCGGCTCGAGGAGATCGTCTCCGAGCGGCGCCGGTATGAGGAGCGGATCCGCGAGCTCTTCCGCGAAGGCCGCGACCTCGGGGAGCTCCGCGCCGACCTCGACGTGACCGCGGCCGCGCTCGTGTTTCTCTCGGCGGCGAACTGGGCGTACACCTGGCTCGCGCCGGGGGCCGACACGGACGCGCTCGCCGACCGTTTCTACGCACTTTTCCTCGACGGACTTCGGGGCTATTCGACTCATCCGTAGGGGATTTCTCTAAAGGCCCGTTGCCGTGGCCAACGTTCTCGCCCAGGCGGCCTCAAGGAGCCTTTCGACTGCACCGCGGCGACCACGGCCGACCTTTCGGTCGCGTCGCCCCGCAGATCGGCGGATAACGACACGACGAAGTCGAGCGGGCCGGCCTCATGGCCGGCCCGCTTCCTTTCTAGAGTGCGGCGGTGCCTTCCGCCGTGCTGATCGTCAATCCGAACGCTTCCGGGGTGACGCCCGACCTCACCGTGGCGGTCGAGGAGGCTCTCCAGGGAGCCGGGGACCTCCGGACGATTCTCACCGAGCGGCCGCTCCACGCGGCAGAGATCGCCGAGTCTGTGAGCCGTGGCGACGCGGAGCGCATCTATGTCTTCTCGGGAGACGGCGGCTACAACGAAGTCGTGAACGGACTCGAGGCCGACCTGCCTGTCGGATTCATCCCCGGAGGCTCGACGAGCGTCTTCCCGCGCGCTCTCGGCCTCCCGCGCGACCCGGTCGCCGCGGCTCGTGCGCTGGCGTCCTCGCCCCTCGAGCGGCGCATCTCGCTGGGCCGCGTGAACGGCAGGCGCTTCACCTTCAGCGGCGGCTTCGGGATCGACGCAGAGCTCGTGCGCCGCGTCAACGCGCTCGGACGAGCGAGCGGTAAGCGAGCGAACGACCTCGCCTTCGCCCGCGCGCTCGCGGGGATTTTCGCCGACAGTCGTGCGCGCTTCGTGCCGGCCATGGAGGTGGAGGGGCTCGGCCGCGTCGCCTTCGCGCTCGTTGCCAACGGCCATCCGTACAGCTATGTCGGCCGGATCCCGCTCCGCATCGCGCCGAAGGCGAAGTTCGAGCTCGGGCTCGATCTCGTCGCCCCGCGTGAGCTCAAGGCAAGGCGACTGCCCCAGGTCGCCGCCTGGGCGCTCGCCGGGAAGGGGCAGCAGCGTTCCCCGCACGTCCTCTATGTGCACGACGCGGACGAGCTCGTCGTCCGCGCGGACCGGCCGATGCCGCTCCAGGTGGACGGCGAAGACCTCGGCGACGTCGAGGAGGCGCACTTCGAGGCGGAGCGCTCGGCGCTCCGGGTGCTCGTGCCGGAATAATCCCGGCATGGCCCAGGTGGTTCCCGCCGAAGGGGACATGCGGAGGGTGATCGGGGACGGGGAAGCTCAGCCGGACGGAGAGGTCGACGGCCTCACCGATCAGGATTTGCTCGAGCTCTACCGTGCGATGGTGCTGCTGCGGACCTACGACGAGCGCTCAGTCGTCTACCACCGCCAGGGGCGCATCGGGACCTACGCGATCTTCTGGGGGCACGAGGGGATGCAGGCGGGCTCGTTCCACGCGCTCGACCGCGGGGACTGGATCTTCCCGTCGTACCGCGAGTCTGCGATCGGCCTCCTCCGAGGCATGCCGCCGGAGAAGGTGCTCGCCTGGTGGCGGGGCCATCCCGCAGGCTGGTGGGATCCTCGGAAGTACGGCGTCGCCTCGATCGCCGTGCCAATCGCGACCCACGTGCCGCACGCAGTCGGCTTCGCCTGGGGGAAGAGGCTTCGCGGCGAGCCCGCCTGCGCGATCGCGTACTTCGGCGACGGGGCCACCTCGGAAGGCGCCTTCCACGAGGGGGCGAACTTCGCCGCCGTGATGCGGGCGCCGGTGGTTCTCTTCTGCAACAACAACGGCTGGGCGATCTCGACGCCGGTCGAGGCCCAGACGCGCGCGGCGAGCCTTGCCGACAAGGCGGCCGGGTACGGGATGCCGGGCGTACGGGTGGACGGCGGCGACGTGCTGGCCGTCTTCGAGGCGACGCGCGAGGGGATCAATCGCGCGCGGGCAGGAGAGGGACCGACCTTCATCGAGGCCGTCACCTACCGCTGCGCGCCGCACGCGACCGCCGACGATCCGAGCGCCTACATCGATCCGGAGCGTGTCGAGGCCGAGCGCGCCAAC
Organism: Actinomycetota bacterium; assembly: GCA_046733475.1. GTDB lineage: Bacteria > Actinomycetota > Thermoleophilia > Gaiellales > Gaiellaceae > DATEOR01. Next base: position 42,894 of record JBKPPF010000018.1, read on the forward strand.
GAATGCGTCGGCCGCTACGAGCGCTACCTCCGTCGGCTGGGGCTCCTCGGCGACGACCTCGTCGAGTCGACAGCCGCCGACGCGAAAGAGGCAATGCGGGCCGGAATCGCCGCCGCGGAGGCGCTGCCCGAGCCCGACCCCGACCTGGTGACGAGGAACGCCTATGCCGAATAGGACCCTGGTCGAGGCGGTGAACGACGCGCTTCACGTCGAGATGGACCGCGACGGGAGCGTCATGGTCATGGGCGAGGACGTCGGCCGCGCAGGCGGAGTCTTCCGGGCGACCGCCGGCCTGCTCGACCGTTTCGGCCCTGACCGCTGCGTCGACACGCCGCTCGCGGAGGCCGGGATTCTCGGGACGGCCGTCGGCCTCGCAATGGCCGGCTGGCGACCGGTCTGCGAGATGCAGTACGAGTCCTTCAGCTACCCGTGCCTCGACCAGCTCATCTGCCACGTCGGCCGCTACCGCTGGCGGACGAACGGGGCGATGGATTTCCCGATCACCATCCGCATGCCGACGGGCGGCGGCGTCAAGGCGCCAGAGCTCCACGAGGACTCGCCGGAGACCTACTACGTGCACACCCCGGGGATCAAGGTCGCAATCCCGTCGACGCCCTCCGACGCGAAGGGCCTGCTGGCGGCGGCGATCCGCTCGCCGGACCCGGTCGTCCTCATGGAGCCGAAGGTGCTCTACCGCAGCCCGCGCGAGGACGTGCCCGAGGGCGAGCACATCGTGCCGCTCGGCAAGGCGCGCATCGCGCGCGAGGGCGACGACGTCACGCTCATCGCCTACGGCGGCATGGTCGCGGTCGCAGAGCAGGCGGCGGACGAGCTCGAGGCGAGCGCGGAGGTGGTCGACGTCCGCACGCTCAAGCCGCTCGACGAGGAGACGCTCCTCGCCTCGGTGGCCAAGACGGGGCGGGCGGTGATCGTGCAGGAGGCGCCGCGCGTCGCCGGCTTCGGCGCCGAGATCGCAGCGCTGTTCGCGGAGAAGGCGATCCTCGACCTGCGTGGCCCCGTCCTTCGGGTGACGGGCTATGACGTCCCTTTCCCCTTCTGGTCGATCGAGGACGAGCACATTCCTTCGCCGGCGCGCGTCGTCGAGGCCGTTCAGCAGGTCCTGAGCTTCTAAAGTGACCCGCCCCGCGACATCCTGCGGCCTTCTGAGCGGCTGCGATGCATCGCCGCGCGGCGTCCTCAGTCGCCCACGTGTCTCTTCCGATACGCGGGCTCCCTGCGTCCTTGCCTGGCTCGCTTTTCGCGCGCCAGAAGCCCGGTAATGTCACCGGACTGATCACTATGGCCTACGAGTTCAAGCTTCCCGACCTGGGCGAGGGCGTGCGCGAGGGCGAGATCGCGCGCTGGCTCGTCGAGGTCGGGCAGGAGATTGCCGAGGACGAGCCGCTCGTCGAGATCCAGACCGACAAGACGACGGTCGAAATTCCTTCGCCTGCCGCGGGCAAGGTCGCGCAGATCCTCGTCGGCGAGGGCGAGCTGGTCCCCGTCGGCACGCCTTTGGTCTTGATCGGTTCGGACGGCGAGGCACCCGCGCCTGCGCCAGAGAAGGTGCAGGCGACCCCGCTTGTCAGGCGGATCGCGGAGGAGCTCGAAGTCGATCTGAGCACGGTTAGGGGCACTGGCCCTGGAGGGCGCATCACCGAGGACGATGTGCGCGGCATGGCAGGTCCGGCCGAAGGAGAGCGGCGCGAGCCGCTGCGGGGCATCCGGCGCCAGATCGCCGAGCACCTGACGCGCTCGCACCGCGAGGTGCCCTCGGTCACGGTCGTCGAGGAGTGCGACTTCACTGCGCTTTCGCAGTCCCGCGGCGAGCGCTCCTACCTGCCCTACGTGCTCGCGGCGGCCATCGAGGGGCTGAAGGCCTACCCCGAGCTGAACGCGACGCTGGCCGGGAACGAGATCGTGTACTGGGAGCGCTACGACATCGGGCTCGCGGTGCAGACCGATGAGGGCCTCGTGGTCCCGGTCCTGCGCGCCGCCGACGAGAAGTCCCTCGACGAGCTCGGAGCCGAATCAGCGCGCCTGGCCGAGGGCGCCCGCACGGGGAAACTGCCTGCGGAGGAGCTTCGCGGCTCCACGTTCACGGTCACGAGCGCCGGCCGGCTCGGCGGGCTCTTCGCGACGCCGCTCGTCAACCATCCGGAAGTCGCGATTCTCGGCCTTCACCGCATCGGCCCCCGTGCCGCCGTCGTGGACGGACAGGTGGTGCCCCGGGAGGTCGGCTGGCTGTCCTGCACCTTCGATCATCGTGTGGTCGACGGCGCGCGGGCGAGCGAGTTCCTCCTGGCGGTCATCGAGCGCCTGCAGTCGCCGAGCTGAGCCCAGCGCGTGATCAGGAGAGATCGCGCTCCGGGCTCGGAAAAGGGCCGATGGGCGGCGGGGAGAGGGAGGGGCGTGACCCGCCGCCCTAGGGCCCGCTAGGCGACTGCGGGTTCGGCCTCCAGCGGGTCGAGGTAAGGGGCCAGCATGCGCTCGATCTGGGGGGCGCTCACCCGTCCTTCCAAGCGCTCGACTGGCCGCCGATCCTTCAAGAGAACGAGCGTCGGGACCTGGGTGACGCTGAGCCGGTCGGCCCATTCGGGCGATGTGGCGACGTCGATTCGAGAGATCCGCAGGCGCTCTCGCTCCTTGCGGGCGAGATGGGCGAGAAGGCTCTCCATCCGCCGTGCGGGGCCGGACGTCTCCTGGGTGAAAAAGAGCAACTGGGGGGTCGGGGTGGTGTGAGGCAAGCGCACTCCGGTTCTTGGTGCTGGAAGGATTTCCCTCCCCGCGAGCAGGAGAAACCCCGGAGTTGGGTATCGCGCGGGGTATTACGCCGGCGGTGTGGTTCCGAAGGCGCCGGCGGATCGCGAGGGACGCCAAACGGGGCTGGCTAGACTGGGTGCGATGGAGCTCTTCGACTGGTACTGGCTGGGCGTGAGCGCCGGCCTCGGCGTCGCGGCCGGCACGGCAGCGGCCTGGATCCAGTCCGCCGGCCCACGTGTCCTCGGCGCGATCGCGTTCGCGATCGCCGCCCTGGTCGGCATCTTCGTCGCCTTCTTCGTCGCCGCATGGGGCCCGGCGGTGTGGGCGGGGGCGGCGACGGTCGCCTGGATCGCGTTGCGGCGGCTTGTCCGCGCCGCGTTCCCGGCCGCGTTTCTCGCGCTCGCGTTGCTCGCGTTCATCCCGTTGGTCGGCTACCTCGAGGCCGTGACTACCCCGCTCGTGGGCGGGCGGCTCCGGCGCCGCGCGGGCGAGAAGTACGCGGGTCTGCGGGTTCTGGCGAAGGACTAGCGCCGTGAAGAAGCTCGTCCTCGCCGTCATCGACGGCCTCACCCCCGCCATGCTGGAACGGGCGCTCGGGGAGGGCCGGCTGCCGGCTCTCTCGTTCCTGCGAGAAGCCGGTTCCTACGTCAGGGGCACGACGACCTTCCCTTCGGTCACCCCGGTCTGCCTGACGTCGATCGCCACGGGAGCCCACCCCGACACGCATCACATCCCGCATCTCGTCTGGTACCACCGGCTGGAGCGCCGCGTGGTCGAGTACGGCTCCTCGTTCTCGGCGGTACGCGCGGCCGGAGCTCGGCGGTCCCTCCGCGACTCGGTCTTCGCGATGACCCAGGAGCACGTCTCGCCCCCGGCGCTGACGGCCTTCGAGGCCCTCGACGACGCTGGGCTCGAAACGGCGGCGATCAACTTCACCTGCTACCGCGGCCGTACGCGGCATCCGATCAAGCTCCCTCTTCCCTCCGGGCGCAACCGCTGGTACGAGGCTGCGTACGGCCCGCGCCGGTTCTTCTTCTTCAACCTCTTCGAGTCGGACGTGACCGGCGCCCCACTGGCGATTCGCTCGAGGCCGGAGGGCTCCGTGGACGCGTACGCGGCGACGATCGGCCGCTGGCTCGTTACGCGCGACGGTTTCGACTTCCTCGTCTTCTACCTCCCGGACTACGACTACGCGTCCCACATCTCGGGTCCGGACGCGGCGGTGCAGGCGCTCGAGCGCGCCGACGCCGCAGTGGGCGAGCTGATCGCGGCCGCCGGCGGCCACGAAGCCTTCCTCGACCGCTATGCGATCGTGGTCTGCTCCGACCACGGGCAGACGCACGTCGACCGAGTCGCCACCCTGCAGGACTCTTTCGCCGACCTCGCCGTCTTCACCGGGAAGCGCGGGACCGTGGCGGACGGATGCGACGCTGTCGTCACCGCGTCGAACCGCTCCGGAATGGTCTACGCGTTGGACGGCCGTCCGGCGCGCGAGCTGGCCGAGCGTCTGGACCGTGCGGCCGGCGTCGATCTCGCGCTGTTCCTCGAGGACGGCGAGGCGGTCGCCCGCAAGGAGGGCAGCGAAGCCCGGTTCGCGCCCGACGAGAGCGGCGGCTGGTCTGTCTCTGGAGATGCCGGAATCCTCGTCGGGGACGACTATCCGAACGCCTACGAGCGCGTCTGGTGTGCCCTCGCGTGCCCGAACGCCGGCGAGGTGATCGTCTCGGCAGCGGCAGGATGGGAGTTCGAGGACCTCGGTGGACGGCACCATGCGGGAGGCGGAAGCCACGGCTCGCTGCTCGCCGGCGACTCGACGGTGCCAATGCTCTCGGCGGGGTTCGACGACCCGCCGCTGCCGCGGGACGCGCGCATCACGGATCTCGCTCCGCTCGCACTGTCCCATTTCGGGGTGCAGCCGCCGCCGTCAATGCGGGCGCGCGTCTCGGCCGGTGTCTGAGCCCGCCGAGGAGCGGCAGGCCATGGTCGACGAGCAGCTCGCCGGCCGCGGGATCACAGACGAACGCGTCCTCGAGGCGATGGGCCGCGTGCCGCGGGAGCTCTTCGTCGGAGACCGCGAACGCCGCAAGGCCTACCGCGACATGCCGCTGCGGATCGGCCACGGCCAGACGATCTCGCAGCCGTACATGGTCGCGGTCATCTGCCAGGCGGCGGAGGTGCGTGACGGCGACAGTATCCTGGACATCGGCACCGGCTCCGGCTACCAGGCTGCCGTGCTCGCGGAGCTCGGCGCGAATGTCCACACCATCGAGCGGATCCCTGAGCTCGCGGAGCGGGCACGGACACGTCTCGCCGACGCCGGCTACGAGAACGTCGACGTGCACGTCGGGGACGGGTCGCTCGGCCTTCCGAAGCACGCGCCGTATGACGCGATCGTCGTCGCGGCGGCGGCGCCGGCCATGCCCGAGTCGCTGTACGAGCAGCTCCGCGCGCGCGGCAGGCTCGTCGTGCCCGTCGGCGGGCAGGAGGGCCAGCGCCTCGAGGTAATCGTCCGGAGCCCCGAAGGCCCGGCCGTCGCCCGCTCGGTCCCCTGCCGGTTCGTGCCGCTCGTCGGGGCCGAGGGCTTCTAGTTTTCGCCCTCCACGGTGGGGGAATTCACCCGGGCGATGGACGGGGGTCTTTGCGCAAGCGCGGTCGAATCTCGGCCTGTTTGCTATGCCGACATTCGCCTCGGCGTCGTCGTGGACGTCCTTCTGGACGATGAGCTGCAGCGCGTCCTCGGCTTCGACGTCCTCTGCGGCGACCGCGCCCACCGGTACCTCCCCCTCGCGGCATGCGAGATCCTCGTGGACTCGATTGCCGTCCCGTCGGCCCTTGTCCTGATGCGGCAGGAGCTCGACTTCTACCGCCAGCGTGCGCGGGCGCTAACAGCCGTCCGCGGCTTCCCCGTGCGGCGGGGAGGCCGGGCGCTCGGGACGGTCGTCGATCTCGTCTTCGCGGCGAACGGAAAGCTGGTCGAGCTCGTCGTGGAGACCGAGGAAGGCCGGGCGGCCGCCGAGGCCGGGCCCGGGCTCGTGGTTGGGCCGGATGCCCTGCGGCCAGCCGTCTAACCTTTCTCTCTGCGTGGCCACGCAGCCGGACACTGTGACGGGACGAGCGAGTGCGATCTCGGACGCCGCCGGCGGGGCGCTTCGGCGCCGAGCCAACTGGTACCAGCTCGCCAAGTTCTGCACCGTCGGCGCGACGGGCTACGTGGTCAACCTCGCCGTCTTCGCGGCCCTCATCCACTGGGCGGGCATGCACTACATCCCTGCGGCGGTCTGTTCGTTCCTCGTCGCCGTCACGAACAACTACATGTGGAACCGGGTCTGGACCTTCCGGCACCAGCGGGGGCACATCGCCTACCAGGGCCTTCGCTTCCTGCTCGTCTCGACGATCGCCCTCGCAGGCAATCTCCTGTTCCTCGCGATCCTCGTCGGGATCGGTGTGCCGAAGATTCCCGCTCAGGCGATCGCCATCGCGCTCGTCACGCCGTGGAACTTCGTCGCGAACAAGCTCTGGAGCTTCCGACGCCAGCCGGCCGCGTAGCTCTCCTTCTCGCGCTGGCGGCCCTGGCCGTTCCGGCCACTGCCGCCGCCGTCCAGAAGGCGCCGGTTTACGACTCGCACGGCAATCTCATCGGGACGCCGTTCGTCCCACAGGACGAGCCCCGCCCGGCCGAGCTGACCGACAAGGACGCGATCGCCGCTGTCCTCGCCTTTCCGAAGGTCGCCGACTGGGTCGATCGCTATCCCGCCGGCGGGCTGACGAAACAGGCGACCCTCGACGAGGACGCCGGTACCTGGTCGGTGAAGGTCTGGTCCGACCTCCCCGACGCCGGCCAGATCGTCGACGCCAAGGTCGACGACCAGACCGCCGAGGTCACCGAGGCGTGGACCGGGCCGCAGGTCGCGTGGAAGATGGCCCGCGGGTACGACGGCGCCTTCGGCCGAGGGATCAACCGGCTGTGGGTCTGGCTCACGTTCTGCGTCGTCTTCCTCGTCGGGTTGGCCGACTTCCGGCGCATCGCTTCTGTGCGGAACCTCGACCTGCTCGTCCTACTCTCCTTCTCGGCTTCTCTCTACTTCTTCAACATCGGCGACGTCTTCACGGCGATGCCGCTCGTCTACCCGGCGCTCGCATACCTCCTCGGGCGGATGATCTGGATCGGCGCGCGTGGACGGGGCGGGTCGTCGCGCCCGGTCTGGCCGGTGTGGGCGCTGCTCGCAGCCACGGTCTTCCTGATGGGCTTCCGCACCACGCTGAATGTCGTGGATTCGAACGTGATCGACGTCGGCCTCGCGGGGATCGACGGCGGCCAGCGCATCGTCCAGGGTGAGATGCCGTACGGCCACATGCCGACCGACGACGGCGAGACCTGCGGGCTCCCGGACGCCGACGGCTACGTCCGCGAGCGTGTCCAGACGAACGGGCGCTGCGAGTCGGCGAACGAGCGCGGCGACACGTACGGACCGGTCAGCTATCTCGGCTACGTCCCGGCCTACCTCGCAGTCGGTTTCAGCGGGAAGTGGAACGGCGGCTCGAGCACGTGGGCCGGCCTGCCGGCCGCGCACCTGACCTCGCTGCTCTGGGATCTCCTAGCGCTGGTCGGGATGGGCGTGCTCGGCCTTCGCCTCGGCGGGCGGATGCTCGGGGCGACGCTCGCGTTCGCGTGGGCTGCTTACCCCTTCACGCAGTACGTCTCGAGCTCGAACTCGAACGACGCGATCATGCCTGCGCTTCTCGTCTGGGGCCTCGTCTTTCTCACCTCGCCCCCGGCGCGTGGGCTCTTCCTCGCGCTCGGCGCGTGGACGAAGTTCGCCGCGCTCCTCCTTCTCCCCCTCTGGGCTTCGTATCCGGACTGGCGCGGTGCCGTACGGAGCAAGGTCACGTACCTCCTCGGCTTCGTGCTCGGCACCGCAATCGGGTTCTGGATTCTCTTCCTCGAGCCCGATCCGCTCCACGCCGCGCGCGTCTTCTGGGACCGGACGTTCGGCTGGCAGCTCTCGCGCTCGTCCCCGTTCTCGATCTGGGACTGGGACCAGTACCCGGGGTACCCGAACCTCCATCACGTCCAGACCGGGCTCAAGGTCGTTCTCCTCTTCGGCGCGCTTGCGGTCTACTTCGTGCCGCGCGTGAAGAACGAGCTTCAGATCGCCGCTCTGTCGGCCGCGCTTCTGATCGGCTTCGAGGCGGTGCTGACGCACTGGTTCTACCTCTACATCCCGTGGTTCTTCCCCTTCGTCGCCTTCGCCCTCTTCGCGCCGGCCCTCCTGCCGGTCCGTGCGGCGGAGCCGGCCGAGCCGCCCCCCGAGCTTGAGCACGAGCCGAGAGCACTCGTTCCCACGAGCTGAGTCGAACCGCGTCGGGCAGGCGGTCGCGCTCGGGATCGTGCTCCTGACGATCTCGTGGGCGCTCCTGCACACCGGCTTCTGGAGCCGGACGCAAATCATCGACACGCCGGTGTACGAGCGCTACGGCGAGGCGATCCTCGCCGGCCAGGTCCCCTACCGGGACTTCGACCTCGAGTATCCGCCGGCTGCGCTCCCGGCTTTCGTCCTTCCGGCGCTCGCGCAGGAGGATGACTACGGCTCCGTCTTCGAGGTGCTGATGTGGGCCTGCGCGGTCGGGGCCGTCGTGGCTCTCGGCCTCGCACTTGCGGTGGTCGAGGCGGGCACGGGGCGGCTCTACTCGGCTACGTGCTTCCTCGCGCTCGCGCCCCTCGCCCTCGGGACGGTGGTCCTGTCGCGGTACGACCTCTGGCCGGCAGCCCTCACGATCGCGGCCCTCGCGGCATTCGTCGGGAGGCGGGAACGGGTCGGCTTCGGCGTGCTCGGGCTCGCGGTCGCGGCCAAGATCTATCCGCTGGTGCTCCTCCCGATCGTGCTCGTGTGGGTGGGGAAGCGGCGTGGGACGCGCGAGCTCTGGATCGGGGTCGGTTGCTTCGCCGCTGTGCTCGCCGCGTGCTTCGTCCCGTTTCTGATCCTCTCTCCCGGCGGGGTCGCGCACAGCATCGGCACGCAGCTCGGGCGGCCCCTGCAGCTCGAGAGCCTGGGCGCTTCGGTCCTCCTCGCGGCCAAGCAGCTCGGCATCTACGACGCGACGGTGACGAACTCGCACGGCTCGCAAAACCTCACCGGCTCGCTGCCCGAAACGATCGCCTCTCTCCTGACCGCGTTCCAGTTCGTCGCAGTCGGGCTCGTCTGGGCGCTCTTCGCCGCGCGCGACCGGGGACGGGAGGGCCTGCTCACCGCGGGGGCCGCCTCGGTCGCCGCCTTCGTCGCGTTCGGGAAGGTGCTCTCGCCGCAATTTTTGATCTGGCTTCTCCCGCTCGTCCCGGCGGTGGCCGGCGCGGGCGGGCTGGCGGCGTGCGCGGTGCTCTTCGGCTCCCTCGTCACCACGCAGCTGTGGTTCCCGTTCCGCTACTGGGACGTCGTTGCGCTCGAGCCGGTCGGGTGGCTCGTCCTCGTCCGCGACCTCCTACTCGTTGCGCTCTACGCGATCCTCTTGGTCGTGCTCAGTCGACAGGGACGCGGAGCGGCTCGCATCGCGTAGCCCGGCCCTCGGCGTCGCACTCGACGACGGCGCCCTCGATGCGCACGCCGCCGTCGGCGGGATGGAAGCGCACCGGCATAGAAGTGCGCATCCGTTCGATCGCGAGGTCGGCGCGAACGCCGATGACGGAGTCGTGCGGTCCGGTCATGCCCGCGTCCGTGATCGCGGCGGTGCCTCCCGGCTGCACGCGCGCGTCGTTTGTCTGCACGTGCGTGTGCGTGCCGATCACCGCCGTTACGCGACCGTCGAGCATGCGGGCGAGCGCGACCTTCTCGCTCGTCGCCTCGGCGTGGAAGTCCACGACCACGATTTTGGCCTGGCGCCGAGCTTCCTCGACGAGATCGTCGACGATGAGAAACGGGCTCCTCGGCGGCGAGAGAAAGAGGGCGCCCTGGAGGTTGACCACCGCGACGGGCGTGCAGTCGGCCGCCGGCTGAACGGTGAGGCCCCGTCCTGGCCCGCCGAGGTTCTCCGGGCGGATGACGGGCCCCTCTCGCTCGAGCACCGGGATGATGTCCTTCTGGCGCCAGACGTGGTTGCCGAGCGTGATGACGTCGGCGCCCGCGGCCAGGATCTTGTCGGCGAGCTTCGCGGTGATCCCCACGCCGTCGGCCGCGTTCTCGCCGTTCACGATGCAGAAGCCGGCGCCGAGCTCCTCCTTGAGCGAATGCAGCCGAGTCTCGAGCGCTCGCCGGCCCGGCGGGCCGAAGACGTCTGCGATGAAGAGGATGACCAGCTAGTGCCTCTTCGAGTGCTGCCGCGCTTCTGGATTGCGAGCACCGAGCAAGAGGCGATGCGTGATCGCGGGCCAGCAGCAGGCGTGTATTGCTTGGAGAGGCACTCGGCTCTACGGAGTGGCGAGCGAGCCGGCCGCGTGCACTTCGACATGGACGTGCTGGCCCCGGTCCTGCGTGTAGCGGGCGAGCGCGGCCTGCTCGACCGAGGAGAGGTCGATGATCTGGCCGATCTTCGTCCGCCCCGCGGAAACGGTCATCCCGACGGTTAGCGCCGGGTCCGGCCGGAGATTGGTCAGCGTGACGACGACCCCCGGGTTGCCCGACGGCTGGATGTCGATTCGGACGCCGTACGGCTTCCCGTTGACGATCTGGTCCGAGACGGCCATGACGCTCCCGTCCACCGGCGCGTAGACGTCCGTATTGGTCGGCGCGCCGATGTCGAGACCGCCTGTCTCCGGGCCTACGCCGCCGCTGATCTGGTAGTAGCGGATGCCCGAGCTCGAGCCGCCGAAGAAGCGGGTGACCATCCGCTTCAGGAGGCCGGCGTTCGCCTGCGTCCCGATCGGGTCGAGTGGGAGGGCGCTCGTGCCCGAGGAGTGGTAGCCGATTGCGGTCACCCGGCTCTGGTTGATCGGGAGCTGGAGGCGGAGGGTGTCCTGCAGGGCGATGATCTGCGCCCGCGGCGGGCCCGCAGGCAGGAGCCGCGCGGTCGGCGCCGGGCCGGTGTTGGTGACCTCTGCGGTCTTGCCCGAGCCAAATGCCGTGAGCATGAGCACGACGAAGCAGACGCATGCCACGACCGCCAATGCGGCCGTGCGTCGCGCTCTGCGAACCTTCGCGCGCATTGCCTGACGTTCGGCGGCGCGGTAGGCAAGCCCGGGAGCCTGGGGCTGGGCCATCCGCGGCACGCTAGCGGAGGTGCCCACTGCTTTCAAACGGATACCGCGGTCCTCGTCGGGCTTCGGCAGGAGGGCGAGGGAGCCGTCCGTCTCGAAGGACCAGTCCCAGGGTGGAGGGCGGAGCTCGACCACATTCCCGCGATTTGCAGGGCTTTCAACGACCTGGTCGTAGGGAACGGGCGCTCTGGGCATGGTGAGCTAGCCTTGCGGCGTGGTAGCCGTCCTTCGCTCTCACCCTGCCAGGGGCGTCGGACGCTGAGGGCGCCGCTCCTCAGGGCAAACGGGGTCTCGCGGAGGTACGGGCGCATCGTCGCGCTCGCCGCCACGAGCCTCGAGGTGCACCCGGAAGACGCCCTCGCGCTCATCGGGCCGAACGGCGCCGGCAAGTCCACGCTGCTCTCGATCCTCGCGGGCGCGCTCGACCCGAGCGACGGCTTCGTGGCCGCCGCGTCTGCGGACGATCGCGGCCCCAAGGTCGGCTGGGTCCCGCAGAAGCCGGCGCACTACCAGCGTCTCTCGCCGCGCGAGAATCTCGAGCTCTTCGCCCGGCTCGAAGGAGTCTCCGAGGCGAAGGCCGTCGCGGACCGCTACATCCGCCTCCTCGACCTCCCGGACGACGGCCGCCTGACCGCCGAGCTCTCGGCCGGGAATCAGCAGCGCCTGAATGTCGCGGTCGCACTGCTCGTCGGCCCCGAGATCCTGCTCCTCGACGAGCCGACCGCGTCACTCGATCCGCGCCAGCGGCGCCTCCTCTGGCAGGTGGCCGCCCAGGTCCGCCAGCGGCAGGGCGCCGTCGTCTTCGCGACGCAGAACCTCGAGGAGCTCGAGCGGTTCGCCACCCGGGTCGCCGTCCTCGTCGGAGGCGAGCTCGTCTTCGACGGCAGCCTCGAGCAGTTCAAGGCTTCTCCCGAAGCGGACGTCTTCGCGTGAGAAAGGTCAGCCTTCTCCTCAAGAAAGACCTCCGGATCCTCGGCCGCTCGCCGGTCCTCGTCGCCGCGCTGATCCTCTATCCGCTCGCCTTCGCCGCGCTCGTCGGGGCCGTCGTCCGGTACGCGGGAGACCGACCGACGATCGCCTTCGTCGATCTCGACCACCTTCCCGAAGAGCTCACCGTCGGAGGCCAGACGTTCAACGTGCCCGAGGTCATCGACCAGGTGAACGAGAACGCCGAGCTCGTCCCGATGGACCAGGAAGAGGCCGACCGCAAGCTGGCGAACGGCGAGGTGAACGCGGAGATCATCGTGCCGCGCGGGTTCGCCTCGCGGCTCCGTGGGATGGTGGAGAGCCCGCAGCTCGAGCTGAAGACCGCGCGCGGCGGGATCGCGACCCGGGTCGAGCAGCAGACCCAGGCCCTCGTCTACGAGCTGAACCAGCAGCTGCAGGACGCCTATATCGACGCGAACCTCCGGTACGTGAAGCTGATCATGGAGGGCGGCACCGACACCTTCCTCGGTAACGAGTTCGACGTGGTCGGGCTCCAGCGGGCGGGCGAGCTCCTGACCGAGATCGAGCAGACGACGAAAGAACCCGCGATCGGCGAGCGGGCCCGGGAGCTGTCCACCTTCGTCCAGCAGGCGCAGCTCGCCCTCGGCGCCTCGGACGAGTCGCTCCGTGCGACCGCCAACCCGATCAAGCTCGAGGTCGACACCGAGGCCGGGCGGTCGTGGCTCCTCTCCGCGCAGCTCCAGGCGTACGCGCTCGCGCTGACGCTCGCGTTCATCTGCGTCCTTCTCGCCGCGGCGGCGATCGCGTCTGAGCGCGACGAGAACGTCATCGGCCGGCTGGCTCGCGGGCTCGTCGGCCTGACGAACCTCGTCGTCGTGAAGGTCGTGCTGGCTGCGTTCGTCGCGGTCGTGCTCGGGCTCGTGATCGCGCTGGTCTTCGGCCTGTTCGCGACCGTCTTCGACGTCACCGGCGGGGAGCCGTGGGAGCGGCTGCCGCTCCTCTGCCTCGGCCTCGTCATCGCGGGAGCCGCGTTCGGGGCGTTCGGCGTTCTCGTCGGCGTCGTCGCGCGGGAGGCGCGGACGGCGGTGCTCGTCGCCTTCCTCGTCGCGCTTCCGCTCGTCCTGCTCGGGCTGCTCCCGGAGGGAACCGTTGCGGTCGCGCACGTGATCTCGAAGGCGTTTCCGTTCTCGCACGCCGTCGACTTCTTCCAGTCCTCGCTCTACGACAACGACCCCTGGTCGACGCTTGCGCGCGAGGCCGCCTGGCTCGTCGGCCTCGCAGCCGCCTTCGGGGCCGCGGCCCGGCTTGGAATGCGAAGATTGTTGGCGTGAGCGCCTTTCCGGCCACCCGCCTGCGACGTTTCCGGCGCACCGGCGCCCTCCGAGAGCTCGTCCGCGAGACGCGGCTCGACCTGCGCGACTTCGTCTATCCGCTCTTCGCCTGCCCGGGCTCCGGCGTCGAGAAGCCGCTCGACGGCCTGCCCGGACTCGCCCAGCGCTCGGTCGACCGCCTCGCCGACGAGGCCGAGGAGCTCTTTGGGCTCGGCATCGGCGCCGTCCTCCTCTTCGGCATCCCGGAGGAGAAGGACGATGCGGCCTCGGGCGCCTACGACGAAGACGGCATCGTCCAGCAGGCGCTGCGCGCCCTCTCGGAGCGCACGCCCGAGATGGTGCTCCTCACCGATGTCTGTCTCTGCGAGTACACGTCTCACGGCCATTGCGGCGTCGTGGAGGGAGACGAGATCGTCAACGACCTCTCGCTCGAGCTGCTCGCGAAGACCGCGGTCAGCCACGCCGACGCGGGCGCACATGCGGTCTGTCCGAGCGACATGATGGACGGACGGGTCGGCACGATCCGCGGCGGGCTCGACTCCGACGGCTTCGAGCACGTGCCCATCGTCTCCTATGCGGCCAAGGCCGCCTCTGCCTTCTACGGGCCCTTCCGCGAGGCGGCGGAGTCGACCCCGGCGTTCGGTGACCGGCGCAGCTACCAGATGGATCCCGCCAACGCCCGCGAAGCGCTCCGCGAATGCGAGCTCGACCTCCAAGAGGGCGCGGACGCCCTGATGATCAAGCCGGCGGTACCCTTCCTGGACGTCATTGCGGCGGCGAGGGCGCGCTTCGATGTGCCGATCTTCGCCTACAACGTCAGCGGCGAGTACGCGATGGTGAAGGCCGCCGCGGCGCGCGGCTGGCTCGACGAGCCCGCGGCCGCGATCGAGAGCCTGACGGCGATCAAGCGCGCGGGGGCAGACGTGATCGTCTCCTACTGGGCGAAGGAGCTGGCGGGCTGGCTGAGGTCCTGAACCGCACGGGTCTCTTTCGGCGTGCCAGGGTCCTCTTTCCGGGCGGCGTCAACTCTCCGGTGCGCGCGTGGAACTCCGTCTCGGCCGGCGAGCCCTTTTTCGCACGGCGCGGCGAAGGCGCCTACATCGAGGACAACGAGGGCCGCCGCTACGTCGACTGGGTGATGTCGTGGGGGCCGCTCGTCTTCGGCCACGCCGACCCCGAGATCGTCGAGGCGGTCCAGGAGGCCGCCGCGGATGGGACGACCTTCGGCACGCCGACCGAGCGAGAGGTGGATCTCGCCGAGGAGATCGTGGATGCGGTGCCTTCGGTGGAGAAGGTGCGGCTCGTCTCGTCGGGCACGGAGGCCGCGATGAGCGCGATCCGGCTCGCGCGCGGCGCGACCCACCGCGACCGCATTCTCAAGTTCGCTGGCTGCTACCACGGGCACGCCGACGCGCTCCTCGCCGAGGCCGGCTCCGGCCTCGCAACCCTCGGGCTGCCGTCGAGCCCAGGCGTGCCTCGCGGCGCGGCAGGCGACACGATCGTCACCGCGTACAACGACGTCGACGCCGCTGCCGCCGCCGTCGAGCGCTACGGCGAAGGACTGGCTGCGGTGCTCGTGGAGCCGATCGCGGGGAACATGGGCGTCGTGCCACCGGCGCCGGGGTTCCTCGAGGCGCTCAGGGCGCTCTGCGACGCTTCCGGCGCCCTCCTCGTCTTCGACGAAGTGATCACCGGCTTTCGCGTTGCGCGAGGCGGGGCGCAGGAGCTCTACGGGATCAAGCCGGACCTCACCGTGCTCGGGAAGATCGTCGGCGGGGGCCTCCCGCTCGCGGCCTTCGGCGGACGCGCGGACGTGATGGACGAGCTCGCGCCGGCCGGGCCCGTGTACCAGGCGGGCACCCTCTCCGGGAACCCGCTGGCGACCGCTGCGGCGCTCGTCGTTCTGCGACGGCTTCGCGATCCCGAGGTCTACCGGCGCCTCGAGGAGACCGGCGCCGCCCTCGAGGCCGGCCTGTCGATTTCCGGCGTCACCGTGCAGCGGGTCGGCGGGATGCTGACCGCTTTCATGCAGGGCGGGCCGGTCTGGAACTTTGCCTCCGCCCAGGGCGCGGACACCGAGCGCTATGGGGAGCTCTTCCGCCACTTGCTCGAGCGCCGCGTCTATGTCGCCCCGTCGCAGTTCGAGGCCATGTTCGTCTCGACGGCGCACGGCCCGGCCGAGGTCGAGCGCACTGTCGATGCGGCCCGGGAGCTCCTTGGCGCCTAGCAGACCCTCGCTCTGGGAGACGATCGCCGTCGAGGCCGGGCGGGAGAGCCAGCTCTGGGCGGCCGCCCTCCGGCCCGAGCCCGAGCGCGAGGAGCAGGCTGTCTTTTCCCCGCTCGCAGCGGAGCGCTTCGCTGTCGGGCTCGAGACAATCTACGAGGGCTATCTCCTGCACAACGGCAAGCCGCGGCTCTTCCGCGCCGACGACCGCGACACGCGGATCCTCCTCGGCGACTACCTCTACGCGCACGGCTTGGTCCGCATCGCCTCGCTCGGCGACGTCGAGGCCGTCGGGGCCCTTGCAGAGCTCCTCTCCCTCTGCGCCCACCTGCGAGCGCAGGGTCTTCCCGGCGACGGCGAGGTCTGGGCCGCGACGGTCGCGGCGCTCGACGGAGGCGCCGAGGGAAGCGACGAGGCTCGCGGCCGGGCCCTTGCCCTTCACGCTGAGCGAGTGGAGTAGGATCCTGCCCGCATGAGCGCGCTCGCCACAGCGATATTGCTCGCAGCGGAGAAAACCCCGGCGGAAGAAGGCCGGGACGTCGTCCTCGTCATGCTCGCGACGGGGGCCGTCTTCCTCGGCGTTGTCCTGATCGGGCAGCTGTTCCGCTACATGGGCCACCGCCGCAAGGAACGCCGCGCCGCTCGCCGCGCATACTAGGGCGCGAGACCTACCCGGATAGACTCAAGTCGTGCCCGCGGCCGACCTCCGTTCCTGGATCGACGAGCTTCGCCGAGCCGGTGAGCTGGTCGAGATCGAGGCCGAGGTCGACCCGTATCTCGAGGTGACCGAGATCGTCGACCGGACGGTCAAGTCCGGCGGCCCGGCGCTCCTCTTCAAGAACCTCAAGGGCTCCGAGCACCCTCTTCTCGCCAACCAGTTCGGTACGGGGAGGCGGATGGCGATGGCTTTCGGCGAGCCCTCCCTGGACGCTGTCGGCCAGAAGCTGGGCGACGTGCTCGAGATGCAGCCGCCGCAGGGCATCGTCGAAAAGGTCAAGGGCCTCGGGAAGCTGAAGCGCCTCGCCGACTCGATGCCGAAGTCGGTCCGGAGCGGGCCGGTCCACGACGTTGTCCTCGAGCCCGACCTCGACCTCCTGCCGATCCAGCACTGCTGGCCGGGAGATCCGGCGCCGTTCATCACGCTGCCCGCGGTGATCACGAAGGACCCGCGCACGGGCACGCGCAACGTCGGCATGTACCGGATGCAGAAGATCGACTCGCGCACGACCTTCATGCACTGGCAGATCCACAAGGACGGCGCCGCCGACTGGCGCGGCATGGGCGACCGCCTCGACGTGGCCGTCGCGCTCGGCTGCGATCCGGTGACCACGTATTCAGCGAGCGCGCCGCTCCCGAAGCACATCGACGAGTTCATGCTCGCCGGCTTCCTCCGCGGCGAGGCGGTCGAGCTCACCCCCGCGAAGACCGTCGACCTCGAGGTGCCCGCGAACGCGGAGATCGTCCTCGAGGGCTACATCGAGAAAGGCGAGCTCGGGACCGAGGGGCCTTTCGGCGACCACACGGGCTACTACTCTCCGGCCGAGCCCTTCCCGGTCTTCCACCTGACCTGTATGACGATGCGACGCGACGCCGTCTACCCGTCGATCGTGGTCGGCGTGCCCCCCGCGGAGGAC
This sequence comes from Actinomycetota bacterium, assembly GCA_046733475.1. Classification (GTDB taxonomy): domain Bacteria; phylum Actinomycetota; class Thermoleophilia; order Gaiellales; family Gaiellaceae; genus DATEOR01. The sequence continues at coordinate 59,979 of JBKPPF010000018.1, forward strand.
GCCTGGCTGGGCAAGGCGACCGAGCGGATCTTCCTGCCGGCGATCAAGATGACGGTCCCGGAGATCGTGGACTACGACCTGCCGGTCGCGGGCGCGTTCCACAACTGCGTCATCGTCTCGATCCGCAAGGGCTTTCCGGGCCACGCGAAGAAGGTGATGCACGCGATCTGGGGGCTCGGGATGCTCTCGCTCTCGAAGTCGGTGGTCGTCGTGGACGAGTTCGTCGACGTGCACGACTACGAGCAGGTCTTCTTCCACGCCTGCGCCAACGTCGACCCGGGCCGGGACCTGCTCATCTCCGAGGGGCCGACGGACCAGCTCGACCACGCTGCGTCCATGTACTGCTACGGCGGCAAGGTCGGAATCGACGCGACCCACAAGTGGGAGAGCGAAGGCGCCCGCGAGTGGCCGGAGCGCATCGAGATGAGCCAGGAAGTTCGTGACCTGGTCGACGGGCGCTGGAGCGAGTACGGCCTCGCGCCCTCCGAGGCGCAGAACGGCGGAATTTCCCAGGTCTTGCGGCAAACGGTACGTCGTTGACACATGCGCGGGAGGCCGGGAACAATGCCGGAGCTTGTGACAGGGGCCGCACTATGAAGGGAGCTGGGTGGCGGACGATCTAGAGCGGCCGGCTGAGCCGGCCCAGGAGGATTCCGAGCAGCACCTCCCGGCCCCGTCGATCCTCCCCTTTGCCTTTGCGGGCGGGATCGCCCTCATCCTCATCGGGCTGATCATCAACTGGTGGCTCGCCGTCGCCGGCGGCGTCCTCGCGCTCCTCTTCGGCTTCGCCTGGATCCGCGAAGTGACCCGCGACGTCCGGGCGGCTCCCGAGCCCGAGCCGGTCGTCGTCGAGGAGCCTGTCTCCGAGCTGGCGGCCGAGGAGGAGGAGGGCTCCGAGGAGCCCGAGCGCTACCCGCGCAGCGTGTTCCTCGAGCTCTCGACGCTCGGCATCGGCGCGGCGATCGGCGCCCTGGTCACGGTCCCCGCGCTCGGCTTCATGATCGCCCCCGCCTTTGTCGGCCAGGGCGACGACGACGTCGACCTCGGCCCGCTCGACAACTTCCCCGAGCAGCAGTACGTGATCGCGCAGTTCAACTCGAAGAAGGACGAGCCGCAGGACGTCGGCCGCCGGGCTGCCTTCGTCCGCAACAACGGCCAGCAGAACGGCGTCCCGAGCTTCACGATCATCTCGAACCGCTGCGCTCACGTGGGCTGCCCGACCCAGCCGCAGGGCCTTCCGGGCGACGTCAAGCAGATCACGACCGACGCCGGCCCGGTGACGATCACGCCGGTCGCGAGCGTGTCCGGCTTCCAGTGCCCGTGCCACGGAGGCGCCTACGACGCCGAGGGGAACCGCGTCGCCGGCCCGCCCGTGCGCGCGCTCGACCGCTACGAGTTCATGATCAGGAACGGCAACCTCGTCCTCGGCAAGCGCTACAGCGTCGGCAAGGTCACCGGGCAGGGAGCCGACGCGAAGATCTACGCGTACAAGCGCTATGACCCGGGCCAGCACGTCGACGGTCTCGAGCAGTACCTCTGGCCCCTCCCGCCGTATGAGGGCGGCAGCTAGTGGCGAGGACGAAGTCGAAGCGCCAGCAGCAGCTCGAGCAAGCCGTGGTGATCCCGGTCGACTGGCTCGAAGAGCGCTCCGGGCTTGTCGGCGGGCTCAAGTACTTCCTCTTCCGCAGGGTGCCCGCCGAGACCAACTGGTTCCACACGCTCGGCTCGGCGACGCTCACCGCCTTCCTCGTCCAGGCGGTTACCGGCGTGATCCTCGCCATGTACTACAAGCCCGCGCCGAACGAGGCCTACGCCTCCATCCAGCACATCACGAACGACCTCACCCTCGGCTGGCTCGTGCGCGGCATGCACCGGTGGGGGGCGAGCGTCTTCATCATCCTGCTCTTCCTGCACATGGGGCGCGTCTTCCTCTTCGGCGCTTACAAGTACCCGCGCGAGCTCAACTGGCTCGTCGGCGTGATCCTCCTGACGATGGCGCTCGGGGAGGGCCTCACCGGCTACCTGCTGCCTTGGGACCAGACCGCGTACTGGGCCACGGTCGTCGCGATCAACATCAACGCCAACGCGCCGATCGTCGGGCCCTACCTGGGCGAGTTCCTCCGCGGCGGCGCCGAGATCGGGAACGACACGTTAGCCCGCTTCTACTCGTTGCACATGCTCGTCATCCCGGGCGGCTTGTTCGCGCTCATCGGGCTGCACCTCTATCTCGTCGTGCGCCTCGGGATCACCGCACCGCCCTGGACGAAGGCCGCCGGCGGCTACGAGGAGGTCGGGGACGGCCGGGCGCTCCGGAAGGGGCTCGTCGACCCGAAGCCGCGAGGCAACGGTGCCATCGCGCCGCGAAGGCCCGAGGCCTAGCCGATGGCCAAGAAGGACGACAACCGGACCCAGTTCAAGCTCTACAAGGAGGATGTGCAGCGGCGCGGGAAGCCCTTCTTCCCGCACGCGATGTTCCACGACACCGTCATGAGCTTCGTGGTCGTGTCCGTGATCATCGCGCTCGCCTCCATCTGGTACTTCACGTCGGGCCCTGAGCCCGGTGACTCGGGCGTCCTCGGCCCGCGATACGCGGAGCAGGCCGACCCGGGCACGACACAGTTCATCCCGCGGCCGGACTGGTACTTCTACTTCCTCTTCTATCTCCTGAGGATCTTCAAATGGCCCGAGACGGTCATCCTCGCCACGATCGGGATCCCGACCATCCTCCTGATCCTCCTGATCATGGTGCCGTTCTACGACCGCCGACGCGAACGGAGGATCGCCCGCCGGCCGGTGGCCGTCGTGGCGGCGCTTCTCGTTGTCGCCTCGATGGGCGTACTCACCTACAAGGGCGCGACCGCGGAGGAGTCGCTCGGCAGCGAGAACAAAGCGCTCGTCCCGGTGTGGGTCGAGCAGCAGAACTTGTCCGCCGACGGCGAGAAGGGAGCCGAGATCTTCGCGCTCGCCGGCTGCATGGGCTGCCACACGTATCTCGGGGCAGGGAGCCCGAACCTCGGCGCGCCCGACCTCTCCGCCGAGGGCTCAAAGGGCCGGGGGGAGGAGTTCCAGATCGATCACCTCAAGTGCCCGAGCTGCGTGAACCCCGGTTCGCCCATGCCGCCCTTCCCGAACTTCACAGACGAGCAGTACCACCAGCTGGCCACCTTCCTCGAAGAGTCGAAGGGCCCGCAGGGCGGCGGGGGCTAACGCTCCCGGAGCGGGAGAGATGAACGTCTTCCTCGGGATCACGGGTGCCTCCGGCGCCCCGTATGCGGCACGCCTGCTCGACGCGCTCGTCGCCGCGGACGTCGAGGTCGGGCTCTGCGCCTCCTCAGCCGGTCTCGAGGTCGTCGCCACCGAGCTCTACGGGGACCCAGACCTCGCCCGCGACGAGGTGCTGCGCCGTTTCGTCGGCGACCGCGCCGGCGTCACCGTGCATGGCTCCAATGACTGGCGAGCGCCCTATGCGAGCGGCTCGGCGAAGGTCGACGCCTACGTCATCTGCCCCTGCTCCATGGGCACTGCGGGGACGATCGCCTCCGGGACGATGTCGAACCTGATCCACCGGGCCGCCTCGGTCGCGATCAAGGAGGGGCGGAAGCTGATCGTCGTTCCCCGGGAGACGCCGCTCTCCGACATCCACCTCGAGAACCTTCTGCGGCTGCGCCGCGCCGGAGCCGTCGTTCTCATGGCCGCGCCCGGCTTCTACAACGCTCCCCAGAGCATCGACGATCTGATCGAATTCGTAGTCGGGAGATGCCTGGACCAGCTGGAAATCGAGAACAGGCTGACGAAGCGATGGGGGCAGGAGTGACGACAGGCGTCCTCCCGCCGTCGGAAGTGCGCGCGATGTTCGACCGCATCTCGCCCGTCTACGACTTCATGAACCACGCGATGACGGCCGGGCTCGACCGGCGCTGGCGCCGGCTCGCTGCCGAGACCGTCGTGCGCCCGGGAGACGCCGTGCTCGACGCGTGCTGCGGCACGGGCGATCTGGCGATCGCGGGAGAGCGGGCCGGCGGCCGCGTGACCGGCCTCGATTTCTCCGAGCAGATGCTGGTCAGGGCCCGTGCCAAGTCGGGGAGCGTGGAGTGGGTTCTGGGCGACGTCACGGCGCTTCCGTTCGACGACGCGAGCTTCGACGCCGTCACCGTCGGCTTCGGCATCCGCAACGTCCCCGACCTCGATGTCGGCCTCGCGGAGCTGGCACGCGTTCTCCGGCCGGGCGGCCGCGTCGCGTGCCTCGAGATCACGCGTCCGGAAGGCTTGGTCAAGCCGTTCTTCCGGCTCTGGTTCGACGGTCTCGTGCCCCTGGCGGGCAAGGTTCTGCCGGGCGGGCGGGCGTACTCCTATCTTCCGGCGAGCGTGCGGCGGTTCCCCGGCCCCTCGGATCTCGCCGCGGCATTCGGTCGCGCCGGCTTCGACGGCGTAGGCTGGAAGCTCATGGGCGGCGGGATCGTCGCTCTGCACGTGGGAACGAAGCGATGAATGCGCTGGCGACCATCAGGCAGGCCCCCGGGCTCGACCGCTACCTCGACCTGCTCGAGCACCGGCTGGAGGACGCCGTCGGGGCGTTCCCGGGCCGCCTCGGTGAGGTGGGCGCGGACACGCTCGCGGCGGGCGGCAAGCGGCTCAGGCCTTTGCTCGTCTTCCTCTCGACTCCGGTGGAGGAGCGGGACGGCGAGCGTTCGGTGGCGGGGGGTGCCGCCGTCGAGCTCGTCCACATGGCGACCCTCGTCCACGACGACCTGCTCGACGGGGCCGACCTGCGCCGCGGCCGTCCGACGGTCTGGGCCGAGCACGGCGAGGCGACTGCCCGGGCGGCAGGCGACTATCTCTTCGCGCGGGCGTTCGCGCAGCTCGCGGCAACCGGCGATGCGGAAGCGGTCGCCATTCTCTCGGAGGCCACGCTCGCCCTCGCCCGCGGCGAGGCGCTGCAGCGGCGGCAGGCCTTTCGCCCAGAGACCTCGGTGGACGAGTACCTCGCCCGCTGCTCCCTGAAGACCGGCAAGCTCTTCGAGGCGGCGTGCCTTCTCGGCAGCAGGACGAACGGCGCCGGACTCGGCGCGTTCGGCCTCGCGCTCGGCATCGCCTTCCAGATCGCGGACGACATCCTCGATTGCTGCGGCGACTTCGACACGACCGGGAAGGTGGCGGGGGTCGACCTCCGCGACGGCACGCCGACCCTTCCCCTCATCCTCGCCGCGCGGCGGGATGAGTCCGTGGCGAAGGCGCTCGCCGGCGAGGAGGTCGTCGACGCGCTCGACCGTGTGGCCGCGACCGGCGCGCTGGACGAGGCCCGCGACTTCGCCCTCCGCTACGCGGCCGAGGCCCGGGCGGCGCTCGACGGCCGGCCGGACAGCGCCTCACTGGAGACCCTGACGCATATCGTTGTGGACAGGGAGGGATGAGGATGGCCGTCGCCACCGGACAGCGTGCGCTCGATGCGATCTGGGAGAAGGTCGAGGACAACGCGCGCCTCGACTTCGAGGACGGGCTAGTGCTCATGGAGTCCGATGACCTCCTGCAGCTCGGCGAGCTTGCGGACGCTGCGCGGCGCCGGCGCGGCGGCACGGACGAGGTCTACTTCGTCCAGAACCTCTATTTGAACCAGACGAACGTCTGCCGCGTGAAATGCAAGTTCTGCGCGTTCGCCGTCACGCAGAAGCAGGGCGATGCCTACACGTATACGCCGGCCGAGATGGTCGAGGACGCGGTCGCGCAGCGCGAGCTTTCGCGCTTCACGGAGATCCACATGGTCGGCGGCGAGAATCCGCACGTCGATTTCGACTACTACGTGGACATCGTCCGGAGCCTGCACGACGCGTTGCCGGACGTGCACCTGAAGCTCTTCACGGCGAGCGAGATCCACCACATGACGAAGCTCTCGGGCCTCTCGCACGAGGAAGTGCTCGTCCAGCTCAAGGACGCGGGGCTCGGCTCGCTTCCGGGTGGCGGCGCGGAGGTCTTCGCCGATCGCGTCCGCCGGCTGATCGCCCCGGGCAAGGAGCACCCGGACTTCTGGTTCCACACGCACCGGACCGCCCACGGGCTCGGGATCCCGACGCACTGCACGATGCTCTACGGCCACGTCGAGACCTACGAGGAGCGGGTCGACCACCTGCTTCGCCTCCGCGAGCAGCAGGACGAGACCGGCGGGTTCCTCGCGTTCATCCCGCTCGCGTTCCATCCCGAGAACACCGTTTTCGAGCGGCGCGGCTGGACATTCACTCTCGGCTCCGACGACCTGAAGATGATCGCCGTCTCGCGGCTCCTCCTCGACAACATCGCGAACGTGAAGGCCTACTGGATCATGATGGGCCTGCCGCTCGCCCAGGTCGCGCTCCACTTCGGCGCGAACGACGTGCAGGGGACGGTGGTCCGCGAGCAGATCTTCCATGCGGCGGGCGCGGTGACCGAGACCGAGCAGAAGATCGACGAGCTCGTGCGGGTCGTGCGCGCCGCCGGCCGGATCCCGGTGCAGCGTGACACCCTCTACAACGAGGTGCGCCGGTGGAACGGAGCTGCCTCGTGATCCGCCTCGGCCGTATCTCCTACGTGAACATGGCGCCTGTCTTCTTCGAGCTCGAGGCCGAGGTGGAGGAGGTCACCGGCGTCCCCACCGAGCTCAACCAGCGGCTGATTGCCGGCGAGATCGACCTCGCGCCGATCTCGTCGATCGCCTACGGCCGGCACGCCGACGGGCTCCGGATCCTTCCGCGTCTCTGCGTCTCCTCCGAAGGAGCCGTGGATTCGATCCAGCTCGTCTCTCGCGCGCCGGTCGACCGCATCGACTCCGTCGCGGTCACGCCGGAGAGCGCGACCTCGGCCGTACTGGTCCGCGTCCTCTTCCCCGACGCCGAGCAGGTGCCGCTCGAGGAGGCGCACGACGCCGACGCCAAGCTCCTCATCGGCGACGCGGCGCTGAAGAGCATGTTCGAGGACCCGACCCCGCATCACGATCTCGGGCGCTTGTGGCTCGAGCGCACCGGGCTGCCGATGGTCTATGCGGTCTTCGCCTGCGCCGACCCTCCGGCCGACGGAGTCGCCGAGCTCGAGACTGCCCTCCTCGACTCACATCGCAGGGCGCGCGCCGAGCCCGAGCGGCTCGCCCGCGAGGCCAGCGACCGCTACGGATACCCGCCCGGCTTCCTCGCCCGCTACTTCGAGAAGCTGCGCTACCGCTTCGGCCCCCGCGAGCGCGCGGGCCTGTTGACGTTCTTCGAGCTCGCGGCCGACGTGGGCGCCCTCGAGAAGGTGCCCGAGCTCCGCTTCCTCGTCTCCGAGGTGGTGGAGGCATGAGCCAGAACGGCAGCTCGAACGGCGTCGCCCCGATCCTCGACAAGGCGCTGTCCGGCGAGCGGCTCGACGGCGCCGAGGCGATGGCTCTCCTCGAGAGCCGCGACCTCGTCTCGGTCGGCAGGGCCGCGGACGAGCTCCGTAACCGCAAGATCGACCGCGGCCGCGTGACGTTCATCATCGACCGGAACCTCAACTACACGAACATCTGCCACACGGACTGCGACTTCTGTGCGTTCTACCGCCGGCCGGGCGACCGCTCCGAGGGCTATCTCCTGCCGAAGGCGGTCATCTTCAAGAAGATCGAGGAGACACTCGCGATCGGCGGCACCGCCCTTCTCATGCAGGGCGGCCACCACCCCGATCTCGGTGTCGACTACTACGAGGATCTCTTCAGCTGCATCAAGGCGCGCTACAAGATCCACCTGCACGCGCTCTCGCCGCCGGAGGTCCAGCACATCGCGCGCCGCTCGAAGCTGACGATCCCGCAGACGCTGACCCGGCTGCGGGACGCGGGCCTCGATTCGCTCCCAGGCGGCGGGGCCGAGATCCTCGTCGACCGTGTGCGCGACATCATCTCGCCCAAGAAGACGAAGTCGGCGGAATGGCTCGGCGTCATGCGCGACGCGCACCGGCTCGGCATCTCCTCGACGGCGACCATGATGTACGGCCACGTCGAGACTCTCGACGAGCGGGTCGAGCACATGCGCCGGATCCGCGAACTCCAGGACGAGACGCATGGCTTTCGCGCGTTCATCTCCTGGACATTCCAGCGCGACGGGAACAGGCTGGCCGACCGGGTAACCGACGAGATGCGCCCGACTTCCTTCGACTACCTGCTGACGCAGGCGGTCAGCCGCATCTACCTCGACAACGTCGACCACATCCAGTCGAGCTGGGTCACGCAGGGGATGAAGGTCGGCCAGGTTGCGCTCGGGTTCGGAGCCGACGACATGGGCTCGGTCATGATCGAGGAGAACGTGGTCTCCGCGGCCGGCACGACGCACCGTGCGACCGCCGACGACTTCATCCGCGCGATCAAGGCGCTCGGCAAGACCGCGGTGCAGCGCGACACGCTCTATCGCGACGTTCGCGTCTGGAATTAGGCAGGTTTCCAGGATTGAGACGAGGCAAGCAACCCTTGTAATCGGGGTCGGACTTTGTTTCCCTGCTGGAAGGGGTGTTGAGGAAAGCCGCCTTTCTCGCGGTCGTCGCGGCGGCCGCGTCTCCGTCTGCGGCACTGGCTGTCGAGCTCGCGCCGGGAGTCGCCTACAAGCGCGAGGTGCACACGATCGGTGGGGAGCGCGTCGTCGTGCACGTGCTCAAGGCACCCAAGCCGGGCGGCCTCTACGACCTCCGGCCCGTGCTTTCGAACGGTCTCGTCACCGGCCGGGAGACCGTGTCCTCGATGCAGCGCCGCCTGTCGAGCCGCGCCACCCTCGCGGGGATCAACGGCGATCTCTTCAACTGGGGGAGCGGCCGGCCGAGTGGCATCTTCCTCCGCAAGAACCTTCTCTCGACGCGGCCCTCGTACACCCGCTCGAGCCTCGGAATCGGCGTCGACGGCCTCCTTCGCACCGGCTTCATCCGCTACACCGGCACGTGGCAGTTCGGGTCGAACAAGCTCCGCACCCTGCGGGAGTTCAACCATCCGCTCGAGCAGGACAGCGGCGTCGTCCTCTATTCGCCGACGTGGGGACCGAGGACGCCCCGCGTCCGCGGCGCGCGCGAGATCGTCCTCTCGCACGTCGCGCCGGTCGGCCCGAACAAGGATCTCGTCGGCAGGGTCGTCCTGCGCTCCTGGAGCACCCGTCACCGCATCCCGGCCGGAGGCGCGGTGCTGCAGGCCTCGGGCGACCGGCGCAAGATACTTCTCGAGGAGGCCAAGCTCGGGCACTGGGTCAAGCTGCACGTCGGCCTCACGCCGTGGTGGACGGGCGTGAAGGACGCGATCGGCGGCGGCCCGCGCCTCGTCACGGGCGGCGTGCCGGTCTTCCAGGCCGGGGAGGGGTTCCTCTCCTCCCAGCTCGTGCCGCGGAACCCGAGGACCGCGATCGGCCAGCTCGGGAACGGCCGCATCCTCATGGTCGCCGTCGACGGGCGTGCGTCGTGGAGCGCCGGTGTGACGAACTCGCAGCTGGCACGCCTCATGGTCGACCTCGGCGCGCAGACCGCGATGGGACTCGACGCAGGCGGCTCGACGACGATGGCCTTCGACGGCCAGGTCCTCAACCAGCCGTCGGACGGAGGCGAGCGCGCTGTCGCCGACTCGCTTATGGTCTTCTACTACGGCATCTATGCGCGGAAGCCGCGGCTTCCTCTCTACTCCCCGAACGGCGACGGAGTCTCCGATCTCCAGCGCCTCTACGCGAAGGTCGTTCGCCGCTCGCAGGTCACCGTCAGGCTCGTGCGCGCCTCGGACGGTCACGTTGCCTGGAGCTCGACCGCGACGCGCCAACCCGGCACCGTCACCAAGAGCCTCACCCGGAAGCTCGCCGACGGGAAGTGGCGCTGGGTCGCCTCGGCGACGGACACCAAGGGACGCACGAGCGAGATGAGCCGCACCTTCGTCGCGAACTCCACGCTCGGCTATCTCCGGCTCTCGCGCAGCATCCTGCGCCCGACGCGGCATGGTGGGAGCCTCGGCATCTCCTTCCGCCAGAAGCGAGAGGCGGACGTCAAGGTCACGATCCGGACGGTCTCAGGGCGGGTCGTGCGCCATCTACGCTCCGACCACTTCGGCACCGGCCGGCACGCCATGGCCTGGAACGTGAAGAACGACGGCGGCGAGGTCGTGCGTGACGGGCGTTACCTCGTCCGTGTCCGAGCGCTGAACTCCATCGGTCCCGTCGCGCTCGTGAAGCCGATTCCGGTGCGCCGCCGCTTCTGATCCAGGGCCCTCGGCGGGCGCGACTACACTCGCCGGAATGACCGAGACGATTACCTCGGCGATCGGGGATTACGGCCTCTACGCCGTGTTCGGCCTCATGCTCGTGGACGCGGTCTTCCCGGCCGCGAGCGAGCTCGTGATGCTCTATGCCGGAGCGGTGGCCGCGGGCGCGTTCGCCGGTCACACCGTCACGCTCTTCGGAACCGAGATCGACTCGACCTTCTGGGCCTACGTCGCCATGGCGACCGCAGGCACGCTTGGCTACCTCGTCGGCTCTCTGATCGGCTGGGCGATCGGCTTCTACGGAGGGCGGCCGTTCCTGGACCGGCGCGGGAGCTGGGTGCACTTGACGCCCGAGCGGCTCGACCGGGCCGAAGCGTGGTTCGCCGGCTACGGGGACTGGGCGGTGCTGCTCGGACGGGTCATGCCCGTGGTCCGGTCCTTCATCTCGATCCCGGCCGGTGTGCTCGAGATGCCGGTCGTCCGCTACACGGTGCTGACCGCGATTGGCTCCGCGGCCTGGTGCTTCGGCATCGCCGGCGCCGGAGTCGCGCTCGGGTCCAGCTGGGAGCACTTCCACGAGGACTGGCGCTATGCCGACTACGCGGTCGCCTTCCTCGTCGTTCTCGGGGTCGGCTACGGGGCTTTCAAGCTGCTGCGGAGACGGGCGCGGCGGAGGGCAATCCAGAGCCCCACTGAAGGGTAGAGTGGCCCCGTGGCGATCCCGTTGACGGACGTGAGGGCGCAGTACGCGCCGCTCCTCGACGAGCTGAAGGACAGGATCGCCGAGGTGCTCGACTCTGGCAGCTTCATCCTCGGGCCCGAGGTGAAGGCCTTCGAGGAGGAGGCCGCGCGCTTCCTCGGCGCCGGAGACGCCGTCGGCGTCGCCAACGGCACCGACGCGCTGGTCATCGTCCTCGATGCGCTCGGAGTCGGCCCGGGCGATGAGGTCGTCTGTCCGTCCTTCACTTTCTACGCCACGGCCGAGTCGATCGCCCGCCGCGGTGCGACGCCCGTCTTCGCCGACATCGAGGCGGCCACGCTCAACCTCGATCCCGCCGACGTGGCCGCAAAGATGACGGAGCGGACGAAGGCGATCCTGCCCGTCCACCTTTTCGGCCGTTCATGCGATCCCGCGGCGCTTCCAGACAGCGTGCCGGTCGTGGAGGACGCGGCGCAGGCCTTCGGCGCGAAGGTGGGAGACCGCCGCGCCGGCTCCCTCTCCGCCGCCGCGACCTTCAGCTTCTACCCGACGAAGAACCTCTTCGGGCTCGGCGACGGCGGGCTTGTCACGACGGCCGACTCCGAGCTCGCGGATCGCATTCGCCTCCTCCGCTTCCACGGGTCGCGGGACAAGCAGACGTTCGACGCAGTCGGCTACAACTCGCGCCTGGACGAGCTCCAGGCGGCGGCACTTCGCATCTTTCTCCGCCATGTCGACGAGTGGAACGAGGGCCGGCGCGCCGCGGCGGCGCGGTACGCCGAGCTGGGACTCGGCGAGGTCTGCGAGCTGCCCGCCGACGAGCCCGGCCACGTCTACCACATGTACGTCGTCCGCACGGACGAGCGCGAGCGGCTGACCTCTGCGCTCGACCAGGCCGGCATCGGCTGGGCGGCGTACTACACGACGCCCCTCCATCTCCAGCCCGCCCTCTCCGCGCTCGGTTACGAGCCGGGGAGTCTGCCCGAGACCGAGCGGGCCGCCCGGGAGACCCTTGCGCTTCCCATCTGGCCGGCCATCTCGCGGGAGCAGCAGGAGCGGGTGGTCGAGTGCTTGCGGGCGGCCTCGACCGTGAAGGCCGCCTGATGCGGACGCTCAACCGGCACCGGCTGTGGCAGGCGGTCGTCGACTCGGGGCTCGTCGCCCTGGCGTGGATCCTCGCCTTCAACATCCGCTTCGACTACGGCGTCCCGCCCCGCTACCAGCCGTTCCTCGCCTTCGACGTGATCCTCGTCGTCGTCGGCGTGAAGATCCTGACCTTCATGGTCTTCGGCCTGTACGACCACTGGTGGCGCTACGTCTCGATTCGCGACATCTGGCGCTCCCTGCTGGCGGTGACCGTGGCATCGGTCATTGCGGTCACGGCGCTCTACTTCTGGAACCCGGTGCCGGGCTTCAGGCTCCCGCGCGGGATCATCGTCATCGACTGGATGATCCTGCTCGGGCTCGTCGCGGGAACGCGCCTCGCCGCGCGGACGATCTTCGAGCGCCCCGGCAGGCGGCGGCTCGTCTCGCGGGGGCGCGACGTGCTCGTCGTGGGAGCCGGCGATGCCGGCCAGCTCATCCTCCGCGAGATGTTGAAGAACCCGAACCTCGGCTACTCGCCCACCGGGCTCGTCGACGACGACCCTCGCAAGAAGAACCTGCGCCTCCATGGCGTCCGGGTGCTCGGGACGACCGACGACCTGGCGCACCTCCTCCGGGACAACCGCCCGGACGAGGTCATCATCGCGATCCCCTCCGCGGCGGGCGAGACCCGGCAGCGGATAGTGAACGAATGCCGCGACGTCGGCGTCCCAGTGAAGACCCTGCCCGCCGTACACGAGCTCATCTCCGGCGACCTCAACCTCGCGCGCCAGCTTCGTGAGGTCCAGGTCGAGGACGTGCTCGGGCGCGAGGCCGTCGAGCTCGACCTCGCCTCGATCGCCTCGTACCTGACCGGGGAGACTGTCCTTGTCACGGGCGCTGGCGGCTCGATCGGCTCGGAGCTGTGCCGCCAGATCGCCGCCCTCGGCGCCGACCGCATCATCCTCGTCGACCACACCGAGAACGCGCTCGTCGACATCGAGCGCGAGCTCGCCTACGAGCGCCGCTTCAGCTCGACGGTCCCCGTTCTGGCCGACGTCAAGAACCGTGCCAAGATGCGGCGCACGTTCGACCGCTTCCGGCCAGGGGTCGTCTTCCACGCGGCCGCCTACAAACACGTGCCGCTCATGGAGGCGAACCCGGTCGAGTCGGTCCGGAACAATGTCTTCGGCACCGGCGTCGTCGCCGAGGTCGCCTCCGAATTCGGCTGCAAGCGCTTCGTCCTCGTCTCGACGGACAAGGCCGTGAACCCGAAGAACGTCCTCGGGCAGACGAAGGCCATCTGCGAGTGGATCGCCGAGGCGGCTGCCGCGCGGGAGCACAACGGCACGCAGTTCATCTCGGTCCGCTTCGGCAACGTGCTCGGCTCGTCGGGAAGCGTGATCCCGCTCTTCCGCCGCCAGATCGCGCGCGGAGGCCCGGTGACCGTGACGCACCCTGAGATGACGCGCTATTTCATGACGATCCCGGAAGCCGTCCAGCTCATCATCCAGGCCGGCGCGATCGGGGAGAGCGGCGAGATCTACGTGCTCGACATGGGCCCGCCGGTGAGGATCATCGACCTCGCGCACAACATGATCCGTCTCTCGGGCAAGGAGCCCGACGTGGACGTCGAGGTGGACTTCATCGGCGTGCGCCCAGGCGAGAAGCTGCACGAGGAGCTCTGGGCGAAGGACGAGGACGCAGAGCCCACCACGCACCCGAAGATCCTGCGCTGCAACAGCATGCCCGTAGATCCGGCCTGGCTCGAGGACGAGCTCGCCGAGCTCGAACGGCTCGTCGAAGCGGGCGAGACACTCGATGTGGTCAACCGGCTTGGGCTGATGGTGCGTGCGCCGCGGCGCATCTCGGCTCAGGCCCCCGCCCCCGAGCCGGCCTAGAGACGACGAGGGCCGGCGGTGGCCGGCCCTCGCACCGTTCGCTTCGATCCGCTGCTAGCGGTCGTATGGCTGGTTGAAGCTCCCGCTCGTCCGCTGGATGGCGATCACCCTGCTCTGGAACGGCGGGTCGGCCTGGATCGAGAGGTACAGGATCCGGTTGTCGTTCGAGAACCACGGGCCCGTGGGCTCGAACCGGTTCGGGAGAGCTGCGACGAGCTGGAGGTTCTCCGCACCGGTCTCCCCGCGCGGAAGCACCCAGACCTGGTTCATCCCGCCCGTGCCGGGCTGCGCGAAGTCGCTCGAGCCGTGGTCTTCCATGATGAAGAGGTCGCCCGCATCCGTGAAGCGGATGTTGTCGGGACGCGCCATCCGGGCGAAATCGCCCGCGACGATGATCTGGCCGTGCACCATCTTCTGATTCAGGTCGGTGAGCTTCCAGATGTTCCCCGGGTTCGGCAGGGCGCCTGATTCGCTGAAGACGACGGCGTGGCCGCCCGGGGCGTTGAGCATGCCCTCTGCCTTCTCGAACGAGTTCGCCGCAGTCGGCGGGCCCACGCGAGCGACCATGTCCGCCTCAGGCGTGAACGGGTCGAGCGGGCCGACCCAGTGGCCGGTGTTCGTCGTCCTGTCGAAGACGAGGCCGTACAGGCTTCCGGTCGTCAGGTCCTTGGCCTGGTCGGGCACGAACTTGAAGAGGTATTGATAGTTCCCGCGGTCGTTAGTGAGGTACCAGTTCTCCCCGACCCGGGCCTCCTGCTCGTGACTGAAGCGGCCCATACCAGTAAGGCGCGTCTGCGCGCCGGTTGCCGGGTCGATCTCCCACACCCAGCCCGAGCGCAGCTCGGGATCGGCGACGAACGGAAACTCCTCGTTCGTCAGGTAGGTCTTCCACGGCGTTCGCGCGATGGAGCACGTGTTGTGGATGCCCGTGGTGATCAGCTCGCGGCGAAGCACCGTGACGCCGTCCTTGGCGAGCACGATCGGCCGGGCGGATCCGCCACGGCTGTGGCGGTGGCCATGAGCACGGTCGCGACGGCGGCCAATGCAAGCCGCGCTCGTTTCATGCCTACCTCGCCTGTAGGTCGAACTCCCAGCAGGGCAGTCTAGTTTCGCCAGATTGGCATGAGCAACGCCAGCATCTCAGCCGGATCGCGGCGCACGCGCTGCCCCTCGCCGCTCCGCTTCACGAGCTCGAGTGCGCGCGGATCGGTGAGCGGGCGGAGCCTGCCCTCGCGGATCAGGGCCTCGTCCACACCCCCGAGTCGGCCCCCGTAGGTGGTGTACACCGGGACGCCGAGCGCGGCCGCCTCGCGGTTCATCGTCCCGCCCGCGGAGACGACCAAATCGGCGAACGCAATCAGGGTCTGCGCGTCGACGGCTCCGTCCGGGACGATCACGGACGGGAGCTCGAGGCTCCGCACGTAGTCCCGCTGCTCTTCCGTTCGCGGGAGGACGATCGCGTGCACGTTCTCCTGGCTGCCGAGAAACGTGAGCACCTGGGGGAAGAGCGGATTCGACTTGCGGTGGTAGAGCGAGACGTCCGGCGGCGTCCGCACGACGACCAGGATCCGCGCCTGGTCGACCCCGAGCTGGTCGAGGATCTCCGGGCGAGGCTCGAAGTCGGAGAGGTAGTATTCCTCCTTGAGCCCTGGGTACTGGCGCAGCTTCGGCGGGCGGACGCCGTAGCGCTCGAGCCGATCGGGCGGGATCGCGTCCGGCACGACGACGAAGGTCGCCGCGCGGCAGCCCAGCTGGTGCTGCACCGTCGCGAACTCGTAGTCGAAGGTCGTGGAGCTTGGAATGCCGAGAGCGCGCGCGGTGAGCGTCAGGTGGTGCGAGCCGTGGGCGAGGGCCGCGTCGAAGTCTCGGCCTCGCGCCCAGCGGCGAAGCTTGGACATGCGCGTCACCATCGTCCCGAGCTTGCCGACGCGGGAGCGACCCCCGTGGTGGCCGATCAGCTCTGCCTCGATCCCGTGCTGCTCGAGAAGCTGGACGGTCTGGGCGTAGTCGCGCGCCGTGACCTCCACTTCGTCGCCGCGGTCGCGCATGAGCGCGATCAACGGCCGGAACACCAGCACATGGGCCGGCGCCGTGATGTCCACCCAGATCTTCACGCGACGACGGCTGCGGGCTTGGCGGCCACCTGCTCGTGCCAGAGCGTGAAGGTGAGGAGGCCCCAGAGCTGGCGGGAGAGGTCCTCTCGCCCGGCCACATGGTCGTCGAGCAGGCGGCGCACGGTGTCCGGCTGGAAGAAGCCCTGGCGGCGAAGCGTCTCCTCCGACAGCACCTCGCGCGCGAAGGGAACGAGCGGGCCGCGGAGCCAGGCCGCCGCGGGGATGGAGAAGCCGCGCTTCCGTCCCGAGACGACCGAGTCGGGGAGGAGCGGCGCAACAGCCTTCCGCAGCAGGCGCTTCTTCGAGAAGCCACGCACCTTCAAGCGAGTCGGCAGGGCGAGCGCGAGGGTGGCGACGACGGGGTCGAGGAAGGGGACGCGCGCCTCGAGGGAGTGCGCCATGCTCGCGCGGTCGGTCTTCACGAGGAGATCGTCGACGAGGTAGATGCCGAGGTCGACGTCCTGCAGGCGCGCGAGCTCCTCGGCGCCTTCGGTCTCCGCGTGGCGCGCCCGGTAGACACCCAGCGGATCGGAGCTTCCACGTCGGTCGGGCTCGAGAAGGGCTGCGCGCGCCTCCGGGGAGAAGATCTCCTTCCAGCCGTGGTGGCGCTCGAGCGGCGGCAGGTGCGCGGCGCGAACGAAGCGCTTCGCCCGGTAGTCGAGGCTTGCCCTGGCGGAGGAGCTCGGCAGGCGCTCGACGAGGGGCCGTGCCGCTGCGGCCAGCGGCCCGATCTTCGGCGCCAGCAGGTCCGCGACGTAGGTGTAGTAACCGCCGAAGAGCTCGTCGCCGCCCTCGCCGGAGAGCGCCACCTTCACGTCGCGCGCGGCGAGCCCGGAGACGAGGTACGTGGGCAGGGCCGACGAATCGGCGAATGGCTCGTCGAACGCTTCCACGAGCTTGGGCAGGAGCTCCGCCGCGTCGGGCCGGACGACGAGCTCGTGGTGGTCGGTGTCGTAGAGCTCGGCAACCTTGCGGGCATCCGCGAGCTCGTCGTAGGAGCTCTCGTCGAAGCCGATCGAGAACGTCTGCACCCGTGTGCGGCTTTCGAGCGCGGCAAGGGCCGCGAGCACTCCCGAGTCGACGCCGCCCGAGAGCAGGACGCCGACCGGCACATCGGCGAGCAGATGGGCGCGCACCGAGTCTCGCAGGCGCGCGCGCAGCTCTTCGGCCAGCTCGTTCTCGTCTTCCGTCCGCACTTCGCCGGCGGGAACTGGAGCGGGCCGCGCATAGCGCTCCACCTTCGGCTCCCCCTCGCCTTCCCAGACGAGCACGTGACCGGCTGGAAGCTTCTTCGTCCCCTCCCAGATAGAACGTGGCGCCGGGATCGAGTTGAAGGCGAGGAACGCCTCGAGGGCGTCGAGGTCGACCTCGCCTCGGGGAAGAGCCTTCAGCTCCGACGCGAAGGTGAGCGTGCCGCCCTCGGTCGAGTAGTACAACGGCTTGATCCCGAAGGAGTCACGCGCGAGCACGAGCCGCCGGCGCTTCGAGTCCCAGAGCGCGACGGCGAACATCCCTCGCAGGTCGCCGACGTAGTGCGGTCCGTATTCCTCGTAGAGGTGCAGATGGACCTCGGTGTCGCTTGCCGTGCGGAAGCGGTGCCCGCGCCGCTCGAGCGTCGCGCGCAGCTCGAGGTGGTTGTAGATCTCGCCGTTCTGGATGACCTGAATCGAGCCGTCCTCGTTCCCGATCGGCTGGTCTCCGCCCGCGAGGTCGATGATCGAGAGGCGTCGCGATGCAAGTGCGACCGGCCCGTCGAACAGCGTGCCCGAGCTGTCCGGGCCGCGGTGCCGCAGCGTCTCGTTCATTGCCTCGAGCGGCCCCGCGTCGACGGGGCTCCCGTCGAGCGAGGCGAGTCCGCAGATCCCGCACATGGCCCCTGAGTCTAGTGACGGCCTCCGCGCAGGAGTCCCCACACGGCTGCGACGGACTGCTTGACCACGCGCCAGGTCGTTGCGACGACTACCCGGAGATAGAGGCCGACCGACCGGTCGGCGATGTACTCGAGGTCGTGCGAGAGCTTCTCCGCCCACGACTCCTCGCGACCCATGCGCGTTTGCGCGAGCCCGGTGAGCCCGGGCCTGACGACGAGACGCTGCCAGTACTGGGGAATCTCCTCGGCGAGCTCCTCGAAGAACGTCGGGCGGATCGGCCGCGGCCCGACGATGGACATGTCGCCGCGCAGGACGTTCCAGAGCTGAGGTATCTCGTCGAGCTGCGATGCACGCAGCCAACGTCCCAGACGAGTGACCTCCGCCTCCGTACGGATCGAGAGCTCGTGCCCGTAGTAGGGGCCGAGGCGCAACTCGGCGTCTCGCTTGAGCGTCCGGTACTTGAACATGTGAAAGATGCGCCCGTACCGTCCGACTCGTAGGCCGCGGTAGAAGAGCGGCGTGCCCGAGGTGGCGAGGAAGATGATCGTGACGATGACGAGGATCGGCAGGGCGACGATGAGCACGGTCGCCGAGATGAGCATGTCGAGGAGACGCAGGACCGCGTCGATGCCGCGACGGTCAGCGCCCTCCCTCGAGAGCCGCGCATAGCGCTCGGCGAGCGACTCGGTTTCCGGCGAGAGCGTCATCTGCTTAGTCGCTGCATAATGAATGCTTATGGATACTCGTCAGCTCGCCGCCTTCTGCGCGGTCGTCGAGAAGAGCAGCTTCTCACAGGCTGCGGAGAAGCTCGGTGTCACGCAGCCCGCGGTCAGCCTCCAGGTTCGCGCCCTTGAGGAGCGCCTCGGGCAGACGCTGCTCGACCGCTCCGGGCGCCGCGTCGAGCCGACCGAGGCGGGCATTCGCCTCTACCGCAGTGCGCAGCGGATGCTCGCCCTCGAGGAGCAGCTCTACGACGAGGTCGCCGCCGAGAGCGGCGAGCTCCAAGGCACGCTCGCGATCGGCGCCTCGACCGGCCCCGGCGCGCACCTCGTCCCGCTTCTTCTCTGCGAGTTCCAGCGCGACCACCCCGAGCTCCGCGTGGCCCTCTTCATCTGGGATACCCAAACCGTGAGCGAGAAGGTGGCGCAGCGAGAGCTCGAGCTCGGCATCGTCGGTGCGCTGCGACGGAACCGGTCGCTCGAGTTCGAGCCTCTGGTCAGAGACGAGATCGTTCTCGCCGTTCCTCCCGGCCATCCGTCGGCCCGAGGCTCGGTCACGGTGGACGACCTGCGGGCGGAGACGCTCATCTCCATGCAAGAGGGCGCCGGCGTGCGACAGGTCGTCGACGAGGAGCTCCGCCGCGCCGGCCTACGTGTGCGCGAGCTCGAGCCGAAGCTGGAGCTCGGCCTGCAGGAGTCGGTGAAGAGCGCCGTTGCCGCCGGCTTCGGCGTCACGTTCATCTCGCGCACTGCGATCGAGGGCGAGCTCGCCGCGGGCACGCTGGCAATGGCGCGCGTGGCCGGGCTGGAGCCCGCGAGACAGATCTACGTCGTTCGGGCGAAGGGACGGCCGCCGACCCGCGCCGCGGCGGCATTCCTCGAGTTCGCGCGCGACAAGACGTCGTGATCGTCCGCTGGGGCCTCGACTTCCTGCCCTCGGTGCTCGCGGAGGTCGGCAGCGAACAGCCTCTCCTCGTCACGACCGAGCGCTGGCGCGGGCTCGACCTTCCGGCGGCAAGCGCCTTCTACGGAGTCAAGGCTCACGGCTCGCCCGAGTCAGTCGCCGCGGCGACCGTCGCGGCCGAGGACGCCGACGGGCTGCTTGCGGTGGGCGGCGGGAGCGCGATCGACACGGCCAAGGCGGTCTCGGCGGCCACGGGGCTTCCGGTCGTCTCCGTTCCCACGACCTACTCCGGCGCCGAGTGGACGCGCGGTTTCGGGATCCGCGACGAGGCACGCGGCGTGAAGGGCGGTGGCGCGGGAGCGCACGTCGCGGGCATCGTCTACGAGCCGGAGCTCACGTATGACTTGCCGCCCGGCGAGTCCGGTGGTACGGCGCTGAACGCACTCGCCCACTGCGCCGAGGCGCTGTACGTCCAGAGGAAGAACGACCAGGCGGACGCCGAGGCGCTCGCCGGAGCGCCGCTCATCTCCGACAACCTCCCGCTCGTCCTCGCCGACGGCCGCTATCCCGACGGGAGGCGCGCGCTGCTCGAGGGCGCGATGCACGCGGGCGCCGCCCTCGCCGGCGCGGGCCTCGGGCTCGGGCATGCGATGGCCCAGGCGGTCGGCGGCCGCTACGGCATCGCCCACGGTGCCGCGAACGCGATCTGCCTGCCGCCAGCGCTGCGCTTCAACCTGAAGGTCGCCGCGGCCGAGATCGAGCGCTTCGGGGAGGCGATGCGCACGCACGCCCCGATCAGGCGCGTCGAGGAGCTTTCGCAGCTCTCGGGATTCACGCTCTTGCGCCACCTCGGCGTTCCCCGGGGCGACCTGCCCGCGCTGGCCGAAGCGGCTGCCGAGCGCAGCGGCGCGAAGGCCAACCCGCGCCCTGCCTCAGCCGATGACGTCCTCGGGCTCTACGAGAGCGTCTGGTGAGAGCACCGCAACGAGCCTGAGCCCGAGCACGGCGAGGTCCTCCGGGTAGTAGTCCCGGAAGCGTGAGTCGATGTCTTCGGGCAGGTCGACATTCGCCCGCCATGTCCTCTCGGCGACTACGCTGAGGCCCGCCCGATCGAAGGCGGAGACGTAGTCCGATCGGCGGAGTCGGTTCTGGTGCAGGAGCTTCGAGTTGACCAGCCTCCACGTCCGGTCGGAGTAGCGCAGGTAGTTGTAGGGCGAGAGCGAGTGGTCGAAGTGCGAGAAGTGGTCGCTCAGGTCGATGCGCGAGCTGACGGCTCCGTCCGGCCGGAGGAGCCGTCGGCACTCGACCAAGAGCGGGACGAGTTCCTCCTCGGGGATGTGCTCGAGCGTGCTCGTGCTCGTGACGAAGTCGACCGAGCCGGGCGGGAGCCCCGTCGCCCGCGCGTCGAGGGGCGCGAGGTAGCGGATCCCGAAGCGAGGCTCGAGCTCCTCCAACGACGCGATCGGCCCCTCGGGGCTGCGCAGGCCGCGCTTCGAGACGAGACGCCGCAGCCTCTCGATGCTCGTGTTCACGAGCTCGAGCCGCACGTTCGGACGAAGGTCGACGAGGACTTGCCGTTCGACGCCGAGTGACCATAAGGAAAGCGGCACCGCGAGATCCCAGCCTGCGCCGAACTCGTAGAACACCGCTTCGCTGAGCGGACGCTCGGGCCCGTGCTCTGCGTACGCGTCCACGTGGCGGACGGCCCGTCCGAACCGCCGCCGGAAGCCCGCCTCCGGCCCGGGCAGCGATCGCGTCACGTGCCGTTGCAGCACATAGTTGGCGCGCTCGGCCTGCGGGAACGCGCTGAGGGTCTTCTGCAGGAACGCTTTGGCGAGCCATCGCATCGTGGAGCAGATTAGAGACCGATAGGCTTCCGACCGCGATGGCAGACGACTGGCGGGTCACGATCGATTTCGACGACGAGGGCGACGGCACCCAGCTCGCCGAATGGCTGGCCGCGGTCGACCTCGAGGGCGAGGAGCGTTCCACGCTCGGCGACCGCGTGATCGTCAGCCGCGACGGGCCGCGTGTCTACCTCTATTCCGATTCCGAGGAGCCCGCGCGCGAGGTGCTGCGCACGGTCAGCGCCCGCATCGAGCACGAAGGCCACTCGGCCGTGACCGCGCTCGAGCGCTGGCATCCGGTCGAACAGGCCTGGAAGGACGGCTCCATCCCGCTCCCGGACACCCCCGAGGAGATTGCCGAGGAGCACGAGCGGCTTCAGGAGCGCGAAGCCGCCGAATCGGCGAAGACCGGCGCCGCCCAGTGGGAGGTCCGCATCGAGCTGAGGAGCCACGAGGACACCGAGGCCCTGGCCGAGCGCCTCGAATCGGAGGGATTCCCGGTCGTCCGCCGGCACACCTTCCTGCTTGCCGGGGCGGCGAACGAGGACGATGCCCGGGCCCTGGCCGACCGCCTTCGCGGCGAGGCATCCGACGGCGCGAAGGTCGAAGTCGAGCCAGGTGGCGGGATGGTCTGGGAGGTCGCTCCCAGGAATCCCTTCACGTTCTTCGGCGGGCTCGGCGGCTAGGTCACGGCTAGCTCAGGGCTAGCCTCCCGCCAGCGGCTCGGGTAGGCTGGTCCGGTCGAGCTATGACGTGATCGGAGGCCGCAGCATGGAAATGGAACCGCACCCAACTTCCGGCGGCCTTCGCCTGCCCGGCTAGCTCCGCACTCCAGCGCGTCTCTCCGGGCCGGCCTGCCGCCGGCCCGTGCCCAACCCTGAGGAATGAGAGACGTGAACCCTGAGACGACGATAGGCCTGCGCCACGTGAAGATCCTTCGCCCCCTGGCGATCAGGGACTTTGCGCTGCTCTGGACCGGCGCGGCCGTGTCGCTCCTCGGCGACGGTGTCTACATCGTCGCCATCGCGTGGCAGGTGTACGAGATCTCCGACACGCCGACCGCGCTCTCGCTGATCGGCGTCGCGTGGACCCTGCCGATGGCGGCGTTCCTGCTCGTCGGCGGGGTGGTCAGCGACCGCGTCGACCGGCGGCGGATCATGATCGCGACCGACCTCGTTCGCGCGTTCGCGGTGGCCGTCATCGCGGTGCTCTCGCTCACCGGAGTGCTCGAGCTCTGGCATCTCTTCCTGCTCGCGATCGTCTTCGGGACGGGGGACGCCTTCTTCGGTCCGGCGTTCAACGCAACCGTGCCGCAGATCGTCCCGCAGCGAATGCTCGTGCAAGCGAACTCGCTCGACCAGTTCATCCGTCCGTTCATGATGGCCCTTGCCGGCCCCGCGATCGGCGGTCTGACCGTCGCCGCGCTCGGGGCGGGCGCAGCGTTCGCACTCGACGCAGGCTCCTTCGTCCTGTCGGCGCTCGCGATCTCGCTGATGTCGGGAGTCCTCCGCGTCGACCGCGGCGGCGAGGAGCCGCGCTCGGCGATGGCCGACCTCCGTGAAGGGTTCAGCTTTGTGCGCCGGCACGCCTGGCTCTGGGGCACGCTGATCGGCGCGGCCATCTCCCTGCTCGCGTTCTGGGGCCCGGTGGAGGTGCTGGTTCCCTACCGGATCAAGAACGACCTCGGCGGAGGTGCGGACGACTTCGGACTGGTGCTTGCTGCCGGAGGCGTGGGCGCGATTCTCGCGGCGGTCGTGATGGCGCAGCTCGGGCTTCCCCGCAAGCACATGACGTTCATGTACGTGGCCTGGGCGGTCGGGTGTCTCGGCATTGCCGGGCTCGCCTTCGCGTCGGTCCTGTGGCAGGCGATGGCGTCGTCCTTCGTCCAGCAGGCGCTCTTCGCGTCCGGGCTCGTCGTCTGGGGGACGCTGATGCAGACGCTCGTCCCCTCTCGCCTGCTCGGCCGCGTCACCAGCCTCGACTGGCTCGTCTCGACATCCCTCGTGCCGATCTCGTTTGCGCTGACAGGCCCTGTCGCCGCGGCCATCGGCGCTGAGGCAACGCTCGCCGGCGCGGGCGTGGTCGCGTGCGCAGCCACACTCCTCTGTCTCCTCATCCCGGGGATGCGGGACACGGAGCGGAACGACCGGCTAGGGGTGCTCGCCGAGGAGGCTCGCTAGCAGAGGCCGGCGACGGGCGCGTTCTCGTTCGGGCCGTTCATGTGCTGGACGTTCGCCCCGCTGCCCGCCTGGAGACAGTACGTGAACTTGTCCGCGCGGACGAGCGTGACGCCGAACGAGGGCGGGAGCTGTGACTGGGCGCCGACGTACGTGCCTGTGGTGCTGAACCACGCCTCCATCGCCGGGGTCGCCTGCTGCAGGTTGATGGATGCGCTCACCTGGTTCGCGGAGTCCTCCAGCTGCTGCTGGTTGGCAGAGGTCGGCCCTGTGTCCTGCGCCGCCTTGAACGCGAGGTACCCGCCCACGGCGAGCGCCGCGAGCATGAATACGTAGCCGAAGAGTCTGCCCACGGAGCCTTTATCGGTCTTCGGAGGAGTGAGGTTGAATAACAAGTCAAAATGCTTGCTATTAGCCAAACGGTGGTATAGTCCGGCCGTGCCGGAAGCGCTCCAGTTCGACGTGCTCGTGATCGGAAGCGGGGCCTCAGGCCTCGCGTCGGCCGTGGCCGCCGAACGGGCTGGCGCGCGGGTCGCCGTCGCGACCAAGGCGGCCCTCCAGTCCTGCAACTCCGCCAAGGCGCAAGGAGGGATCCAGGCCGCGGTCGGCGAGGACGACTCGCCGGAGACCCACGCCGAGGACGTCTGGAAAAGCTCACACGAGACCGCGGACCTGCGCCTCGTCGAGATCCTCACCACCGAGGCGCCCGACACCATCCACTGGCTCGAGGAGTCCGGCGTCGAGTTCACGCGGGAGAATGGCGGGTACCGCATCGCCCGCTGCGGCGGCGCGAGCCGCAAGCGGCTTCTCCAGGTCGGAGACCGCACCGGGCATGCCATCACGAAGGCGCTGCGGAAACTCATCGAGGGCTCGACCGCTGCGACATTCCCCCACTCGCCGCTCACGGAGCTCGAGCCGACGAGCTCGGGCTGGCGAGCGCGTTGCGGCGAGCACGTCATCGAGGCGGGGGCGGTGATCCTCGCTGCCGGAGGCCGCTGCTTCCGTGAGGCCGAGGAGCGGGGCGAGCTCTCAACCAACCATCCCGGTGCCACCGGCGAAGTCACCCGGATCGCGGTCGACCTCGGCGCAGAAGCACGGGACCTCGACGCGCTCCAGTACCACCCGAACGGAGGCGCGTGGCCCGAGAACATGCAGGGTTATTCCATCCCGGAGACCACGCGCGCTTACGGCGCCGTCCTCCTGAACGCGGACCGTGCGGAGTTCACGGACTCACTCGGGCCCCGGGACGAGGTCTCGCAGGCGATCGTGGACGAGGTTGCGAACGGCGGCGGGGTCGAGACTCCGGACGGCCGGCCCGCAGTCTGGCTCGACACGACGCGCATCTCTGAGGCGGACGCCGAGGTGTCGCTCCCGTACATGTTGCGCCGTTACCGCGCGGGCGGCATCGATCCGCTCCGCGAGCCGCTCCTCACGTATCCCCTCCTCCACTACCAGAACGGCGGGCTCGTCATCGACGTCCAGGGCGAAACGACGGTGGAAGGCCTGTTCGCCTGCGGGGAGATCGCGGGCGGGACGCATGGCCGCAACCGGATGATGGGCAACTCGCTCCTCGAGTGCTGCGTCTTCGGGCGTCGCGCCGGCCGGGCTGCAGCCGAGAGGGCGGCTGCATGAGCACAGTCGCGACCGACATTCAGAAGGCCGTCGAGGACGCCGCCGCGTATCTCTACGTCTGGGCGCTCAAGGACATCCCCCAGGATCTCCGGGACGCCATTCGCGACGCGCGCGAGCGCGAGACCTCGACGCCCGGCCAGCGCGTGCTCGACACGATCATCCGCAACATCTCGATCGCGGACGACCAAACGACGCTCGTCTGTCAGGACACCGGGATCGCTGTCTACTACTGCCGGGTCGGCGAGCACTTCCCGCTGCATCCGGCACGGATCTACGAGGCGCTCTACGACGGCACCGAGCGGGCGACGGTGGAGCACCCGCTGCGCTCGAACACCGTCCACACGCTGACCCGCGAGAACACCGGACAGAACGTCGGCCACCGCGTGCCCATCGTCCACTGGGATTTCGTGCCCGACTGGGACGGCCTCGACGTCAAATGCGTCCCCAAGGGATCGGGCTCCGAGAACATGAGCTTTCTGAAGATGTGCGTCCCGGCCGACGGCGTCGCGGGGATCAAGCGCTTCGTCCTCGACTCGATCGTGGGCGCGGGCGGCAAGCCCTGTCCGCCGGGAATCGTCGGCGTCGGCGTCGGCGGTTCGGCGGACTACGCGATGCACCTCGCCAAGGAGGCGATCGCGCGACCGGTCGGCACGCGCAACCCGGATCCAGTGGTGGCGAAGCTCGAGGAGGAGCTCTACGAGCTTTTGAACGAGACGGGAATCGGGCCGATGGGCCTGGGCGGCGACGTCACCGTCCTCCAGTGCCACATCGAGCACGCGGACACGCACATGACCCTGAACCCCGTCGCTGTGAACTACCAGTGCTGGGCCGCCCGCCGCGCGACCGCGCACATCGCCGCGGACGGGACCATCGACTACCACCGCGAAGCGTGACCGTGCCGGATCGAAAGATCACCTTCCCAGCCGACGAGCAGACGATCCGCTCGCTTCACGCCGGCGACTCCGTGCTCGTCGACGGCCACATCATCGGCATCCGCGACCGCACGCAGATCCGCATCTTCGACCAGGGGGTCCAGCCGCCGATGGACCTCCGCGGCGCGTTTCTCCTGCACACCGCACCGGGAGTCCGCAAGGTCGGCCCGGGAAAGTATGAGCCGGTCTCCATCGGGACGACCACGAGCGCGCGGATGGTGCGCTTCACAGAGCCGCTCGGCCGCGACTACGGGGTGCGCGCCATCTGCGGCAAGGGCGGCCTTCCCGACGAGGCGATCGAGCCCATGAAGAAGCTCGGCATGGTCTACTTCGCGATCGTCGGCGGGGCGGCGGCGCTCGAGACCACGCAGATCGAGGAGATCGAAGAGGTGGCCTGGGAAGAGCTCATGCCCGAGTGCCTCTGGAAGTTCCGCGTCAAGGATTTCGGCCCGCTCACCGTCGGCATCGACGCCCACGGCACGTCGCTCTTCCACGACGTGCAGGAGGCGGCGAAGAAGCGATTGGAGGACTTGTATGCCCGGCTTTAATGGCTTTCTGGACCTTCCGGCCCGGCCCGCGAAGCCGCGCACCAAGGGCCTCACGCACGTGATCGACAAGGGCCTCAACCTGCGCGAGATCGAGGGGCTCTTCGACACCGCCGGCGACTACGTCGACATCGTCAAGCTCGGGTGGGGCACGTCGTACGTCACCCGGAACCTCGAGAAGAAGATCGCGCTCTACCGCTCGTTCGACACTCCCGTGGTCTGCGGCGGCACGCTCTTCGAGGCGGTCGTCGCGCGCGGGAAGCTCGACGAGTACCGGCGCTGGCTCGAAGAGAACCGCCTCTCGCACGTCGAGATCTCCGACGGGACGATCGACATCCCGCGCGAGCGCAAGCTCGAGCTCATCGCCGAGCTCTCCCAGGACTTCACAGTCATGTCGGAGGTCGGCTCCAAGGACTCCGAGGTCGTCTTCGCTCCCTACCAATGGGTGCAGTGGCTGAAGGAAGATCTCGAGGCCGGCGCCTGGAAGGTGATCACGGAGGCCCGCGAGGGCGGAACTGCCGGGATCTTCCGCGCCTCCGGCGACATGCGCACGGGCCTGATCGACGAGATCGTCCACGAGCTCGACCTCGCCGACATCGTCTTCGAGGCGCCGACGACGCGCTCGCAGGCCTGGTTCATCCAGAAGTACGGGCCCGACGTCAACCTCGGGAACATCCCTCCCCAGGAAGTGATCCCGCTCGAGACGCTTCGTCTCGGGCTCCGATCCGACACGCTGAAGGAGCTTCTGCTGAGTGAGCACGCAGCTCTCACGGACTGACGCCCGGATGGAGGCCCTCCCGGCCGAGGACGTTCTGGTCTGGGCGGCCGAGGAGTTCGGCGACCGGCTTTGCCTCAGCTGCTCCTGGCAGAAGCAGTCGTCCGTGCTCGTGCACATGGCGTCCGAGCTCGGGCTCGACATGGACGTGGTCGAGCTCGACACGCACCTCTTCTTCAAGGAGACCTACGAGACCCGCGAGCGCATCGTCGAGCGCTACGGGCTCACGCTGATCCGGCCCGAGGTGCTCACGATCGCCGAGCAGCACAAGCGCGAGGGGCCGAACCTCTGGGAGTCGAATCCGGACCGCTGCTGCCATATCCGGAAGGTTGAGCCGCTGATCGAGACGCTGCGCCCATACGATGCATGGGTCTCAGGCATCCGGCGCGACCAGTCGCCCTCGCGGGCGGCCGCCCGGAAGGTCGAGCGTTCCGAGCGGTACGGCGTCTGGAAGGTCCAGCCGCTGGCCGACTGGAGCGAGGAAGACGTCTGGGCGTACATCATGGCGAACGACATTCCGTACAACCCCCTCCACGATGCGGGCTACCGCTCGATCGGGTGCATGCCCTGCACACGGCCGACGCGGCCCGACGAGGAGGAACGGGCCGGCCGCTGGGCCGGGTCCGACAAGCTGGAGTGTGGCATTCATCTCGGAGAAGAAAGGAACACATGACGGAACACATCTATGGCCACGAGCACCCTGAATCGGGCGAGACGCGCGGAGGCGGCTTTTGCCTCTGGTTCACAGGTCTCTCCGGTTCGGGCAAGACGACGATCGCGCACCTCGTGGGCCCTGAGCTCGACCGGCGCGGCGCGATCGTGGAGTACCTCGACGGCGACACCGTTCGCACTCACCTCTCCAAGGGCCTCGGCTTCTCGAAGGAGGACCGCGACACGAACATCGAGCGCATCGGCTGGGTCGCCTCGCGACTCGTCCGCCACGGCGCCGCCGTCATCTGCGCGGCCATCTCCCCGTACGAGGAGACGAGGAGCAAGGCGCGCGACATGGTGCAGGAGCAGGGCGCGTTCGTCGAGGTGTTCGTCCGCGCCTCGGTCGAGGAGTGCGCGCGCCGCGACGTGAAGGGTCTCTACGAGAAGGCCTTCGCCGGGGAGATCAAGGGCTTCACCGGCGTCGACGACCCCTACGAGGAGCCCGCGAACGCCGAGATCGTCATCGACACCGAGGGCCAGTTGCCCGAGGAGAGCGCGCAGGCCGTCATCGCGAAGCTCGAGGAGCTGCGCCTCGTGCCGGCCGGGGTGAACGCGTGAGCACCGTGACCGCCGACCAGCTGATCAAGCCGCACGGCGGCGAGCTCGTCGATCGGATGGGCGAGCGGGCCGACGACCTCGAGTCCCTCGACAGCGTCCGGCTCTCGCCGCGTGAGCTGGCCGATCTCGACATGCTCGCCTCGGGCGCTCTCTCGCCACTCACAGGCTTCATGTCGTCGGCCGACTACGAGCGCGTCGTCGAGGACATGCGCCTTGCCGGCGGCCTGGCGTGGGCGCTGCCCGTCTGCCTGGCGGTCGAGAACGAGCCGAGCGGAGATCGGATCGCGCTCGCGGACGAGAACGGCCGGCCGCTCGCCGTCCTCGAGGTCGAGGAGGTCTACGCCTACGACAAGGAGCGTGAGGCCGAGCGCTGCTTTCGGACGACTGACGACGCTCATCCCGGTGTGGCACGCCTCTATGGCCAGCCGGATCGCTACGTCGCCGGGCCGGTGACCGTCTTCGAGCGGCAGGAGCCGTCCTTCCCCGAGCTGCACAAGGACCCGCGCGACACGCGGGGGCTCTTCGCCGAGCGAGGCTGGAAGCGGGTGGTCGGGTTCCAGACCCGCAACCCGATCCACCGTGCGCACGAGTACCTGACCAAGTGCGCGCTCGAGACCGTGGACGGGCTGCTCATCCATCCGCTCGTCGGCGAGACGAAGTCGGACGACGTGCCAGCCGCCACGCGCGTGAAGGCCTACGAGGTCCTCATCGACGGCTACTACCCGCGCGGCCGCGTCGTCGTCTCGGCCTTTCCGGCCGCGATGCGCTACGCCGGCCCGCGGGAGGCGATCTGGCACGCGATCTGCCGCAAGAACTACGGCTGCTCGCACTTCATCGTCGGCCGCGACCACGCGGGTGTCGGGGATTACTACGGCACCTACGATGCGCAGCTCATCTTCGACGAGTTCGAGCCGCACGAGCTCGACATCGAGCCGATGTTCTTCGAGCACTCCTTCTGGTGCAAGGCCTGCGGCCAGATGGCGACGCCGAAGACGTGCCCGCACTCGGGCGACGACCATGTGTTCCTGTCGGGGACGAAGGTGCGCGAGCTGCTCTCGCAGGGCGAGCTTCCGCCCGCGGAGTTCTCCCGCCCCGAAGTCGCTGAGATCCTCATCGAGGCCTACCGCAACAGCTAGCCCGTAGCATCCGCATTGAGTGGGGCGGACTGCGCTGATCGTGCTTGCCGTGGCGCTCCTTGTCGGGAGCGCCGCGGCCTTCACGCGGACCGAGCGCCTCAAGCTCGCGGCCTCGCCCGTGGCGAAGCCGCAGTTCGAGCGCCATCTCTCGCCCACCTGCGGGTGCACGCATGCGACCTCGACGCTGTCGCTGCTGCTCCGTCGCCCCGAGCGTCTGGACGTCTCGGTGGTCGACTCGGACGGAGCTCACGTCGCCACCCTTGCGGACGCGCAGGACTCGAAGGCCGGCCGCGTCTCTTACGAATGGGACGGCCGCGGGGACGACGGCGAGGTCGTCCCGGACGGGCTCTACCGCCTCAAGGTGCGGCTCGAGCACGACCGCCGCACGATCCTGCTCCCAAAGACGGTTCTGGTGGATTCGACGCCGCCCCAGGTACGAGTCCTCGAGGCGGTGACGACGGACGACGGCGTCGCGGTGCGCTACCGGGTGAACGAGGGCGTACGGATGCACCTGCTCCTCGACGGCAAGAAGGTGGCGCGTGACAGGAAGCGCACCGAGGGCATCGGGCGCCTCATTTGGCAGCCGCCCGGGATCGCCCCTACGAGCGGGCTGACTCTCGTCGCCGTCGACAAGGCGGGCAACCGGTCGGAGCCCGTGCCCGTCTCCGTGGCCACTCCCTAGGCCAGCCCGGCGGACCTCGCCGGCAGGAAGGTCAGCGCCGCGGCCGCCACCCCCGCGATTCCCCACACGAACGGATCCTCGAAGAAGCCGCCGTAGAAGAGGGACTGGACGACGAGTGCGGTGAGACAGCCGGCGAGCGCGAGGCCGAGCGCCCGGTAGCGGCGCCACGCCTCGAGGATTGCGCGCCCGAGAGCCGCGAGGAAGACGAGATACGCGATGAATCCGATCGTTCCGACCTCGGCGGCGACGGTGAGCGGAGTCGTGTGCGAGACGTTCTTGCTCTTCTGCCTGCGCGCGTCCTCTTCCTGGCGGCTCATGAGCGGCTGCGAGCCGATGCCCACGCCGACGACCGGGTGGGCGGCGTAGACCGGCCATGTCACGTTCAGGAGCGGGATCCGGTCGCTCGTCACCTGACGGGCCGAGTCCCCGCCGCCTTCGGCGAAGACGACGACTCCCGCCGCGAGGACCAGCGCCGCGGAGACGCCCAGGACCACGCGCCGGGTCAGCTTGTCGCCGGCGAGAAGCGCTACGACGAGCACGCCGCAGAAGAGCGAGACGAAGCTCGTCTGCGAGTAGGAGAAGTAGAGTCCCAGCGTGAGCAGGCCGAGCACCGGAAGGCCGACCGCGGGCCGCACCCGTCCGAGCCAGAGCCCGGTGAGGAGCACGACGATCCCGAGGACGAGGTGGCGGCCGTAGACGCTCGGGTCCTGGAAGACCGACGTCACCCGGAAGAACGCGGAGTAGGCGTTCGTGAGCTGGACGTCCTGCTTGGCGAGGATCTCGGTATGCGACCAGGCCTGGTAGACGCCGATGGCGGCATAGAGCGAGGTCACGGCCACGAGGGCGGTCGCCAGCGCGCGCCACGTCCAGTCTCGCGTCCGCGTGAGCGCCAGGATCGAGAGCAGCACCACGAACGGGAGGTAGAAGAAGACGAGCTCGATCGTCCCTGCGCGCAGATCTTTCGTCCAGAGCAGCGAGATCCCAGAGAATGCGACGAGCGCCGAGGTGGGCCCGGCGATCAGGTACGGGACAGCCGGGAACTCGCCGCCCCTGATGACGCGATAGGCGAGCGCCGCCGCAGCCGCCGCGAGCACGACGTAGAGGGGGAGCAGCAGGAAGGCCTCCTGGCTCCCGAGCCCGACCGAGAGGCGGAACGGCGCGACGACGAGGAGCGCCACCGGTGCCGCGGCGGGGTAGCGGACGAAGACCGCGGCGAGGGCGAGTCCGAAGAGCATCGCGAAGGCGAGCGCCCCGAGCCTCGTCGCGGAGCCCGTCAGAAGGCTGGGTGCGTCCGGGACGAGGGCGTACGCGAGCCCGGCCTCAGCCGTGACCAGAGCCGCGAGCCCGCCGAAGAAGAGCAGGCGCTCGCGGGCGAGCAGGAGTCCACAGGCTCCGAAGACCCCCACCACCGCTGCGGCGTGTGCCAGGGCCTCGTGCTCCACGACGTCAGGCGGTCAGCTGGCGGATGAGCCGCGCGCCGAAGTCGCCCCGTTTGGCAGCCATCTCGGGGAGGACGGTGGAGCGGACGTGCTCGATGACATGGACTCCCTCCGGCGCCTCGACGGAAATGACGTCCTCGGGGGCGTCCGCGCCGTGGGCGAGGGAGTTGAAGACTTCCCACTCGCGCCGCTTCCTGCGCGTGCGCGCGCTCTGGCCGAAGTCCGTGTGCGACCAGTGCGAGAACTCGTCCGCGTCGAGTCGCTTCAGCTCGATGCACGACCAGTCGGGGAGGACGAGAGTGGGCAAGGTCGCGGGCCAGAGCGGCTGCTCCCACTCCATCGCTTTGACGAAGCTGTAGCCCGGCCGGTTAGGCCACGCCCAGGGCTCCGTGTTCGACATGCCGACGTCGAGGAAGGCGCGCTGTTCGTCGACGACATAGAGCGGGTAGCGCGGGATCTTCACCACGACCTGGTCCGCCTCCAGCTGCCACGCGAGGTCGCGGAGGACGCCGACGGCCGCGTCCGTGAGCACCATGTCCGCATCCCACTTGAGCGCATAGCCCGTGCGCACCTGCGCGAACGACCAGTTGTAGAAGTAGACGAGGCTGTGCACCGACTCGGGAGGAGTCCCGAGGTGCTCCTCGCCGCAGCGCGCGACCGAGAAGGGATAGGAATGCACCTCGAGGCGCTCGGCGGCGCCGCACTCCTCGGCCACGCGGCGCGAGACCTCGGCCGTGCCGTCCGTCGACCCGTTGTCGACGAGTACGATCCGCTCGACAGCGCGGAGCAGGGGTGGCAAGACCCAGGGCAGCGGGTCGGCCTCGTTCTTGGCCCGGACGACGGCGGTGAAGCCCGGAGTCGTATCGGCCTCCGACCAGCCCCAGACGACGTTGAAGTCGGTGTGGTTCTCGAGATTCGTGAGGATCGGGGAGTTCGTGTGCCCGACCTGGCGCGAGGATCGGTTCTCGAGCCGTTCCTCCAGGAACTGCACTCGCCGTGCGACCTGGTAGAGCTGCCCGATGCGGGCGTGCTTGTCGATCGTGTCCTTGATGATCGGGAGCAGGGGAGCCACCTGCCCGCTCCATTTCCTCATGCCGGCGGTGTCCGCGGTGGGAGCAACCGGCTCGTAGCCGTAGCGCTCGAAGTCCTCCGCATAGTGGCCATTCAGGGCGGCCGCAGCCTCCTCGTCGAACGCGGCGGGAGGCAGCGGGACCGGCGTGCGGTTCTCTTGGCGCTGCTCTGTCGGCCAGTTCGTCGCGCCGACATGCTCCCGCAGGAGAGCCAGGATCTCGTCGAGCTTTTCGAGCCGCCCCACGTGCTCGATCGGCAGACGGTCGAGGAGCTCGCTCTGGATCGCCCAGTGGACGTCCACCGCCTCGGCGGCCGCGACCGCGGCGGCAAAGCGGCGAAAGTCCTCGACCATGTCCTCGGGCTGCTCGGGGATGCCCGGGAACCAGGGCTCCTCCCAGAACATCTCGAAGAAGCGTGGCTCCCGGAAGAGCAGCTTCGACTGCCAGCCGGACCAGAGTCGCGTCGACGGGTTCCGTACGACCGAGAACCGGAACCAACCGTCCTCCGTGAGGATCCGATCGCGTTCCTCGCCCTCGTAGTCGGCGAGCCGATAGCCGGGGCCCCAGAGGTTCATGTCGTGGACGGTCAGGGACGTCGAGACGCCTGGGAGCATCGAGTGCTCGAAGAGGTCGGAGGGCAGGCCGGCCACCTCGGCGAGGATCCAGCCGATCGTCGTCCAGCCGGCCTTGGGAACCGGGAGGTAGAGGACGCGCTGCTCGGCGAGGACGATAGTCCTCTGCTCGATGTGGTTGGGAAAACGCTCTTCTGGCTCGGCGACGAGCGCCGAGGCGTCAGGCGCCTCCAGTCGTTCGGTCACGCTCACCTCCCGAGGGTTCCGGCGACGCAGTCTACGCAAGCCGACCGGGCCGACCCTTGAGGTAGGCGCCTAGCCGAGCCAGCCCAAGGTCCTCTCGATAACCTTCCGAACCGGCAGCCAATGGCCATCTCTGAGGAAACCGAAACCACGACGACGGACGTCGAGCAGCCGACCGAGCGCAAGGCCGAGCGGTCCCTCGTCCTCGTGGCCGGCTCCGGGCGGAGCGGCACGAGCCTCTTCAGCGGGATCCTCCAGCGGCTCGGCTACCACGTGCCTCAGCCGGAGGTGCCCGCCGACGCCACGAACCCGCGCGGCTTCGCGGAGTCCCAGTGGGTGGTGGACTTCCATACGCGCCTGCTGACGAAGGCGGCAGTCCAGGTCTCGGACGCGCGGCCCTCCGCCTGGTCGTACACCGCCGACATCGGTCTCGACGAGGGTGCCCACGACGAGCTCGCCGACTGGCTCGGAAAGCAGTTCCGGACCTCCGAGCACCTTCTCGTCAAGGATCCGCGCCTCTCCTGGTTCCTACCGCTCTGGAGGCGCTGCGCCGTGGAGGCCGGCGTTTCGCCGCGTTTCGCGACGCTGCTGCGCCACCCCGCTGCCGTGATCGACTCGAAGCAGCGCTCGTACGGGCACTGGCAGAGCGATGTCAGCCGCACCGCCGGGTGGCTCAACCAGACGCTCTTCACGGAGCGCGCCACGCGCGAAAGCCCGCGCGTCTTCGTCCGCTACGAGGACCTGCTCGACGACTGGACGCGCATCCTCGGCCAGGTCGGCGAGACGCTGGATCTCTCCGTGATCCGCGACGCGCCCGCGGCCTCGATCGTCTCCATCCACGAGTTCGTCGACAAGGGCCTGAGCCGGTCGAGGGCGAACTGGGAGGACTTCGCCATCCCGACTCCGCTCCGCGAACAGGTCGACGTCGTCTGGGACCTCATCTCCCAACTCGCCGAGGGGGACGCGGAGGACATGGACACCGTCGTCCAGGAGCTCGAGGCGGCCCGCGCCGCCTACGTCTCTCTCTACGAGGATTCCGAGGCGATCGCGCAATCGTCGGTCGCCGCCGGCCCGCGCAAGCGCGCGACGAAGAGCAAGAGCGGCCGGACGCTCCTGCACCTTGCGGACAAGGTTCCGCGCGACTACCGCGAGAAGCTGCCGCTCAGCTGGCGCAAGGCCGCCTACCGCGCGAAGTACGGCCGACGGAAGCGCTGATCAGCTGGATGACGAGGAGCGGGCGGGGATGGGCCGCTCCTCGATCGAGTCGAGCTCCGGGTCGACCACCGAGACCTCCTCGAGCGACTTCTCCGGCGGCACGTCGAGCGCGATCTCGATGTGGCGGATCCGGTGCAGCGCCCGCTCAGTCAGGATCCGGTTCGAGCGCAGGAGGTCGCTGATGATCCCGAGCATGACGAGCAGGAACGCGACGATCAGGAACGCGGCGCCGAGTACGAGCGACTGCACGTGGCCGGTCGGTCCGGTCGAGTCGAGGTAGTGCCAGAGGAAGCGCCCGACGAGCACGGAGCCGCCGAGGGCGAACGCGAGCGCCGGCCAGAGGAAGGCCGGGAGCGGCCCGTACATAGTCCAGATCTGGAAGATCGTCCCGACCGAGCGCTTGAGGTACTGGAAGGTGGACTTGAAGAGGCGGGAGTCCCGGCTCTTCGGGTTCGTGCGGATCGGGACGCTCGTGACGGTGATGTCGGATTTCCCGGCCTGGATCAGGGTTTCGAGCGTGTAGCTGAACCGCGAGACGACGTTCAGACGCAGCGCGGCGTCCCGCGTGTACGCGCGGAAGCCCGACGTCGCATCCGGGACGTCGGTGCCCGAGGCGCGCCGGACGACCCACGAGCCGAGGCGCTGCAGAGTCTTCTTCGTCCGCGTGAACTCCGGGTGGTGCTGCACCTGCCGGTCGCCGACCACCATGTCGGCCTGGTGGGCGAGGATCGGCTCGACGAGCCGAATGATGTCCTCGCCGCAGTACTGGTTGTCGGCGTCCGTGTTGACGATGACGTCGGCGCCGAGCTTGGCGGAGGCGTCGATCCCTGCCTGGAAGGCGAGCGCGAGGCCCTTGTTGGCGTTGAAGCGGACGATGTGTTCGACGCCGTGCTCGCGGGCGACGCGGGCGGTGCCGTCCGTCGAGCCGTCGTCGATGATCAGCCACTCGACCCGGTCGAACCCGGGCACCTCCCGCGGGAGATCGGCCAGCGTCGCCGGCAGCGTCTCCGCTTCGTTCAGGCACGGAATCTGGATGATCAGCTTCATGGGTGTACGCCTATCCGCCTCATACGATGGCACACGTACGATCTGCGGTCATGGAAGCGGCCGCAGACGACCGGCTCACCGTTCTATACCTCATCGCGAAGGGTCGTAGCGGCAGCAACATCCTCGCCCACTTCCTGGGGCAGCTGGACTCCTACTGCAACACCGGGGAGCTACACCATCTCTGGAAGTGGGGGCTGCAGGAGAGTGGGCGCTGCGGGTGCGGGCGCAGAGTGCCCGAATGCGAGCTCTGGAGCCAGGTCGTCGCCAGTCCGCACCTGGCCGGCGCGGATCCGGCCACCGTGGAGGCCTGGCAGGAGGAGATCCTCGCCTGGCGCGCGGTGCCCCGCCTCCAGCGGCTGAAGCCCGCGGAACGGGCGAGCTGGGAGGTTCTCGACCGCTACTGCCGTGCACGGGCCGCGCTTTACCGCGCGGTCGCCGAGGAATCGGGGGCGAACGTGGTCGTCGACGCCTCCAAGTGGCCGTGGGACCCGGTCGTCCTCGGGCTCGTGCCCGAGGTGAGGCCGGTCGTCGTCCACCTGGTCCGCGATCCGCGCGCCGTCGCCCACTCGTGGCGGCGGCGGAAGAGCTGGGGCGACCACGATGAGGGAGCGACCGAGATGCCGCGCTTCGGCGCCGGCTACAGCGCGCTCAGCTGGCTCGCGCGGAACGCCGCCACGGAATGGACTCACCGCAAGACCCGGGACGTGCCGTGGATGCTCGTTCGCTACGAGGACTTCGCGGCCCGGCCGCGCGAGACCCTGAACGCCATCGCCGAGCATGCAGGTCACCCGGCCGAGGCGCCCTTCGTGGACGAGCACACGGCCAGGGTGCACCCGACGCATGGAGTCGGCGGAAACCCGAGCAAGTTCTCCCTGGGCGACGTGGCCATCGTCCCCGACGAGGAGTGGCAAACGGCGATGTCGGGTCTCGACCGGTGGGTGACGACGGCGGTCAGTGCGCCGCTCCTTTCTCGGTACGGCTACGCGTTCACCCCGTCGGGATGAGCAAGCCCCGCGTCCTGGTCCTTGCGACCACGCTCCCTGCCGTTCGCGACGATGGGACGCCGCAGTTCGTCCTCGACCTCTCGCTCGGCCTCCAGGAGACCTTCGACGTGCTGATCGTCGCGCCACGCGTGTCCGTCGGAAAGCGGGAGGAGGAGATCGACGGCCTGCGAATCGCGCGCTTCGCCTACTTTCCGCGCCGCTGGGAGTCGCTCGCCGACGGCGCAATGCTCCCGAACCTGAAGGCGCGTCCCTCGACCGCGCTCCAGGTCCCCTTCCTGCTCGGCTCCTTCCTGTGGTCGTCCTTTCGAGCCGGACGGCGCTGGCGCCCGGACGTGATCCATGCCCACTGGCTCGTGCCTGGCGGCTTCGTCGCACTGCTGGTCTCGCGGCTTCTCTCCATCCCCTACGTCGTGACGGTGCACGGCGCGGACGCGTTCGCTCTGCGCGCCGGCGGCCTCCAGTGGCTGAAGCGCGTGATCATGCGGAACGCGGCCGTAGTCGGGCTGACGAGCTCCGCTCTCGCCGAGGCGGTGCCGGAGGTCGACGCCGTCCCGCAGCCGGTCATTCCGATGGGTGTGGACATCGAGGGCTTCGCGGAAGGGGTCGGGGAACGGGAACCCGTCTTCGGACAGCTCCTGTTCGTCGGCCGGCTCGCAGAGAAAAAGGGCGTGGACGTCCTTTTGGCCGCGCTCGCCGAGGTGCCGGACGCGACCCTCGTGGTCGGGGGCGACGGGCCAGACGCCGAGCGGCTGCGCGCCCTCAGCGGAGAGCTGGGCGTCGCCGGGCGTGTGCGCTTCGCAGGCCGCCTCTCGCGCCCCATGATCCGGGACGAGCTGCGAAGCGCCTACGCCGTCGTCATCCCTTCCAAGGTCGCAGCGGACGGCGACCAGGACACGACGCCGCTGGTCATGTCCGAGAGCATGAGCGCTGCCGTGCCGGTGATCGCCTCGCGCCTCGGCGGCCTGGCCGAGCAGATCGAGCCCGACGTGACGGGCCTCCTCGCCGAGCCGGACTCCGCCGACTCGCTGGCGGACGCGCTAAGGCGCGCGCTCGACGACCCCGACAAGCTCGCGGGCTACGGGCGCCAGGCTCGCGACCGGATCCGCGGCAGCGCGCTCGACCTGCGGACCACAGTGGCCCGGTACACCGAGATCCTCGGCGACGTCGTCTCGAAGCGCGCCCGCTAGGCGAGCCAGTGCGAGAGGTCGCGGTCGAGCCGCGTCTCCAGCCGGCCGACCTCCTCCCGGAAGACGTCGCGTAGGCGGTCGCGCTCGGGCTGGGGCATGGTCTGGCGCTGGAGGTTGCGGTTGACCATCTTCGTCTGCGCGTCGAGCAGGCGTTCGCGCGCGAAGCGAGGCGTGACGTTCCAGAGGCGCCGCTTCATGGGCGCCGAAGGGTTGAGGAGCCGGTGCATGAAGCGGTTCTTCGGGACACCGGAGCGGTTGTACTCGCCGGACATGTCCGGGACGAAGTCCTCGTCGACGTCGAGGAAGGAGAAGATCCGCCGGCACGTTCCCTCGGGGTCGCTGCGCAGGTCGTCGTAGAGGAGAACGCAGAGCTGGTTCTCCGGAAACGTCTTCTCGTAGCGGTCGAGCTGCTCCGAGTAGAAGCCCATGTCGGTGTAGCGGTAGAGGTAGGCATAGTGCTCCGCGATGCGCTGCGGCTCGGCGTCGAGGGCGGCGCCGAAGTCGAGCGGCTCGAGGTCGTCGCGGAGGAGATGCTGGTAGCTCGAGAAGGCGCGGTCGACCGGGTTCCTGAGAACAGCGATGAGCTTCGCATCCGGGATGAGCGCCTTGATCCGACCGGGTGACTTTTCGACGTAGAGGTAGTGCGTCGAGGCCTCGCCGCGCGCGAGCTCGTCGTCGCCGGCGTCGTCGAAGAGCTCCTCGTACTCGGCCTGGTCGAGGATGACGCTCGCGTTCACCGGCGCGTCGCGTCCGTTCGCCGCGCGAAAGCCGAGGTCGGCCTCGGACTCGAAGGCGAAGAACTTCGGCTCCTTCCACGGGCTCATGTAGACCTGCGGATGCTGGCGGAGGTAGTGGTAGAGGGCGTTCGTTCCCGCCTTCGCGGCGCCGATGATGAGGAAGTTGGGCAGGCTCACTCGTCCTCGACTTTCGGCCGCGGGCCCCAGCCGAGCGCGAGCACGCCGGTGATCGGCGCGAGCACGACGATTCCCATGAGGCGGTTGATCGCCGTCGCGGCGAAGCCTGCGGACGCAGGCAGGCCGACGAGCGGGGCGAGCGCCGCCGCGATGAGCTCGCGCAGTCCGAAGCCCCCCGGGAGGATTCCCGCTGCCGCCGCGAGAGAGCTCGAGACGGCGAGGACGAGCGCCTGGTCGATATCTGCGTCGACGCCGAGCCCGATCAAGATCAGGACGAGGCGGCCTGCGTTCGTGAAGACGGCGAAGAGCTCCACGGCGACGAGGAGGCCCGCGAGCCGTCGGCGCTCTCCTGTCTCCGGAACGGCGCGACGCAGCCACGCGTGCGCGCCGATGAGCGGGGGGATGCCGGCCGCCGCCAGGACGGCTGCGGCAACCCAGCGCTGTCCGACGGCGAGGAGGATCGCCGCCATCAAGGCCGAGATGCCGATCCAGACGAGCCCGACCACGGCGGTCGAGGCGAGCGCCCTTCCGTAGCGCGACCCCATCGTCCGCAGGCCCTGCACGCGCACGAGGAACGCGCCCGGGATGGGGAGCAGGTTGGCGGCAGTGGACATCGTCGTCAGTTGGAGCGCGGGGAGGAGGCGCATCCGGTGGTGCAGCATCCGCGCCGAGAGGAGGTACTCGAATGTGTTGGCGACGAGCGTGAGCGGCACCCCGACGAGCGCCGCGATCAGCATCGGCACCCAGCGGATCTCGTCCAG
The DNA here is from genome assembly GCA_046733475.1 of Actinomycetota bacterium. Classification (GTDB taxonomy): domain Bacteria; phylum Actinomycetota; class Thermoleophilia; order Gaiellales; family Gaiellaceae; genus DATEOR01. Next base: position 99,910 of record JBKPPF010000018.1, read on the forward strand.
GGTGACGTCGAGGGACTTGAACGCGAACCAGCCGCCGACGAGGAACACGACGGTGGCGACGCCGAGAAGGATGCGCTGCGTCCGCTTGGAGGGCGGTCGCCGCGTCAGTGCATAGATGCGGCCCAGGCGCCCGCCCGGGATGACCGCGGCCTCGTCCGTGACGGCCGGCTCGCTAGTTGGGCGTGGAGCCACTCTGCTCGGCGTCGATCCGTGCGATCGTCGCCGGGTCGATCGGGTAGAGAGCGAAGACCTTGTCCTCGTACACGGGCGTGTACTGCTGCATGAACTCCCGCGGGTACGGCAGGTCCTTGCGCACGAGGATCCATTGCGGGTTCCAGCGCTGGAGGATGGCCTGGAGCTCTGCCGGATCCTTGGAGTCGAAGAACGTCTTCGCGTCCAGCCGCCGCTCCGCATGATGGTTCACGGTGGTGTCGCCGCCGTGCCCCCCTGCCGCCGCGACGATGTAGACCGGAGCAAGGGCGCTCAGCCGGTAGGCCTGCTTCGGCAGGGCGAGGATGACGTCGTCCTGGGCAACGTACTGGTTCACCGCAGCGACGACGTTGTCGTTGATTCTCGCGGGCTCAGGCCGATACGTCTTGATCCCGTGGGCCCCGACCGTCGCCGTTGGGAGGACGAAAGCGATCACGATCGCGAGCGACCAGGCGTCCCCGTAGCGGACGTTCACTTTGCGCGTCGCCGCCAGGCCCATGGCCACCAGGGCGCCGGCTGCCGCGACCCACGCAAGCCAGCCGGGACCGGGGTCGCGCAGCATGTACTTGAAGTCCCCAGGCAAGACGTGGTGCAGCCAGGCTCCCGCGAGGAGCGCGGCCGCGACTGCGAACCACCGGAAGCGCGCCAGGACGAGCGCGCCGCCCGTCAGCGCGAAGGCGAACGGGAGGTAGAAGGCGAAGCGGCGGCCCTGCGAGATCGACACCACGTGGGCGAAAGGCGTGAAGAAATACGGGACGATGAGGATGAGGATCACGGCCGCGGATGTGCCCGCGATGAACGCCGCGGCACGGGTCCGGCCTGCGGCGGCGGCGATCGGGATGCACACGAGCGCTGCGATGACGATCGGCCCGCCCCTCGTCAGCCAGTCGGCCTTCATGCTCACGAGGCTCCCGTCCATGTTCACGAGCGAGACGAAGTGCTCCCCCGCCCTCGAGATCGTCGAGGCGGAGGAGTCGGCGGCCGGGAAGAGCCAGACGAGGAAAAGGAGGAAGGGCACCGTGACGGCGCCGAGCATCACGGCGAGCCGGCGCAGGTCGTCCGTGCGATCGCGAGCCATGATGAAGCGCGCGACGAGGAACGCGGCGAGCAGGAGAATCATGAACGGCGCATAGCTCGGGTGGGCGGCGCTGACCACGAAGGACGAGGCGGCAGCCGTCCAGACCGGCTCCCGTCCTCCTTCGCGCAGGTACGTGAAGGTGCGGTCGATGATCAGCGGCCAGAACAGAAAGATGCAGATGTAGCCCGGGTACGAGATCTGGCTGAAGTAACCGACGCCGATCGGGAAGGCGAAGGCGCCGAGGTAACCGATGCACGTCGCCAGCCCGGCCGCACGGCAGCCGAACATCTGCCGGCCTGCGTTGTAGACTGCGGCGGCGACGAACGGGATCAGCGCCGTCGGCCAGAAACGGAACATGACCGTCTCGTCGAGCCCGGTGAGCCAGACGATCGCTGCGCCCGTCGCGTGCCAGAGCGGGAACGCGTAGCCGGGGTGCAGGCCGGTGTCCGGCGGCAGCAGCCCGAGCTGGTCGAGGTGGTGCGCGGCCGGGTCGAGGTCCGTGATCTTCCGCATGCGTGCGATGTGCTCGACGGCATCCCCGACGTTGTTCCAGCTGCCGATCCACATGAGCGCCGCGAAGCCGGCGACGCCCGCAGCGAACCAGAAGAACGTGGGCGTGAGCCTCAGGTCCATCGCCACCGGCCTCCCCCGTCCGACGAGCAGGCCTGCTCCGACGACGCCGAGGAGCCAGAAGATGATCACGGGCACCCCGCCGCCGGTCGCCAGCATGAGCACGAAGCCGGGTGCGAGGGCGGTGACGCTCCAGGCAGCGCACGCCGGGAGCGCGGCCGCCGGCGAGGCCGGCCAGCCGAGGAGACGAAGGATGGCGGCACCGGGCAGGATCAGCACCCCCCACGTGCCGATCGCGAGCTTCACGGCCGTCAGGGGCCCGCCGTTCGGGAGGAGCGAGGCGAGCGCGCAGACGGCGAGCGCGATGAGGACGATCAGCGCGAACGGGACCGGCCGCGGCGCCGGCTCCCCGGCGTGCTCGCGGGGTGCGACGACGGCGCGTCGCCCTCGGGCTAGGACGTCACTGAGCAGGACTCGTCGCCCCTTCCGGACGAGTGGGAGAGCCTCACTGCGGCGACACTCTAGTGACGGCGGTCGCGGGCCTGCGCCGGTGCCGTCTCGCCCTGCACGGTCCACTCGAAGCCCCTCCCGAGCAACTCGACGAGGCGCGCATTCGGCTCCGCGTAGCGGCTTTCGAGCTCGGCCCGGGTCTCCGCGCGCATCGGCGCGTACGAGCCCTGGTTGGCCACGGTGTCTCCGCGCAGTTCGAGCGGCCGGGCGCCGAGAAAATCGAGCACGCGCCGGAGGGTCTCGGCCCGCCTGCCGGCGAGATCCTCCACGGCCAGGACGAGCAGCTGCTCACGAGGAAAGCACGCGAGCCAGCGCTCGAGCTGGTCGGCGTAGAGGCCGCGCGCGAAATAGGAGTGGTGGCGGTGGTGATAGTGCTTGCGGCGCTCGCCGGTGCCGATGCGGAAGCGCGTCGTCCCCGCCTCGAGCTCGACCTCCGACTCGGATGCCAGGCGGTCGGCCTCGGCCGCGAGCGCGTCCTCGAAAGACAGCTCTTCGCGCTTCGAGCGGCGCATCATCTGGTAATGCGAGTAGGCGCGCTCGACCGGATCGCGGAGGACGGCGATGAGCCTGACGTCCGGGATCGTGGCTGCCACACGCTCCGGTACGAGCGGGTGGAAGATGTAGTACGGCGTCGCCTCGCCGGCGACGACGTCACCGCCGCGCGCGCGCGCCCACCGTCGCTGGAGCGTCAGCGGGAAGAACGAGCGGTACCAGGTCGGACCGAGCAGGAAGCGCTCGTCGAAGAAGTGGATCTCCTTGTCGACCCACGTGACCTCGCCGCCGCCGCCGACGGGGCCGTGAAGGTCGGGGTGGAGCAGGAGCTGGTCGAAGAGCGTGGTCGTCCCGGCTCGCTGGGCGCCGATCACGAGGAACGAGGGCAGGATCTTCGCCCTGCCGACGACTCGCCGAATGTTGTCGCTCCGTGCGAGGCGTCCGCGGAATCCGCCGTCCTTCCGGCCCCGCTGCTTGCTCACGTTGAAGAGCTACGAGCGCTCTGGGCCCAGCTGAACTGGCGGCCGAGGAGGCGTTCCAGTCGCTCGTTGGGCTCTGCGTACCGCTCCTCGAGGCGCACCCGGACCCCGGGTTCGATCGCCGAGTAGGGCTTCTTGTTGTGCTCGGGGAAGTCGTCCAGCTGCCATTCGCGGAGGCCGAGGAACCCGAGCACCTCGGCGTAGGTCTCCTGCGGGCGGGCGAGGAGGTCCTCGGTGCCGACCACGAGCAGCTGCTCCCGGTCGAAGTGCTCGAGCCAGCGCTCGAGCTGGTCCGCGTAGAGCCCGCGCGAGAAGTAGGCGCGGTGCCGGTGCTGGTGGTGCGCCCGGTGTCCGCTCGGCAGGACCTGCTCGGTCTCGCTCATGAGGGCCTCCTCGACGCCCGCGAGGCGCTCCGGCTCGGCGGCGAGCGCTTCCTCGAAGCCGAGCTTCTCGCGGCCGGTGCGCGACATCATCTGGTAGTGCGAGTACGCGCGCTCGACGGGGTCCCGGAGCAGCGCGATGAGCCGGACGTCGGGGAGCGTCGCCGCGACCCGGGGCGGGACGGCAGGGTGGAACATGTAGTACGGCGTCGCCTCGCCGGCCTGTAGGTCGTGTCCCCGCTTCCGGTAGCGCTCTCGCGTCGCCGCGAGCGGAAAGAAGGAGCGGTACCAGTCGACTCCCTTCGTGAACTTCTCGTCGAAGAAGTGCGTCTCCTTGACCCACCACACCGCCGCGTCGCCGCCGCTCGGGCCGGCCACGTCCGGATGGGCGAGGAGGTAGCGGAAGAGGGAGGTCGTGCCCGCGCGCTGCGCTCCGATGATCAGGAACGAGGGCAGGATGCGCCGCTTGCGGGTCGCGTAGCGGAAGCGGCGTCGCGCCGGTCTCAGGACGCGCTTGACGGGCGAGGGCAACGACACCATTCGAAGATGATAGAGGGCCGCGAAGGGCCCTCAGACGTCGTCGTCCGAGCCTTCCCTCTTGAGGTGGAGGAACTCCTTGTACGCGTCGACGACGGTGTCCGCGTCGTCCCGCATCGAGATGCGGCCCTCGTGCATCCAGATCGCCTCGTCGCAGAGCTCGCGGATCGAGCGGAGGCCATGGCTCACGAGGACGATCGTCCGCGCCTTCTCCGTGAGCTCGCGCATCTTGTCGAAGGACTTCTCGCGGAAGCGGGCGTCGCCGGTCGAGAGCGCCTCGTCGATCATGAGGATGTCCGGGTCCATGTTGATCGCAACGGAGAATGCGAGTCGCCCGTACATCCCCGAGGAATATGTGCGCATCGGCATCTCCATGAAGTCGCCGAGCTCCGCGAACTCCGCGATGTCCTCGTACTTCGCGGCGACCTGCTCGCGGGAGAGGCCGGCGGCGAGCCCTCCAAGGACGACGTTCTCCTGGCCGGTGAGCTCACCCTTGAAGCCGACACCGAGGGCGAGGAGGGTGCTCACTCGCCCGAAGACCTCCACGCGGCCCTGGCTCGGCGGGAGGATCCCCGCCATCGTGCGGAGCAAGGTGGACTTGCCGGCGCCGTTGACGCCGACGACGCCGAGAGCCGTCCCGTGCGGGATCTCGAAGGAGACGTCGCGTACCGCCTTGATCTCGCGGATGATCCGCTCCCGCCGGCCGAGGCGGATGAGCGTCTTCTTCAGGGTCGGCTTCTTCTCGACGGTCGTCCGGTAGGTGACCGACAGGTCTTCGACCTTCACCGCCCACGGTGTGGCGCCGGGCGTCGGCTCGAGCATCACGGCCGGGTTCTCAGAGGCGGATCGCAAACTCACGCTCCCTGGAGATGAAGAACAGGGTTCCGGCCACCACCGTGGCCACAGCCCAGACGAGGCTCGCCGCCAGAAGCCCGGCCGGCGGCATCCTTCCCTCGATGACGGCGTCGTTGAGCGAGCCCAGCATCGGATACATCGGGTTGCAGTAGAGGATCGGGCGCAGCTTCTGGGGCACGTCCTCGGCGTAGAAGAGGATCGGCGAGGTGTAGAGCCAGATCCGCGTGAAATACGGGAGGAAGTTCGTCAGGTCGCGGAAGTAGACCTGCGACGTCGCCGTGAACATCGCCGCGCCCGCGCCGAACACCGTGATGAGGGCGATGATCGGGATCGCCCAGAGGAGCGCAGGCTTGATCGGCAGCCCCACGGCCACGTGCACGACCGCGTAGACGGCGAGCGTCGGCAGGAAGCGCATGAAGGACTCGAGCACGGACTCGAGGGGCAGGAGGAGCCGTGGGAAGGCCGTGTTGAGGATGAGCTTCCCTCCGCCGACGACCGAGCGGGCGCCGCGCGAGACCGAGGTGCTCACGAGCCGGAAGGCGAAGAGACTGAGCATCAGGTGGGCGAGAAAGATGGACCCACGTCCGCCGCCGCGGATGATGTACACCAGGGTGAAGTAGACGATGCCGAGCATCACCGGGTTGAGGATCAGCCAGAGCTGGCCCAGCGTCGTGTTGAAATGCTGCGCGCGCAGGTTCGTGCGCGCGAGCTCGTAGAGGAACTGGCGGCGCGCCCAGAGCGCGCGGAAGTACGGGCCGAGAGGCGGCAGGCCGACCCTGTGCGGCTCGTAGACGTGGTGGTCGCCGCTGAACTCGTCGCGCGGCCGCGTTTGTGCGACCGCGCTCACAGTGGGCGCTCGTGGTGATTCATCGCTCCAGATTAGTCGCTCGGGGCGGGCGTTCCTTCACTTGAGGCGGCCGGACGCGAGGATCGCGACCAGGTGGCCGACGACGGCAACCCCTGCGGCAACGGCGAGGGTGATGACCAGAATCCGGCTTCCGTCGAGGCCGTCCGCGAGCGAATCGACGACCGCAGCGGCGAGCGCGAGGACCGACGCCTCGACCGCCTGGAAGGGCCGGATCCCCGGCAGGAGGCGCGGAGCCGCGGGCGCCGATTCCGGCTCCCGCGAGGGCACGGGCCGGTCGGATCGCCCGAGCGCATAGGAGACGAGGTGCGTCTCCGACTTGAGGAAGAGGATGAGCACCGACGCGAGGAGGCCGAGAGCCGTCCAGCCCCCGATCGAGTCCCAGCCGCCGTCCGCGCGCACGCCGATCGCAGCCGGGATCGCGGCCTCGGTCGAGTAGTGGGCGAGCTGGTCGACGTAGACGCCCACCGGAGAGAAATGCTTCCGCCAGCGTGCGACCTCGCCGTCGGAGCAGTCGAGGAGGAGCTGGAGCTGGACGAGGAGCACGCCGAGCACCGCCGGCCAGATCCCGGCGAACGTGAACGAGAGGGCGCCGAGCAGACCGGCCGGGATCATGAGCGCGGTGACGCCGTTCGCAGACAGCGGCGTCCGCAGGACGAGCCGGGTCAGGAAGGGCGAAAGCCGCCGCATGTACAGCCGTCCGGCCCAGTGCTCGGCCCCGGGGCGGGCGAGCAGCCAGTCAGGCTGCGTCTCGGCGCGGAGTTCAGCGATCGACGGCATCGGCGTAGCGGGCGACCCGGTCGCGGATCTCGTCGTCGCCCAGATCGAGGCGCTCGAGGACCGTGTACCGGTCGGGCCGCGTGGAGGGCGCATGGGCGACGGCCGCGGCGAACTCCTCGTCCGAGAGGCCCAGGTCTCTGGGAAGCCGGGCGACGCCGTGCCGGCGCAGCGCCTGGTCGAGGAGCTCGAAGAGTCCGTCTTCCCGCACGAACGAGGCGAAGAGCGCGCCGACCGCGACCTGCTCACCGTGGCTTGCACGGCCGGGATAGAGCGCGTCGATCGCATGCGAGATCTCGTGGCACGCACCGCTGCAAGGGCGGCTGGAACCGGCGACGGCCATGGCGAGCCCGCTGAGGACGAGCGCCTCGGCGAGGGTGCGCTGGAAGGAGTCCGAGCCGAGGTCGTCGGTGCTCCGGACGAGAGACTCAGCGCCCGAGCGCGCGAACGTGGCTGCGAGCCCGTCGATCGGCTCGCCCCGATCCTCGGCGGCGACTTCCCAGTCCGCGAGCGCGCTCAGGTTGCTGAGGGCGTCCCCGATCCCGGACCGGATCTGCTCCTCGGGCGAGCGGCGCACGTAATCCAGGTCGACGACGACCGCGATGGGGATGTGGACGCCGTAGGAGCCTTTGCGGGCCTCCTCGTCCTCGAGGGAGGCGACCGGCGAGGCGATGCCGTCGTGCGCGAGGTTCGTCGCCACGGAGACCATCGGCAGGCCGGCCTGGCTCGCCGCGTACTTCGCCACGTCGAGCGTGCGGCCGCCGCCGATCCCGACGACGGCGTCGTGGGAGCCCTCGCGGAGCTCCTCGACGAGCCCGAGCGCCGCCGCCACGCTCCCGCCGCTGACGGAGTGGACGACACAGTTCTCGAGCGCCGGCTCGACCTCGGCGACGACCTCCTCGCCGAGCCCCGGGCCGACGACGACGGCCACGTGCCCGCCCGCCGAGATGCGCCCGTCGCTGAGGAGTCCGGGTAGCGCCGCGACGGCGCCGTTGCGCACCTCGATCGCGAGTGGGCAGGCGACCATGCGGGCTAGTAGCGCCATGCGATCTCCCGTGCCCGGGCGAGGTCGGCGTCGTCGTCCACCTCGACCCAGTCCACACTTCCGATCGGCGCCGTTCGCACGGTCTCGCCTCTCGCCACGAGCTCCTGGAAGCCGTCCTCGTAGTAGAGGGAAGGGTCACGCCGCCAGATCGCCTCGAGCGCGTCGGCGAGCGGGGCTGCGGCGGCTGGGCCGATGAGGGCGACCCCGATGTATTCGCCGTCGGCCTCTCCGAGCTCCTTGGAGATCCGCTCCACCGCGCCATTTCCGCCGAGCGCGACCTTCATCGCCTCGCCTCCCGGAGGCTTCGAGCTGTCCACGGCGAGGACGAGCCCGTCGCCGTCTTCGGCCAGCAAGGTCGTCTCGACGCTGGGGGGATGCACCGTGTCGCCGTTCACGAGCAGCGCGCCCTCGGCGAAGGCCTCCCGCGCGAGCCAGAGCGAGTGCGCGTTGTTCCACTCCTCGGCGCGGTCGTTGAAGACCGGGCGAAGCGTGAGTTCGTGGCGCTCCTCGAGCTCGGGGACGATCTCGTCGACGCGGCCCGCCGCGAATCCCGTCACGACGGCGACCTCCTCGACGCCCGCCCCGGCGAGGTTCGCGAGGACGAGGTCGAGGATCGTTCCGCTCCCGCCGAGCGGGAGAAGCGTCTTCGGAAGCTCGCGGGTCAGCGGCCCGAGGCGCCTGCCGGGGCCCGCCGCCAGCACGACTGCCTTCACGTCACGTCCGGGCGCATGGGACGACGGTTCTATCATGGCGCCTCGTCCCATGA
>JBKPPF010000019.1:0-10325 GCA_046733475.1 Actinomycetota bacterium
GCTCGACCTCGACAACCTCCCGCGCCCGAAAGAGATCTACGAGATCCTGAACGACTACGTCGTCGGGCAGGAGGAGGCCAAGAGGACACTCTCGGTCGCCGTCTACAACCACTACAAGCGGGTGCAGATGGCGTCGGACGAGAACGACGTCGAGCTGCAGAAGTCGAACATCCTCCTTCTCGGCCCGACGGGCTGCGGGAAGACGCTCCTCGCGCAGACCCTTGCGCGGATCCTCAACGTCCCCTTCGCGATCGCCGACGCGACGGCGCTCACCGAGGCCGGTTACGTCGGCGAAGACGTCGAGAACATCCTCCTGAAGCTCATCCAGGCGGCCGACTTCGACGTGAAGAAGGCCGAGACCGGGATCATCTACATCGACGAGGTCGACAAGATCGCGCGCAAGGCGGACAACCCGTCGATCACGCGCGACGTTTCGGGCGAGGGCGTCCAGCAGGCGCTCCTCAAGATCCTCGAGGGCACGGTCGCGAGCGTTCCGCCCCAGGGGGGCCGCAAGCACCCCCACCAGGAGTTCCTCTCCATTGACACGACGAACATCCTTTTCATCTGCGGCGGCGCTTTCGCCGGGCTGGAGAAGATCATCGGCAAGCGCATCGGCAAGAACTCCGTCGGGTTCGGCGCCGACATCAAGTCGAAGAAGTCGGTCGAGTCGAGCGAGCTCCTCTCACAGGTGATGCCGGAGGACCTCCTGTCGTACGGGCTCATCCCCGAGTTCATCGGCCGGCTGCCCGTGATCTCCGCGGTGCACCAGCTCACGCGGGAGGATCTCGTCCAGATCCTCCTCGAGCCGAAGAACGCGCTCGTCAAGCAGTACCAGCGCTTCTTCAACTACGACTCGGTGGAGCTGGTCTTCACCGACGACGCGCTCTGGCAGATCTCGGACAAGGCGCTCGAGCGCGAGACCGGCGCCCGTGGGCTGCGCTCGATCATCGAGCACGCGCTGCTCGACGTCATGTTCGAGCTTCCGTCCCGCAAGGACGTCTCCAAGTGCGTGATCACGAAGGAGACCATCCAGCGGAACCTGCGCCCGACGCTCGTGACGAGCGCCGGCCACGCCGTCGAGAACGAAGAGCCCGAAGAAGCGTCCGCGTAGAGTCGGCTAGCTAGCCCACTCGACCGCGCAAACGGGCACCTCGTGCTTGAAGCCCTTGAGCGCGATCTCGCGCTGGTCGGCCGTCTTGAACTGGCCGAGCTTCGCCATTGTGTCGAGGCTGGCGAGGATCTCCTGACCTTCGGCGGCCGCGCCGATCCGAGCCGCCGCGTGCACGCCCTTGCCGTGATAGTTCTCCTCGCGCTGGAGGGCGCCGTCGCTGTGGACGCCGATGCGGAGGTCGAACTCGAACTCGAGCGTGATGGCTCGCTGGATCGCAATCGCGGCCTGCACGGCCTCCGCCGGGTCCTCGAAGGCGGCGAAGAACCCATCGCCGGTGTGGTCGACCACCTGGCCGCCGTGGTCGGCGAAGATCGTGCGGAGAGTCTCATCGTGGCGCCGGAGGACGTTGTTCCAGTGGCGGTCTTCGAGCGTCGAGGCGAGCTCCGTCGAGCCCACGATGTCGGTGAAGACGAACGTCTTCATGACGGCCTTCGAGACGTCGCGCATGAGCGCCTCTGCGACGCGTTCGGCGTCGCGCACCGCGCCGAGGCGCTCGAAGCGTGCCGCCGCGGCCTCGAGCTCCCAGACGGCGGCCTCCTCGTCCCCGCCGGCCCGTAGCGCGAGCCCGCGCTGCTCCCTGGCCCGGGCGGAGTCGTAGCTCGCGCCCGTGGCCTCCCAGAACGTACGCGCGGTTCGGAAGCACGACTCGGCTCCGTCGGCATTGTCCCGCGCGAGCGCGATCTTCCCGTGCGCGTAGGCGGCGGCTGCCTTGAGCGCTGAGGTCTCGAAGCTCTCGGCGGCCGCGTCGAGCTCGGTGGCGAATCGTTCCGCGCCCTCGAGCTCTCCGGCCGCGACGGCAATGTCGATCCCGGCCGGGAGAAAGGTTGTGCGCGCGGCGAGGCCGATCGTCTCGTCCGCGAGGAGGCGGCGGATCGAGCTCCACGCACCCTGCGCGTCGCCGCGCGCGAGTCGAAGCAGCGAATGCCCGGGCTCAGGGTTGTGGCCGTGCTCGTCGGCCTCGCGGAAGGCCTGCTCGGCCTGGGCGAGGTCGCCGAGGCGGAGCCTCGTCTCCCCGAGCTCGTAGAAGGCCGCGCCGGCGATCCGCGGGCACCAGGTCCGCAGTTCCTCCCCGGCCCGGCCCGCCAGTTCTTGGGCTTCGTTGAAGCGGCCCCTGAAGCGCATGACCTCGGCGTAGTTCACGCGGCACATCCCGGGGAAGGCGGACATGGAGTTCGAGTCGCAGAACTGGGAAGCGCGGTCGGTCCACTGCGCAGCGCTGTCGAAATCGGACACTCCCCGACACGCGCCGATCGTGTTGCAGTAGACGACCAGGGTGGAATACGGATCGAGCTCACCGCCCAGGGCCGCCGCGCTGGCCTCGTCGAGCAGCATCTTGCCCTCGGCGACCTCGCCCTTCTCGAGGAGCGCCGCGCCCTGGCGTTGGATGCCGCGGATCTCGAGGCTCCGGTCCGAGAAGCGCCTGCCCATCTCCTCGGCCGTCTTTCCCTGGCGAAACGCTTCGTCGTAGTCGTGCTCGCCGAGTGCGACGAGCGACCGCTGCAGCGCCCAGTAGCCGTGCTCGGGAGCCTCCTCGGTCTCGTCGAGATGCCGCTTGGCCCGTGAAAGCCAGCCGCTCGCCACCGAGGCCTGGAGCTGGGCGCCGTAGTCGTGGGCGAGGATCGTGGCGATGTAGGCGGCGCGGGCGCGATTGCCGGCTTCGGCGTAGCCCTTGTACGAGCGCTCGGTCGCGTCCATGTACTCGGTGAAGAGGCCACCCCAGAGGGCTGACTCGGCGAGGAGCTCGAGGTCCTCCGGCGCGAGCTCGCTCGAGATGTCGGCCTCGTGCAGAAGGGGATAGGCGGCGTCCCAGTCGCGGCGACGAACTGCGTCGCGGCCTGCTTCGAGGGGGGATTCGAGGACCTGGCTCATGCTCGGCGTCTTTCGCACGATGCTACAAACTTCGGCCGACCGCAACGTGACTGTCCGCGCATAGAGCCCACCTAGAATCACCGCATGGAGCCGCTGTACAAGCCCGAAGGCGTCGAAGAGCGCTGGCAGGAGACGTGGGAGGCCGAGGGCCTCTACGAGGCGCACGCCGAGCGCGGCGGGCCGACGTTCGTGATCGCCCATCCGCCCCCGAACGTGACCGGGGAGCTGCACATGGGGCACGCGCTCCAGCTCGCCCTGGCCGACACGCTCGTCCGCATGAAGCGCATGCAGGGCTTCAACACGCTCTTTCAGCCCGGCTACGACCACGCCGGCATCTCGACGCAGAACGCCGTCGAGAAGGACCTCGCGCGGGAGGGGAAGACGCGGCACGACCTCGGCCGAGAGGCCTTCGAGGCGCGCGTCTGGGAATGGCTCCGGCTCTACGGGCGGACGATCATGACCCAGTTCCGGCGCATCGGCGCGTCGCTCGACTACCGCCGGGAGCGCTTCACGATGGACGACGACTACGTCCGCGCGGTCATGCGCTTCTTCGTCCACCTGTACGAGAAGGGCTGGATCTACCGCGACAACCGCATCATCAACTGGTGTCCGTTCCACGAGACCTCGCTCTCCGATCTCGAGCTGGTGCACGTGGACGTCGACGACGCGCTCTCCTACGTCACGTATCCGTTCGCGGACGGGGAAGGCGGCGTGACGATCGCAACCGCCCGTCCTGCAACGATCCCGGGCGACGTGGCGGTCGCAGTCCATCCCGACGACGAGCGCTACGCGGGCGCGGTCGGGCGCGAGGTCGTCGTCCCCTACGTCGAGCGCCACGTGCCTGTGATCGCCGACGACGACGTCGACCCCGAGTTCGGGACGGGGGCGCTCAAGGTTACTCCGGCGCACGACCCGCTCGACTTCGACATCGGCCGGCGACACGGCCTTCCGGAGCCGACGGTCATCGCTCCCGACGGGCGCATGAACGACGAAGCAGGCGACCTCGCCGGCCTGACCCAGGAGGAGGCGGGCGAGCGGATCATCGCATGGGTGAAGGAGCGCGGGCTCCTTGAGAAGCGCGAGAGCTACCGCCACTCGGTCGCGCTCTGCGAGCGCTGCGAGTCCCGCATCGAGCCGCTCATCTCACTCCAGTGGTGGTGCTCGATGGAGGAGCTGAAGAAGCCTGCGCTCGTCGCGCTCCAAGCGTGCAAGGTCGTCTACCACCCGGAATCGCAGCATCGCTTCGCGGCCGACTCGCTGGAGAACGCTCCCGACTGGAACATCTCGCGCCAGCTCTGGTGGGGTCACCAGCTTCCGGTCTGGTATTGCGCGAACGGCCACGAGGTCGTGGCCGAGACCGAGCCCGAGGCGTGCGCGGAGTGCGGCTCGACGGAGCTGAGCCGTGAGGAGGACGTCCTCGACACCTGGTTCTCGTCGGCCCTCTGGCCCTTCGCCACGCTGGGCTGGCCCGACGATACCCCCGACCTGCGCACGTACTACCCCGGGGACCTCAACACGACGGCGCGGGAGATCATCCGCCTCTGGGAGAACCGGATGATCTTCTCCGGGCTCGAGCTCATGGACGACATCCCGTTTCGGGACGTGATCATCCATTCGACCGTGCTGGCCCCCGACGGGCGGCGCATGTCGAAGAGCCTCGGTACGGGAATCGACCCGCTCGACGTGATCGCGGGCCACGGTGCGGACGCGACGCGCTACGGGCTCCTGAAGATGTCCTCGACGCAGGACGTGCGCTTCTCCTACGGAGCCGTCGAAGAGGGGCGGAAGCTCACGAACAAGCTGTGGAACGCATCCCGGCTTCTGCTGAACGCACAGGCCGGCGAGGTCGGGCTTCGCCCGAAAACCGTCGAAGAACGCTGGATTCTTGCTCGCATCGACGCAACGAGACTCACATTCGAGGAATCTCTCGCGGCATTCGACTTCTCGCACGCCGTGCAGTCGCTCTACCGCCTCACATTCGACGACTTCTGCGACTGGTACGCCGAAGCGACCAAGCCACGCCTCTACGACCGCGACGAGGATGCGACGGCGACGGCGCTCGCGGCACTGGAGCGGCTTCTGCGGCTGCTGCATCCGGTCATGCCGCACGTGACCGAGGAAATCTGGTCGAACCTGCCCGGCCGCGAGTCGCGGCTGATCGTCGCGGCGTGGCCCGAGCCGGACGAAAGCTTTGCCCCCGACGTGGGCGCGCTCGACCGCGTGCAGGAGGCGGCCGGGATCTTCCGGCGAAGCGGCGTGCTCGTCGAGCTCGGGGGCGACGAGCAGCGCATCTTCTCCGCCGTGGTGAAGCCGGAGCGCGTGCAGGCGAACGGGAACGAGGAGGCCGAGCGCGAGCGGCTTCGCAAGGAGATCTCGCGCGCGGAGGGGATGCTGGCGAACGAGCGCTTCGTTGCGAACGCACCGGAAGACGTCGTCGCCGGCGAACGTGAGAAGCTGGAGCGCTACCGGCGCGAGCTCGATGCACTCGGTGGCTGACAACGTTTCCTGGATCGAGGCGCTCTCGCCATGGCCGGAGGAGTTCGGCCTCGGGCGGATGCGCCGGCTGCTCGCAGAGCTCGGCGATCCGCAGGACGCCCTCCGGGCCGTTCACGTCGTCGGTACGAATGGCAAGACGACGACGACCCGGATGTGCGCTGCGCTCATCGTGGCGGAGGGCAAGACGGTCGGCGCGTACACGTCTCCGCACGTCACGGGCTGGGCCGAGCGGATCCAGGTGAACGGCGAGCCGGTCGACCTGGAAGCCGCGCTCGGCCGCGTGCGCCCTGCCGCCGAAGCCGTCCGCGCGACGCAGTTCGAGGCGCTGACCGCGGCCGCGCTCGCCGAGTTCCGCGCGGCGGGAGTGGATGCGGCCGTCGTCGAGGCGGGCCTCGGAGGGAGGCTCGATGCGACCAACGTGCTCGACGCCCCGGTCGTCGTCCTCACGAACGTCGATCTCGAGCACACCGACGTCCTCGGCGGGACGCGCGAGGAGATCGCCCGCGAGAAGTTGGCAGTCATCTGTCCGGGTGCGACGGCGGTACTCGGAGAGCCGGAATGGGAGGCGCTTGCGCGCGAGTCCGGCGCCGCGGCCGTCCTGGTGACGGGACGGAGCAACCTTGCGCTCGCAGTCGCGGCGGCGGAATCGTTCCTCGGCAAGCAGGTCGATCCCGCGCCGGCGGAGGACGCGACGGTGCCCGGCCGGCTGGAACGAGTAGGGGACGCGCCGCTCGAGATCTGGGACGGCGCCCACAATCTCGGCGGGCTCGGCTACGTGCTCGCGCGCCTTCCCTCCCGCCGGTACGTCGTCGTGGCCTCGATCCTCGCCGACAAGGGCGTTGACGGGATGCTCGCCGCGCTGTCGGCCCTCGGCGACATGTTTGTTGCGACGCAGTCGACCAACTCGCGCGCCCTGGCCGCCGGCGAGCTCGCCGCGAAGGCCGGACGCTTCTTCGACCGCGTGGAGACCGTCGCGGAGCCGGCGGAGGCCGTCGAGCAGGCGCGTGCGCTGGCCGGGGCAGAGGGGGCGGTTCTGGTCACGGGCTCCCTCTATCTGCTCGCCGACCTGGCCACCGTCCGACCGGAGCCTCCCATACCATGAGCAGTGTTGGAGAGCGGCTCAGCGTCTTCGTGCTCGCCGCATTCGTCCTCGTGGCGATCGTGGCGCTCTCGTTTGGCGCCGGGTGGCTGGTAGGAAAGATTTTCTTGTGACGGCGATGCATCTTCTGGCTCAGACGACGACAGACTCGAACGACCTCTTCGGAGGCTTCAAGGACTTTTTCGACTCCGACGTCTGGCTCGTCGTCCGCAATGTCTTCTTCTTTTTCCTCGTCGTCTTCTGGCTCGCGTCGGCCTTCTGGGTCTACAAGGACGCGCGCCGTCGGATCGAGGACCCGTGGCTCCTCGCTATGGCCGTGGCGCTCGGGATCTTCCCACCGTTCCTCGGCCCACTCCTCTACATGTTCTTCCGCCCGCCCGAGTACCTCGAGGAGGTGCGGGAGCGCGAGCTCGAGATCAAGGCCATGGAAGAGTCGCTCGGGACCGCCGAGCGCTGCCCGGTCTGCCGCGCGGTCGTGGAGCCGACCTTCCTGGCCTGTCCGGTCTGCACGACGAAGCTGAAGGAAGCGTGCCGCCGCTGCAAACAGCCGCTCGAGCCCCTGTGGCAGGTGTGCCCGTACTGCGAAACCCCCGTCGAATCACCCAGAGCAGTCGAAAATCTCTAGGCTGACTCGGCCGTGGCCGAGCAGACTCTCGTCCTCATCAAGCCCGACGCGATGCAGCGCCGCCTCGCGGGCGAGATCCTTGCACGCTTCGAGGGCCGGGGGCTGACCGTGCGCGCCGCCAAGCTCGTCCAGGTCGACCGCGACCTCGCCGAAGAGCACTACGCCGAGCACGTCGAGAAGCCGTTCTTCGGGGAGCTCGTCGAGTTCATCACGTCGTCGGCGACGCTCGCGCTTGTCCTCGAAGGCGAGGGCGCGATCAAGGTCGTGCGGACGACGATGGGGGCGACGAACCCGGTCGAAGCCGCTCCCGGGACGATTCGCGGCGACCTCGCGCTCGCCATGCCCGACAACCTCGTACACGGCTCGGACTCGCCCGAGTCCGCCGAACGCGAGATCGGGCTCTGGTTCACCGCCGCCGAGCTTGTCTGACTTCGAGCGGAACCGCGCGTTCTGGGACCGTCATTCGGACGACTACCAGGAGGCGCACCACGAGCACATCGGGCGCCCCGAGCCCCGCTGGGGGATGTGGCAGCTGCCCGAGAGCGAGCTGCAGGTTCTCGGCGACGTGGCCGGGAAGGACGTCCTCGAGCTCGGGTGCGGCGCGGCGCAGTGGTCGATCCTCCTCGCCGGCCTTGGCGCACGGCCCGTCGGCGTCGACAACTCGGAGCGCCAGCTCGAGCACGCGCGGGATGCACTCGCCGCCGCGGGCCTTGACTTCCCGCTTGTCCACGCGCCCGCCGAAAGGGTCCCGCTCCCCGACACGAGCTTCGACATCGTCTTCGCGGACCACGGTGCGAACCGCTTCGCCGACCCGTATGCCTGGGTCCCCGAGGCTGGTCGGCTCCTGAGACGAGGCGGTCTTCTCGCCTTCAGCGGCTCGACTCCGTTCGAGGTCATGTGCTGGAACGAGCCGGCCGACCGGATGGAGCCCGCGCTCCAGCTCGACTACTTCGGCATGCATCGGATCGAGGAGCCGGACGGGCCGGTGCAGTTCGAGCTTCCGTACGGCGAGTGGATCCGGCTCTTCCGCGCGAACGGCTTCGAGATCGAAGAGCTGCGGGAGGTCCAGCCGCCCCCCGGCGCCGAGTCCACGTACCGGACCGCCGAGGAAACGGACTGGGCGCGCAAGTGGCCCATGGAGCAGATCTGGATCGTCCGCAAGGAACGATGAATCACGTCGACCGAAACCGGGAGGCCTGGACGGAGTTCGCGCCCGAGTTCGCCGAATGGGCGCCGCGAGCATGGGGGAAGGGCGAGTTCGAGTGGGGCGTGTGGAACGTTCCCGAGTCTGAGCTCCAGGCGCTTCCGGAGGTGGCCGGGATGGACACGATCGAGCTCGGCTGTGGTACGGCGTACGTCTCCGCTTGGCTCGCCCGCCGGGGAGCGCGGCCGGTCGGGATCGACATCACGCCGGCCCAGCTCGAGACCGCGCGGCGGATGCAGGCCGAGTTCGGCCTCGACTTCCCCCTGCTCGAGGCGAGCGCCGAAGACGTGCCGCTGCCGGACGAGAGCTTCGACCTCGCGATCTCCGAGTACGGCGCGTCCATCTGGGCCGACCCGTACTGCTGGATCCCCGAGGCGGCGCGGCTCCTCAAGCCGGGCGGGCGGCTGGTCTTCCTCGTCAACGGGACGATCGCGATCCTTTGTTCGCCGGACGAGGAGCTTCCGGCCGGGCGCGAGCTCTTGCGCCCGTACTTCGGGATGCACCGCTTCGTCTGGGATGACACCGGGGGCGTCGAGTTCCACCTCGGCTACGGCGAGTGGATCCGCCTTCTGCGAGAGAACGGTCTCGCGGTCGAGAACCTGATCGAGATCCAGGCGCCGCCCGAGGGCGAGCCGCACCGCTACCCCGGCCTCCCCGACCGCGAGTGGTCGCGGCGCTGGCCCTCCGAAGAGATTTGGGTCGCCCGCAAGCGTTCGTGAGCGTCCCGCCTGCACCCCCGCTCCTCCTCGCCTCGACGTCGCCGCAGCGGCGGGCGATCCTCGAGCAGCTGCAGATCCCGTTCGAGCTGGCGGTCCCCGAGTACGAGGAGCACGATCCGCCCGACGCGGACGTCGTCGCCCTCGTGCGCGAGCACGCCGTTGGGAAAGCGCGCTCGGTCGGCGAGCCCGACGAGCGGCCGGTCCTCGGGGTCGACACGGCGGTCCACCTCGACGGCCGTGTCTTCGGGAAGCCCTCCGGGCCCGGGGAAGCCGAGGAGATGCTCGACGCGCTCGGCGGCCACACGCACGAGGTCGTCTCCGGTCTCTGCCTTCGCACGCCGGGCTGGGAACTCGTCGAGCACGAGCTGACCAGGGTCACGTTTCGCCCCCTGACTCCCCGCGACCTGGCCACTCACGTGACCGCGGGGGAGTGGGAGGGGCGGGCCGGCGCGTATGCCATCCAGGGTCTCGGCGCGGCCCTCGTGGACCGTGTCGAAGGGGACTACCTGAACGTCGTCGGCCTTCCGGCCGCGCTCCTGGTCCGGCTCCTCTCCGAACGGTTTGCAGGCGTTTATGGCTTCGGATAGCAGCGGCACTCAACTACACTGGGCCGTTCCATGAGCCTTTGGGGCTACCTCAGCGGATTCGGCGGGCGCGAGATGGCGGTCGATCTCGGCACCGCCAACACGCTCGTCTACGTGCGCGGGCGCGGCATCGTGCTCTCCGAGCCGTCGGTCGTCGCCATCGACCAGCGGAGCGGCGAGGTGCACGCCGTCGGAATCGAGGCGAAGCGCATGCTCGGCCGCACGCCGGGAACGATCTCCGCGATCCGGCCGCTGAAGGACGGGGTCATCGCCGACTTCGACGTGACCGAGCAGATGCTTCGGCACTTCATCCAGAAGGTGCACCACAACCGCTTTGCACATCCGCGCGTCGTCGTCTGCGTCCCGAGCGGCGTCACCGGCGTCGAGAAGCGCGCGGTCGAGGAAGCGACACTCTCCGCCGGCGCGCGCCAGGCCTACCTCATCGAGGAGCCGATGGCGGCCGCGATCGGGGCCGGACTGCCCGTGTCGGAGCCCACCGGGAACATGATCGTGGACATCGGCGGCGGCACGACCGAGGTCGCGGTAATCTCGCTCGGA
>JBKPPF010000020.1:0-70774 GCA_046733475.1 Actinomycetota bacterium
TCGGCTACTTCGTGATCATCCTCGGAGTGTCGCTCTCCGCGATCCCGCTGATGATCCTCACCAACGTGGGGCAGTCGTGAGCGAAGAGCTCGATCTCGCCCTCGGCGTGCTGGACCACCAGCTCCTCGACTGCGACGGGCGCCGCTGCGGAAACGTGGACGACCTGGCCATCGAGGGAGGACCCGGCGAGGACGCCGAGGTGGTCGCGATCCTCAGCGGTCCGGGCGTGTGGCCGAACAGGGCAGGCCTGCTCGGACGGATCGCCGCCCGGCTCGGAGGCGGCGGGCGCGTCCGCGTCGCGTGGTCGGAGGTTGCGGAAGTCGAGTCGCACGTCCAGCTGAAGAAACAGGCAACCGACTACGGCCTGGGCGCAGGAGACGATCGCCTCCGCCCGTTCATCCAACGCATCCCGGGGGCCGACCGGTGAGGACGCTCTCCTCCCTGTGCGGACGGAAGATCGTCACCGAGAGCGGAGAGACGCTCGGGCGCTGCCACGACGTGCGCGCGGAGCTCGGCGCGTCACGGCTCCGCGTCACCGGCCTCGTCCTGGGGCGGAAGGGCCACCTCGAGCATTTCGGGATCGGGGCGCAGGCGAGCGCTTCGACAGCCCGCGTGCGCGACAGCGACATGATTCCGTGGAAGGACATCGTTCGCTTCGAAGCCGACCGGATCGTGGTGCGCGACTCGGAGGCTCAGTAGCGGCTGGCCGACGCTCGGGACGGGTAGTCCTCGCAGAGTGACCGGAGCGGGTCTGACAACGGAGGCGAAGATCGGCGGCGCCCCAAGGCGGTGTCCGACAGGCCGTCATGGCTCGGGTGGCTCGGCCGTCGGGGCATGGCTGCGGCCGGATCCCTCTACTGCCTGATCGGCTTCCTCGCCGTCGAGCTCGCGCTGGGAGCCGGCGGGACGGCGACCGACCGGACTGGAGCGCTGCAGGAGCTCTCGGGCGAGTGGTGGGCACCGCGCTCCTCATCGTGGTCGCCGTCGGCTTCGCCGGGTACGCCCTCTGGCGCTTCGCAGTGCGGCGCTCGGCGAGAAGCTGGAGGCGGGCGACATGCCGAGGAAGTTCAAGGACGATCTGCGCACCGAGCAGATGTCGGCCCGTACGGAGAAATGGGTGACCCGGATCGGCGTCGTCGGCCACCTGGCCGTCTACACGCTCATCGGCCTCCTCTTCATCCGGGCCGCGTGGCAATACGACCCGGACAACGCAGTAGGACCGACGGTGCGTTGCAGAAGCTCGCCGACCAGACCCTCGGACCGCTTCTTTTCGGTGTCGTGGCGGCCGACCTCTTCGCGTACGGCGTCTGCTATTTCGTGCGCGCCGCCCACCGGGAGGTCTGACGGAAGGAAGGGCCCGCCCGGCACCTAAATACGCCCGGTGCGCGTGAATCGCCAGGCCGTGGTCCGGGCCGTGGACAGCTACGCAAGCCTGCTCGTCCTCCTGCTCGCCAATTTTTTCGTCATCGAGCTCGTGTCAGACGCGCGCTGGGGCGCCGCCGCGAGCATCCTGCTCGCGGCGGCCGCGCTCATCGTCGCGATCAGCGACCCAGACGCCGGCGAAGGGCTCGAGACGTGGCACTGGATCCTCATTGCCGTCTGCGTCGCGCTCGCGCCGATCGTCCTCCTCGTCACGTCGTCGTCGGTTCTCGGCGTCGCGTACCTCGTCCCCGTCGGGCTGCTCGCCAGCGCGACCCTCCCGGTCACCCTGAGCAGGATCGCCCACCACAAGCGGGTCACTGCCGAGACGATCCTCGGCGCTACCTGCGCCTACATCCTCTTCGGGCTCCTCTTCGCGTTCGTCTACCTCGCTCTCGGCGAGCTCCGCGACGCACCGTTCTTCGCCCAGGCCGGCCCGCACGAAGCGTCCGAGTACATCTACTTCAGCTTCGTCGCGCTGACGACGCTCGGCTTCGGCGACCTCTCACCGGCGGTCGGTCTGCCCCAGGCGCTCACCGTCATCGAGGCGCTTCTCGGCAGCGTTTTCCTCGTCACCCTGGTCGCGCGGCTCGTGACGCTCTGGGTGCGTCAGGACGAGCTCCAGCACGCACGCGGCTAGGGCTTGACGATCTCGAACGGCGCGGTGGCCCAGTCCGTCGCCGCGCGGGTTGTCGAGGCTGCTACCGGCCGGGAACACGGAGACCCAGTCCCACGTCATGCCGGGCGCATCCGTCCACGAGACCTCGATGGGCTCGCCGACGTAGGTCTTCTTCGAGGTCATGACGCTCGCCTCGGTCCCGGGCGACCATCTCGTCGCCGCCGTTTAAGCGACGCGAAGCGTGAGCTCGGCCGGCGTCGCCCTCGCCGAAGCAGCCCGCGGCCAGTCAGGCGCACACGACGAGGAGCAGGCTGAACCGAAAACGCATGGGGCCGAAATCCTCTCAGGCTTGACACCCGCGGCACCACCGGGCAGCGTGACGGGCATGGCCATCGCCGACAGCTCGGAGATCACGCTCGAGGAGCTCCAGCTCAGCGGGCGCAACCACTCCATCCCGCTCGAAGCCCTGAAGCACGACATCACGCCGATCGGCCTCCACTACCTCCTGACCCACTTCGACATCCCGAAGGTCGATGCGGAGACGTGGCAGCTCGAGGTCGGAGGTCTCGTGAAGACGCCTCTCACCCTCACGCTCGCGGACATCAAGGCACGTCCTGCGCGGGCGATGCCGGTGACCCTCGAATGCGCGGGCAACGGGCGCGCGCTGATCGAGCCGCGGCCCATGAGCCAGCCCTGGCTCCAGGGCGCCGTCGGGACTGCGGAGTGGACGGGCACGCCGCTCGCGCCGCTCCTCGAGGAGGCCGGCCTGGCCGCGGACACGAAGGAGATCGTCTTCAGCGGGCTCGACCGCGGCATCCAGGGCGACCTCGAGCACGCCTACGAACGGAGCCTCCCGGTCGCCGAGGCGCGGCGGGACGAGATCCTCCTCGCCTTCGAGATCAACGGACAGCCGCTTCCTCCCCAGCATGGCTTCCCGCTGCGGCTCATCGTCCCCGGCTGGTACGGGATGACGCACGTGAAGTGGCTCAGCTCGATCACGGCCGTGGCCGAACCGTTCACGGGGTGGCAGCAGGACGTCGCCTACCACGTGCGTGACTCGGAGGAGGAGCAGGGCGAGCCGGTCACGCGCATCAAGCCGCGCTCCCTGATGGTGCCGCCGGGGATCCCGGAGTTCTTCTGGCGGACGCGCTTCGTCGAGCCGGGGCCGTGCGCGATCGAGGGACGCGCATGGTCAGGCCAGGCGCCGGTTTCCCGCGTGGAGTTCAGCGACGACGGCGGCAAGACCTGGGCGGATGCGAAGCTCGGGGAGCAGGCGGGCGAGTTCGCCTGGCGCGGGTGGAGCTACGCGTGGGACGCCGCCCCGGGCGAGCACGAGCTCTGCTGCCGCGCGACCGACGAGGCCGGCACCGTCCAGCCGCTCACGCCCGAGTGGAACTGGGACGGCGTCTGCAACAACGCGGTGCAGCGCGTGCAGGTCGTGGTTTCAGCGCGCGCATCTACCTGATGGACACGCGCGAGGCCGCCGAGCACTGGCGCCGGACGTGGGCTCGCGGTTGGCACGGGCATGACGCGGGGCCGATCCTCGAGCTCTACGCGCGGGACGCGACGCTGCAGTCGCATCCCTTCCGTGAGCCGCACTCGCCGCGGGACTACATCGAGCCCACACTCGACGCCGAGGCGTGGGCCGACTGCGAGTTCCTCGAGCCCATCGTGGAAGGCGACCGCGCGGTCGTCGAGTGGCGCGCCGATACGCGCCTCAAAGACGGCGGGGCCGAGAAGCTCGCCGGCCTATCGCTCCTGCGTTTCGACGAGGACGGTCTCGTCGTCGAGCAGCGCGACTTCTGGGCCAGCGGGTAAGTGAATCTCTGATGGAGCGAGCCCAATCAGGCTGGTCGACGTCCGAAGAGCGAGCCGACGGAGCAATCGCGTCGGAGCAGCGGATGCCCACGCCCGGGCCTGTCGTCGAGGCCACGGAACGCGGAGCAGCTGAGCTCGGCGCCGTCTACTGGCGCGAGGTGGAGCGCTTCATGCGCGGCCTTGTCCGGGCCCGTGTTTCCCCGAATGGGAGCGTCGAGCTCCGGCTCAGGCCCGGCGGCGTGCTCCTACTCTCCTTCGCGCCGCCCGAGCTCGGCGCCGCGAACGGCATCGTGCGGTGCACGTACCCCATCTCGGGCGGCCTCCTGACGCGCAGCGCGAGTGGGACGATCTCCTTCTCGCAGGAGACCGGGCCGCCGCCCGCGCTCGCGTCGGCGATCTCCGGATTTTTCCCGCGCCTCGCTGCCGCGCCGGGACGACCAAGCTGGACGGGCACCTTCTACGAGCAGGTGCAGCGCCGCCTTCACCTCGCTCTCTCGAAGCGCTACTTCGAGGCGCTGGTCGAAGGAGTGGAGCCGTGAAGATCGTCGTCTTCGGCGCGACGGGAACCGTCGGAGAAGCGCTCCTGTCCGCGCTCGCGAGTGACCACGAAGTGACGGCGGTCTCACGCTCGGCGGACGAGGGAGAGCACGACGGGGCGCTGTGGGTGCGAGGCGACGTCGAGGACGCCGAGAGCGTCGACCACGCGCTGGAAGGCGCCGAGGTCGTCTACTACCTCGTCCACTCGCTCGGCACGGCGGGCTTCGAGGATCGGGAGCGGCGCAGCGCGGACAACGTCGCTCGAGCCGCGGAGAATGCCGGCCTTCGTCAGATTGTCTACCTCGGAGGCCTCGGCGACGATTCCGACGACCTCTCGCCCCATCTCCGTAGCCGTCGCGAGACGGAGCGGCGGCTCGCGTCCGGCTCGGTGCCGGTGACAACGCTGCGCGCCGGGATGGTCGTCGCCCAGGGAAGCGCCGCGTTCGAGACGATCGCGGCGCTCGTAGACCGCCTGCCGGTGATGATCCTCCCCCGGTGGGCGAAGACTCCCACCCAGCCGATCGCACTAACCGACGTGGTTCGCTACCTCGCCGGCGTCTGCGGGAATGCGGAGGCGTTCGGCAAGACCTACGACGTCGCCGGGCCGGACGTCATGAGCTACGCGGAGATGATCAGCCGCATCGGCCGTCTCAAGGGGAAGGCGCCGTACCTCGTCGAGGTGCCCGTGCTGACGCCCTGGCTGTCGGCGCTCTGGATCGAGCTCGTCACGCCCGCTCGCGCAGACATCGCGCGGCCGCTGGTGGAGGGGCTGCGCAATCCGACGGTCGCCACGGAGGAGCGGATCCGCAAGCTCGTGCCCTTCGAGCTCACCCGATTCGACGACGCAGCCCGCGCCGCGCTCGCCGTGGAGCGGCCCTAGAATCGCGCCTTGGCTCTCTTTGCGTTGATCCACGGGGGCTGGCACGGTCCCTGGGTCTGGGACAAAGTCACGCCTCTGCTGACCGCTCGCGGCCATGAGGTCGTCACTCCTCGGGTTCGGGTAGACGAGCCCGGGTCGTGGGCCGCGGACGGAGACGCACTCGAAACCGAGTTGCGAGACGGCATCGCCGAAACAGTCCTCGTCGGGCACTCGTCCGGCGGGCGCTGGGCGGCCCTGGTTGCCGCAAAGCAGGCGCCAAAGCTCCTGATCTACATCGCGCCGGCGAACCCGGTCGCGACCTCCCCGGAGGGGATGCCCGAGCGAACGAAGCCCGAGATCGACGGGCTGGTCAAGTACGACGAGCAGGATCGTGACTACCTCGAGGTCGAGGACGCCGTTAAATGGTTCTATGGGCGGGTCGACGAGGAGACCGCCCGCTGGGCCGCGGCCCGCCTTCTGCACGACACCGACCGCGGCGATTTCCCGCTCGGGGCGCCTCCCGAGGTGCCCAGCGCGTACATCTACGGCACGGAGGACGAGATCTTCACGAGCGAGAGCATGGAGTGGTCGGCTCGGCACTTATTCGGCGTCGAGCCGATCGCAATCCCGACCGGCCACTCGCCGCAGCTGGAAGCACCGGAGCTCCTCACGAACCTTCTTTGCCAGCTCGCGGAGGGCTCGCCGACGCCCGAAACGCGCACGTAACCACTCGGTGGGATACTCGCCGCGTGGACGACGCTTTCCCCGAAGTCCGCTACGCGCGCTCCAGCGACGTCCACATCGCCTACCAGGTGCTGGGCGAGGGTGAGGTCGACCTCGTCTTCGTGATGGGCTGGCTCACGAACCTGGAGACATATTGGGAGCTGCCGGGCTACCGCCGCTTCATGCAGCGGCTCGCCGGTTTCACGCGGTTGATCCTCTTCGACAAGCGCGGCATGGGCCTGTCGGATCACACGGCCGTCGGGACCCTCGAAGAGCGCATGGATGACGTCCGCGCCGTGATGGACGCCGCGGGCTCCGAGCGCGCCGTCCTCATGGGCATAAGCGAGGGCGCCCCCCTGTCGATGGTGTTCGCGGCGACCCATCCCGAGCGAACGGCTGCGCTCATCTTCATCGGCGGTGAGGTGAAGGAGATCCTCGAGGACGATTGGCCACTCGGACAAGAGACGCGCGACGAGTACGAGGGACACCTCCAGAAGATCCTCTCCGGCGAGTTCGCATGGGGACAGCCGAAGCGCGTCTGGTTCGCGCCGAGCAAGGAGAACGACCCCGCGGTCATGGAGTGGGTCGGACGCCTCGAACGGACCGCTGCCTCTCCCGCGGCGGCAGCGGCGTTCATGCGGCTCGGCAGCGAGCTCGATGTCCGGCATGTCGCGCCGTCAATCCACGTCCCGACGCTCGTCATGCACGCGCCCGAGGACCCGATCGTCCCATTCGCACAGGGCCGTTGGCTCGCGGAGCAGATCGAGGGAGCCCGCTTCGTCGAGCTCGCAGGAAAGGACCATGTGCCGTGGTTCGATGTCGCCGATCAGGTCGTCGCGGAGACCCGCGAGTTTCTGACGGGCTTTCGCGAAGCTTCCGAACCCGAGCAGATCCTGGCGACTGTGCTCTTCACGGACATCGTCGGTTCGACTGAACGGGCGCGGGAGCTCGGCAACCGGGAGTGGCGCTCATTGCTGGAGCAGCACCACACCACGGTGCGCGAGATCCTCGCCCGCTACCGGGGACGGGAGATCGATACGGCGGGCGACGGGTTCCTCGCGTCCTTCGACGGGCCGGCGAGGGCGATCCGCTGCGCGGTCGCTGTACGCGATGCGTTGGCTGGTCTCGGGATCCCGGTCCGAAGCGGCCTGCACACGGGTGAAGTCGAGGTCGTCGGGGAGAAGCTGGCCGGCATCGCGGTGCACACCGGATCGCGGGTGGCTGCCGTCGCAGCTGCCGGCGAGGTCATGGTCTCGTCCACCGTGCGCGATCTCGTCGCCGGCTCGGGGATTGAGTTCGAAGACCGCGGCCTGCACGAGCTCAAGGGCCTCGACGAGCCGCGCCGGCTCTTCGCGGTCGTCTAGCTAATCTGCGTACCCGTTCGTTCATGAGCTGACGAAGGGGGACCGATGACCGATCATCGGACAGGAACACGCGAGGAGTGGCTCGCCGCCCGGCTGGAGCTGCTCCAGGCAGAGAAGGAGCACACCCGCCGCGGCGACGAGCTCGCCAAGCAGCGGCAGGAGCTCCCGTGGGTCCGGGTCGAGAAGGACTACCGCTTCGAGACCGACGAGGGGAACGCGTCGCTCGCGGATCTCTTCCGCGGCCGGTCGCAGCTCCTCATGTACCACTTCATGTTCGGGCCGGCCTACACGGCCGGGTGCCCGGTGTGCTCGACGATCGCCGACGGATTCGACGGCTTCGTCGTCCATCTCGAGAATCACGACGTCGAGATGATGGCCGTGTCGCAGGCGCCGCTCGAAGCACTCCAGGCGTACAAGCGCCGCATGGGCTGGACGTTTCCGTGGGCCTCGTCGCACGGAAGCGACTTCAACTTCGACTTCAACGTCTCGTTCACGGAGGAGCAACAGCGCGCGAACGAGGTCGAATACAACTACCGCCCGCTGGACACGACGCCGCATCTCGAGCCCGGCGAAGGGCTGACGGAGATCGCCGCCACGACCGGAACCGACGCGGCGACGTACGCGCGAGAGGCCCCGGGGATGAGCGCCTTCGCGCTCGAGGACGGAGTCGTCTACCACACGTACTCGGCATTCGCGCGCGGTGTCGACGGGCTCTGGGGATTCTTCCAGTGGCTCGACCGGGCGCCGAAGGGGCGCAACGAGGCCGACCTCTGGTTCCGCCGCCGTGACGAGTACGGACAGAGCTAGCGTCGTGGGCCTGACCGAGGCGGAGCTCGCCGAGCGCTCGGCCTGCCCGTTCGAGCGGATCGAGGATCTCGTAGCCCTTGGCATCCTCGTCCGCCGCGACGAGGACGGCCCGTTCTCTGCGAAGGACGTGCACCGCGTGCGTCTCATGAGGGCATTCGAGGACGCCGGGATCGACCTCGATCTGATCGCCCGCGGCGTCGCGTCCGGGAAGCTCTCCTACGAGAACCTCGGGCTCTACCTGCCCGAGCCCGCCGCGCTCTCTTCGACGGTGGACGAGTTGGCCGCTGAGGTCGGTCGCTCGCCGGAGCTCATCGCCCGTCTTCTTCGCGAGTTCGGCGTCGCCCAGCCCGAGCCCGACGGACGGCTGCGCGAGGACGAGGTCGCCACCCTGAGAGAGCTGCTCGAGGTCTGGGCAGCCGCCGACGACGATGAGCTCGCACGCCTGGCCCGCGTCTACGGGCAGAACATCCTCAAGGTCGTTTCATCGGATCTCGAGCTCGCGGGGGCGACCATCTTCGCCCGCCTGCGGCAGCAGGGCTACACGGACGAGGAGATGCGCGACGTCGCCGGCGCGGTGGGGCTTCGCCTCATGAACCTCGGCGAGCAGCTGATGCTCTGGCTGCGCGGGCGGCACCTCGAGCACGAGATCCTCGCCGTGACCGTGCAGACCACGGAGGACTACCTGCAGGAGCTCGGCCTCGCGCCGAAGCGCACGCCCAGTCCTCCCGCGATCGCCTTTCTCGATTTGACGGGGTACACGGCGCTGACCGAGGAGCGCGGCGACGAGGCCGGCGCGGACCTGGCCGAGCGCCTCGCGACGCTGGTGCACGAGGCGGCCCAGCCGCACGGGGGAAACCCGGTGAAATGGCTCGGCGACGGCGTCATGTTCCACTTCGACGACCCCAGCGCGGCCGTCCTGACCGGGCTCGACCTCGTCGAGCAGACGCCGGCCGCGGTGGACGTGCGCGCCCGCGTCGGCATCAACGCCGGCAACGTGATCTTCCGCGACGGCGACTACTTCGGGCGGACGGTGAACGTCGCCTCGCGAATAGCCGACTACGCGCGGCCGGGCGAGGTGCTCGTCAGCGGCGAGGTCAAGGAGCATTGGCACGGCGACGGTGTGCGGTTCGACGAGCTCGGGCCGGTGGCCTTGAAGGGTGTAAAGGAGGAGCTCGCGCTCTACGCGGCGTCGCGTGTGTGATCTGAGTTAGCCTGCCTGAAGGAGATCGTGCGAGCCGTCCGCGCAATCTTTTCTCGCCTGGCGAGCCTCTTTCGCTCGCTCGTCGGGCGAACGCCCGAGGCGCCCTCGGGCTTCGTCGAGATCGAGCTCGGCGACTCGATCGAGGCCCTCGACGAGATCGAGCACATCGTCGTGCTCATGCTCGAGAATCGTTCGTTCGACCACATGCTCGGCTACCTCTCCCTCGGGCCGGGCGGGCTCGAGGTGGACGGCCTTCAGGCGGGAATGGCGAACGAGTACGCGGGCCACTCGTATCCGGTCTTCAGGCTCGAGAAGACCGCGTTCACGAAGGCGCAAGATCCCTGTCACTCGGGCGAATGCGTCGACCGGCAGGTCGCCGCCGGAAACGGCGGTTTTGCGACCGACTACATCGAGACCCGGGCGGATCCGGCTTCAGCCGAGCCCGTGGTCGTCATGGGGTACTACGACGGTGAGCAGCTGCCGGTCTACGACTTCCTCGCAAGACGCTTCTGCGTCTGCGATCGCTGGTTCTGCTCTCTCAAGGGCGCGACCTTCCCGAACCGTCTCTATGCCGTGGCCGGCCGGGCAGCGGGAAGCCGCGACAACGCGAGCCCGCCTACCTACCACCTGCCGTCATTCGTCCGCCGGCTCGACGCTGCGGGAGCTACCTGGAAGTGGTACACGCACGAGCTCTTCGCGACCATCTGGGCCATCGACCGCGACTACCTGCCGAAGACATTCGACAACGTGCGACCGTTTTCGTCGCCCTTCTCGTCGGAGGACTTCTTCTCGGCCGCCAAGTCGGGTGCGCTCCCCGACGTCGCCTGGATCGACCCGAACTTCGTCGACGTCGGCGGCGCTGCCGGCTCGAACGACGACCATCCACCCTCGGACGTGCGCGCGGGTCAGGAGCTCGTTCTCCGCGTCCTGAACGCGCTCGTCCAGAGCCCTGCGTGGGAGAAGACGCTCCTCGTCCTCACGTACGACGAGCACGGCGGCTTCTTCGACCACGTGGAGCCTCCGGCCGCCGAAGACGATGACCCACGGCCCGAGTTTCACTCGTACGGCCCGAGGGTGCCAACGATCGTCGTCTCGCCTCGGGTGCGGCCAGGCGCCTCGCACGAGCTCTTCGACCACACATCGATCATCAAGACGTGCCTTGCGCGCTTCTGCCGCCGGGAGGGCGGCTTGATCCCCGACATGGGTGCGCGCATGAATGCGGCGAACCACCTCGGCGTGCTCCTGGAAAAGGACGTCCAGGTCGCCCGCCCGGGGGACGCGGCCCTCGGTGGGCTCGCCGCTGAGCTCGGCCGTTGGCGCGCGGAGTCGCTGCAGGAGGAGGTCGCCGTACAGAAGCGCACCGTGCCGCCGGATCCCGCAGCCCTAACCGACTTTCAAGAGGACTACATGGCCGCGCGGGAGGCCGTGCTCGACTCGATGACGCCGGCAGAGCGCGCGGAGGCGTCGAAAGCGCTCGGGATGTAGCCCTGATCTCGCCCGGGAGCTGGACACGGTAGGGTGGTCGCGCCAAACGCTGGAAGGGGGAAACATACGCGTCATGCCAAGCGCCGCGAAGCTCTTGGCGGCTGCCACGACACTCGCGGTTCTGCTCCTCGCCGCCCGGCAGGTGCCGTGATCGATGGGACTTCGGACACGGCCAACACGTACGCGAACGTCGGCGTGCTGCAGCTGAATGTCGATGGCGAGTGGTTCGATTTCTGTTCGGGGACACTCGTCCGCGGTGACGTGGTTTTCTCACCGCGGCGCACTGCACCGATTTTCTCGTCGAAGAAGGGTCTGACGGATTCGATCCGGACGACCTGAGGATCTCCTTCGATCCCGAGGGGGACGCGCCCTACTACACCATCGACCACATCGTCGTCCACCCGGACTGGTTCACGGCGGGGCCCTGTTTCGGCAACTCGAAGCATGCCTGTCTGGCGCCTCCGGCCGAGGACATCGCGCTCGTCTTTCTTACCGAGTCGGTCGACGGCGTGACGCCGGCGCCCATCGCGGAGGAGGGCTATCTCGACACGCTAGACCTCAAGAGTGAGACGTTCACCGTCGTCGGATACGGCACCGATGCATTCATCACCGGTAGCGCTGGGTCGCCGAAGGCGATCACGGTCTTCGACGGGATTCGAAGTTAGCGCGACGTGACCTCGATCGCGGCTCAGGATGCCTTCCCGGACCGGTTCCTGAAGATCACCGCGGGCTTGTGTTTCGGGGATTCCGGCGGGCCGCTGTCCACGGCGACACCATCGTCGCGCTGAACACGTGGACGTTCAGCTATCGCTGTGCGGGGCCGAACCTGGAGTATCGGCTCGATTCGGCGGTCGCCCAGGACTTCCTGGCCACCTACCTGTAAGCGAAGGAGACGTAGCTGCCCGGGCGGATCTCGAGCTGCCCGGGCAGCTCGCTCTTCTAGGTTGCTGCTCATCTCCGACTTGACGGTGCGGGCGCCGCCGAGGACCTATGCGGCCATGGCGACGACGTTCGTGAGGCCGTCGGCCTGGAGCAGTCGCCAGCTGTCCCCCTGGTCCGCGCTCTCGAAGAGGCGGCCGTCCTGGAGCGCTGCTATGAGGCCCTCGTCGGTCACCGCGAGCGCGTAGGGGATCGTCTCCAGCGGCCGCGGGAGCCCGAGGTCGAGCTCCTCCCAGGGACCTTGGCCGCGCCAGCGATAGAGCGCCGCTTGGGCCGACGGGCGAGAGCCGTGCGCGTGGAAGGGGCCGGGTGCAGCGGAGACGAACCAGCAGTCGGGATCAGCCGGGTCGACCGCCAGCGCCCACGTGTAGTGGCGGTCGCGACCGTCGTCGACCCCCTCCCAGCTTTCGCCGTTGTCGCGGCTCCAGGCCGAGCCGCCGCCCGCAGCCTCGTAGGCGCGCCCCGGCTCCGTCGGGTGCCAGGCGAGCGAATGGACGTCGCGCTGGGCGCCGGGGCGATGGTCTTCCCAGGTCGCTCCGCCGTCAGACGTGCGCATGAGGCCGCCTAGCTCGATGCCGGCGAGGACGACCTCGGCCTCGTGCGGACTCGGTGCGATCCAGCGGACGTGGGACGTCCACGGGCGCGGCGGGAAGCTCCAGGTCGGAGCGGACGGAAGCTCTCGGAGCGCGGAGAGCTCCTCCCAGGAACGATTTCGGCGGACCCAGAGCGCGCTCGGCTCGCAGCCCGCGTAGGCAGCGCCATCCGCGGGGCTGTAGGCGACTGAGAAGATGTCTCTGGCCGGCAGGGCGGCGTCTCGCCAGGTCGTGCCGCCGTCCTCGCTCTCGAAAACTCCTCCTCCGCGGCAGCCAGCGAGGGCACGGCTGGGATTCTGAGGGTCGACGGCGACGCACTGCGCGCCGGGCTCCTCGAGGACGGTCTCCGCCCGCCCGTCGGCAACCCGCACAACGGCGTCGCCGGTGGCGACGAAGAGCGGCGTCACCTCTCCGCGACGAGGCCGGGGTAGCGTCCGGCGTCGAACTCGCGGACGAAGTCACCGAGACCGTGGTCGAACGAGAACCTGCGGCCGTGCGCCCGCCGGTAGTCGACCACGAGCACGCCGAGATCCTCAAAGGCGCGCTCGAGGACGCAGTCGCCCCCGTCCCAGGCCGTGCAGGCGGAGGGAAGCGAGTAGAGGGGATCGGCGCCGCGGTCGGTGCGGATCCGGTTCACGCGGCGAAGCACGTCGTCGAGCGGGCTCGACGGTGGGGCGGTGATCTCAGGCGTATCGCGAACCGGTGTCGCCACGCATCCGAGTCTACCGGGAGGTATCCGGGCCCCGAAGGCGGGGATCATCGCCAAAGCCGGCGAGACCATCGCGGTCAGAGCGCCTACAGTCTGGGCATGGTGGGCATTCCCGTGTTCGTCGAGGATCACGCTGAGCGGATCGCCGACCTTGCGCTCGCCATGCAGCATTCGGTCGGTGGGCGCTCGTCCGGGCCCGCCCTCGGCCTGCGCATCGGGATCGACACAGGCCCCGTGGTCGCCGGCGTCATCGGACGAAGCCGGTTCGGCTACGACCTGTGGGGAGACACGGTGAACACGGCGAGCCGCATGGAGTCGCACGCGTTGCCGGGGACGATCCAGGTCACTGAGCGCACGCGGGATCTTCTCGCTGATCGCTTCGAGCTCGAGCGGCGGGACGATGTGGACGTCAAGGGCAAGGGGCCGATGACGACCTATGTTCTGCTGCACCGGCGAGCCGACACGCCAGACCTTCCACGGGCTTCGCGCGCGTGAGCGAAGGGAAGTAGCACCGAGGACGTCGCAGGCGGCCGTTGTGCTCGCCCCTCCTCCGCTCTAGCCTCTGCTCGGGATGATCTGTCCGAGCTGCGGTCACGAAAACCCTGCTGACGCGAAGTTCTGCAGCGAATGCGGCGCGCCGCTTGCCGCTGCGGCTCCCGCGACCGAGCAGCGCAAGGTCGTCACCGTTGTCTTCTCGGATGTGACCGGATCGACGGCGCTCGGGGAGCGCCTCGACCCCGAGAGTCTCCGCCGGGTGCTCGCGCGGTACTTCGAGCTCGCGAGCCAGGTCGTCGAACGCCACGGAGGAGTTGTCGAGAAGTTCATCGGCGACGCCGTCATGGCCGTGTTCGGCGTTCCCCTGGTGCACGAGGACGACGCCCTGCGCGCGGTGCGCGCAGCGGCGGAGCTCCGTGAGGCACTCGAGGCGCTGAACGCCGAGCTCGAGCGGGACTACGCGACGAGTCTCTCCGTGCGCATCGGGGTGAACACGGGCGAGGTCGTGACCGGCACCGAGGAGCGCCTCGCGACAGGAGACGCGGTAAACGTCGCCGCGCGCCTTGAACAGGCTGCGCGGCCCGGGGATATCCTCGTCGGCGCGGACACGGTCGGGCTCGTCCGAGACGCCGTCACGGTGGAGGCGGTTCCTCCGCTGGACGCGAAGGGGAAATCGGAGCCCGTGCCCGCATACCGTCTCCTCTCGCTGGATACGGAGTCGCCGGCGTTCGTCCGCCGAGGGGACGTCGCCATGGTCGGCCGAGACCGCCAGCTGAAGCTCCTCCGCGACGCCTTCGACAACGTCGCCAGCGAGCGCTCCTGCGCTCTCTTCACCGTCCTGGGCCCGGCGGGCGTCGGGAAGTCGCGGCTGATCTCAGAGTTCCTGAGGGTGATCGACGGGGCGACGGTCGTGCGCGGCCGGTGTCTTTCCTACGGCGACGGGATCACCTACTGGCCGGTCGTCGAGGTCGTCAAGCAGATCCCGGACGCGAACACCCTCGTCGAGCCCGCCGCCTGGAAGGCCCTCGAGGCCATGCTCGGAGAAGGAGACGGGACGGCGACGCCAGACGAGATCGCGTGGGCGTTCCGCAAGCTCCTCGAAGGGAAGGCGGCGCAGGAAGCGCTCCTCTGCATCTTCGACGACATCCAGTGGGGCGAGGAGACCTTCCTCGAGCTGATCGAGCACATCGCCGATCTCTCGCGGGGCGCTCCCATCCTTCTCCTCTGCATGGCGCGTCCGGAGCTGCTCGATCGCCGGCCGGCCTGGGCCGGCGGCAAGCTGAACGCGACGACCGTCTCTCTCGAGCCGCTCTCGGAGGCCGAAACGGATGAGCTGATCGCCGGACTGCTCGAAGGCTCCGCTCTCGAGGAAGGACTGCAGACGAGAATCCGCCGCGCGGCCGGGGGCAACCCGCTCTACCTCGAGGAGATGCTCGCGTTCATCGGCCGGTCGTCGAACGGCGATGAGATCGAGATTCCGCCGACGATTCAGGCACTGCTGGCCGCACGGCTCGACCAGCTCGATCCCTCAGAGCGCCATGTGCTCGAACGTGGCTCGGTCGAGGGAGAGGTCTTCCACCGGGGCGGCGTTGCAGCGCTCGTCCAGGACAAGACGTCCGTTGACGGCCGGCTCGTCTCTCTGGTGCGCAAGGACCTCGTCCGCCCGGAGCACGCGCAGCTGACGGGCGAGGACGGCTACCGCTTCCGGCACCTCCTGATTCGGGACGCTGCGTACGAAGCGTTGCCCAAGGCGACCCGCGCGGAGCTGCACGAGCGGTTCGCCGCCTGGCTGGAAGGACGCGGCACGGAGTTGGTCGAGCTCGATGAGATCGTCGGCTACCACCTGGAGCAGGCGTTCAGCTACAGAGGGGAGCTCGGACCGCTGACTGTCAGCGACCGGACTTCGGGCGGCCATGCCGGGGAGCTCCTTGCGCGTGCCGGACGGAAAGCGCTCGAGCGGGGTGACCGGCGAGCGGCTGCCAACCTGCTCGAGCGCGCCGCTGCGCTCTTCCCTGAGGACGCCCCGGAGCGTGTCCGAGCGCTCATCGACACCGGACGGGTCCTCCTCGAGGCAGGCGACGACTACCAGGGCTCGCACAGCGCCCTCGAACGCGCCCTAGCGGGGGCCGAAGCTCTCGAGCGCGAGGATCTCCTGGTTCGCGCCCGCATCGAGCTCTCGTTCCACGCGATGCTCGTGACCCCCGACTTCGACAACGATGAGTTTGAAGCGTTGTCGCGACGCGCGATCGGGGTGCTCGAGCGCATGGGCGACGAGGAGGGTCTCTCGCGGGCGTGGTTCGCGGTCGGCCTCAGCAGGTGGGCCGGGGCAATGTGGGATTCGATGCGCGAGCCGCTGCTCCGGTCGATCGAGCACGCTCGGCGGGCCGGCAACAAGAGCATCGAGCACGATGTGCTCGGCATGCTCCTCGGAACGATTCTCTTCGGAAGCACGCCCGCCGCGGAGGGAATCACCGAGACGCGCGAGATACGTGAGCAGCATTTGGACAGCCTGGAAGTCCAGGCTTGGACGAACCGGGTGATGGGGTCGCTCATCGCGCTACAAGGGGACGAGGACACGGGGCGAGAGATGTTGGAGGAGGCCCGGGCCATCTTCGCCGAGCTGGGCCACAACGAGGCGCTCGCAGTCCACTCGTTCTCGATGGCGCCGCTAGAGCTTCGGGCTGGCGATCCGGATGCGGCGGAACGCGAGGTACGGGCTGGGCTGGAGATCCTGGAGGGAACGGGTGAGCGCGCGCGCGCCGGACACCTAGCCGCCGTGCTGGCCGGCGTCCTCGTCGAGCAGGGTCGACTGGACGAGGCCGACGAATACCTCGCGGTGGCACGGGAGACCATCCCGAAGATCGACGTGAGCGGCCTCGCCCAGCTGAAGATCTCCACCGCCCGGGTCCTTGCCCGTCGCGGTGAACTCGAGGAGGCTGTTCGCCTCGCGGCGGAGGCAGGTGCGCTTATAGACCGCACGCAGGAGTTGCTCAACATGCCCGACTTCCTCATGTGGCAGGCCGAAGTGCTCGAGCTGGCGGGGCGGGTGGGGGACGCGAAGGCAGCAGTCACCAAGGCCGCCGATGCGGCGGCGCGCAAGGGAGCTGTCGTCGATGTCGCGCGGGCGACGGAGCGCCTGGCCGCCCTGGAGACATCCGAGCAATAGGCGAGCACGAAGTGCAACCGCCACGTGGCACCGTCACCCTCCTCTTCACGGACATCGAGGGCTCGACGGTCCTCGCCGAGCGGCTCGACGAGCGCTGGCCAGACCTCCTCGCCGAGCACAACAGGATCCTGCGCGAGGCCTTCGCGGCCCACGGCGGAACCGAGCTCGGCACGGAAGGGGACGCGTTCTTCCTCGCGTTCACAGCCGCCGGCTCCGCGGCGGCCGCCGCAGCGGAGGCGCAGCGTGCACTTGCATCCCATGCATGGCCGGACGACGAAGTGATCCGCGTCCGCATGGGGCTCCATACCGGCGAGCCCACGCCGACCGCCGACGGCTACGTCGGCCTGGACATGCACCGGGCCGCTCGCGTGACTGCGGCGGGCCACGGCGGCGAGGTCCTGCTCTCGCAGACCACGCGCGACCTCCTCCCCGAGAATCTCGACGGCCTCACCTTCCGCGACCTCGGCGACCACCGGCTGAAGGACCTGACGGGCCGCACCGCCTGTACCAGCTGTGCATCGAGGGACTCGCCGCCGATTTCCCGCCCCCGCGGACGATCGAAGGCCGCGTGACGAATCTCCCGGCTCAGCCGACGCCGCTCGTCGGCCGGGACGCAGAGCTGCAAGCGGTGCGCACGCTTCTCCTGGACGAGAACACGCGCATGGTGACGCTCACCGGCCCCGGGGGGGACGGGCAAGACCCGCCTGGCTCTGCAGGTCGGGGCTGACCTGGTCGACCAGTTTCCCGACGGCGCGTACGGCGTGCTTCTCGCGCCGATCAGCGATCCGGAGCTCGTTCCGCTCGAGCTTGCGCGGGGTGCTCGGCGTCAACGAGAGCGCGTCGCTCTCACTCATCGAGGCGCTCAAAGCCGAGCTCCGCAACCGGCGCGTGCTCATCGTATTCGACAACTTCGAACACGTCGG
Source organism: Actinomycetota bacterium (assembly GCA_046733475.1). GTDB lineage: Bacteria > Actinomycetota > Thermoleophilia > Gaiellales > Gaiellaceae > DATEOR01. Next base: position 17,658 of record JBKPPF010000020.1, read on the forward strand.
CGCGGCCGCGGAGGTCCTCGCCGTCCTCCTCGGCGCGTGCCAGCGGCTCAAGATGCTGGTGACGAGCCGGGGGCCCCTGCGGATCGCGGCCGAGCGCCAGTATCCGGTGCCTCCGCTCGCCGGCTCGGAGGCTGTGCTTCTCTTCGTCGAGCGCGCCAGCGCCGTGCGCGCGGACTTCGAGTTGGACGAGGAGACGCAAACGATCGTCTCCGAGATCTGCAAGCGCCTCGACGGGCTGCCGCTCGCCATCGAGCTCGCCGCGGCCTGGGCAAAGGTTCTCCCACCCGCTTCCCTCCTGCGCCGGCTCGAGAATCGGTTGGAGCTCCCTGCCGCGAGAGGGCGCGAAGTCCCCGCGACAGAGCACGCTGCGCCAGGCGATCGCCTGGAGCTACGACCTGCTCGGCGAGGAGGAGCGCCGCCTTCATTTCTGCCTGTCGGTTTTCATGGGCGGCTTCACGCTCGAGGCGGCCGAGCGCGTCGTCGGTGCGGGCGAGCTCGACGTCCTGGAGGGCGTCGCCTCCCTGGTCGATCGCAGCCTGCTCCGCGAGGCCGAAGAAGCCGGCGGCGGAACACGGTTTTCGATGCTGGAGACGATTCGCGAGTTTGCGCGGGAGCAGCTTGCCGAGGCGGGCGAGGAGGAGCAGCTGCTCAAGCGCCACGCGCTCGAGTTCGCGCGCTTCGCAGAGGAAGCCGACGCCGGCCTGCGCAGCGACGATCAGCTCCTCTGGTTCGAGCGCCTGGAGGCAGAGCACGACAACCTTCGCACCGCGCTCGACTCGTCGCTCGCTGCCGGGGATGCCGAAACGGCGCTTCGCCTGGGTGGCGCGCTCGGCTGGTTCTGGTACACGCACGGCCACGGAATGGAGGGCTGCAACCGTTTGACCGAGCTCCTGGCGGTGACCGAGGGCGCGCCCGAGGCGTTGCGGGCTCGCCCCATGTACGCCCTGGGCGTCCTCGTCGATCAGCGTGCCGAACCGGCGCGGGCGGTCGAGCTGGTCGAGCGGAGCCTGGCCATATTTCGTGAGCAGGGCGACCGCGAGCGCGTCGGCGCGGCGCTGAACAGCCTCGGGTCGATCAAGCGCGCGTTGGGGGACCTCGATGCGGCCCGTTCTCTCCTCGAGGAGAGCCTGGCCATCCGTCGCGAACTCGGCGAACAGGCCCGCGCGGCCTCATCACTCGGCAACCTCGGCGTCCTCGCGTTCGAGCGCGGAGACCTCGACGAGGCGGAGTCCCGCTTCCTCGAAGCGCTCGAGCTCGACCGAATGCACGGAACGAGTGGGGAGCGTCTGCGACGCTGGACAGCCTCGTTGCGGTCGCGATCGAACGCGGCGACCACGCGCGTGCGCGCGAGCTCAACCGCGAGATGCTCGCATCCGCGAAGCGCGTGGGAGATCAGGAGTCGATCGCCTTCGGGCTCGAGAAGGCCGCAATTCTCGCCGCAGTCGAGAACCAGGCGGCCCGGGCAGGCCGGCTCGCCGGAGCCGCGGACGCCGTGCGCGAAGCGGCGGGGATCGACCGCAGCGACTTCGACCGTGCGTGGCTCGACAGTCACCTCGGCCGGGTCGCCGGCGACGAGTTCGAGAGCTCTCGCGCCGCGGGGAAGCAGGTCGAGCCGGAGGAAGCGCTTCGCGAAGCCCGGGAAGGCTGACGACCGGACTTCAGCACGTGGAAGATCGCGCGGGCCCGGGCATGATCTCTCCAGAGCGATGAGTGACGTCTTCCTCTTCCTCGCCGCCTTCGCGGCCAGCGCGGTCGAAATGGTCGAGGCACTCACGATCGTGCTCGCGGTCGGAGTCACTCGCGGCTGGCGATCGCCGCTGATCGGCGTCGCTGCGGCGACCCTCGCTCTGGTCGCGATCATCGCCGCGCTCGGTCCGGCCCTGCAGCTCCTCCCGATCGACGTGCTGCGGCTCGTGGTCGGCGCGCTCCTACTCTGCTTCGGGCTGCAGTGGCTGCGGAAGGCGATCCTCCGGTCGAGCGGCTACAAGCCGCTGCACGACGAGGAGGAGGCCTTTCTCGCGGAACGGGCCGAAGCGGCCGCCGCTGGGAGAGACGAACGCATCGGGATGGACTGGTACGGGTTCACGATCGCGTTCAAGGGAGTGCTGCTCGAGGGCCTCGAGGTCGCGTTCATCGTGATCACGTTCGGGAGCACGCAGGGGCGGCTCGGTCTCGCGGCCGCGGCTGCCGGAGCGGCGCTCGTGCTCGTCGCAACCGTCGGACTGTTCGTGCACGCCCCGCTCTCGCGCGTCCCCGAGAACACGATCAAGTTCGCCGTCGGGCTCTTGCTGACGACGTTCGGCACCTTCTGGGCGGCCGAGGGCGCCGGCGTCACCTGGCCCGGTGACGAGCTCGCGCTCCTCGGCCTGCTCGGCTTCCTCGCGGCGCTCGCCTTCCTCCTCGTGGAGCTTCTCCGCCGCCAGCGGCTTTCGCTTCAGCCGGGTGAGGCATGAGATACGTGAGGTCGTTCGCCGCCTTCTGGTGGGATTTCATCGTGGGCGACGACTGGCGCGTTGCGGCGGGAATCGCGATCGCGCTGGGCCTGACCGCGGCGCTCACCGACCACGGCTGGAGCGCCTGGTGGCTGCTACCGCTCGCGGTCGCCGTCCTGCTCGGACGCTCGCTTCAGCGCGCGACGAGATCCGGGTAGCGGCCGGCGTCGTACTCGCGGTCGAAGTCGCGGAGCCCGTGGTCGAATGAGAAGCCGTGGCCGTGCGCCTGCCGGTAGTCCACCATGAGCACGCCGAGATCTTGGAACGCGTGTTCGAGCACGCAGCCGCCGCCGTCCCAGGCCGTGCAAGCGGACGGCAGGTCCTACGGGGGGATCGACGCCACGCGTGGGGCGGATCAGGTTCACGCGGCGGAGCACGTCGTCCAGCGGGCTCGACGGAGGGACGGTTATCTCAGGCGCGTCCCGAATCGTGTCGCCATGCCTTCGAGTCTATCCCGAGATTCGTGGATCGCTTGTGAGCGACGAGTAGGATCGCTTCCTCATGGCCTGGGAGCCGATCGCCGTGCACGACGGCGTCACGCTGCACCACGACGTCCTCGACGGCCTGTCAACCTACTGGGTGGAGAGCGGCGGCCCGTTTCGCGCCGTGCTGGTGTTTCGCGTTGGCCAGGCCGACGAGACGTTGCCGACACGCGGCATCTGCCACCTCGTCGAACATCTGGCGATCGAGCCGCAGCCGCGCCTCTATGCCCACAACGGATGGTGCTCGATCGATGCGACCGGATTCTGGGCCGAGGGCGATCGCGACGAGGTTCTCGATTACCTCGAGGGCGTCGCCCGTCGGCTGCGTGCTCTTCCGCGCGACCGGATGGTCGCCGAGCGCCAGATCCTCGCGACGGAGGGCAGCCAGCGGGGCGGGTCGATCGTCACCACGCTCCTCAGCTGCCGCTGGGGTGCGCGGACGTACGGCACGGCCAGCTACGACGAGTTCGGGTTGTTCCGCCTCAGCGAGGACGAGGCGCAGGCATGGGCCGATCGCTTTTTCGTCGCCGACAATGCGGTTCTCTTCATGACGGGCGAGCCACCGGCAGGCTTCAGCCTCGAGCTGCCTCGCGGAGAGCGGCACCCCCTACCCGCCGCCGAGTCGGTCAGTGGTCTTCAACTTCCCACCGGGATCAGCCTTGGGCAGGGCGGCGTCGGCGTCGGGATGGAGGTCGACCGTTCCCCCGGCACAGGGCTGGCGCTCGCCTTGCTGGCGTCCGCCGCCACTGCCCGGCTACGACACGAGCTGGGCGTCACCTACCACGTGGGCGCCGACTATCAGCTGGCGGGCCCTGACCAAGCCCACCTCACGATTGCGGCGGACTGTCTCGACACGAACGCCGAGCAGGTCGCGAGCACCCTGCTGGCGGTGATCGACAACCTCGCGTCGCACGGCCCCGAGGAGGCCGAGCTGGAGCACGAGCGGGAGCGGTTCCGGCGCGCGGTCCGCGCACCCGCGGACGCGCTCGACTGGTTTGCGACCGGCGATCTGATCGGTGTGAGCCGCGAGAAGTTGCTCGAACAGGTCACGTCGACCGATCACGTCAGTGCCGACGAGGTGGCTGCAGTCGCCCGGGGCGGCGCGGAAAGAATGATCATGATCGTCCCATCGCACGTCGCGCCGCCGACTCGGTGTCGGCCGTATCCACATTTCAGCGAGCGGGCCGTCAGCGGACGGCGCCTCCGAGTGAAGGGAATGGCGGGGTGGCTATCCGCGCGCCGGGCCGGGGTGATCCTGGGCGAGGAAGGGCTGACCGCGATCTACGCTGACGAGAAGTTCAGCACGGTCGAGTGGAGCGACTGCGAAGTGGTGCTCCACTGGTCGAATGGCAGCGTGGTCGTCATCGGGCGAGACGGCGACCGGGTACCGGTGCTGGTCGACTCGTTCGGGCGGAATGGGGCGCAAGCTGCGCTTGACGAGCTCAAGCGCCACGTCCCCGCGGATCGCTTCATACTGATGCCGGACTGATCAGCGACCGCTTGAGGGAAGGTACGCCTGCAACGGGCGCGCAGGCGGCTCCTCGTGGTCGGGCGGTGCATCGGGGGCACGGAGCCGACCTTGTGAGAGGGGCTCCTTGTTCCAGCGCTTTCGCTCGATCCATGCTTTCAACGTGCTCATGGTCACATGATACCCATGGACTCAGCGATGCAAGCTTAAAATGCCCACGAATGAAATGGCTCCTTCTTGATCTCAGGCGCGTCCCGGGGCCGCCTGAAGCTGCGCCTCAGCGGCCAACCGCTGTGACCTTCGCGAGCCACTCGCCCTTCGGCGCCGCCACCTTGATCTTGTCGCCGACCTTCGCCCCGAGCAGCGCCTTGCCGAGCGGGGAGTCGGGCGAGACGCCGCCCACGCTCGAGATCTCCACCTCCATCGTCTCCCCGTCGTCGAGCTCGATCGAGACGCGTGAGCCGACGGCGACTACGGAGCTCGCCGCAGCCGCTTCCTCGTCGACGAGGACGGCGCGCTGCAAGCGGTCGCGGAGGATGGTGATTCTGCGCTCGAGGAGGCCCTGCTCGTTCTTGGCGGCGTGGTACTCGAAGTTCTCGGAAAGGTCACCGAAGCCTCTGGCGGTTGCAATCGCTTCGACCATCTCGGCCCGCTTCGGACCCTCGAGCTCGGCGAGCTCTGACTCGAGCTGAGCCTTCTGCTCGCGGGTGAGGTGTTCGGCTTTGTCGGTCACGGGTGAGACACGCTACCGCCTGCAGCAGCGAGCACAGCGTCATTCATGTCGCCACGTCTTCTTTCTCGTCCAGCCGGAATGTCCGCGAAGAGGGGTTGCGAACGATGTGCGATGTGTGATTTCGGCAGAGTCGCTGACTCAGCTTGACTAAAGCTGAAGAGACGGACTCCCCGGCTTCGACTGCTCTCCGTAATCCGTTGAGTGTTCCGCAAGGGACCACGGCCCCACGCTCGCTGAGGAGTTCAGTGACACGCAATTCCGCAAGCTCGGAAAGGCCTCGCTCGATACCTCCCGATTGGATCTGCGCCAAAGCGGATCCGACCGCAGATCGCACGTCTTGCTGACGTCAAAGAGATCTTGCACGGAATAGTCTAAAAAGGCTACGTCATTACGCTTGTCTCTAGCGTGCTGGACCAAAAACTCCCGCGCCCATGTCCTCCATCTGGAATGAAATAAAGGCGCGTGGTGGCATGATCTGCCTCGCTAAGTTTTAGCTACACCCGGTGTTCTGGCCGCAGTCGCGGCAGGTGTAGCAGCTGCCCGTCCGCACCATGCGGCCGCCGCACTTGGCGCACTCGACGGCGTCCTCGAAGGCGTTGAACAGGGCCGTCTGGCCTGGCGGTGAGGCGGGCGCGTCGTCGGCCTCTGCGAGGTCGCCGTTGCCTTCCAGGACCGAATGGGCCTGCGCGAGGCGCGCCTTGACCTCCGGGCTCATGATCCCGAGCTCAGCCTGCTTGTCGGTGTCGAGGAAGCGCTTCCCCATCCAGCGGAAGACGTAGTCCACGATCGACTTGGCGACGCGGATGTCGGCGTCGTTCGTGATGCCCGACGGCTCGAAGCGCATGTGCGCGAACTTGGAGACGTAAACCTCGAGGGGCACGCCGTACTGGAGCCCGAGCGAGACCGAGATCATGAACGAGTTCATGAGGCCGGCCAGGGTCGTGCCCTCCTTGGCGATGTCCACGAAGATGTCGCCGGGCGTTCCGTCGTCGTAGAGGCCAACGTGGATGTAGCCCTCGTACTCGCCGACCTTGAACTTGCGGCCGATCTCGGTGCGGTCGTCGGGCAGGCGCCGGCGCTCTTCCTTCGGAGCGGGAGGAGGTGCCGCGGCCTCGGCGCCGCCCTTCTTCGAGAGCGGCTGGGCGACCTTGCAGTTGTCGCGGTAAATGGCGATTGCCTTGACACCGAGCTTCCAGGCGTCGGCGAAGAGGCCGGAGACTTCCTCCACTGTCGCCGTCTCGGGCAGGTTAACCGTCTTCGAGATCGCGCCCGAGATGAAGGGCTGGACGGCGCCCATCATCTTCACGTGACCCATGTAGTGGATCGCGCGGTCGCCGATCGCGCAGTCGAAGACCGGATAGTGCTCGGCCTTCATGGAAGGCGCGCCGACGACGGTGTTTCGCTCGTCGATGAACGCCACCATCTGGTCGATCTCGTCCGGCGAATAGCCGAGCTTGTCGAGCGCCATTGGGACGGTCTTATTCACGATCGTGATCTCGCCGCCGCCGACGAGCTTCTTCGACTTGACGAGCGAGAAGTCGGGCTCGACCCCGGTCGTGTCGCAATCCATCATGAAGCTGATCGTCCCGGTGGGCGCGAGCACGGTCGCCTGCGCGTTTCGGTAGCCGGCCACCTCGCCCAGGTCGAGCGCGTCGTCCCAGGACTGGCGCGCGGCCGTGAGCAGGTCGGTCGGCACGATGTCGGAGTTCTCGATGTTCCCGACCGCGGCTCGGTGCTGGGCGATTACGCCGATCATGGCGCCCGCGTTCGGCTGATAGCCCGCGAACGGGCCCATGCGGCCGGCGATCTCGGACGACTTGCGGTACGCGCGTCCGGTCATGAGCGCGGTGATCGCGGCTGCGTAGGAGCGACCCTCGTCGGAGTCGTACGGAAGCCCGCGCGCCATGAGAAGCGCACCGAGGTTCGCGTAGCCGAGGCCGAGCTGGCGGTAGGCCTTCGCGTTCTTCTCGATCTCGGGCGTCGGATAGCTCGAGTAGCCGACGAGGATCTCCTGCGCGAGAAAGACCGTGTCGACCGCGTGCTCGAAGGCCTCGACGTCGAGCTCGCCGTCCTCGCGGCGGAACTTCATCAGGTTCAGCGAGGCGAGGTTGCACGCGCTGTCGTCGATGGACATGTACTCGCTGCACGGGTTGGACGCGTTGATGCGGCCCGTGTTCGGGAGCGTGTGCCATTTGTTGATCGTTGTGTCGTACTGGACGCCCGGATCCGCGCAACGCCATGCGGCCTCAGCGGCCTGCTTGAGCAGGTCGCGCGCGGGAAGCGTGGCGACGACGGCGCCGTCGGTTCGTGCGGTCAGGTTCCAGTCCTCGCCGCGCTCGACCGCCTCCATGAAGGAGTCGGTGACGCGGATCGAGTTGTTCGCGTTCTGGTACTGAATCGACGCCCAGTCGGGCGAGTTCAGCGACATGTCGTAGCCGGCCGCCTCGAGGACGCGCACCTTGTCCTCTTCGTTGGCCTTGCACCAGATGAACTCCTCGACATCCGGGTGGTCGATGTCGAGGATGACCATCTTGGCCGCGCGCCGGGTCTTGCCGCCGGACTTGATCGTGCCGGCGGAAGCGTCGGCGCCGCGCATGAAGCTGACCGGGCCCGAAGCATGGCCGCCCTTGGAGAGCTGCTCGTGCGAGGAGCGCAGGCGCGAGAGGTTGATGCCCGAGCCCGAGCCGCCGCGGAAGATGATGCCCTCGCGCCGAATCCAGTCGAGGATCGAGTCCATCGAGTCGTCGATCGAGAGGATGAAACAGGCCGAGCACTGTGGCTTCTCCTCGAAGCCGACGTTGAACCAGACCGGCGAGTTGAAGGCGGCGAGCTGGTTGACGAGGATCGCCTTGAGCTCGGCCTCGAAGGTCTTGGACTCCTCCTCGTCGGCGAAGTAGCCGCCCGCGTTCCCCCACTTGACGATCGTGTCGACGACCCGGCCGATCATCTGGCGCACGCTCGACTCGCGCTCGGGCGAGGACATGCGGCCGCGGAAGTACTTCTGCGCGACGATATTTGTCGCTGTTTGCGACCAGAACCTCGGGAACTCGACGCCCTTCTGCTCGAAGACGGGCTTGTCCTTGCCCGGGATGAAGGCGTCGCGGATCTCCCACTCGATCTCGTCGAACGGATCGCGGCCCGGAATCGTGAAGTATCGGCGCACGCCGAGACGCCGATCCGGCGCTGAGACGTTGTTCAGGAGCGCCTCGTCGGCGATTGCGGGAGCTTCATCAGTGCGTGCAGCGGACGCCATCTCTTTCCTCCATCGTATCTGTAGCCCAACCCTCGAAAAACGCGGGGTCCGTAGGGTAGAGCGGTCCTCGGACGGTGCCTATTTGCAGGGATTTTTCGACCGTCAGGACCCGACCTGACCGATGACGCAACTGGACTATTCCTTCGTCTCGTGCCGCCTCGCATAATGGCGTGAGGAGGGCTAGCCGTGCCGGCAAGCTCCATTCCTATGCGCAAGGCCATTCTCATAGCGCTCGCCGCAGTCGCGGCCGCCGTCGTACTTCCTTCGCCACGATCGCCTTCGAAACCTTCGACACCGTGACGGGCGGGTGTAGCGAGGGTGAGATGCGCGTGTTTCGCGAATTCCCGCAGTACGGTGGGCGACAGCTCGAACCCGAGTACAGCGGCAGCAACGGCTGCTACATCGCCTTTACAACGGAAGATGCGGCCGAGCGCGTCGCAACGTACTACAGGGAGCAACTGACGGCCGGCGGCTGGAAGCTCGACCCGCCTCCGCCCTCCGTCGAGGCCGCGGAGGGACAGACCGAGGGCGGCGGTGTGAGCGCGGCACGCGGCCGCTACGGCTACATGACCCTGTTGGAGGCGCCCACGCGGAACGGACGTCCGTCGTGGTGTACGTCATCGAGAGGGAGGATTAGCCCAGGAGGATGCGTGACCCCGGTCTTCGGCACGGCCTTCTTCTGCCGCGTCCTGGGCTTTTGCGCGGTAGGGGCCCCGCCGGCAACGGCAGGGGCCCCAGCATTTTCGTCCTTACGGATTAGCGAGTTGAAGCTCGGAGGCGCCGAGTCGCCTATCAGCGATGCAGGGCAGCCAGGCGGCGCTGCAGCCGCGACCGAAGCGATGCTTCGAACAGGTCGGGCTCGTCGCTGACAGTGTCGTCGGACTCGTTGGGCTCGGAATCCGACGACTCGGCGGCCGTCGCTGCCCGGGCAGCGGAGAGCTCGCGCCCAATGCGCTCGATCTCCGCACAGAGGAGGCGGATCGCCTCGCCTGCGGCGCGCATATCCTCGCGCTCGTCCCGGCGGAGGCCCTCGCCCCAGCGTCTGACTTCCTCGAATTGACGGCGATTCACAAGCGGAATCATTCCACGGAGCGCTCGAATCTAGTCGGCAAGTCCCTTGGAACGGAGCTCCGCCAGCGCCTGCTCGCTCTTCTCGAGGCCTTCGAGGCCCATGCCGCGAAGGACGTTCTCGGTCTTCGTGAACTGGATCTCCCGGTAGTCGACGACCTCGACGTGGTTCCCCCAGGGATCGCGGAAGTCAAGGTGCCCGCTCCGCGCCACCTCGACGCCGGCGTCCTGAAGCGCGCGCCGGGCGGCCTCCTTGTCGTCGACTACGAGCCCGAGGTGGCGGTGTGCGTCGGGCGGCTGCGTCCTCCCCTGTGCGAGCGCGACGAACTGGTCGCCCATGTCGACGAAGGCCATGCGGCCCGCGCGGCCGCGGAGCTCGAGCTCGAAAATGCGCCCGTAGAACTCGAGCGCCTCCTCGACGTCGCCGACTTCGAGGGCGACGTGGTTCAGGCCGACGAGGCGGGCCCGGGAGGCCATCTCGTCAGTCTAGGAAGACTGGTCACCCACCCGGGTCGCGAAGGCGCCGGAATTCATTGCCTCCCAAACGCGGAGGTAGCCGTCGAGCTCGTATCCGGAAGCCGCGTCTCGAACCGGCCAGCCGAAGCGAATCTCGAGAGTCCCCAAGGCCGTGCGCACGACGACGCAGCCCGTGCGTCGCAGGGACTCAGACAGGGCCTCGGTGAGGCTGGGATCGCTGACTTCGACTTTCACTGCCGCAAGGAAGGCGCCCGGAGTGGCCGCAGCGGTCGCCCTCTTATCTCACTGTCGTCAAAAACAGCTCGACGTCAAGCCCCAAACGGCACGTTAAAAGGGAAAGAGGCGGTTGCGGCCTCCGCCTCCTTTCGCCGGATCGTCACGAAGGAGTGTGCTGCGGCCACACACGCTCTTCGCTCGATTTCCTCACGGTAGCCGTCGCGGAGAGGCTTGCATCACCCCGCCGAGGATCTCATGAGTGAAGGAAGCCGACTAGACCGAGACGCTGCCGGGGGTCGTGCCCGGGACCATCGAGGCGAGGAGCCGCTTGAGGCCCTCGTCGAGCTCGACCTCGGGCTCCCAGCCGAGCACTTGCTGCGCGCGGGTGATGTCGGGCTGGCGGACCTGCGGGTCGTCCACGGGCAGCGCCTCGAAGACGATCTCCGACTTCGAGCCCGTCACGCGGATGACCGCTTCGGCGAGCTCGAGGAGCGTCATCTCGTGCGGGTTGCCGATGTTGACCGGGAGGTGCTCGCCGCTCGTGGCGAGAACGTAGAGGCCGCGGATCAGGTCGTCCACGTAGCAGAAGGAGCGGGTCTGCGAGCCGTCGCCGAAGACAGTCAGCGGCTTGTTCTCGAGAGCCTGGCGGATGAAGGTGGGGATCGCGCGCCCGTCGTGCGGGCGCATGCGGGGACCGTACGTGTTGAAGATCCGGGCGATGCACGTGTCCACGCCCTGCTGGCGGTGGTAGGCCATCGTCAGCGCCTCGGCGTAGCGCTTCGCCTCGTCGTAGACGCCGCGCGGTCCGATCGGGTTGACGTGGCCCCAGTAGGTCTCGGGCTGCGGGTGCACCTGCGGGTCGCCGTAGACCTCGCTCGTCGAGGCGATGAGGAAGCGCGAGCGCTTGAACTTCGCCAGGCCGAGCATGTGGTGCGTCCCGTAGGAGCCGACCTTGAGCGTGTGCAGCGGCAGGCGCAGGTAGTCGATCGGGCTCGCCGGGCTCGCGAGGTGGAAGACGTAGTCCACGCGCTCCTCGACGAAGAACGGCTCGGTGACATCGTGGTTGACGAAGAGCAAGTCCTCGCCGTTGTTCAGGTGCTCGATGTTCTGCAGCGACCCGGTGTCGAGGTTGTCGACGCAGATGACGCGGTGGCCCTTCTCCAAGAGGTAGTCGCAGAGATGCGACCCGAGGAAGCCGGCCCCGCCAGAAACAACCGCAGTGCTCACCATGCTCATGTTAGTTCGGTCTTTCAGCCTTCGCGCTTGACATGTTTGTGAGTGAGCAGTAACTTACACCCGTGGCAACGGAAACCCAGACTAGAAAGACCGCGGACGTCCGCCGCGAGGAGATCGTCGAGGCGGCCCGCGCGGAGTTCGCCATCGGCGGCCTGCACGGCACGTCCACCGAGGACATCGCCCGCCGGGCCGGCGTCTCGCAGCCCTACGTCTTCCGCCTCTTCGGCACGAAGAAGGAGCTTTTCCTCGAGACCGTCCGCCGCGGCTTCCGCCACGTGCTGGAGGTCTTCCAGAAGACCGCAGCGGCGAACCGCGAGGGCGACGTCTTCCTTTCCATGGGCCACGCCTACGGAGACGTGCGGCAGGATCGCTCCTCGCTCATGTTCCAGATGCAGGCCTACGCGGCGTGCGAGGACCCAGAGGTGCGCAAGGTCGTCCGCGAGGAGTTCTCGGCGCTCTACAAGTTCGTCGAGAGCGTCTCGGGCGGGGATGACGAGAAGGTGCAGGCGTTCTTCAAGACCGGGATGCTGATCAACGTCGCCGCAGCGATGGACCTCGGCGCCCTCGACTCCCCGTGGGCCCACAGCTTTCTCAAGGGCTGCCTGCAGGAGCAGTAACAGCGGTGTTTTTTTCGACTCGCAGTGAGTGACTACTTACTAAGGCAAGGAGGTAGGTGAGATGAGCGCAAGGACTCAAACAATCTGGACATTCGTGATCACCTCGGTCGCGCTGTTCATGGTCACGCTCGACAACCTCGTCGTCACGATGGCGCTGCCGAGCATCCGCCTCGACCTGGGGGCCTCGATCGAGGACCTCGAGTGGACGGTCAACGCCTACACGCTGACCTTCGCCGTGCTGCTCCTCACCGGAGCCGCACTCGGCGACCGCTTCGGCCGGCGACGGCTCTTCGTCATCGGGCTCGCGATCTTCACGGTCGCGTCTGCGGCCGCGGCAATCGCGCCGAACGTCGAGACGCTGATCGCAGCGCGCGCAATGCAGGGGCTCGGCGGCGCGATCGTGACTCCCCTGACCCTGACGATCCTCTCCGCAGCAGTGCCGCCCGCGAAGCGCGGGCTCGCGCTCGGCGCGTGGGGCGGGGTCGGCGGGCTCGGCGTCGCGCTCGGCCCGGTGATCGGCGGCGCGGTCGTCGAAGGGCTTTCGTGGCAGTGGATCTTCTGGCTCAACGTGCCGATCGGCCTCGTGCTCGTGCCGCTGGCCTGGAACCGCCTGAAGGAATCCCACGGATCCGACTCGCGACTCGACCTGCCGGGACTCGGCCTGGCCAGCATCGGGCTTTTCGGGATCGTGCTCGGGCTAGTTCGCGGGAACGCGGTCGGCTGGGGCAGCTTCGAGATCCTCGGCTCGATCACGCTCGGACTGGCCTTCCTCGCGGCGTTCGTCCTCTGGGAGCTCCGCACCGAGACGCCGATGCTGCCGATGCGCTTCTTCCGGAACCGGACGTTCGCGGCGACCAACGTCGCGTCCCTCTTCATGTTCTTCGGGATGTTCGGATCGATCTTCCTGCTCGCGCAGTTCCTGCAGACCGTGCAGGGCTACTCCCCGCTCGACGCCGGGATCAGGACGCTGCCCTGGACGGCGATGCCGATCTTCATCGCGCCGCTGGCCGGTGCGCTCTCCGACCGGATCGGCGGGAGGCCGCTGATGGCGACGGGCCTCGGGCTACAGGCGATCGGCCTCGCCTGGCTCGCGTCGATCACGAGCCCGACGGTCGCGTACTCGAGCCTCGTGCCCGCGTTCGTGATCTCGGGGATCGGGATGGCGCTCTTCTTCGCGCCGGTGGCGAACGTCGTCCTCTCCAGCGTCCGGCGCGATGAGGAGGGCAAGGCCTCCGGCGCCAACAACGCCATCCGCGAGCTCGGCGGCGTGTTCGGAGTCGCCGTCCTAGCCTCGATCTTCTCGCACTACGGCGGCTACGAGTCGCCCGCGACCTACGTGGACGGGCTCACCCCCGCGCTCTGGGTCGGCGCAGTGCTCGTCGGAGCGGGAGCGATCGCGGCCCTCTTCGTCCCGCGCAGGACGCGCGCGGCCGACGCGGTCGAGGCCGAGCCAGGCCTCGCGTTCGAGCAGGCGGCGTAGCGGCCCTGGAACGAGCGGCGGCGCCGGAGGTAGTCGGCGCCGCCGCTTTTCGTCTACGTTGGCCCGATGAGGGGCCTCGTTGCGATGGTTGCGATCGGCGCTGCGCTCTGTAGCGCCGGCGTTGCGCACGCGGGCGCCGTCACGCTCACGAACGACGTCATGTCTTTCGAGGCCGGCCCCGGCGAGGCGAACCGGATCTTCGTGTTCCGAGACGAGCAAGGGATGCGTCTCGTCGACACGGCAGTCGCAGTCACGGCAGGTGGCGGCTGCACGCAGGAGAGCGCGAACGAAGCTTTTTGTGCCGCGGACGATCTCGGTCTCCTCGAGATCGATGTCGTGGCGGGAGACCTGGACGACTACGTCGACCTCCGCCCGGCCGGGTTCTACCTCGCCTCCAAGCTGGACGGTGACGACGGAGAAGACACACTCCTGGGTGGGCTCGCTTTCGCAGGAAACGTCTACGACGGGGGCGCGGGAGGAGACATGTTCGGCGGTGACGGGATCGGAATCGTCGACTACTCCGATCGCACGAATCCCGTCACGGTCACGATCGGCGACGAGCTCCCCAACGACGGCGAGGCGGGCGAGGGCGACTTCGTCTCGGTGGGGGTCGACCAGGTCTACGGCGGACACGCGGCCGACACGATCACCGTCATGAACGTTCAGGACGCGGGTCGCACATATCTGAGGGGCGGAGAGGGCAACGACCACCTCTCGGCACTTCGGGTCGGCTGGACGTCGATCGTCGAAGGGGGGCCAGGCGATGACGCGCTGCACGTCGCCGGGCCTGACAGCACGATCTTCGCAGGCTCAGGCGACGACATTCTCAGCGGGGCCACGGGGGGCAGGCTCTCCGTGGCGAGAACGGCAAGGACACCCTTCGCGGGCTGGCCGGAAACGACCTCCTCTCCGGAGGCGCAGACGCGGACCACCTCAACGGCGGCCCGGCGAAGGACCAGGTGTTCGGGAACAGCGGCAACGACACGTTCATGGCGCGCGACGGAAAGCGAGACTCCCTGGACGGCGGAGGCGGCACGGACAAGGCGCGCGTCGACGCGATCGACCACCTGGCGCGAATCGAGCAGACGTTCTGATGCGGAGGCTCAGCGTCGCGCTGACAGCGGCCGGGTGTCTGCTCGCTTTCGAGGGCGTCGCGCAGGCGGGCACGCTCTCCCGCGTCGGCGCCGATCTGCTGCGCTACGACTCCGACCCCGGAGAGACGAACAGGATCTTCGTCTCGACCGACTCCGAAGGCGTCCGGGTGATCGACACGGGCGCGACCGTGACGGCGGGAGAGGGGTGCACGGCGCCGGCCGACCATGAAGGCCACTGTGCGGCGAACCCGGCCCAAACGCGGCTCGAAATCAACGCGAATGACCAGGACGACTACGTCGACATCTTGCCGGGGACGCTGAACCTCGCGATCGTGGACGGCGGGACGGGCGAGGACGAGCTCATCGGAGGTGGAGCGCGCTCGGGCAACTTCCTCGACGGGGGCCCCGGCGCGGACATCTTGGAGGGGAGAGCGACCGCCAATTACGACCGCCGGACGAATCCGGTCACTGTCACTGTCGGCGACGACCTCGCCAACGACGGAGAAGCGGGCGAGGGCGACTTCGTGTCGAGTGAGATCATCGGCGTTTTCGGCGGCGGGGGCGACGACGACCTCACGATCCTGAACTCCCCAGGGGTGCAGGAAAGGACGCAGCTCGGGGGCGGCGACGGCAGCGACAGCCTGTCGATCCTGCGCTACCCGTTCGGGGGCACCATCTACGGCGGCGGAGGACCCGACACGATCCACAACGAGGCGAAGCACGGGCTCGTCCACGGCGCCAACGGCGACGATCTCGTCTTCGGCGGCGACGGCCCTCAGGGCCTTGAGGGCGAAGGGGGCGACGACACGCTGCGGGGGCTCGACGGAGACGACGATCTCTTCGGCAATCGCGGCGCGGATATCTTCCTTCCGGGCCCGGGCGAGGACTACGTCGCCGGGGGCCACGGGCCGGACACGATCTTCGCCCGCGACGGCCAGCGAGATACCCTGAGCGGTGGCCCGGGCAAGGAAGATCGCGCGCGAGTCGACCGGGGACTGGACAAGGTCTATGACATGGAGGAGCTCTTCTGATGCGCCTGTTCGCTCTCACCGCTGCGGCGCTCTGCGCCCTCGCCTGGGCCGGCGTCGCGCAGGCGGGGACGGTGTCCGTCTCCGGCGACGACGTCACCTTCGTCGCGGCCCCGAGCGAGGTGAACCGCGTCGTGGTCGCCTTCGAGGAGGATCCCGTCCGCGGACTGAGAGTCGTCGACCTCGGCGCGACGCTGACAGCCGGGGCTGGCTGCAGCTCGGTTGGTGGGAGCGAGGCGTTCTGCCCGACTCCGATCGTGGGCGAGATCGTTTTGGCGCTGGACGATCAGAACGACTGGGCGAATACGTCTGCGGTTCCGGACGGCCAGGCCATAAGACTGGAGGGTGGCGATGGAAACGACACGCTCGATTCCGGTCTAAACCGAAATGCCGTCCAGGACGGCGGGCTCGGCGCGGATCTCCTCTCGGGAGAAGGAGCGACCGTCGACTACTCCGCACGCACCAATTCGCTGACCGTGACAACCGACGACGGCCTCGCGAATGATGGCGAGACGGGCGAGGGGGACAACCTCGATCACGTGAACGGCGTCTTCGGCGGGCACGCGGCCGATACGGTCACTGTGCAGGGGTTTGGCATGTTCGTCTCCGGCGGAGCCGGCAACGATGAATTGAACGACTTCGGCGGCGGTGCCACGAATCTCGTGGGCGGGCCAGGACGCGACGTCCTGAAGTCGATCGGCTTCCAGGACTCCGAACTGCAGGGAGGTGACGGCAACGACACGCTCATCGGCGGCAACGGCGCCCAGTTCTTTGACGGGGGCAAGGGGAACGATCTGCTTCGCGGTGGGCCCGGTACGGACAGGTTGACCGGCGGCGACGGGGCCGACGAACTGGTCGGCGGGCGGGCAAAGGATCAGATGCGCGGCGGGTCCGGAAACGACACGCTGCGATCCAAAGACGCGTTCAAGGACCTCGTCTACGGAAACCAGGGCACGGATCGCGCGCACGTAGACGGGCGCGACATCCTGGCCGGCATCGAGGAGTTGTTCTGATGCGACGAGCTCTTTTCACCGCGGCGGCGCTCGGGGCGCTCAGCTGGGCCGGTGCAGCGCAGGCCGGGACCTTCGCCCTCACGGGCGAGGATCTCTCCTACGTCGCACCCTCCGGCGAGACGAACCGCGTCTTCCTCATTCACGAGGAGAAGCCCGTGCGCGGATTCAGGCTCATCGACACTGGAGCGCCGGTCACCGCCGGTGCGGGCTGTACCTCGGTCGGCCCCAACGAAGCCTTCTGCCCCATCCCGGACTCCGTCGACCACGTCCTCGTCAGCGTCGACGACGAAGACGACTACGTGAACACGAGCGCTTCCTCGAGCAGCCTGACGAGGCTCGAAGGCGGGGACGGGAATGACGCGCTCTACTCGGGGTTCAACAGCTCGGCGACGCTCGACGGAGGGCCGGGCGCCGATGTCATGTCCGGGGACCTCTCCACCGTGGACTACTCGTCACGGACGAATCCTCTCATGGTCACCATGGGCGACGGCGGCGTCGCGAACGACGGCGAGGCGGGCGAGATGGACCTGATCTCCGACGACGTCGCCGAGGTGCTCGGTGGCTCGGGCGCTGACACGTTCACGCTGATGGGCTTCGATGGACGCGTGCTCGCCGGGGCGGGCGCCGACCACATTTCCGCGATCGGTCTCGAATCGTGCGGGCTCAACGGCGGGCCTGGGAACGACGTGATCGAGGCGGACGCCGGATTCTGCTTTATGAGCGGCGCCTCTGGCAACGACACACTGATCGGAGGCGTTGACACCCAGCTCATGAGTGGAGGCGACGGCAACGACGTGCTGCGCGGTGGGCCCGGGGACGACTCTCTGGCCGGCGACGACAACGACGACGAGATCGTCGGTGGAAAGGGGCCCGACCACGTACGAGGAGGCTCGGGCAACGACACCTTCCGCATGAAGGACGGCCGCGACGACTTCATCGACGGGAACCACGGAACGGACCGGGCGCACGTCGACAAGGGCCTCGACGAGTTTCACGACATCGAGCAGCTTTTCTAGCGCGTGAGCTTGCGCTCGGCGAGAGCGCGATAGGCGGCGTCGACCTGGTCGGTCGCGTCCTGCGTCTCGAGCCAGGCGAGGAGATCGCGCATGCCGTCCTCGAAGGCGATCTCGGCACGGAAGCCGAGAAGCTCTTCGGCGCGGCGCGTG
Organism: Actinomycetota bacterium; assembly: GCA_046733475.1. Lineage (GTDB taxonomy): Bacteria > Actinomycetota > Thermoleophilia > Gaiellales > Gaiellaceae > DATEOR01. Next base: position 35,481 of record JBKPPF010000020.1, read on the forward strand.
TCCGCGTAGCAATGGCGGATGTCGCCGGCGCGGAACTCACCGAGGATGCGCGGCTCGATATCGACGGCGAGGCCCTGGGCCAACGCATCGGAGACGTCGAGCACGGAGGTCGGCCTCCCGGTGCCGACGTTCAGCGCGCGCCCGTCCGCCTTGTCGCTGTCGAGCGCGATCGTGCACGCCCGGGTGATGTCGCGGACGTCGATGAAGTCCCGCGTCTGGTTTCCGTCCTCGAAGACGAGCGGATCCGCGCCGCTCATCAGCCGTGAGGCGAAGATCGCTGCCACGCCCGTGTACGGGTTCGAAAGGGCCTGGCGAGCGCCGTAGACGTTGAAGAAGCGGAGCGCGACCGCGGGAATCCCGTAGGCGGCGCCGACTGCGAGCGTGAGCTCCTCGTGGTCCCGCTTGCCGACGGCATAGACCGAGGTCGGCCGGAGCGGCTTCTCCTCGGAGGTCGGCTCGGGGACGAGCGGGGTGCCGTCCTCGGTGAGCACGTCCCACTCGCGGCGCGCGAGCTGAACCTCGGGCCGCAGGCCGGGCGCGAGGCCATGCTCCCCGGTCTTCGGGTTCGCGTGCTGGCCCTCGCCGTAGATGGACATGGACGAGGCGACGAGGACCTTGCGGATTTGGTCTCGGCGGGCGACGACTTCCTCGAGCAGGACGGCGCAGCCAAGGGAGTTGATTGCCGTGTAGCGCTCGATCTCGTACATGGACTGCCCCACTCCCACGGCGGCCGCGAAGTGGACGACCGCGTCCACGTCGTCCATCGCCTTGCCGAGCGCGTCACGGTCGCGAACGTCCGCGACGACGAGCTCGATTGCCGGGTCGAGGTAGTCCGGGCGCTCCCCGCCCTCGTGCACCTGCGGATCGAGGTCGTCCAGCGCGCGCACCTCGTGCCCTTCGGCCAGGAGCCGGTCCGCGAGGTGGGAGCCGATGAACCCGGCTCCGCCGGTGACGAGGACGCGCATGCCGCGAACGCTATCGGCGCTTCCGGACCCCGGCCTGAAGCCGAACGTGCAGCGGCTCGACGACCGCGGCAGGCGCGAACGCCTCGACGGCGCGGCGGTAGGCGGCGTGGCGCAGAGTCCAGACGCGGTTGCGGTCGGCAATGAGCCAGCGCAGCGCATCCGCGAGCGCCTGGGGGTCGCCCGGCTCCACGAAGCGGGCCGCGTCCCCGAGCGCTTCCCGCTGGGAGACGGAGTCCGAGGTGACGATCGCACAGCCGGCCGCGGCTCCCTGGAAGACCTTGTTCGGGATCACGCGCATCCCCTTCACGCCGGGGCTGAAGATCCCCAGGCAGATGTCGTGCTCGAAGACGAGCGCTGGGAGCTCGTTGCGCTCGACCCAGTCGATCCACTCGACCGCGGGCGAGTTGCCGGCGAGCTCCTTCGTGCGCGCGAGGTCCTGGCCGCGGCCGGCCATCGTGAAGCGCACCTCGGCCGGGTCGGGGTCGAGGAGGCGAATCGCCTCGCCGATCACCGGCGCGCCCTGGAGCGGCGTGTAGATCCCGAAGAAGACGACGCGAATCGGGCCTTCCTTCCGTGGCTCGGGCTCGCGGAACCACTCCTTCGGCGTGCCGATGTAGACGGTGAACGCCTCCGAGCGGATCGGCTCGGGGAGGAGCTCGCGGTGCCCCTCGGAGTCGACGAAGACGAGGTCGGCGGCGCGGACGGCCGACTTGTCGATGCGGTCGAGGGCGGCGAGCTCGGGCCTGAAGGTCGTCCCCCGATCGATCGCCGTGTCCTTGAAGAAGAGGTAATGGTCAAGCACGATCGGCCTCGACTTGAAGCACCGCCGCGCCAGGTGGACGTCGAACTGGCCCATGTAGGGGACGAGGACGACATCGGGGTCGGGCATCTCCCTCGCCTTGCGCCAGAGCTCTCGCCAGGCCCGGGCGACCCGGGCCGCGATCAGCGGCGCGCGGAGCGGCTGCCGCGCTGCCTTGACCCGTTCGGCCGTGTCCACCTGGAGCGGCACATTGCACTCGACGAGCTCGTGCCCGTGCTCGCGCAGACCCTCGAAGAGGACCTGCACGCGCGGCTGCTCCCAGAGGCGGTATGTGCCGAAGGCGACGATGCGCACCGCGCGATCTTAGAGTTCAGGCGTGGACGCACCCCCGCTCACCGTCAACGCCTGGCTTCGCTACGACCTCATCGAGCGGACACTCGCCGGGCTCGACGGGATCGAGTCCATTCTCGAGATTGGCGCGGGACGCGGCGCGCTCGGCGCCCGGCTAGCGTCGCGCTTCCACTACGTCGGTGTCGAGCCCGATGAGCTTTCCTACGAGGCCGCGAAGGAGGTGCTCGGCCGCCTCGGCGGGGAGATGGTCTGCGGCGACGTCTCCGCGCTACCGGAGGACGCGGTCTTCGACGCGGCCTGCGCCTTCGAAGTGCTCGAGCACATCGAGGACGACGCGGCCGCGCTACGCGCCTGGCGCGAGCGGCTGCGGCCCGAGGGCCGGCTCCTCATGAGCGTCCCCCTCTACCAGCGCCGCTACGCGGCGGCCGACCGCTTCGTCGGTCACTACCGCCGCTACGACCCCGAGCCGCTCGGGAAGCTCCTGCGCGAGACCGGCTACGCGGACGTGAAGCTCATGACCTTCGGCTTTCCGCTCGGGCACGTGCTCGAGAAGTCGCGGAACCTACTCGCCCGCGTGGCGAAGCCGGACGAGAGCCAGGATGAGCGGACCGGCGCGAGCGGCCGCCGTTTTCAGCCTTCACGACGAGCGGGCCTGGCGACGCAGGCGCTCTCGGCGCCGTTCCGCTACGCGCAGAGGCCGTTCTACGACACGCGCCTAGGCGCGGGGCTATTCGCGGTTGCGCAGCGAGCAGACTAGGGGCACTCGACGACGCCGCCGCAGCCGAACGGACGGACGGACTTGTCCGGAGGCCGCACGAGCGAGAAGTTCCTCGAATCCTCGTTCGCGAACGTCGCCGTGAGCGAGCCCTTTTTCTCCGACCGGGTGTAGGTCTTCGTGAAGATCCCGCCGGTGGTCGCCATGGCATCCTTGAGCGTGACCGTGCCCCCACCGGCCTTGTTCAGCACGATGTGAACGGTTCCGCTCTGGCTGGTAGGCGTCCGCCCCCAGATCTTGATCTTCCCTCCGCCCGCATAGGCGACGAACGGGAAACGGAAGGCCTCGAGCGAGTTCTTGGCGGTGACATTCGGGCCCGTGACGGCGGGAACCATCCGAACCGGGCAGGGGTCGTCGATATCAGGGCTGTCGTCGCAATAGAAGAGACCCGACTGGTACTGCCCGTAGAACTTGGCGGAACTGATCGGGTAATCACGTAGCTGGCCCCACAGCACGGCCTCGATCCCAAGTTGCCAGGCGCGGTAGAGCGACTCGGCAGTCCAGCGGACGTGGAGCCTGTTGGGTACCGCGATCGGGTCGATCGGCTTCGAGTCCCAGCTGAACTCGCTGATCCAGAAGCGGGCGTTGTGGTTTCCGTTCTTGTTCGTGATGTGCTTGGCCCTGGCCGCGGCCCTGATCAGCTTCGTCCACTGCGGCAGGTCGCCGTAGGAGACGTCGTTCTTGTACAGAGCGTGGTGCCAGACGTTGCCCGACGTGTACGGGTGCGTCGCCCAGATGTCAGCGTGCACGTTCGTCTTGCACGTCGGCTTGTTGTGCGCGTCCATGCACAGAAGCTTGCGGTCGAAGAGCAGCGGGCCGGCCGCGGTCGGGCGCCCCTTGGGGTCCCAGTGCGAGAAGGGCGCGGTCTCACCGGCGACGACGAACTTGCCCTGGTTGTGGATCGGCTCGGCCGCCGTGTTCAGCAGCGTCCGATACATGCCCGGTGAGACTAGCTTGCCGTGCCTGTACTGGGGGCTCAGGAAGGTCCGATAGTTCGGCTCGTTCCAGACTCCCCAGTACTGGACGAAGGGGAACTTGGCGAGAGCCGCGCGCGTGAACTGCTTCAGCTTCTTTGGAGACGGATCGCGAGTCCCGCGGCCGTCGGGCTTGCCGCGCTGGGCCCAGTCAGGCGCGGAGCGGAGCGTGAGGAGGATGTCGAGGCCGCGATTGTGAGCCACAGTGACGTTGTCCTCCAGGCTCTGCGCATTCCAGTCGTAGCTCGGGTCGTTGGGGTTGGCGGGATTGTCCGGCGGGTTGTCTCCCGCGACGGAGCGCCAGTACACGTAGAAGCGGGCGATCTTGCTACCGGCGAACTCCACTCCGTCCATCGCAGCCGCCGGGGTCAGCTCCTGCGAGGGATCGGAAAGCGCCGCATTGCTCGGGTCGAGGAAGCCGGTCTTCAGCGTCCCCGCCGAAGCCGTCGACGCAGTGAATGCGAGACCGATCGTCCCCGCAAGAAGGGCGATGCGCGCAAACCTGGGCAGCAGTCCAACGCTCAAGTGATGTCCTCTCCCTGCCCCCGTCCCGAAGGGGGCTCTCCCGATTCTGTTTCACACGATAGTCGGGGAAGGCCGACCCTTCAATCGCCAACCACACGTCAAGCGGTCGGGCGCTAGTGCCTGCACGCGAACGGGCCGCCACAACCCCAGGTGTTCGGAAGCGAGAAACTCCGCGGGCGACGGAGCGAGAAGGCCAGCGAGTTCGCGCCACCGGCTTGCCCGCGGTAGAGATGCGTTTGGTCGGACGAGCGCCAACGCAGGGCGAAGATCCCGTATGTGTCCGCGGTCAATGTCTTGACCGTCGTCCAGCCAATCTTCAGCTTGCGCTGGATCACGACCTGGTGGGAAGCTCCGTCCTTCGTCCTCCCCCACACCCTGACGTAGCCGTTCTTCTCGTAGGCAACGAACGGGAACTCGAAGGAGCGGAGAGAGGATCTCTTCGCGACGTCGCGCTGCAGGAATCCGCTGTCCGCGCACCGGCTTCCGACGTCATCGCTCGTCGACGCGTTTCCGCAGAAGTAGAGACCTGACTGGTACTGGGTGTCGGGGAAGGGCCGGTCGCGCAGCTGGTGCCAGACGAAGAAGCTGACGCCCGAGCGCCACGCCTGGTAGAGCGCCTCCGAGACCCATCGGGCGTGCAGCTTCATCGGGACCGCGTCGGGGTCGGGTCCGTCGGTGTCCCAGCTGAACTCGGAGACCCAGAACGGGATCGAGCTTCCGGTCGTCAGCGCATTGCCGGATGCCTTCGCGGCAGTCAACGTCTTCCTCATCTTCGGCAAATCGCCGAGCGAAACGCCGTCGGGGCTGCCCTGCTTCCCGTAGGGGCCTCCGTTCGTATACGGATGGTGCGACCATGCATCGAGATGAACGGGACAGGCGGCGACCTTCTTAAGCGTGTCGGAGAGGCAGAACAACTTGCGCATGAACTGGAGCGGCGCGATCTTGTAGCGCCGGGCCAATCCGCCGGCGACGACCGTTGCGCCAGGGTCCACCGCGTGGATCCCCGCGTAGAAGGAGTTCAGCAAGTCGCGGTACATCCCCGGGGAGACCTGGTTCCCGTTGACGACCTGGGGAGCGAGGAAGTGGTCGAGGTTCGATTCGTTCCACGCTTCCCAGAAATGAACCTGCGGGTAGCGCTTGGCGATCGCCTGGGCGAAGTCCCCGAAGGCTTGCGGGCTGGGATCCACCGTCCCCGCCTCGCCGCCGTAGACGCTGCGGTCCTCGGCCCACTTCGGGGCCCTCCAGATCGTCACGAGAGGGGTGAGCCCGGCGGCGAGCGCGCCGCTGACGCGCATGTCCGCCCGCGAATCGACCCATTGGTAGGCGGCGTCGTTCGGGTTCGTGGGCGACGACGGGCGCGTCGGCGCGATGTCGCTCCAGTAGAGAATGATCCTCGTGTATTTCGTGATGGCGCGGATGCGCTCGTTCGCGGTGGGCATGTCCGCGGAGGGCGCATAGGGCTGCTCGACCGCGGTCAGGAGCGGATGCGGCGCGGAGGAGGAAGCGGCCGGCGCGAGAAGAGCGGCAAGTGCGCAGCAGAAAACAACGAGGAATCGAGAGTGTTTACAAATAGACAATGTTTTTCCGGAGAGGGCTGGGCGGCCTAAAAGGGGCTCCGGAAGGCCACGCAGGTTAGCAAGCTTCCGCCGAAGAAACTCCACACGCATTTACATGGCTTCCGGACGACATCTCGTCAAGCCCCTCTGGGTCGCCGCCGTCGCGGCGGGCGTCTTCTGGATCGCCTATGACGGGGGCAGCTACGGCCTCACGAGCCGCAACTCGATCGCAGTCATCGTCCTCTGGGGTCTCGTCCTCGCGTCGGCCGTGGGCTTCTGGCCTGCGGCACGAATCCCGAGGTCCGCGCTCGTCTCGGGAGCGCTGCTCGCGGCGTTCGCGATGTGGACCGGCCTCTCCGCGCTCTGGGCGGCGAGCCCGGAGAAAGCCTTCAACGAGTTCGACCGCGTCCTGCTTCTTCTCACGATCTTCGTGCTCGCGGTCGTCGCCTCACCGCGTGCAAGCGCGCACCGCTGGCTCGCGGGGCTCGCCATCGGGCTGACCTCCGTCGGCCTCCTCGCGCTCGTCAGCCGGCTCTTCCCACACCTGTTCGGAACCACGACCCAACTCGGGGAGATCTTCCCGACCGCGAGGAAGCGGCTGAGCTTCCCCGTCGACTACTGGAACGGGCTCGCGACCCTCGTCGCCTTCGCGATTCCCGCCCTCCTCTACTTCGCGGCCGAGTCCCGTGCGGTCGTACGGGGTCTGGCGGTTGCTCCGCTGCCCGCCCTTGTCGCAACCCTCTATCTCACCTCCTCCCGTGGCGGCTGGATTGCGACCGCGATCGCGGTCGTCGTCCTCCTCGCGCTCACGTCGCGACGGTGGGCGACCGCGGGAGCGCTGGTCGTCGGAGGCGCGGCGTCGGCGGGGGCGGTCGCGGTCCTCCTCGCCCGCGACGAGCTCGTCGACTCGCCGCTCCAGTCATCCGTTGCGGAAAGCCAGGGGCGGAGCGCGGCGCTGCTCATCGGGCTCCTCTGCCTCGCCGCCGGCGCAGCGTACGGCCTTCTCGCGCGCGTTGTGCCCTCCCCTCCTCGCGCGAGCACGAGAGCCGCGACGGCGTTCGCGGTCGCGCTCGTCGTGCTCGCACTGGCCGCCGTGGCCACCGCCGATCCGGTGGAGCGGTTCAACAACTTCAAGGAGATCCCGCCCGAGCTACAGGGTGCGTCGGTGCAGGAGCACCTCTTGTCGACGAGCGGCAACGGCCGCTGGCAGTGGTGGAGCTCGGCGGCGGACGAATTCGAAAGCAAGCCGCTCACCGGGCGGGGCGCCGGCTCGTACGAGGCGTGGTGGGCCGAGCACGCGTCCATCGCCGCTTTCGTGCGCGACGCACACTCGCTCTACCTCGAGACCCTCGGCGAGCTCGGCATCGTCGGGCTCGCGCTCCTCGTGGCTTTCATCGTCTCGTGTCTTGTTGCAGGCTTTCGGGGCCTCGGCGGCCGGACCGAGAGCGAACGGGCGGCCGTCGCGGCGCTCTTGGCCCTCGTCGCCGCCTTCCTCTTCGAGGCGGGGATCGATTGGATGTGGGAGGTGACCGCGGTTTCGCTCGTCGCCGTCCTGGCCCTCGGACTGCTCGCGGGCCCGGCGACCGACCCTGAGCTCACGGCCCCACAGACGCTCGAGGCCCGCCGGCCCACGAACCTCCCGCTTCTCCGCGTGGCCGCGACCGTCGTCGCGTTCGCGCTGATCCTCGCGGAGGCGATTCCGCTGCTCGCAACCATGGAGGTGCGGCGAAGCCAGGAGGCCGTTGATTCCGGCAACCTCGTCGAGGCGATCGACCGGGCAGAATCGGCCCGGAGCATCCAGCCCTGGGCAGCGTCTCCCTATCTGCAGCTCGCGCTCGTCCGGGAGCTCGGCGGGCGCATCGACGAGGCTCGCGGCTCGATCGAGACCGCCCTCGAGCATGACCAGGACGACTGGCGCCTGTGGCTCGTCGCGGCCCGGATTCAGACGAAGGCAGGCGCAATCGCCGAGGCCCGGCAGAGCCTCGCGAAGGCCGAGGAGCTGAATCCGAAATCGGACCTCTTCGCCGCGGGCTGAACCACGCCCTAGGCTCCGACCACGCCCAGACTGACCCGCTCGCAGTCGGAGGCGACATCATCCTTGTAATCTGCCCTGACAGCGTCGAACCGGCCGCCGCACGAGATCGTGTCGGAAAAGCCGTCACGGGCCGCGAACCGGTCGGCTCCGCCCGCGCCGAACAGAAAGTCCCGGCCCGGGCCGGCGCGCAGCACATCTCTTCCGCGTCCGCCGCGGAGCTCGTCGGGGCCACCGAGCCCCACGAGCACATCGCTTCCGGCGAACCCCCGGATCGAGTCGCTGTGGGAGGTGCCGACCAGGAGATCGGCCCTCGGGCCCCCGAGGATCGGGCCCAGAGGTAGCGCGACGACCCCGCTGCTCTCGGCGCTCACCGAATCGAGCGCATTGGTCGCCGTCACCCGGCAGCTGAACGAATGGCCGACGTCCTCGTACCGGAGGAGATACTCAGAGCTCGGCTCGTCGAGCGCGATCCCGTCGCGCAGCAACGCGCTCTCGAAGACGAGATCGTCTCCGACCCATGTCCCGTTCACGCACCGGATCGTCTCGCGCTCACGCGGAACTCCCTCGACCAGGGGCGGAGCGAGCACACTCGGAGCCTTGCCGACCGTAAAGGCGAGCGGCTCTGAGGCGCCTCCACCCGGCGCACCGTTCTCAACGGTGATGGCCGCGCGCGTCACGGTCGCGAGGTCGTCCTCGGAAATCGTCGCGCGCAGGTGGTTCACGTCGACGTAGGTCGTCGGCCTCGGTGACCCGTCCCAGAGCACTACGGATGTGTCTGGCACGAAGCCTTGCCCCTCGACCCCGAGCTCGAACGCGGCGCCACGAAGATCTCCCTCTGTCCGGTCGAGCGTCTCCGTCTCCGGGACCGGGTTGACGAAGCGGGCGACGAGGGTTCCATAGCCCCAGAAGGCGATCGGGAAGTCTCCGTTCGGATAGAGGAACTGCGTCACCGCCTTCGTCGTCGACGAGGTGTCGAGGTACGGGTGCCTCAGAACGTCGCCAAACGACGCCGCGCCGTCGTCGCTCGCAAACACGTGCAGATCGAGGTCGTCCGGGTCGAAGATCGAGCCGCGGGCCTCGTGCGCCTCGCCCACGAGCCAGAACGCGTCGTTGACACGCAAGGCGGAGTACGAGGGGCCTGGGAGCTGGGCAAGCGGCGCGGTCTCTCCCGAGCTCAGGTCGAGCCGCACGATCCATCCAGGCTCCCAGACGTGGTCTTGCCCGAAGACGGCGAAGCCGTCGGGGTCGAAGGCAATGTCGACGGACAGGCAGCGCGTGCCCGTGCACACGGATTCCCACGTCGCCCCCGCGTCCGTCGAGCGCTCGATCTCGGCCTGCCCGGCTTGAGTGTCGCCGTAACCCACGTACAGCGCTCCCGTGTACGGATCGACCTGGGCGAAGTGCGCATGCCGATGCGTGCTGGTCTCCCTGACAGTCGTCCACGTGGCGCCCATGTCGTCCGAGCGCCAGACCCAGTTCAGGTGGCTTCCGGGGTCGAGGACGTTGTAGCTCGCCATGTACGCGTGCGTGCCGTCGTCCGTGATCGAGTGAGGGCTCAGGATCTGGTAGCCGTCCGGAAAGGTGAAGACCTTGCTCCAGGTGAGGCCGTGATCCGTGGAGCGAAAGAGATCGAAGGTGCCCGTCGTCACCCCGGCGAGAAGCGTCCCGTCGCTCAGCACTGCGAAAGAGGTCGTGATGCGGGCAAACGTCGGAAAGTCGTGGACAGGGGTCCATGTGGCGCCTTCGTCGGCTGACGTGAACAGGCGGTATCGGTAGGTCGGATCGGCCGTATCTCGCGAAATCCCGAAGGCCAACCCGGAAGGATCTACTGCAACAGTCTGGAAATTTTCGTTCTCGAGCACAACCTCGAGACTCGGCGATTCCCGACTTTCGGAAGCACAGGCGAGCGCCGTCGCCAGTGCGATCAGAAGGACCCCCACGTGCCGCACGAATCGGCACAGCGTATGGCTTTCGACAGCTCTTCTCAAGCCAGTCGGGAGCACGGCCGAAGGATCTTTGAATGTACCCAGTAACCGAATCCTCACAAAGCTCGAACCGATCCTTCAGAGGCCGCTGTCACTCTGTCCGCTGACCTCGTGAGCCAACCCCCCCGAATCCGAGGCTCGATTACGCGTGCGCTGGTTTTGCTCGCCACGAGCGGGGCGCTCTTCGCCGTGATCGCGCCGGCAGCGTCAGCCAACATCCTCAAGCGGCTCGACTTCGATACGGGCTCTTTCACCCAGTGGTCGAGCGTTCAGGAAGCCGCTCCGGGCCGTGTCACGATCGTCCGCAGCCCGATACGGCAGGGTCAATTCGCCTCGAAGTTCATCGTCAAGCCCGGTGACCACCCCGTGCCGGGAGGCGAGCGGGCCGAGGTCTTCTGGAGCAGCAAGGAGAACGCCGGCGAGACGTCCTGGTGGAGATGGTCGACGTACTTCCCGACGGCCTTCCATCCCAACCTCGGCGGCTGGAATATCTTCACCCAGTGGCACCACACCGGGCCGAACTGCACCTCTCCCATCCACTTCCAGGTCCGGCACTTCCGGCACCGGTCGCGGCTCGAGCTCCAGGTCTGGGGCGGGCGGCTGAGCTCCTCCTGCGAGCCGCAGTACAAACGTCTCTGGACGCTCGGGCGATTGCACCGGAACCGCTGGTACAACTTCGTGGTCAAGTTCCGGTGGTCCCCGCGCAAGGCACAAGGCCGCGTGCTCGTCCTGGTGAACGGAAAGGTCAAGGTGCGGGCCCACGCAGCGACCCTTTACAGGGGCCAAGGCGTATACGTGAAACAGGGCTTCTACCGCGGCCCGTCGTCAAGGACGAGCACGATCTATGTGGACGGGATGCAGCGCTTCAGGCCCTGATCCTCGCGCCACCTCAAGTTTCGCCACGTCCCTCGAAGTGGCGATATGCGCGCAGACCTGCTCAATAACAAGTTCGAGGGATCAGGGGGCCTCCAAGGCCGGACGATCATTGGTTGCGCGGGTCACGACCCCCCGCCGCCACCAACTCGGAGGTTCCCTTGCCGGCCGCACGCTGGACAGGTGCGCTCGTCGGAGCGCTGGCCACAGCATGCCTTCTCGCCGCTCCCGCATTCGCGGACAGCTGCGGCAAGCCCGGATACTCGTACGCAGGCGTCGTGACCCAGAAACGCACGGCAGGCGTGCAGGCCATGATCACTGCTCCGGTCGCACCGCAGGTCCAGAGTGGCGACGTGAGCGGTTGGATCGGCGTGGGGCGAGTCGGTGTCTCGGGCAAGCGCGGCGTCGTCAGGGTCGGCCTGCTCGCGCAGACGGACGGCGCGATGCAGCTCTATTACGAGATCCGCCAGAACGGTGGCTGGGTCCGGCACCTCGGCCCGCAGGTTCAGCCGGGCGAGCGCCACTTCGTCAAGGTCGTGCGCTCGCGCCAAAACGCCAAGCGCTGGCGAGTCCTCATCGACGGCAACATGGTCGGGCCCTCGCTGCGCCTGGGAAAAGACTGGAAGTGGCTGCGGGCCGTCGCGACGGCCGAGTCCTGGGACGGCGGAGCCCCGTCGTGCAACCAGTTCCGCTACGCCTTCGGCAAGGTCAAGATCCGGAACGGACGAGGATGGCGGCGGGTCGATACGCACAGGCCCGTCCAGGATCCGGGCTACAAGGTCCTCAACCAGCACAAGGCCCGCTTCCTCGCGACCAACGTCTCCGTCTCCACCGACCCGAGCGACACACGCGCGTTCGCCGGGGACTGGGAGACGGGCGACGCAAGTCAGTGGAGCGGCAACCACTGGAACCGGAACGTCCCCCTGAGCGATCAGTTCGCGATCGTCTCCGACCCGGTTCACCAGGGCGGCTTCGCCGCGAGATTCACGGTGCGCCCTGGAGACAAGTTCGGGTCGACTTCGGGCGAGCGCTCCGAGGTCCTGTACACGGGCGCGAACGAGGTCGAGGGCGACGACGTCTGGTACGCATGGTCGACGCTCTTCCCTTCTGACTGGACGACACCGACCGGCTGGTCGATCTTCACCCAGTGGCACTCCTCCTACCCGGTCTCGCCCCCGATCTCCTTCAACATGAAGGGCGAGCGCATCCAGGTGAACTTCAACACGGGCGCAGTCGACAGCGGCGGCGCAACCGTCAAGCCGGTCTACCCGATCACGGACGCGCTCCAGCGCGGCGTGTGGAACGATTTCGTCGTCCACATCGTGTGGTCGTCGACGTCGGGATCCATCCAGGTCTGGCATCGAACCGGCAGCAACCCGTTCGAGCTGAAGGTCGACGCCGCCGGCGTACCGACGATGCAGACGCTCGGAGGAGTCGTCTCGAACAACTATCTGAAGATCGGCTTCTATAGAAACGACGAGCCGAGGCTCACTAACGTCGTCTACCAGGACGGCTTCAGCCGGGCGACGACGCCTCAGGCGCTCGCTCCGGCCTTCGGAAGCGATCCCTCCTTCCAGACGCTTCTCGACGAGATGGCGCCGCCGGCGCCGGCCTAGCTCGCGGACACGTACTCGGCGAGGGCTAGCAGCATGTGGCCGTCGCTCCAGCGAACGTAGGGCACCGAGGCACGCAGAAGCTGCCGGCGCTGGAAGGCAAAACGGCCGTCGTCGCGGCGCATGTGCGTCAACGTCCAGTCGAGTACGCGCTCTGCCGTTGGGAGCGCGCGTTCGTCTCGCTCGTGCAAGGCGGAGAGCGCCCAGACACACGAAGCGCAGGAATGGATGTCGACCGGATACCGGGCATCTGGAGAGGCGCGGACGGCTCCGTCCGGATCCACGAACCTGTCCAGAAAGAAGTCCAGGGCCCGATCGAGCGCCTCACCCAAGCGAGCTGCTTCCTCCTCGACATTCAAGGCCCGGTGCAGGCTCCAGAGGACGAAGGCGGTGTGGTAGCCGTCCACCCAGCCGAGATCGGAGCGTTCCCCGTACGGCCAGGAGCCGTCCGGCCGCTGCCTCCGGAGCGAGTACCGCAGAGCGGGGAGGGCATCCTCCGCACGCCCCCGCCTGGCGAACAGGCTCGCGACGAGAAGGCTCGCGTTGTGGATCGGGACCTTCGAGCCTTCGTGGTAGGCGAAGTAGGACTCGCTCCCCTGCTCGACTGCAAGGGAGGAGCGCGCGAATCCGAGCGCGGAGTCGATCGACGGAGCGAAACGACCCGGAGGAGCGAGCTCCTCGGCGTCCATGAGGGCGTGCGCGGCGAACGTCGTGACGACGGCGTTCGGTTTGGTCCGGGGGTAGTAGCCCCATCGCGTCTGGACGTCGAACGGATATGCCCAGCCCTCGCCGCCGCCGGCCTTCATGGCCCGGCCCTCGAGGCGATCCGCCAGCGCGAGCGCGAGACCCGCGTACCGGCCGTCGGGCTCGACCTTCGCCAGCCGCGCATAGGCGGAGACGAAAAGCGCGAGCGCCTTAGGGTTCTCGGTCTGCGGTACGCCGAGCACCCGCCGCGGATTGAACGGTAGGGCCTTCAGTCCCTGGATCGCGGTCTGACGAAGCAGCGGCGTCCGCGCGAGCGCCCTGATTCCACGGGAGGCGAGCGCGTCGTAGGGGTCCCACCCGACGAAGTGGCTCCGTTCAAGGGCGGCTGAGAGAGAATCTGCCGCAGCCTGGGCTTGCGCCCTCTCAACCATCCTTCGAGAGCCGGTCGGTTGCGATCTTGTAGACGTCGACTGTCTGGCGGGTCATGGCCTCGATCGTGTACCCCTGAAGAATCCGTTCGCGTGCAGCTTCGCCCATCCGGCGGCGGAGCGCGTCATCGGCGAGCACGGAGCGGATCGCCGCGGCCCACCGTTCGGGCGCGGCCGGCGGCAGGAGCAAGCCACTCGTTCCGTCCTCGATCAGCTCGACCCCACCGCCAACCGTGGACGCGAGCAGGGGAAGTCCCGAGGCCATCGCCTCGAGCGGGACGAGCGGCGCCGCCTCGTCTCGTTCGGTCGGGAAGAGGAAGATGTCCGACGCAGCGAGGTAGTCCACGACTTCGTCTCTCGGCTTGGGGCCGAGGAAGGCCACGCGCTCGCCTACGCCGGCCTTGGCCGCGATTGCCTCGAGCCGCTCTCGCTCTGGCCCCGCGCCGATGACGACGAGTCTCGGCTGCGAGTTGCCGAGCCGCGCGAGCGCCTCGATGGCGGTCTCGTAGCCCTTGTCCCGCTCCAGCCGCCCGACGCTGAGGAGGATCGGGTCGGCGCCGAGGCCAAGAACCTCCCGCATATCCTCCTTCGGGCGAGGCTTGAACTTGTCGGCGTCGATCCCGTTCGGGACGACGTGCACCCGGGCGCGGTCGAGAAGGAAGGATCGTGCTGTCCCGTTCACCTGCTGATGAGAGGGCACCATGGCCTCGCACGCGCGGAACCGCGCGAAGTCGGCCGGGACGACATGCCCGATCGTGAGCCAAACAAGGTGCTTGGCCTCGCGTACGCGGGGCCGGACCCCCGAGTCGCGTACGGCTCGCCCGACCGTCGCTCCTGCGAGACCGAGGTAGTTCCCGTGAAACTTCGCGGCGAGCGGAACGCGGCGATGAACTCCGCGACGGAGCAGACCGAGAGCACTCGTCGACTCGCTGTGCACCACGTCGAAGGGATTGGCGGCATGGAGCCGCTCGAAGGCCGTCGCGGACTCGCTCAGCCAGTCGCGGTTACGCGTCGGCCGGCCGGGCTTCCGCGACGGGACGCCGCCGAAGTGCCACGTCCCGCCGAGGTGCGTCGTCTCCGCGAGCCCGTCACGGTGCCTCGGAGCGATGACGTCGACCTCGTGACCCGCCTCGACGAGACCGCTGCAGAGGTCGGCGGCGTGGCCCTGCATCCCACCGATGCCATGGGCGTAGCTCGCAACCGTGACGATGCAGACACGCAAAGCTGCGACGGAGGCTAGTGAAACTCTCGGGGCGGACGCCTCGCGGAGACGAGCGCGGGCAGGAGCAGCACGATCCAGACCGTCAGAAGGAATGACGGGTCGCTGAGAATCGGGCCGGTGAGCGCGTTGACCATGAAGATGAACCAGGTTCCGATCGCCCAGAGGACGAGTGCGCGCTCGAAGGAGATCGAGCCGCGGGCCCGCCGGATCGCGTCCCACACGAACGTGCCGAAGAGCAGCAATAGCGCGGCGAGCGCAACGACGCCCCCGCCGGCGAGGATCCAGATGTAGCTGTTATGCGGGTCTCCCTGCAGGCGGTAGGCCGCTCCGTTCCAGATGTAATTGAAATTGCGGCCGAACCCGAGGCCGAGCAGCGCCTCCTCGCCAGGCCACCCGTCGTCCGAACCGGCCGTGCTCGCTCCCTGGCTCGCACCGAGCTGACTGGAGGGATCGTTCCTCGTGAGCGAGGCGCGGTCGGCCAACACGTCGACTTCCTGGGGCATGCCCCAGGTACGAACGAGCGCCCTGATTTCCGTCGTGTCACTTCTCGAGATCCGCATGCGCACGAAGTAGCGCTGCATCGTCTCGGAAAGGACGAATGGGGCGACGACCTGGCGCGACGTCTCGCCATTCGCGCCGTACTCCCACAGCTCGACTCCGACCACCTCGTGACCGCTAGTCCCCTGAAGCCACACCGAGAAGGTCCAGTCTTCCCCTTTTCGTGCCGGTACGGCGTCCGAGTAGAAGCCCTCGTCCGTTGCGTTTCCTTCGGTCGTCATTCGACCGGAGAGCTCGCCGAAAGCGGGCGTCTTGGCCCGGACCCAGGTGAACTGGCCGCCCTGCATCGACCAATTGCTCGTGCCGATCTCGAAGCCGGGGTTTTGGAGCACGTTCTGTTTCGGATCAGCAGGCTTCGGGGCCGGCAGCGAGAGAACGTACGTCTCGTCAGCGTAATAGATCGCCTTCTGGGGATCTGAGCGCGTCCTGATGATCGCCCGGACATAGGTGGTCTCCGGGTCCGTAACCGTCATCTGGATGGCGTGATAGGTCATCTGCTGGCTCAAGACGATGGGGAGGTTGGCGTAACCCGTGTGCGTTCCGTCGGTCCCGTACTCCCAGATCCCGACGTTGACGAGCTCACCGCCCTGGGCGCCGCGCAGCCAGGCCGAAAACCGCCACGTCTGGCCGACGTGCGTCAGAATCGGCTTCGAATAGGGGCCCTCGTCGAACGCGGTCCCGTCCGTCTCGATCCGGAGGGCGTTCTTGTCGAAGGTCGGGAAGTTGACAGGAACGGAGGCCCTCGTTCCCCCCTGCATAAGCCAATCGCCCACACCTTCCTCGAAGCTGGAGTCGGAAAGGCGGTTCAGCCGATCGGGGGGCTCGGCCGCTTTCCACTGCCCGCTCTTGAACCCGGCGAGCGCCGCCTCGAAGGTGCCGAATCGCCAGCGCACAGTGCTGTCGTTCAGCGGGTTCGCGCTCACGCGGTCGACGAGCGTGGAGCCGACGGACGGGGTCAAGGCCGCGGCGACGATCGCCAGAGTCGCAAATGCGACCCAGACGGGCCATTTCCGCAGGACGAACGAACGAGTCTCACGGAGGGTCAAGAAAACGACCGGTACGAGCAGCGCGAGCGCGATGTACGTCGTTCGTCCGAACGTGAGGGCCTCTGCGACGAGCGCGAGTCCCGCGACCGCAAGGTGCAGCCACCGGCGGTGCCCGCGATCAAACTCGACGTTGAGAAGCGCGATCAGGAACGCCGACGCGATATACATCCCGGCCCCTAGCGACAGAAGGCGCGCTCCGCCCGTGGAAAGCAAGGAAGCGCTGGTCTGGGGCACGCCGGTGGCGAGCGAGTAGCCTCCGAGCACCAGCTGCCACACCGTCCCTGCGTAGAGCACCGAGACGAGGCCCCAGTAGACATCGCGTGGTCGGAGACGCAAGACAGCGAGACCGATCGCCGCGTAGAGAACAAGCCGAACGGGCTGCGCGATAAAGCTTTCGCCGTAACGCTCGTGGCCGCGGACGATTCCGGGGATCAGCGAGAGACCCAAGAGCAGAAGCGGCCACTTGAGCAGCGGCGAGGAAGCCTCGGCGGTCGATTCGTGCCGAAACAGCTTCTCCCCGAGCCAGAGCACTACCGCAGCCAGGACGAGGAGGTCGCTCAGGAAGACCGATAGGCCCCCGGGAACCGAAAACGGTGTACGCGTGTGCCACGCTTCGGTCAGCGGGAGCCCGACTGCGAGCAGCACGATTGCCAGCCGGACGCGATAGACCGAGTCCTTGGGCAAGACCTCCGAGGTGGTGAAGAAACGGCTGATGGCGACGAGGCTCGTCATCTTGCCGCGTCCGCTCCCCTGAGACCGACCCACATCGGCACGACGATGCTGCGCGCGAACGTGAGCGTGGCGGCCACGTAGACCGCTGCGCCCGCCGCGACGAGGAGGAGCAGCTGGACGCCCGGCCTGAACTGGTCGGTGGCCGGCATGAGCAGGAGGAGCGCAGCGCCGAGCACGGCCGAGCAGAGAAGCGACGGCGCGAGGGCGCGGGCGAGCTCGATGACGCCGCCGTCGAGCAGGCGGAGCGCGACCCCGAGCTTGACGACACCGCAGACCGACACCGAGACCAGCATCGCGAGCGCGCCACCATCGACCCCGTGCGTCCGGACGAGGACGATCAGAGCCGGGACCGCGATCGCGACCTGCAGAATGCCGACGCTCAGGCCGAGCTCGGGCCTCCCGGCGCCCTTGAAGACCTCCCCGCCGGGAGCGCTGAACGACTTCACGAGCCCGTAGACGGCGAGGATGCGCAGGGGTCCGATCGCCTCCGCCCACTTCTGTCCGAAGAGCCCGAGGACAATCGGCTCGGCGCAGATCAGAATCGTCACGCTGACCGGAATCGCGAGCACTGCGATCCGCTGCAGATTCTGGATGAACGCGCGGCGAAAGCGGGCGAGCTCGCCCTGAAGCAGCGAGTACACGGGGAACATGACGCGGCCGACGATGTGGGCGATGACGGTGTTGGGGAAGTCGGCCAGCCGGAAGGCGACCGCGTAGAAGCCGAGCGCCGTCGCCCCGAGCACGCGGCCGATGACGACGTTGTCGGCGGTGTTGTTGGCGATGTTCACGATATTGGTTGCGCTCACGTAGCGGCCGTACCTGATGAGCTCCCGGATGACGCCTATATCGGCCTTGCGCGGATCAGGATGAAGCGGGGCGACGGCCCAGGCGAGGCCGGACTGCATCGCCGAGCCGGCGATCTGGCCGAACACGATGCTCCAGACGCCGAAGCCGGTGAATGCGAGGCTGAGCGAGACGACGGCCTGCGCAAGTGCGCCCGTCAGCTCGCACACCGAGCGCGTGCGGAAGTCGATGTTGCGCTCGAGGAGCGCGAGCGGGATCGTGCCGAATGCCCGCGTGATCAGCAGGAACGACATCGCGCGGATGACGTTCGTGAGCTCGGGCGTGCGGAAGAGATCAGCGAAGAGCGGAGAGAGGACCAGCGCCAGCCCGAAAAGGACAGTGCTCGAGCAGAGGACGAAGGCGAACGCCGATCCGGCGGCGCGCTCGACATCGTGGCGGCGGTAGACGAGCGCCGCGGCCGCGCCCGCGTTCTGCACCTGATCGGTGATGACGAGCACCGTCCAGGCGAGCGCAACGAGGCCGAACGCCTTCGGCTCGAGGAGGCGGACGAGCGCGAGCGTGGTGAGCAGCGAGACGAGGTTTTGGCCTCCGTAGCTCACGGCGACCCAGGCGGAGCCGCGCATGATGCGGCTGTCGAGCTTCGCATCGTCCTGGGCGACGACCTCGGCGAGGTCCTGTGCCCTGCGCGGCCGGCGGATCATGGGCGCGTCCCCAGTCGCGTCCGGAGCACCTCACGGCCGACGAGGTAGACGAAGCGCGTGTTCCCGACGACGTAGCGGCCCGCCAGGCGGCGCGGCTCCTGGACCATCCGGAACGCCCACTCGAGCCCGGTTCGCTGCGCCCAGCGGGGCGCCCGCTTGCGCACGCCCGCCAGAACCTCGAACGACCCGCCCACTCCCATCGTGAAAGGCACTCCGAGCTCGTCGCGATGCCGCGCCTGAAAAAGCTCCTTCTGTGGAGTGCCGAGGGCGATGAAGAGGATGTCCGGCTGGGCCGCCGCGATCCGCCGCACGACGGACTCCTCCTCGGTCGGAGCGAAGAAGCCGTGCTGCGTGCCCGCGATCCTGATCGCCGGATGGCGGCGCTCGATTTCTGCCCGCGCGCGGGAGACGATGCCCGGCTCGCTGCCGAAGAGGTAGACGGAGTAGCCGCGCTCGGCGGCGTGCGCGAAGAGAAGCTCCATGAGGTCGGTGCCGTTCACGCGGCCGGGGACGGTATGGCCGAGGGCCCGCGCAGCCCAGACGACGGGCACGCCGTCGGCGGTGACGAGGTCGCAGAGCTCGACTGACTCGCGCAGCTCGCTGTCCGTCTGCATGCGCACGAGCTTGGCCGCGTTCAGGGAGGCGTTGAGGGTCGGACGTCGCGCGGCGACGGCTTCGTCCACCAGCTTGACCGCGTCGTCCAGCGTGACCGTGTCGAGCGGCGCTCCGAGCAGATGAATGCGCTCAGGCATTCGCCGTCGACGTCCCTTCGACCTCGAAGATCTCTTCGGCGAGCCTGGCCGCAATGCGCTCGCCTGCGCGCCCATCCCAGAGCTCCGGGATCTGGCCAGGGCGCCTCTCGCCGTGCAGCGCCGCCCGCCCCGCCTCGAGCACCGCATCACGGTTCGTGCCGACGACGACGTTCGTCCCCTGCTCCACAGTGACCGGCCGCTCCGTCGACTCCCGCAGCGTGACGCAGGGGATGCCGAGGACGGTTGCCTCCTCCTGCACGCCGCCGGAGTCCGTCAGCGCGAGGGCCGCACCCGAGAGGAGGCCGAGGAAGTCGAGGTAGCCCAGCGACGGGCACACGTGAATCCCCGGTGCGTCGAGGTGCCGGCCGAGACCGAAGGCCTCGATCCGTGCCGAGGTGCGCGGGTGAAGGGGGAAGACCACTGGGATCTCGCGCGAAATCTCCTCGACGGCCTCGAGAAGCCCTGTGAGGATGCGTTCGTCGTCCACGTTCTCCGGGCGGTGCAGCGTGAGCATGGCGTACGGGACGGAGAGCCCGAGCCGCTCTGCGGCTCCGCGGGAGCGCGCAGCCTCCGCCGAGCGAAGAAGGGTGTCGATCATGGTGTTCCCGACGAATTCGATGCGCTCGTCCGGGATCCCCTCGGCGACGAGGTTGTCGCGCGCGTCGCGGCTCGTCGTGAAGAGGTAGGTCGACAGGTGATCGCAGAGACGGCGGTTGATCTCCTCCGCCATGAAGAAGTCGTGGCAGCGAAGGCCGGCCTCTACGTGGGCGATTGGGTAATGCTTTTTCGCGGCGACGAGGGAGCAGGCGAGGGTCGAGTTGACGTCGCCGACGACCACCACGACGGCCGGATCGAAGCGGCGGAGCTCAGGCTCGAAGGCCGTCATGATCCGCGCCGTCTGCTCGGCGTGCGTTCCCGAGCCGACGCCGAGGTGGGCGTCCGGCTCCGGGAGCCCGAGCTCGGCGAAGAAGACGTCCGAGAGCTCGGCGTCGTAGTGTTGGCCTGTGTGGACGAGGGCACACGAGAGCCCCGCGCGCCCCGCAGCCTCGAGCAGGGGAGCGGCCTTCATGAAGTTGGGGCGCGCCCCGGCGACGACGAGGATGTCGGTCATCGGCATGCTTCCTCGAGCGCTTCCTCCCACCTGGCGATGGCGGAGCGGAGCGCGTAGCGCTCCTCCGCGTGCGCACGGCAACGGGCCGAGAACTCGGCGGTGGTGGCGAAGCCGATCGCATCCGTGATGGCCGCAGCGAGCGGCGCGGGATCCGGAGACCCCGCCACGAGGCGCGGGTCGAGCGGAGCCAGGACCTCCGGGGTCGCGCCGACGGCCGTCCCGACCACGGGCGTCCCGGATGCGAGCGCCTCCACGGTGGCCATGCCGAAACCCTCGTAGGCAGTCGTCGGGAGGACGAAGAGGTCGGCGGCGCGGTACCAGTCTGCGAGGCGCGCGTCGTCCGCGACCCGGCCAACGAAGAGAACACGCTCGGCGACGCCTAGCTCGGCGGCCAAGCGGGGCAGCGCTTCGGAGAGGGAGCCGGAGCCGGCCACCGCCAGCGTGACATCGTCGCGGTCGAGGAGCGACAGTGCGCGCAGAAGCCGGTCGATCCCCATCCGCGGCTCGAGCCGGCGCACCGTGAGGAGGACCGGCCCGGCGACCTCGAGCCCGAGCCGACCGCGCGCGGCCTCCCTTCCGTCCGCGGGCGAGAACCTTTCCGTGTCGACCAGGCCCGGCACGATGCTGACCCGGCCGCCGACGAGCTCGTGGTCCTCGAGCAGAAGCGAGCGGCTGAAGTCGCTGAGGACGAGGATCCGGTCGGCCGCTGCAACGGCCTGCCGCTCGAGCAGCCCGAGCGACGGGCTCAGCGCATAGGTCGAGAGCTTCTTCAGGCCCGGCCGCAGCTGCGTGCGAAGGAAGCGCTGCTCGCGCGCCGCCGACGCGTGGAACATGAGCACGAGCGGCGTCTTCTTCCCGCGACGTTTAAGGCCGAAGGCGGTCGTCGACTCATGGGCGAGAAGGACGTCGAAGCCGTCCTCGGGGAGCTCGCGCGCGTGCCACCACGTCTCGACAGGGTCGGTGAGCGTCTGCGGGAGCCCATTGCGGGCCAGGACACGGCGAACGACAACGCCTGCTTCCTTCGTTTCGCCGACAGAGCCATTCTTCGGCGCGAGGACCGTCACCTCGTGTCCGCGGACGGCGAGGCCGGCGGACACGGCCGCAGCCAGCCTGGCCGAGCCGGCCTGCCGGTCGGGGAACCACTGGTCGATGGCGCATAGGATCCGCACGGCTACCCGGCGAGCTTTCCGCTAATGAGGTCGAGGAGCCGCTCGGTGCGGCCCTCCCAGGTATTCATCTCGGCCAGCCGCCGCCTGCGGGCGACCGCGTCGCGGGAATCATCCGCGAGGGCCGCCTCGATTGCGGCGACGAAGTCGTCAGCTCCTGCGGCGAGCGTCACATCGGGCTCCATGCCCGTGAGCTCGGGGACGCCGCTCGCGATGACGGCCTTCCCGGCGGCGAGATACTCGAAGACCTTGAGCGGCGAGCAGTTGCGTGTGTACTCGGTCGTCCGGTAGGGGATCAGCCCGACAGAGAAGCCGCCGACGAAGCTCGGGAGCTCGTCGTAGGGCCGGAAGCCGAGAATGTGGACGTTGGGAAGCTTCGTGAGGGGCCCCAGCCCGCTACGCGCGTCCTCGGCGGCTGGCCCGACGAGGACGATGCTCCACTCAGGCCGGGCGCGCGCGACCGCCTCGAGCAGGGCGAAGTCCACCTTTTCGGAGGTGAGGTTGCCGGCGAAGCCGACGACCGGCACCGGGAGGGCGCGGACCTCGGGCGCAGTCCCGTTCAGGTGCGAAAAGTGCGCGTAGTCGGCGCCGTTTCGCACGAGATGCGTGTCTGGATTGCGAGTGAGCTGGCGCTCGTACAGCCCCGAGGTCGTCGCAAAGACGACCTGGGAGCGCGAGGCGGCCTCCTCGTCTGCCTCTGCCACGAACCGGCGACGACGCGCGTCGGGGCCCACCTGCTCCGCGTAGTCGTCTACAACGTCGTACACGGTCAAGTCCTCGCCGACGTGCCCGACGAGCTCGAACGCCGTCGGGTCGTAGAGCCAGAGGACGCGCTGCCCTTTCAGCCCGCGGGCGGCGCGACGGATGCGCAGGGAAGTCAGCCGCGAGTTGAGCCGGTTCGCGAGCGAAAATTTCTGCCCCCAGGGCGCGATCGTGAGCGCCTTTTCGATCGTGACCCCCTCGACCGGCCGCTCCGCACCGAAGAGCCGCCTCGCAACCGAGCCCCGCCCCGGACCAGCAAGGAGCCGCCAGAGGTGCCTGCTCAGATGTCCTCCCGTTTCCACGAAGAGCACGCGGTGCCCTCGCTTCGCGGCCCGGACCATGATCTGCTGACGGTTCGTGGGCAGTCCTGCGTGCCAGTCCTGTCGCGACACGCACACGATCGAGAAGCCTTGCTCCATCACGCCCGCTTCTCCGCGAGAGCGCGCTCGTAGACGGCGAGCGTGGCGTCCGCGATGGCCGAGACGTCGAAGCGGCCGGCCTCGGCCTTGCCCCTCTCGCCCATCTCGCGTCGCCGGTGAGGGTCGCTCAGAAGGTCGCCGATCGCCTCGGCGAGCGGTCCCGGGTCGCGTGGTGGAACGAGAACGGCTGCCCCGGCGCTGGCGGCGACGGGACCCGAGCCGGCCGCCTCGGTCGTGACGATGGGCACGCCTGCTGCCATCGCCTCGATGACGGGAATCCCCCATGGGTCGCTGCGCGTCGGGAGGACGACGAGGTCCGCCTCAGCGTAGTACTCCTCGGGCTTCTCGACGCTTCCCACGAAATGGATCCGCCCGCCGACGCCGAGCTCGAACGCCTTCCGCTCGTACGGCCCGCGGTCACCCCCGCCTACGACGACGAGGTGGACGGTGGGAGAGCATGCCGCCAGCGCAACGATCGCGTCGGAGAGGCCCTTGCGCTCGAAGGCGTGGCCGACGAAGAGCACCACCTGCGCATCGGGCTCGATCGCGAGGTGCCCCCGGAGCTCCCCGTCCCTCGATCCCCCGAACCGCGCCACCTCCACCGAGTGGGGAACGACCGTGATCCGGTCCGACGGAATGCCGTGCACCCGGACGAGATCGTCTCGAACCTGCTCCGTGACTGCCGTGACGCGCAGATAGCGGCCAGGCCGGAACTGCAGCCGCTCGATCGCGTTGACGACGCCCACCTCCGGCCGCAGGAGCGGCGCCAGCCATGCCCGAGCGCGTGCGGCCCGGTAACCCACGCCCCCTCGTCCTGGCCACCGGGCCTGCTCCGCTGCCATGACGGCCGGAACGTGGACGACGTCGTTCTCCCAGGCCGAGACACCGAGCACATGCACGAGGTCGTAACGCTCGCGGTCGGTCCGCAGCGCGCGCGTCGCGCGATAGGCGAAGCTCCCGCGGAGAAGCGGATAACCCAGCCGCGAGCGCGAGCGCGTGACCGGATGCACGTCCCGTCGCACGACTCCATCGACATCGACACTGGTCCCCGGATCGCAATAGCAGTGGAGCTCGACGCCGCGGCGCACGAGCCCTTCGAGGAGGAGAACGGCGTCGCGCTCGAGGCTTCCCGAGCGGTTCAGGTTGCGGTACGCGAACGCGACGCGCATCTAGGCTCCGAGCTCCGAATACATCTGCTGCCAGCGACGGACGATCGTCTCGGGCGCGGCCTGGGCGTCGATCCGGCGGCGCCCAGCTGCCCCGAGCCGGTCGCGCAGATCCCGGTCGGCCGCGAGCTCCTGGATGGAGGCCGCAAGCGCGTCGACGTCTCCGGGCGGCACGAGCAGGCCGTTGCCGCGGTCGGTGACGTAGTCGGCGATGCCGCCCACCGGAGTCGCGATCACGGGGAGCCCGAACGCCATCGCTTCCAGCAGGACGAGTGGGACTCCCTCACGACGCGACGGGAGGCAGAGGACCTGCGCTTCCGCGTAGCAGCGGGCGAGCTCCTCCCCGTCCATGACGCCGGCAAAATCGACCGCGCCCGCGACCCCGAATTCCTCGACGTCGTCACGCAGAGCGCGCTCCTCGCCGTCGTACTCCTCCCTCCCGACGAAGCGAAGCGTTGCGTCGGTGCCCGAGGCGCGCGCCTTGGCGAGTGCAGCGATGAGCTCCGAACAGCCCTTGCGCTCCCCGTAGCGGCCGACAAAAAGGAGGCGGAGAGGGCCGTCCTCCGGCAGTGGGCGATGGCTGTTCGGCACGATCCGAATCGGGTTCGGGACCCAGTCGGCCTCGATTCCGAGGCCAGCGAGAGCCCGCGCGGACGAGGGCGAGAGCGTCACCCAACGGTCGAGGAGACGGTCGAGAAGGCGCAGAGCTCGCGCCCGGCCCGGCGAATCCTCCGGGACGACGTGCAAGTGGCCGAGAACGCAGTGTCCCCCAGCGTTGAGAACGGAGAGGAACAGCAGGTCGCGCGCGAGCCCCGTGGTGGTGTGCGAAACGGAGTAGTGCACGACTCGAGGCGCTGACCGCGACCAGCGCAGGAAGCGTGGGAGGAGTCGCGCCTGAATGCCGACTCCGTTGAGAGACAGACGCCCTCCGACCTCGCCCGTTGCCGGTCGCCACAGGTCGAAGACGTCGAAGCGACAGCCGAGCTCCTGCTCGTGCGCGAGAAGCCACTCCGCAAAGCCTGCGACGCCGCCGACCTGTGGGGGGAGGGGCGCGACGAGTCCAACCGTCCTGGCAGCCACGGCCGTCCTAGTAGGCCTGCCGTCCCCTGAACACGGCAGGAATCGTGCGGGCGATGAGTCTCAGGTCGCCCCACAGAGACCAGCCGCTGACGTAGATGTAGTCGAGATTCAGCATCTCGCCGAAGGGAATGCTGCTGCGACCCGATACCTGCCAGAGGCCGGTGATCCCGGGCTTGAGCGTGAGGCGATGCCTGCCCCAGTCCTCGACCCGCTCGTCCTCGTCCAGCGGCAATGGCCTCGGGCCGACAAGGCTCATGTCGCCCTTGACGACGTTGAGGAGCTGGGGGAGCTCGTCGATCGAGAAACGCCGAAGCTTCCTTCCGAACTTCGTGACCCGCGGGTCGTCCGGGATCTTGAGCATACGAGCGTCACCGTTCGACACGTGCATGTTGAGGTGGGCGACTTCCTCACGACGCGAGTCGGCGTCGGCGACCATCGTGCGGAACTTGAACATCAAAAACGGCGTGTCCTTGCAGCCCATACGCAGCTGACGGAAGAACACGGGGCCCGACGAGTCGAGCTTGATCTTGAGCGCCACGAAGGCGAACAAGGGCGCCAGGAGCAGAAGCACAGCGCCGGCGACGACGAGGTCGAGTGTCCTCTTCAAGAGCCTTGACGAGCGGGACAGCTTGAGCTGAGGCAGCCCGACGAGAGGCAGCCCCTCGATCGTGTGGATCTCAACGCCTCGTCCCACGATCTCGAAGAGGCGCGGCACGATGTCGATCTGAACGGCCAGGCCTTTCAGCGAGCGGATCAGCCGGAGAAGCTCCTCGTGCGACTCGTTCGAGAAAGCGATGACGACGCGCTCCACGTCGTGTGACCGCACGATCTCCGCGATGTCCTCGGGCGGGCCGAGCAGCGCCAGGTGAGCGAGCTCCTCCCGCGGCGCCTTGGGCGAGGCATCGACGAATCCGACGAGATTGACCCCGTACTCGGGATGCTTCAGCAGCTTGCGCGCGACGAGCTGACCGACGTCGCCGGCTCCGACGATGATCGTGTTCTGGAGGTACGAGATCGTCTGGCGACAGACGGCTCGCGCGGTCGCGCGGCCCGCAGTCACGAACACGACGCCGGCGCCCCAGAAGAAGACGAGCTCCGCGAGCTCCGGCGTCCAGAGATCCGTGAGCCAGGCTCCGGCGTACAGGATCCACGCCCCGATCGTGATGAGGTGGAAGACCCCGACGAACTCATCCGCCGTCGAATGATCGGTGCGCTCCTCGTCGTTGTCGTACAACCCGTAGAGCTTGGCGACTACGATCCACGCCGGAAGCGACGCCACGAAGAGCAGCGCGTGTCCGACGGTGACGCCAGCGCCGATGAGGGTCTCCGCCAGGACGAAGGCGAGGGCCAGGCCAGCGATGTCAGCCGCTGCGAGCGCTCGCCGGATGACCCAACCACGCCGCCGCGAACCACTCGGCGCGCGCTCCTCGAGAAGCTCGGCCACCGGGAATGCGCCGGTCTCGTCGTGGACCAGCGGACCCGCAATGGCGGACCTATCAACGCTCACGTACGTACCCCCTAAGGTAGATCCCGGCTGCAACGGCGCTGCGAATCCGCTCCGGTGACGCTGACCCGTCGGAAAGGTTTTGCCAACGGCCGGCGTGCAGCAGGCGAAGGCGGTCTTCGCGAAGCAAAACCTGGACGACCGTGGCGCGCGACTCCCGCGCGAACTCTGACGCCGCCTCGGTTTCTTCAGCGCTGTCGACGACGACGGCCGCCGGCTGCAGCAGGCGAAGAAAGTCGGCCGTGTCGCCCTGGCCCGCGGGAAAAGCGCGGACCTCCGCGATGCCTTCCAGGGCTCCTTCGACGGCCGCGGCGACCAGCGGATAACTCGACACCACGGCCACGAGAGGAATCGTCGCCTCGGCTGTCGTACGGGCCTGAGCGGTCACGCTGTGTGCTCCATCTCCCGGCTTCCCACCGGCTCGAACGCCGAGCGGTAGAAGAGACCGGCCGCCCGGCGAGTCGGGAGGTCGAGCTTGTGGAGAATGTTCTGCATGTGACGCTTCACGGTGAACTCGGAGATCGAGAGCGCCTGGGCGATCTGCCGGTTTCGTGCCCCGTCGGCGACGAGCTCGAGAACTTCTCGCTCCCGCGAAGACAGCGTGACCGCGCGCTCTCGCACCCGGTCGCGCTGCTGAAGGCCCTGCACGGCGTCGATCATGAGCGTTGCCAGGCCCCGCGACAGCGGCGCCTCTCCGCGCACGACCCCCCTCAGCGAGCGAATGAACCCCGCCGGCGAGATTTCCTTGGCGAGAAAGCCCTTCGCACCGGCGGTGACCGACGCGAGGACGAGGTCGTTCGTGGCATCGAAGCCCCAAACGATCATGTGTGTCTCGTGGAGCGGCGCCAGGTCCGCGATCGCGCCGATCCCGCCCGACGGCGGCAGCTCGAGGTCGATGAGCGCGACGTCCGGCTCGTCCTCTTCAAGCGCCTCGGAGAGCTCGGCGAGGTTCGAGGCTTCGAACACCTCAAACTCGCTCTCGTTCCCGAGGAGATGCCTTACGCCGGCACGGAAAATCGCACCAGAATCGGCGACGACAATGCTCGTCCGTTTCACGGACCCGGCCGCTCCCATTCGGCCGTACCCGCGGCAGCCGCAACCCTCATGCCGCTCCTCTCCCAACTTAGGTGACGCCAGTCCCCGGTACTGCTAACCCTCGGAAAGAACCACTACCAGGTCTCCCGGCCCGGTTTGTCGTGGTTACTTTTCTCGAGAAGATGACTCTAAGTCATTCCTTCGCGGGATTCAACCCCACCGGGTGACCAGCGAGCATGGTGCTTTTCATGGGTGGATCCGGTGGTTCTGCTGCGGTATCATTTTCGACTCGTGGTTCGGGGACGAGGACTTCTGCGGAGCAAGGTCGGGGGAGCGGGGCTCGCTGCCTGCGTCTGCGTGCTCTGGCTCGCGCCGACGACCGGTGCGCAGAGCGTCTACGACCAGTACACCGAGCAGATCCCCGCAGCCAACGGGCCTCACAACACGAGCTCCGGGGGGCCGGGTGCGCCCGGCAGCTCGGGCAGCTCGGGCGTGTCCGGAGGAACGAGCGGCGACGGCGGCGGCGCTGCGATCGTTCTTCCCGCCAGCCTCAACCAGGATGGCGGCAAGGACGCCAAGACGCTCCGCGAAGTCGCGACGTCGCCTCGTTTCGGCGCGCCGAACTCGACCTTTCAGCTCCCGGCTGACTCGACCGAAAATTCCCAGGCGAGCGTGTCGGCGGCGCTGAACGCGGTGGCGGACGGAAGCGACGGCCGCATGGTCGGTCTCTTCGTCGCCCTTCTCGCCGTCACCGCAGTCTCGCTGGGTTTCGCCGCGGCTCGCCGCCGCACCCCCTAGCGCGGGAAGTACTCCTGCAGGTCTTGGGGCTTCACGTCGTCGCGGACGAGGACGACGTCGTTCCTCCCGGCGAGCATGATCGCCACCGACGGGGGAACGCCCTCCACCGACGTGACCTCGACCTCCTCGGCGGGAATGGTCGTCCCGGCTCCGCCCATGTCG
This sequence comes from Actinomycetota bacterium, assembly GCA_046733475.1. Lineage (GTDB taxonomy): Bacteria > Actinomycetota > Thermoleophilia > Gaiellales > Gaiellaceae > DATEOR01. Next base: position 64,044 of record JBKPPF010000020.1, read on the forward strand.
TTGCAAGGCGGGATCGTGGCGTTGCCGATCGAGTCGCCGGCGACCGCCGCCTCGGCGGCCGTGCCCAGGTAGGTGTGCCCGTCGTACTCGACGAGCATCGCGCAGCTCGCCGAGGACACGCCGCCTCCGCTCACCTCGGTCGTGGCGCCTCCACTCACATCGGCGCTCTTGCCTCCACAGGCCGCGAGGGCGAGCGGGAGGACGAGGAGGGCCAGGACGAGAAAACGGGTCGATCGCTGAGTGGTCATGTCGTCTATGACCGGGCGAGCCGCCGATTTGTTCCCGTCAGCGCAGGTCCTTGTTCGACTCCATGTCGAACCACATGGCGAAGAGCAGGAGCTGGAGCCCCGAGATGACGAGGAGGGCGACGAGGACGATCGAGGCGCTCGTGATCGGGTTCCCCGCGATGCGGAGGCCGACCTCGAGCCAGCCGAGCACGAAGCCCGTGCCGAAGAGCAGCATCCCCAGCGTGTAGAAGAGGACGAGTGGATGGAAGTCGCGGATGATGTACTTCTCCTTCATCCGCCAGAAGAAGCCCTTCGTCAGGAGCCAAGAGATCTTCGGGACGACATGGCGCAGGCGGATGCCGCTCCGCTCGCCGACGCCGTAGATGGGGCGCGAGGGGTAGTCGCGCACGCGGCGGTTCCAGACGTTCAGGTGGACGAGCAGGTCGTTCGGGAAGCCGTAGCGCTTGTAGATCCGGTCGAGGTCGAGGAGCTTCAGCGTCGCGAGGTTCACGGCGGTGTACCCCGACTGCGAGTCGGCGACGTGCCAGTAGCCGGAGGCGATCTTCGTCAGGAAGGAGAGCACTGCGTTTCCGAGATAGCGCGTGCGCGGGATGAGCTCCCACGCCTGGCCGGTGAAGAGCCGGTTCGCCTTGGCATAGTCGACCTGGTCGACGATGACTCCCTGGACGAGCGCCTCCAGGTCGTCGGGATCCATCTGCCCGTCGGCCGCCATGACCGCGGTGACTTCGATCTCCTCGACGATCGCCCGCTTGTAGCCGGTGACGATCGCGGCGCCGACGCCCTGGTTTCGTTCGTGCTCGATCAGGTCGACCCGCGGATCTGCGCCCTTGGCCCTCTCCACGGTGGCGTCGGTCGAGGCGTCGTCGACGACGATGATCCGGTCGACGAAGTCAGGGATCGTCGAAACCGTGGAGGCGATGAGCGCCTCCTCGTTGTATGCGGGTACGACAACAGCGACGGTTTTACCGTCGTACATCGCGCCGACTTTAGCTCTCGGGTCGGTCAGGACCCGACGTCGTACAGGGCGAAACGGTCGTCCTGGTACACGATCGGGAAGCGCTCGAGGAAGTGCTGGGGGTGGCTCCGCTCCTTGTTGACGAGCACCCAGTCGGCGCCCCACCGCTGGAGAATCGCCTCCCGCTCGGAGTCTGCGATTCCCGCGTCCCAGAAGAAATGCCGGGTGTCGCGGGCGCGGGCGAAGACGTGGTTCGCATGCACCTCCGCCACGTGGCCGGGAGCCGAGGTATTCACGTACACGGGCGCATAGGCCACGAGCCTGTACGCCGTCATCCGGTCGGAGAAGACGATCTCGTCGGTGGAGACGTCGGTGCGGACGGCGTCCAGGATCCCCGGCGTGAGAAACGCGTCCGGCGGGGCCTTTTCCACTCGGGAGAGGCCGGCAGCGGCAACCGGAAGGACGAAAGCGACGGCCGCAGCGAGCGCCCAACGGCCGGGATCGGGCCCCCAGAGCGGGCGGCGCCACGCGCCGAAGAGAAGCGCCGCAAGACCGCCGACGATGGCGAGCCACACCGCCCAGCTCGGGCCGCCGTCGACGTAGACCCAGGTGAACTCTCCGGGGTAGAGGAGGACGAGCCCCGCGCTGACCACGCCGGCGATCACGATTCCCCACGCCCGGAAGCGCGAGAGCGCGATGCAGGCTCCGACCACCGCGAAGGACACCGGAAGGAACTCAGGCAGCCGGCGTGCCTGCGAGAGCGAGAAGACGTCCGCGAGGATCGTGAAGAAAGGCGGCACGAGCACGGCGACGAGGACCGCCACGGAGCCGCCGAGGACGAGGGCGGCCCAGAGCCTCCGCGCGGCGAACGCAGCTAGCGGAATCGCAATCAATCCGGCCACGACCACCGGGCCCGCACGCGCGATCGCTTCCGGCGACATGCCGAACCACGGCCCGAGCTTCGTCGCGAAGCTCCCGTAGTTCCCGAGCTCGTGGTCCCGGAGCGAGGTCGAGGGCGTGACCGAGCTCGAGCTCCTGATCACCGGATAGAAGAGGACGAGGAAGAGCACGAGGGGCGCCGTGACCGCGCCGAGGACGATGGTCGCCCGCGTCAGCAGCGGCTCCCACGTGCTTACGAGCACGAGCCGTGCGAGGAGGAAACCAAGGAGCAGCATGGCGACGAACGGCGTGTACGACGGGTGGACGAGCGTCAGGCCCATGCTCGCCGCGCCGAGGCAGAGAAGGGCGATGCCTCCGCCGTCGCGGAGGAACGCGAAGGCGAGCGCGACGACCGCGGGGAGGAGAAGCAGGTGGCTGGCCGCCTGCGGCTGGGTCGTGGTCTCGAAGAACCCGGTGCCGGCGAGGTTGTCTCCCCTGCGGGCGAGGCCGAAGTTCGCGACCTGCACCGCCGCGAGCGCGACGCCTCCGTAGGGGGAACGGAAGACGACGTTGCCGGCCGCGTACGCGAGCAGGAGCGCCAGCGGGACGAGGATCGCCGGCAGATAGACGAGCACGTCCGTGACGTCGACTCCCGCGAGGCGCGCGACGAGCGCGTCGACCCCCTGCCAGAGCGGGAATGCGTAGCCCGGGTGCAGGCCGCCGTCCTTGAACTCGTCCACGCTCGAGAGGCCGCTCAGCACATCGAGCTCCGCGAGCTTCCGTGCTCGCCCGAGGTGGAAGAAGCCGTCGCCGCTGATCGGCCCCGCGGCCCACCAGACCACGGCGGAGAAAAGCACGCCTGAGGCGAAGACGGCGGTGAGCGCCCGCCGTTCCGAGGGGTCGACCGGGCGCACGCCGTTTCGGAGCGCTGCAGGCACTGCCACGACCACGCTCACCGAGCCGATCACGATCCCCATCAGGAGGATCGACCCGCCGGCGGCGAAGACGAGTGCGAGCCCGAAGGCGTCGACCGCGACGCTGAGCGCGAACGAGCCGGCGAGCGCGATTCCCGGAGAGGTCGGCCAACCGATCGCTCGCAGGAGAAGCGCGCCCGGGACGAGCAGGACGCACGCTGCTGCCGGCGCGAGGCGAAGTGCGAGCCCCGCGCCGGCCGTAGGCAGGAGGTGTGCGAGAAGGAGAAGCGCCGGCGCGAGCGCGACAAGGCCGACGAACCGTCCGCGCGTCCCGACCGCGAGCGGCGCCATCAGGGAAGCTACCCGGCCGCTTCGTCCCTCCACCGGCCCCGATTCTAGGCTGCTACTGCGCGCGGGGCCGCACGACGGCGGGGCGCAGGCTGTCCCAGATCATGATCGCGCCGCCCGGGATCGAGGCGGCGACGGTGACCGCGTAGAAGAGAAAGCCCGTGGCGAACGCTGCGTCGGCGTCCACCCCGAAGCGCCCGAGAAAGGCGATGAAGAAGGCCTCGCGCACGCCGAGCCCGTTGATCGTGAACGGGATGAGCATGACGAGGAAGAGGAGCGGGCCCATGATGATGTAGACGAGCGGGGAGACGTCGATCCCCACCGCTTCGCCGCAGAGCCAGATCGAGAGGATGCGGACGAACTGGAAGACGACGGTCGCGCCGAGGACGAGGAGGAGGGCTCGCGGCTGCGCGCGGTAGCCGTGCAGCGCCTCCCAGAGGCTTCGGAATCCGCGCGCGAGGGCCCGCGTGCCGCCCCGCTCCTGCAGCCAGGCGTTCGTCCGCCGCGAGAACATGAGGGCGAGCGCGAGGGCGAGCCCCACGGAGAGCGCGATCTCGAGGATCAGGACCTCCTGGATGTTGTTGTAGCGCCCGAGCGCGAGCACGAGACCGAAGGCGACGAGGACGAGCGTCCCCGCGGAACCGACCACCCGCTCCATCAGGACGGCGCCCGCGACCTCCGCCTTCGCATCGGGCCTGCGGCGCGCGTGTGCGGCGATTCGCACGGTGTCCCCTCCGATGGAAGTCGGGAGCACCTGCCCGGCTGCGTACCCGACGAAGTAGAGCTTGGTCAGCCAGGAGAGCGGCTCGTGGATGCCCTTCGAGGCCAGGAGCGCCTTCCAGCGCCACGCCATCCCCACGGTCGTCACGAGGAAGATCACGTAGGAAGCGAGCAGGTACCAGCCGTTGCTCGACCCGATCAGGTCGATCGTCGCCCCGAGGTTGATCTGCCAGATCAGGTAAGCGAGGACCCCCGCGCTGACGAGCACCTGCAGAGCGATGCGAACAGGCCGACTGATCCTCAAAGCATCAGGTGGTGAAGCGGGCGTGGACACGGCGCAATGCGTCCACCGCGTCCGCGATGTCCTCGTCCGAGTGCGCCGGCGAAAGCGGCAGGGAAAGCACCTCGCGTCCCGCCCGCTCCGCGACCGGAAGCGGAGGCTGGTCGGGAAAGCGCTCGCGGTAGTACGTCAGGGTGTGCACCGGGAGGAAGTGGATGCTCGTGCCGATGTTCTCCTCCGCGAGGGCACGCTGGTAGGCGTCGCGGTCCGCGCCCGCGTCCTCTGGGTCGATGCGGACGATGTAGAGGTGGAGCGCGTGCCGGTCCCGCGGGTCGCGGGCGAGCGGCGTGATCCCGGCCAGGTCGGCGACGGCCGCGTCGTAGGCCTCGACGTGGCGGCGCCGGATCTCGGCGTGCGCGTCGATCTTGTCGAGCTGGCAGAGAGCGATCGCGGCGAGGACGTCCGAGAGGTTCGCTTTGAACCCTGCGGTGCGGACGTCGTAGAGCGAGCCGTGGCTCCTCCGCATCAGGCGGAGCTCCCGGACCTCGTCGGCGAGCGCCTCATCGTCGGTCGTGATCGCCCCGCCCTCGCCCGCAGCAACGTTCTTGGTCGCGTAGAGGGAGAGGCACGTCGCGCGCGCGATCGAGCCGATCCGCCGGCCGCGGTAGCGCGCCTCGACGGCATGGGCCGCGTCCTCGACCACCGGAGGCCCGAGGGCGAGGAGCGGATCGAGATCCGCGGGCTGGCCGGCGAGGTCGACGGGAAGGATCGCCTTCGTCCGGTCCGTCACGGCCGCGGCCACGAGATCCGGGTCGATGTTCAGGTCGGAGTCGTGCACGTCGACGAAGATCGGGGTCGCGCCGGTGTGCACGATGACATTGGCCGTGGCGGGCCAGGTGATCGGCGTCGTGATCACCTCGTCGCCGGGCCCGAGGCCGAGGCCGACGAGGGAGAGGTGCATGGCGGCGGTGCCGGAGGCGACGGCAAGCGCATGGCGCGCGCCCGTCAGCTCGGCGAGCCGGCGCTCGAGCTCCTCGGCACGCGGTCCACTCGTGAGCCAGCCGCTCTCGAGCGTTTCGGTGACCGCAGCGATCTCCTCCGGCCCGATCGCCGGAGGCTGGAAGGAGAGGAACGTCTTACGTTTGCTGGAGGACAGCTGCATCTTCGGCCTCGAAGCGTATTAAGTCGGCCGCGCGGCCGGCCTTCGCGAGGGCGTCGTCGCGCGACGACCCCGTCGCGAGGACGAATCCGGCGCGGTCAGATCCGCGCAGGAAGGGGCCGAAGACGAAGCCCGGCCGGCGGTAGACCCGCGCGTCGACGACTCCCTCGGCGGCGCGCGCCTCGTCGAGCCCCGCGAGCGCGACGAGCTCTCCCTTCGGAGGAACAAGGAAGCGGACGCAGGCGCCGCGTGACGGTGTCGGCTCCGGAACGCTAACCGGTTCTCCGAGAGCGGCAGCGAGCGCGAGCTCGTTGGGATCGATGCCGAGCGCCTCGCGGCAGACCTCGGCATCGTGGCCTCCGCCGAGCCGCGCGGCGAGCTCCATCACGGTCGCCCCGCCGTCCGCAAGCCTCACCTGCGTGTAGGTCGGGCCGTTCTCGATGCCCAGCGCCTCAGCGGCCGCGCGGGCGACCTCGACGGCCTCGGTCACGTCATGGGCACTCGGCCAGGCGTGGGCGAGAGCAACGCCGAAGGCCGGAGGATCCGCCGTGAGGCGATCGGTCACGGTCAGCGGATAGAAGACGCCGTCTGCCCAGAAGGCGTTCACCGTCACCTCGGGGCCTTCGACGTGCTTCTCGACGAGCGCGCAGCCGGCACGCGACTCGGCGACGGCGAGCTCGACTGCCGCCTCGAGCTCGGAAGCGTCACGGACGAGCGTGAGGCCTTTCTGACCCTGGCGGTCCGGCGGCTTGACCACACAGGGAACGGGTAAGCCGGCCGCCTCGGTCGTGATCCGCCATTCGGGCTGTGGGACTCCCGCCTCGCTCAGGCGCTCGCGCTGGCGCTGCTTGGAGACCGCGAGCGACGCGGTCGCGGGAGACAGCGGGTGCGGAAGGCGGAAGCGGGCGGCCACGCGCGCGGCGATGGCGACGGGCCAGTCGATTCCCGGCGCGATGACGCCGTCGATGCCTTCCGCCTCGGCGAGCTTCCCGATCGCGGGCTCGTCCTCGGCCGAAACGATCGCGCGCTTGTCCGCGTACTCGAAGCCGGGCGCCTGTGCGTCGCGGTCGCAGGCCACGATGAAGACCCCGCGCTCGCGCGCTGCGCGTAAGAGCCCGAGCTGTGCCGGGCCGGCCCCTAGGACGAGAAGACGGCGCTGTCGGTTCGTAGCGGTGATTCCCACCAGGCCCGATTCTCGTCATACCACCCGATGGTGCGCTCCAGGCCC
>JBKPPF010000021.1:0-41497 GCA_046733475.1 Actinomycetota bacterium
GATCAGCGGCACACCGTCCGAGCGGTAGCGCTCGGCCACGTCGAAGATCGTCGTCTCCTCGCCGTCGGGGAGATGCACCGTCCATGTGCCTTCGCTGCCGGGCACGAGCAGGTTGCGAAGACGCACGTTGGCGAAGGTCCCCCGCACCATCACCTCGTGGTTCCCCCGGCGGGACCCGTAGGAGTTGAAGTCCTTGCGCTCGACGCCGTGATCGGTGAGGTACCGGCCGGCCGGGCTGTCGGGCTTGATCGCGCCGGCGGGCGAGATGTGGTCCGTCGTGACGCTGTCGCCGAGCCTGACGAGGCAGCGCGCGCCGCTGAAATCCTCGACAGTTCCTGGCTCCGGCGACATGCCCTCGAAGTACGGCGGCAGGCGGACGTAGGTGGACTCCGGCCCCCAGGCGAAGAGCTCTCCCTCCGGGGTGTCGAGGTCACGCCAGCGCTCGTCGCCCGTGAAGACGTCGGCGTAGGTGCGCGTGAACATCTCCTGCTCGAGCGCGGAGGCGATCGTCTCCTGCACCTCCTCGGGGCTCGGCCACACATCGCTGAGGAAGACGTCGTTGCCGTCCTCGTCCTGGCCGAGCGGCTCGTTCGTGAGGTCGAGGTCCATCCGGCCGGCGAGGGCATAGGCGACCACCAGCGGCGGCGACGCGAGGTAGTTGGCCTTCACCTCCGGATGGATGCGCGCCTCGAAGTTGCGGTTGCCCGAGAGCACCGAGCAGACGACGAGGCCGCCCTCGTCCAGCGCGGCCGAGATCTCCTTCGGGAGCGGCCCCGAGTTCCCGATGCACGTCGTGCAGCCGTAGCCGACGACGTCGAAGCCGAGCGCGTCGAGGTACTGGCTGAGCCCGGCGCGGTCGTAGTACTCCGTCACGACCTTGGAGCCGGGCGCGAGGCTCGACTTCACCCAGGGTCGGCGCTTGAGGCCGCGCTCGACGGCGTTCTTCGCGAGCAGGCCCGCCGCGACCATGACCGTCGGGTTCGAGGTGTTCGTGCAGCTCGTGATCGCCGCGATGACGACACTTCCGTGCCCCAGTTCGAACTGTGCGCCGTCCAGCTCGACCTCCACCGAGGCCGGCTCGATCTCGGCGACGGCGACGGGAGCCGATTCGGGCTCCGGTGCGTGCGCGCGATCCCCGCCGGGACTCTGCTCGGTCGTCGGGTCGCTAGCCGGGAAGGTCTCTGCGACTGCGTTGTCGTGGTTTCCGTATTCGACGCCGAAGGTCTGAAGAGCTCCCAGGAACGAGTCGCGGGCCTCGCGGAGCGGCACGCGGTCCTGCGGACGGCGCGGCCCGGCGAGGCTCGGCTCGACCGAGGCGAGATCGAGGTCGACGACCTCGCTGTACGAGGGCTCGGTGTTCTCGTCATGGAAGAGGAGCTGGGCGCGGCAGTAGCTCTCGACGCGCGAGACGTGCTCGTCGCTTCGGCCCGTCATGCGCAGGTAGGCGAGGGTCTCCTCGTCCACGGGGAAGAAGCCGCACGTCGCGCCGTACTCAGGCGACATGTTCGCGATGGTCGCGCGGTCGGCCAGCGTGAGCCCGGAGAGCCCGCCCCCGAAGAACTCGACGAACTTGCCGACGACGCCGAGCTCTCGGAGCGCCTCGGTCACTGTGAGGACGAGGTCGGTCGCCGTCGAGCCCTCGGGCAGGCGGCCGGAAAGCCGGAAGCCGACGACCTGAGGCACGAGCATCGAGAGCGGCTCGCCGAGCATCGCGGCTTCCGCCTCGATGCCGCCCACACCCCAGCCGAGGACGCCGAGGCTGTTCACCATGGTCGTGTGCGAGTCGGTGCCGACGAGGGTGTCCGGGAAGGCCCAACCGTTTCGCTCCTCGACGACGCGCGCGAGGTACTCCAGGTTGACCTGGTGGACGATGCCGGTATTCGGCGGGACGACACGCAGGTCGTCGAAGGCCTCCTGGCCCCAGCGCAGGAATGCATAGCGCTCGCGGTTCCGCTCGAACTCGAGCTCCGTGTTCTTGAACATCGCGATCTTCGACCCGAACACGTCCACCTGGACGGAGTGGTCGATGACGAGCTCGGACGGAAGCAGTGGGTTGATCTGCGACGGCTCGCCCCCAAGCTCGCGCATCGCATCGCGCATGGCGGCGAGGTCCACGATTGCTGGGACGCCCGTGAAGTCCTGGAGCAGAACTCGAGCCGGGCGGAAGGAGATCTCCCCGTGCGCCTCCTCACCCGGCTGCCAGTCGAGGATCGCCCGAGCTTCCTCAGGGTCGCCCTCGCCGGTAAGCCCGGCGCGAACGACGTTCTCGAGGAGCACCCGGAGCGAATACGGCAGCCGCGCAATCTCCTCAACCGAGGCGACTTCGTCGAGACGCGCGCTCCGAGGCTCTGCCATCCGCTTTGATGCTATCGGCGGTCGCCAGCGAGCCGCTCCGCCTCTTCGACTGGACCGCCGGAAAGCAGATCCGCGCCCGTGCGCTCGGCGAGCGCCGGAGTTGCCCCCGCGCCTCCGAGCGCGACCCGGACGTTGCGGACGAGCCGCGCGATCTCCTCCTCGACGCCCTCCAGCCGGGCTGCCGAGACCGCCGAGACGACGACCCAGTCGGCTCCCATCCGCCTCGCGGCATCGGCGAGAGTCTCCATCGGGGTGTCCGGACCCAGATAGGCCACCCGCCAGCCCCGTGCACGCAGCACGACGCCCAGGGCGAGCAGGCCGAGGTCGTGCTCCTCCCCCGGTGGGCACGCGAGAACGGCGAGCGGCCCGCTTCCGGATCCCCAGCCCCGTGCGAGACCGAGGAGGCGCCCCCGGATCACGCTGCTCGCGAAGTGCTCCTGCGCAACAGAGGCCTCGCCGCGCTCCCAACGGTCGCCGAGCTCGTGCAGGTACGGCAGCAGCGCGTCACGCAGGACGGTCTCGAGGGTGAACGCCGCGAGCATTCGATCGAGAAGCAGCTGTGCGTGCGGCTCGTCATAGGCATCGAGAGCTGCGCGGAAGTCGCCGAGGAGCCCGGAGATCGAGGTACCCACCCGGCCCGGCTCGTCCTGCTCCTTGGCGAGGCGGGCTGCCTCGGCTGCCGAGAGCCCCCGCGCCAGGTAGCTCTGCATCGCCTCGATCCGCACCACATCCGTTAGGGGGTAGAGCCTGAACCCCCCGCTCGTCCTCTGTGGGGCGAGCAACCCGTAGCGCCTCTCCCAGGCGCGAAGGAGGTCGGGCGTGACGCCGGTCCGGCGGCTCAGCTCGCCGATGCGCAATAGCCCTTCGCTCGTCATGCACCGCATCGTACACAAGTTGGACAGATACTTGACAACACTGTTCAGGGTCTGTACCGTCCCTGGACGAAACCTCGACAGGAAGGAGAGGAACATGAAGAAGATCGACGTGCTGGCGGGCGTGCTCGTCGTGGTCGGAGCCCTGAACTGGGGACTCGTCGCGGTCGCCGAGTTCGACCTCGTCGCGACGCTCTTCGGGCTCGACTTCGGCGAGACGAACGCGGCCACCCGCGTTGTCTACGGCCTCGTCGGAGCGGCAGCCGTCTACGAGGTCGTCCAGTGGCCTGCAATGCGGCGCCGCTGGAGCCGGACTCCCGCCCCCGCCACCGCCTAAGGAGAGGAGGAACACGATGCGCAAGCGAATCGCGGTCGCAATTTGCTCGACCGCCCTGCTCGCCCTCCCGGCCTCGGCCGGTGCAGCGCCGGGCCAGGACATCAAGGCCGCCTGTGGGCTGAGCTTCGGCAAGCTCATCTCAGGCGCGAAGTCGAGCGGCACCGCCGCCCATTCGAGCTACGCCGGTGGTGCAAATGCCTTCAGCAATCCGGCGATCCTCGCAGCCCACGGCTGCGGATAGCCGCTCAGCGGACCCGAGGGCCCGGCACCACGAGCCGGGCCCTCGCTAGGAGACCGAGGCGTACAGGCTCGTCAAGAGGGCGTTCCAGCCCTCCACGTGCATGTCCTTGACCAGCTCGCCCTCGAGACCGCTGTGCGTAAGGAATAGCTGCGTTCCCTGGGGCCCCTCGCCAGCGGGACGTCGACGAGGGTCCCCTCGCTCCCGCGCATGACGTTCGGCTCGTTCTCCCATGTCCAGGTGAAGCTGAGACGCTCGGCGGGCGCGATCAACGTGTAGATGCCCACGATGCCGTGCAGCGCTCCGCGCTCGTCCCGCATGGATAGGTGGTATCGACCCCCGACGCGCAGATCGACGTCAGCCTTTGCATCCACCCAGCCCCCGACGCCTGTCCACCAGCTTTCGAGGAGCGCGGGCCCGGTCCAGGCCGCGAAGACCTCGTCTGGCGGCGCCCGCAGGACTCTGGTCAGCTGGACGAGGTTCTCGTCAGAAGTTCCCATGAGGCTCGTAGCTCCCCGGGCGCACGCCGACGGCGATCATGGTCATGCCCTCGGGACCTGCGACCGGGCAGCGCGTCGTTCCGGGATCGAAGCGCATGAAGGAGCCGGCGTGCACCGGGATCGTCTCGCCGTCGACCTCGTAGACGCCCGAGCCTTCGATGATCACGTTGACCTCTTCCTGCCCGGTGTCGACCTCGTTGTGCTCCCGCCCGCGCACGTTGGGGCCGAGCTCGAACCAGTTGATGCCGAAAGCCTGCACACCGAGCTTTCGCCGGACGTAGCGGACGGCCCCGCCCGGCCCCTCACCCTCGATCTCCTCGACGTTCACGACGCTGTAGCTCACGGGTCCGGCTCCTTTGTTCGCGTGCGAGATGACAGTAACGTGGGCGGCGTGGTGACGATGGACGAAGTCCGGGCGTTCGCGGCCACGCTGCCCCGGTCGAGCGAGGCCTTCGTCCGTGGCCGGGTGAAGTTCCGCATCGGCCGCATCGTCTGGATCGCCTTCTCGAAGGACGGCTCCACCATGGGCTTCGCTTTCCCGAGGGAGTGGCGGCAGGCGCTCGTCGACTCCGAGCCCGAGAAGTTCTCGCTTCCGAGCGCGCGCGACATGCGCTACCACTGGGTGCACGTCGATCTCGCCGCGATCGACGAGGACGAGATGCGCGACCTCGTCGAGGACGCGTGGGCCTTCTGCGTGCCGAAGTCGGTCGCCGAGGAGTACGCGGCGGCGCACGGCTATGGCTGAGTGCGCCGAGCCCGAGCTACTGGATCAGCGTGAGGAGCTTGAACATCGGCAGGTACATGGAAATGATGATCACGCCGACCATCAGTCCGACGCCGATCATCATGAGCGGCTCGAGGATCGAGGTCAGCGTCGCGATCGAGCTGTCGACCTCGTCCTCGTAGAAGTCGGCGATCTTCCCGAGCATCTTCTCGAGCTCGCCCGTTTCCTCGCCGACGCGCACCATCTGCGACACCATCGGCGGGAAGATCTTCTCGGCCTCGATCGGCACTGCGATCGGGACACCCTGGTGTACGCGCTCGCGGACAACCGCGGTCGCATCTTCGATGAGGCTGTTGCCAGAGGTGGCGCCCGTGATCTCGAGCGAGCGGATGATGTCCACGCCCGCGGCGACGAGAGTGGAGAGCGTGCGCGAGAAGCGCGCCATGCCGATCTTCACGATGATCGCGCCGATCCCGAACGGCATCTTCATGCGGAAGCGGTCCCACATGCGCCGGCCCGACTCGGTCTTCTTGAAGCGGAGGAACGCGAAGATGATCCCCGCCCAGATCGGGAAGACGAGGTACCAGTAGCTGCGCAGGATGTTCGATCCCTTGACGACGATCTGCGTCAGCATCGGGAGGTTGCCGCCGAGATCGTCGAAGATCCCGACGAAGATCGGGACGAGGAACATGAGCATGCCGATGAGCACGAGCGTCGCGAAGGCCATCACCATCAGCGGGTACATCATCGCGCCCTTGACGCGGCGCTTGATCTGAGTCTCTTTCTCGATCTGAAAGGCGACCCGGTCGAGCACGACATCCAGAATTCCCGCCGCCTCGCCCGCCTCCACCATCGAGATGAAGAGGCGAGAGAAGATCCGCGGATGGCGTGACATCGCCTCCGAGAGCAGGAGCCCGCCTTCGACATCGGCGCGGAGCTCGGAGACGACGCTCGCGAGCTTCTTGTCCTCCGTCTGCTCCTCGAGGATCACGAGCGCTGTGACGACGTTGAGCCCGGCCTCGATCATCGTCGCAAACTGCCGTGAGAAAATTTGCAGCGACTTCGGCTTCACCTTCTTCACGGCCATCGCGAAGCCGGCGGAGCTCGATGCCTGCTCGTCCAGGGTCAGCGCGACGAGCCCGCGCACCCGCAGCGCTTCGCGCGCCGCGTTGGCGTCGGGGGCGTTGACCTGGCCGTCGAGCTCGAGGCCCGCGGAGTTGATCGCCGTGTAGGCGTACGAAGCCATTCCAAGCGGGAAATCGGCATCACCCGGTCACGCCTTGAGGGTGATCGGTTGTTTGCCGATGTTCTGGTCCGTGCTTTCTGCGCGCCCACACCTGCGGCGGCGTGCCCGGAGCGAGGGCGGCTTCGGCATGATCGAGCTTCTCGCGGCGATGACCGTGATGCTCATCGGCATCTTCGCCGTCTTCAGCGTCTTCCAGGCCGGCATCGTGCAGATCCGCCGTGCGAGCACGGTCACGACCGCAGCTGCGATCGCAGACTCGGAGATGGAAGGGTTCCGGGCGATCAAGTACGAGGCAATCGGACTTGCGAGTTCGAATGTCACGTCGGTCGTGTCCGGCAGCTACGGGGCGACCTACATGGGTCAGAGCTTCTACAAGACGGATAGCGCCGCGACGACCACGCTGACTGCCTCGATGACGGCGTCGCAGCTGACGATTCCCGTTGCCAGCGCGGCGGGCTTTCCCTCGGCCGGCCCCCTTCTGATCAAGATCGACAGTGAGCTCATTCTCGTGAACGACCGAACGACTACGCCGTGGACAGTGCGAGTGGTCGGAGAGCGTGGCTACCTCAACAACAAGGATTCCTCGTACTACGGCGCTGCGGCAGCGCATTCTGCCGGCGCGACCGTGTCATGGGTTCAGCAGGTCGACGTCAAAGCCTGCGGAGCTACGCCCTGCACGAACGCCGTGGCCACGAAGACCGTCACCGGCGCCGACGGGCGCTCGTACAAGGTGGACACCTACATCACCTGGAGGCAGATCACGAACTCGGGCAGCACGGCGGGCCGGCTCGTCAAGCTGGTGAGCGTCGTCGTCCGCGACAACGCCTCTCCATATCGCGTGTGGGCCCGGATCAGCGCCTCGTTCGACGAGGGCACGGGCTCGTAGAGAAAGCGCCGGCCGCGCCGAAGGCCGGCTAGCTCGTGCTTACGAGCTTGATGCTGAAGGTCGAGCCGTCGTCTCCAACGACCGTCAGCGTCTCGCCGACCTTGATCTGCTCGCTGTGATCGCCGTTCGTGAAGCTGGCGCCTGACGCGAGGGAGATCATCGCCGTGCTGGCAGTGACGGAGACAAGCTTGAACGCAGGGTCAGACTCGGGGAACGTAGCGCCGATCGAGACATTCTCTGCGGCACCGTTCACCTCGACGCGCGCACTCGTGGGAGTCGTGGTGGAGGTGGTGCCAGTCCCGGTACCGGCCCCGTCCGTGCTGACGTCTCCAAGGCTGGGGGCGATGGCGCCGCCCGAGAACGGATCTCGCCCCGGGAAGACGCCGAGATTCGACATCTGCCCGACCATGAGGGACGGAGGGGCGTCGGTGTCGACGAGCTGGCTCGGAGGGACGACCGCCCCAGCGCCGGGCGTCGAGGGAGCCGAGCCCGGCGTCGGCGCGGTCGTCGAAGGTGCAGCGGTCGTGGGCGGCGGCGCGTTGCCGCCGGTGATCGCCTTGAACGTCTTCGGGCCCTGCCACGCCATCAGCCCGAGGAAGACGGGCACGAGCAGGAACAGAACCTTCTTCTGCTTGGCTTCCTTCTGCTTGAGAAGAGCAGCCTGGACTTTTTTGGATGCCATTAGCCAAGACCTCCTGCTGATGCGTCGGCGGGCGGGGGCGGGGGCGCCTCCGTGCTCGGCGGCGGGACGACCGCGGCTGTCGGGTCGGGCACGCCGTACACGTATGCGGAGACCGTCAGCCCGGCGTTGATGCTCGGGAACCCGTCCTTGCCCTCTTTCATGCTCATCGTGTCGAGGGTGAAGAGCCGGCCCGCTGACGAAAGGCGTCCGTCCCGTACCGTGACGAGGTTCCGAAGACGGAAGAGGAAATCGGTGAGGTCGAAGTAGTTGCCCTCGAAGGTGAGCGTGATCTCGATCGCGCTGTACCCCGTCTTGGGCGTCGCCGCGCTCGGCTGGATCGAAAGGAACTTGATCCCCGTTGCCTCAGCAACCGAGTTCAGGTCGAGGATGATCCCGGGCATGTCGTCGGTGTCGGGCATCGCTTTCGAGACCTCGAACACGTCGGCGACCTTGATCGTCGTCGCCTGCTGTTGAGGACGGGAAGCGAGCTCCGCGGCGCTCACCTTCATCTGCATCTCGGCGATCTGCTCGTCGAGGCGCCCGGACTCTGCGCGCTTCGGCCGGATGACGACCACGTATACGACCGCGGCCACCATCACGATCGCGAGTCCGATCACGGGCCAGATTGGGATCTGCTTCTTCACGAGACGGCTCCCTGGCGGACGGATGCGGTAATGGCGAAGTTGACGCCCGGCACGGCGGGGTCCTCGGACGCAGTCGCGAACTCGAGCTGAACGTTCTGAAGCTCCGGGATGACCTGGAGGCGCGAAAGGAGCCGGGCGACGCTCGCCTGGCTCACCGACGTCCCGGTCACCCTGAAGGAGCTCACGGCCCCGCTCGTCGCGGCACCCGCCGAACCGGGCGAAGGCGCGGTCGCGTCGAGCGTTGCCAGCCTGACGTCAGCCGGGAGAACGAGCGCGAGCTCGCGTAGAACGCGGTCCCAGGCGAGGCGGTCGGCCAGCGCGGTGGACAGGGCGGCCGTCCGCGCCGAGCGCTCGGAATCGATGTCCGGCCCCTCGCTCGGCGACTGCGGCTGCTTCTCGGGCACCTGCAGGCTCGCAAGATCTCCGCGGAGATCGTCGAGCTCGCCGGATTTCTTCGTGACCGCCGCGCTGGAGGAGAGGTAGAACGCGGCCAGCGCAGCGAACACGAGCACGCCTGCCAGCGCAACGATGACGTGCGGGATCGCGCTCTGCTTCGAATCCTTCTCGCTCCGCACCTCCTCCTTCGGGAGGAGGTTGAAGGCGTGCATGAGCGGGATGTCGCGTACGGGCGGCCCGCTCTTCGCCTCGATGGCGACGGCCTTCTCCTTGTTCCCGCGGCCGAGGCGGCGCTCCTTCTTCTCCTTGGGCGGCTTCGGTTCCTTGGCCTTCTTCGGCTCCTTCGGCGGCTTCTCCGCCTTGGGCTCCTTCGGTCCGCGCTTCCAGAGATCGGAGATCTTGATCTCCTTTTTCATGTCGATGCCCATCGCGTCTCCTAGAGCGCCATTCCGAGGCCGATGGGGACAGCGAGCGACGGGTCGGGCATGCCGCCCTTGACCTTCTTCCCTAGAGAGATTCCGACGAGCGGATCCCCGACGCGGACGTTCACGCCGACAAGGCGTTGAAGGGCGGGGGCGAGACCGGCAAGGCGCGCGCTGCCGCCGGCGAGGACGACCTCACGGATGCCGAGCGAGTCGGACTGGCTCTGGTAGAACTGGAGCGAGGAAACGAGCTCGCGGGAGAAGCCCTGGAGCGCAGCGTTGAGCGCCTCGCGGGCGAGGGTGGCCTGCTCGGGCGTGAGCCCCTCAGGCACCTCGGCGCCGTCGAGCGAAACCTTCTCCTTGAGGATCTCCGCGGCTTCGATGTCCATGTCGAGCGCCCGCGAGAGGGCGATCGTCAGCGACATCCCGCCCCACTCGATCACGCGGGCGAACTCGCAGGACTGGCCGTCGGAGACACCGAGCGTGCTGCGCTCGGATCCCACCGAGACGGCGACGAGCGCGCTCTTCTCGCCCGCCGGCTCCTCCGGAGGCATGAGAGCGCGGAGCAGCGCGAAGGCCTCGAGGTCGACGCCGGCGAGCTTGATGCCCGCGGCGCGGCAGGCCACCGCGTAGGAATCCACGAGCTCGCGGTAGGCCACGACGAGAAGGACGCGCTTCCTGGACTGGCCCTCCTCGAGGGTCTCGCCGAGCACCTGGTAATCGAGCAGCGCTTGGTCGACCGGGATCGGCAACGCCTCC
Source organism: Actinomycetota bacterium (assembly GCA_046733475.1). Taxonomy (GTDB): domain Bacteria; phylum Actinomycetota; class Thermoleophilia; order Gaiellales; family Gaiellaceae; genus DATEOR01. The sequence continues at coordinate 10,062 of JBKPPF010000021.1, forward strand.
TGGGCGCGGAAGCGCACGGCGTTCGCGACCTGCTTGGGGTCGTCGATCCCCATGAGCTCGATCGTCCGGACACCGATGCGGTTGTTCGCGATGCCGATTCGGACGTTGCGCTTCGACAGGCCCTGCCGCTTGAAGAAGAACTTGAGCGCGTCGGTGAGCGCAGCGACGTCCTTGACCTCGCCGCCGGCAACGATCCCACGCGGAATCGGCTCACGGGCGACCTGGACGAGCCGCGCGGAGCCGTTCACTTCGATGGCCGCCGCCGAGAGGTACGAGGCGCCGATCTTGAGGCCGACCGTTTCTTTCGCCATGGTCTAGCCCCCCGCCACCCGCAAGCCTCCCGCCGCAGCGTCGGGGGTTGCGATTCCGTTGCGCTTGAGAAGTCCGAGCAGCTGGTCGGGCCGACTCGAGCGGGACATGGCGACCTCCTGCGTGATGATCCCGCGTGTGACGAGGTCGACAAGCGCCTGCTCGAGGGTCTGCATGCCGCGGCCGGTGTTCGTCTGCATGACCGAGTAGATCTGCTCGACCTTCGCCTGCCGGATGAGGTTCCGGACGGCGTCGTCGGGGAGCAGGATCTCGAGGGCGGCCACGCGGCCCTTGCCGTCCACCGTCGGCAGAAGCGTCTGCGTGACGATTCCCTGGATCGTGGCCGCCAGCTGGACGCGGATCTGCTCCTGCTGCGCGGCCGGGAAAACGTCGATCAGGCGGTCGATCGTCGAGGGCGCGTCCTGCGTGTGCAGGGTGGCGAAGACGAGGTGGCCGGTCTCCGCCGCGGTGATCGCGGTCGAGATCGTCTCCAGGTCGCGCATCTCGCCGAGGAGGATCACATCCGGGTCCTGGCGAAGCGCGCCGCGCAAGGCGTCGGCGAAGCTGATGGCGTCGGGCCCGATCTCGCGCTGGTTGACGATGCAGCGCTTGTGGCGGTGGAGGAACTCGATCGGGTCCTCGATGGTCATGATGTGGTCGTCGCGCGTGCGGTTGATCTCGTCGACCACGGCTGCGAGCGTCGTCGACTTACCGGAGCCCGTCGGGCCCGTGACGAGAACGAGGCCGCGCGGCTTCTTCGAAAGCTCGTGGAGCTGCGTCGGCAGCCCGAGACCCTCGAGCGTCTTCAGCTCGGCGGGGATCATGCGGAAAGCCGCGCCAAGGCTCTCGCGCTGGAAATAAACGTTGACACGGAAGCGCGCAAGGCCCGGGATCGAGTACGAGACGTCGATCTGGCGGTTGATCTCCAGGTGCTTCTGCTGCTCGGTGGAGAGAATGCGGTACAGCAGCCGCTGGCTGTCGTCAGCGGAGAGGCGCGGGAACTGGTCCAGCCGCTCGAGGCTGCCGTTCAGGCGGATGACCGGGTGCGAGCCGACCGTGACGTGCAGGTCGGACGCGCCGAGGGCCACCATCGTCTCGAGCAGGTCGTCGATCGTGTATGTCGTCGCAGATTCGGTGCCAGGACCATCCATTGGGGCTCCCTCCGCACGCTGCTATCGGCAGAGAAGCGCCTTCTCTGAAGGGCCAAGGGAAGATCCCCCATTCGAGGGGACGCCTCCCCCGCCTTAGAGGCCGATATCTCCGCGTGAGCCACCGCACGCCCATGCTCGATCAAGGAGGAGTCACCAAATGATTCAGAGGCTCAGCAAGCGGATCACGCAGAAAGATCGCCAGGGGGGCTTCACCCTCATCGAGCTTCTCGTCGTGATCATCATCATCGGCATCCTGCTCGCGATCGCCATCCCGTCGTACCTCTCCTTCCGGAGCCGCGCTGAAGTCTCGGCTGCGAAGGCGAACGTGCGGGCCTCGATCCCGGGCGTGGAGGCGTTCTACGCCGACCACAACACGTACTCCGGCCTGCATCTCACGAAGCTGCAGCTGTCGTATGACGCGGGGATCAAGAACGTCTCCGTCGTCCGCGCGACCGCCGCTTCGTACTGCGTCCAGAGCACGGTCGGCCAGGCCACCTGGAAGAAGGGCGGCCCGTCGGCCGACATCACGGTCAACGCCTGCTAGGCAGGAAGCGATCCGATGTCTCGAGAGGGCGCCGAAAGGCGCCCTCTCTCCTTTTGAGCGGCAAAGCTTTGAGCGAGCGACGCGGTCCCCTTTAAGCGTTGCGGATCAAGTGCCGATAGAAAGCGCATGGCGTCTCAGCTTCGCTTGCACATTCTCCTGCCGCTCGCCTTCCTCGGCCTGATCGGCGCCGCTTTCGGCGTCTACACCATGGGAAAGGCGCCCGGCGGGGGCAACGATGCCGGCGTCCCGCTCATCACGACGCACCCGGACAAGTCCAAGCCGAAGCCGTCTGCGACGTCGGAGAATTGGATAAACAGCCTCGTAGCCTGGTGTGGGGGCTTCCAGGCCCAGTACGAGAAGATCGACGAGCCCACGGCGCTCGCGGACTACGAATCGGTCATCGGCGAGTACGTCGAGCTCTGGGACTCCGCGCAGCCGGCATTCATCAAGCTCGGCCTGCCGCCGCAGAAACGGGTGACCGCGATCGCCTTGCGCAAGAACATCGACATGTCGGCCTCCGAGCTGCGGTGGATGTTCAACCGTGTTCAGGCACTCGACCCGACGTCGATCCAGAACCGTTTCGACGAGCTGAACGCACTGGACAGCGAGCGCGTGGCGCTCATCCGCCAGCTCGGCGCCGGAAAGTGCCTCGACGAGAAGAACAAGGGTGTCGCGCGCCTTGCGATCCAGCAGGCCCCGCTCCTGATCAACTCCCAGCTTCAGCGCTATGGCAAGGTCGTCGTGCTCTTCTACGAGCCCGGTGCCACGTACGACGCGATTCAGACGCGCGAGGCCCGCGCGGGCGCTCTGCTCGCGCACGCCGGCTTCGTGTCGGTGAACGTCTCCAAGAACCGCGAGGTTGGCCAGCTCGCATCCGAGTACAACGTGCTCGAGTCGCCCACAGTGCTCATCTTCACGCGAGGCCCCAACCTCAAGGGCCGCCTCGAAGGCTTCTACGATCGCACCGCGATCGTGCAGGCCGTCAAGAACGCCTGATGGCCGCCGAGCACACCGTCGATCTCCTGGGGGTCGAGGTCGACCGCCGTTCCGCGCGGAAGGACGGGCGCGAAGTGGTCGCATTCCGCTGCGTGGATACCGGCATGAACGGCTTTGTCGTCGAATGCGACGTCTACCCGGTGGACTTCGTACGCGTCGAGCCGCTTCGTCCAGGGCCGTACACCTTCGCCACGCGCGCCCAGGCGAATGCCTTCATGGACGAGGCTGCACAGGCACTGACCTACCTCGGCTGCGAACTCTGAGACCGTTCGCGTGCGTCGGGGAGACGTCTTGCGACGGTGCTAGACGAGGACTCGCGCCAGCTCTTCGATCGAGGTAAGGCCGGAGGCGACCTTCTGGAGGCCGTCGTCCCAGAGGGTCTTCATCCCGGTCTCCATGCCGGCCCGCTCGATCTCCTCACGGCTCGCGTGCTGCGCGGCGAGGCGTGAGAGCGTCTCGCTCATCGTCATGAGCTGGTAGACGCCCACGCGGCCCTTGTAGCCGGTCTGGTTGCAGCGCGGGCAGCCCTTCTTGCGGTAGAGGCCGACGCCGTCGGCGGCGGCGGCCTGCTCGGGCGTGAAGCGTGCCTCGAGCATCTCCTCCTGGGTGGCCATGTACATCTCACAGCAGTGTGTGCAGAGCTTGCGGACGAGGCGCTGAGCGAGCACCGCCGTCACCGCCGATCCGGTCAGGAACGGCTCGACGCCCATCTCGTTGAGGCGCGTCAGAGCGCTCGGCGCGTCGTTCGTGTGCAGGGTCGAGAGCACGAAGTGACCCGTGAGAGCGGCTTCGATGGAGATCTTCGCGGTCTCTGCATCGCGGATCTCACCCACCATCACCACGTCGGGGTCGGAACGCAGGATCGACCGGAGGGCGTTCGCGAAGGTGAGGCCCGCCTTGTTGTTAACCTGCACCTGGTTCAGGCCCGCAAGGCGGTACTCGACGGGGTCCTCGACGGTGATGACGTTGATCTCGGGCCGGCTGATCTCGGCGAGCGACGCGTAGAGCGTGGTGGACTTACCGGAGCCGGTCGGCCCCGTGACAAGGAGCGCGCCGGTCGGCTTTTGGATGATCTCCGCGAACATCGCGCGCATCTCGTCGGAGAGGCCGAGCTCGGCCAGCGTGGGCGGGCGCTTCGACTTGTCGAGGAGACGCATGACGACGCCCTCGCCCTCGACGGTCGGGAGCACTGCGACACGGATGTCGAGCATGCGCCCCGCGGCCTTCGCGTTCAGGGAGATGCGGCCGTCCTGCGGCTTTCGGCGCTCGGCGATGTCGAGCTTCGCGAGGACCTTCAGGCGCGTCGTCACACCGGGTGCCAGGCGCTTGGGGATGCGCTGCACCTCGTGGAGCACGCCGTCGACCCGGAGGCGGACGACGAGCGCGTCCTCGGCAGGGTCGAAGTGGAGATCGGAGGCGCCGTCCTCGGCGGCCTGGAGGATGATCGAGTTCACGAGGCGCACGAGCGGGGCGTCGGAGACGCCGTCGTCGGCCTCGAGGTCGTCCTCGTCCTCGCCGAGCGCGTCCTCGTCGAGCTCGTCCTCGACGAGCGCGGCGCGCTCCCAGGCCTCCGTCGCGCGGACGAGGCGCTTGAGCTCGACCTCGATGTCCTCGGACGGCGCGACACCGATCTCGAGGCTGTAGCGCGTAGCAATGCGGAGCTCGTCGACGGCCTGGACGTTGGTCGGGTCAGCAACGGCGACGAACAGTCGGTCGTCCTCGAGCTTGTACGGGATTGCCATCGCGCGCTCGAGCACATGGGTGGGGATCTGTCCGGCGGCGTTCCTGTCCACGCCCTCCGCATTCAGGTCGATCTGCGGCAGGTGCGAGTGGTCGGTAGCCACCTGGCGGAGGCCGCGCGCGCCGATCGGCGACGGCGGCGGCGTGTCGACGCCGGGAGCGGCCAGGCCCTCATCCACGATCGCCTGGGCAATCGACCCGCCCACGGCGGCCGAACGCACGCCAGCGAGCCGGTCGGGCGAGATCAGCCCTGTCGTCTCGAGCAGGTCGGCGACGAGCTCGGCGACGACGTTGGGCGCAATGGCGCCCGCAGGGTGCGCGGGCTCGACCGAGGAGCGTTCCTCGGCGTTTGTTCCTGCACCCGGCAGGTTCTGGAGGTCGTCGAATTCCACGTGGGACTCCTGAACGATTTATCGGCCTTTCGGGCCGAATCCCTGAGGAGGGGGATAGACGGGCGGGGCTAGAAGCGGCTCAGATAGGCGTCGAGCAGCTGTTGCCCGACGAAGAGCGCCACGATCGCCCCGAACGCGAGGAACGGGCCGAACGGGATTTCCATCTTGCGCGCTGCAAGCCCGTGGCGCGCGAAGAGGACGGACGAGGCGACGAGTGCGGTCACCATGCCGATCATGAGCCCGACGCCCACCGGCCAGCCAAGGCCGGCACCGAGCAGCAGCGCGAGCTTGACGTCGCCCATGCCCATCCCGCGCGGGTAGGCGACGAGGGCCAGGAAGAGGAACAGCGAGGCCCCGAGGGATGCGCCCAGCCATTCCTTCCAACGGTCAGGCGCGAGGATCATGTTCGCCGTCAGGACGATCACGAAGGACGGCAGGACGATGAGGTCGGGCAGGATGCGCCTCTCTGCGTCGATGGCCGAGAGGACGACGAGCGCTGCGCAGAAGTACGCGCCGACCACGGCCTCGGCGGTGAGCCCGAAGTGCCAGAAGCACGCGGCCACCAGGAGGGCGGTGGCGATCTCGACGGCCGGATAGCGGGCGCTGAACGAGGCTCCACATGACCGGCAGCGGCCGCGGAGGGCGAAGTACGAGACGACTGGGATGTTGTCGTACCACGCGATTTCCGCCTCGCAGGAGCCGCAGGCGGAGCGTGGACGGACGAGCGAGCGGCCGTCGGGCAGCCGCGCCGCGACGACGTTCAGAAAGCTGCCGAGCGCGAGGGCAGGCGCGAAGACGACGAGGGCGAGGGCGGCGTCCATACCAGAATCTATCGGCGGGAAACGGAGCTGACGTTAGGAAAGGGCTACTCGGCTTCGACTAGCCGGCGTAGAGCTGCGGAGCCTGAGGCTCGGCGTACACCTCGGGATTTCCCGGCATGCCGGCCGGGACAAAGCTGAGGCCCGGAAAGCTCGAACTCGTGCTCTGGCCGAGAATGACGCTCGCTCCGTCGAGAGGGCCGTCGAACTGCGACGTCGTGCCCAGGTCGATGTTGTTCGTGGCGTAGAGCGCTCCCTGCGCGTAGGCGCTGACGAGCTGAACGCTGTCCCCGCCCGAGACCTGGCTCTGGGGCGACCCGCCGGACCCGTTCCCGTTGACCACGAACACGAGCATCTTCTGCGCCGGATTCCACCCGCTGGTCGTGCAAATGCCCGCGCTGACCGCCTGGCACATGCTCGAGTTCTTGATGAGCAGAGTTCCCGAGATGTAGATCGTCGCGGAGCCCGTGAAGGTGTTCACCGAGCCGTTCTGGATCTGGGCGCTGCCGTCGATGAAGATCGTCCCGTTCGCGGTCAGGACCTTGGTGGACGCGTTCCAGGAGAGCTCTCCCGCCGAGCCCCTGCAGGTGTACGACGTCGAGGGTGTGAGGTCCTGAACCGTCGGCACGCTGTTGTTCCGCTTGGCCGCATTGGGCGCAGTCGCAGCGCCCTGGTCGTTGTCGAACGACGGAGGAGTGCCGCTGGTCGTCAGGCAGCCGTAGTACGGGCCGGGGTTCGAGTTCAGGTACCAGGCATCCCAGTCCACGGTGGGAGCGGCCGAGGTGGCCGGATTGTTCGTGATCGTCGTGGCCCAGACGTTGTCCGCGATGCCGGTGTTGCCGTCGCCCTGCACGCACGGGTTGTGCAGCGAATTGTTCTTCCACTTGCAGCCATTTCGCACGGCGAGCTGATTCAGCTTGTTGGTCGACGTGCCTGCGTAGTTGGCACTCTGGCTCATCGTCAGCGAGCCCTGCACGACGAGAGGTCCGGCCGTGATCGCCGCGGTGTTGGTGAGGCACAGGTTGCCCGCCACGTACAGCGGCGACTGGACGAGCACGCTGTTGGCGATGGTCATGTCGCACGTCTGCCCGGTCCCCCGCGAGTAGATGAAGTTCCAGGCAGGGTTGTTGAGGGGCTGGGTGTACGTCGGGATGACCGGCACCTTCGCGGTCAGGGTGCGCGTCACCTGGCTCGTTGCAGCGCCCGTGGGGTTCGCCACCTTGCCGATCGAGGTCAGATTCCAAGTGGAAGAGCCGCTGACGGACTGGGTGAGTGTCGCCCACCATTCGACGGTTCCGCCCTCGTACGTGTGGGTCGTGTGCGTCACCGTTCCGTTCGCCTGCTCGCCGAGCAGGTACTTGTTCAGAGCGTTGTTGTCGGGCTTCGAGAGGATCGACATCATCTCGTTGATCCCGGACTCCGCCAGGTCGTAGGCGCTCGCGTTCGCAGTCGAGTACGAGACGCTGCGCGCGTTCGTGGACGAGTAGTAGATGAGCGACGTCCCGGAGACGGTCAGGACACCGAGGATGCCGACGGCCATCACAAGCGTGATTCCGTCCTGCCTTCGGAGAAGTCGCCGCAAAAAGCTCATGAGAACCGTCCCGGGAGGGGATTTACTGGCGCAGGGTGTTCCTCAGGACGATGTCGTCAATAAGACGCCAGGTCTTCCATCCCTCGTTCGGGTTTATGTTCACCTGGAAGTTGACGTGCAGGAGCGCCCGCGTCGTCGCGCTGTTGGGCGTGTAGGTGAACGCGTTGCCGTTCGCGGTGGTGATGTGATCGGCAATCACGACCGTCGTGCTGTTCGCGGTACGCCGTACGCGGTACCGGTTGGCCGAGACGAGACTCGTGTCGTAAACGACCGAGAGCGTCGCCCCGCCGGCCGTCGGACACTGCGACGGCAGCGTGACGGTGATGGACGACACCGCGGTATTCGGCGTCGCCGTGATGCCGCTCGCGCAGTGCAGCTCACGCCTCATCCGGTCGAGCGCGAGCCGGGCGTTCTGCTGCGATTCGAAGCGGCGGTTCATGTCGAGCTCGGCCTTCGCGCCCGATGTGAAGAGCGAGACCAGCGCCGTCACGACCGTGGTGAAGATGGCGAGGACGACGAGGAGCTCGACGAGGGTGTAGCCGCGTTCTTCGCGGAGTCGCCGGAGCCGCTTCCAGATCACTTCGCCTGCGCCTCGACGTAGGCGAGCGCGCGTCGGGCGACGACCTCGCTCCGGGCGCCGAATCCGAAGCGGCGCTGGAGGCTCTGGTCGACCTTGATCAGGATCCGAAGCGCCTGGGCACCGTCATGCCAGCCGAAGCGGGCGCCCGTGACGATCCAGGAATGCTGGTACAGCCAGAAGCTGATGAGCTGCTGCCCGGGCTTGCCGTTCCCGGCGAGGCGGCGTTCGAGCGCGCGGGCGCGATCGGGGAGCGGCATCTCGTCGGCGGGCTCGATCGGCGCGCCTGGAACCTGGAAGTCCGGCTTGCGGGTCTTCTCGTCAGGCGGCTCCGACTCGGTCGTCGTGACGGGCTCGGTGGTCGTCGCAACGGCAGTCGTCGTCGTGGCGGGCGCCGTGGTCGTCGCGCCGGTCTCCGTGCTCGTCGTCTCCGTCTCGCCCGCGGTGGTGGGCTGGATCTGGTCCCGAGCCCAGTCGCTCACGAGGACGACCCGGGTAGCCTTGTAGGGGGCCGAGTTCTCGGGCAGGCCGCTTTCGCCGTAGGTCGTGTTCCTGGAAAGGCTGAGGACGACGAGGGGGGCGCCGTTGTCGATCACCTTCGTGCCCGGCGCGGGCCGCTGCACGGACACGGTGTTGGCGGAGAAGCCCTTGACCGTGCCGTCGACTCGCCAGGCGAAGCCGGTGTCCTGGAGGATTCCCTTGGCGAACACGTATGCCTTCTTGCGCACGTCCGGAACCGTAAGCACATGCGGCTTGGCGACTGCCTCGGCCCTCTTCTCGTGCTTCGCGATCGGCACCGTGTCCGCTGCAAGGGTGTACGTCGCCGCACCGAGAAGCCAGATCACGGTGAGCGCGAGGAAACGCGGCAGAAGTGCCGTCAGACGGGCCGCCATGCCTCCCCAATCGGCAGGGGGCCGTGAAAAGTCAAGCCCCTAACGGGTAAAGCCCACGATGCGGTTCCCCGAGGAGCCTGGAGTGATCCCGACGATCGTGAAATGTCGGGCTTTCCTGGGCGCCACCCGCTTGGGCGTGGGGGTCGGCGCGTCCTGCCAGCTGAACGCCACGCCGGCGAAGGACTGGAACCACGGCTCGTCCTGCGGATAGGAGACCGCAGGAGAAAACTGCAGGTGAAGGTGCGGCCCCGTGGCGTGGCCGGTCGAGCCGACGAGGCCCACGGGGGCGCCCGCGGCGAGCGCAGCGCCGGGAACGACGCTCGGCTCCAGATAGCTGAGGTGGCAATAGACGTACTCGGCGCCGCTGTCGAGCTGGAGCTTGAAGCCGATCCCGCAGCGCCCACTGACGTCGCTATAGGCGTCGACGACTACCGAGTCGGCGAGGGCGAAGAGCGGAGAGCCCTCAGGAGCCGCGATGTCGGCCGCCGGGTAGTCGTGATGCGTGTGCCCGACTGAGACAGCGTCGGGGCCGCCGCCGACGGGGAAGACATAGTCGCCGCTCGACATCGCCCCGCCGAAGGAAGCGGCGGTGGGAGCGGCCACCGAAGCGGATGTGAGGTCGCTCTTGAGGGACCGGAGCCGGGCGAGCGCCGTGGCGAGATCGGCCTGCCTCGCGTCGATCCGGCGGCGGTCACGCGCCTGTGAGCGCTCGAGGTGGGCGATGCCCGCTTCCAGCCCACGGAACGCCGCCGTCGAGATCTTCGGGTTACCGGCCTTGAGCTCCAGGCGGAGCTGGCGGTCGGTGGACTCGCCGATGCGCCGCTCGATCCGCGGGACTGCCTCGCGGGCGTGCGCCACATCGCGACGTGCCTTGGCGATCTGCTGCTGCAGCTCGTCGAGCCGGAAGACCGCCTGCGAGCCCGTGAAGTCGATCGCGCCACCGGAGCCGAAGTCGGCCGCAAGACCCAGCACCTCGTCCACGTACCACTGGGCGTGGTTGTAGGCGAAGACGGCGCGGGAGATGTCGTCATGCCCTCCCGCGGCTGCGAGATAGCGGGCCGCGGCGAAGACCGCATCGTCGGGGTTCCAGGGGTCGGCCAGGCCGTCGCCGTTCGCGTCGAGGCCCCAGCGCAGCCAGGTGTCCGGCATGAACTGCATCCAGCCCACCGCGCCGGCCGAGCTCGGGCCCATGTTGCGCCCGAAGTCCGACTCGATCTTGTTGATCGCCGCCAGCACCTGCCAGGGCACGCCGTACGTGTCCCCGGCGCGGTGCCAGAGCGAGAGGAGCTCCTCGTAGGAGCGGACGGCCGGCTCACCCGGCGGCACCGAGAGCGGGAAGGGAACGTTGATGGAGCCAGGGGCGTTCGGCGTCTCGGAGCTCGGGAACGCCGCGTGCCCGGCGGGCACGATCGTGAAGCTCCGCGCCGAGGCCCCGCCCGCCAGCGCGAGCAGGATCAGGAGCGCCGCTGCCGCAACCGCCTTTCTCATTTTTCCGTCGAGGCCACCCGGAGGCCGGTGCCGTTTCCGTTGGAGACAGGCTCCGTCTCCTCGGCCTGGCTTTCCTCGGCCTCGGCTTCGGCCTGCGCCTCGGCCTTCTCGTCGGCGCGCCGGCGCTTGAGCGCCTGCTGCACGGCGATCTCGAAGTCGTGGCGGTTGCTCGCGGCGTTTGAGGCGATGTCCTCTTCTACGAGATCGGCGAGGACGAGCTCGACGAGGTGCTGCGAGAAGCTCTGCATCTTGTGAAACTCGCCGTCCTCGATCGCCTCCGTGATCTTGTCCGTCTCTCCGTCGCGGATGAGGTCGGCGATGCGCGCCGTGTTGACCATCACCTCGACTGCCGCCACGCGGCCGCCGCCTTTCTTCGGGAGAAGTCGCTGGCTGACGACGCCGCGCAGGACCCCGGCAAGGATCTGGCGCGTCATCTGCTGCTTTCCTGGGGGAAAGAACTCGACGACGCGGCCGATCGTCTCGGCGGCGTCGATCGTGTGCATCGTGGAGAGGACGAAGTGCCCCGACTCGGCGGCCTGGAGGGCGGCCGTCGCAGACTCCTGGTCACGAAGCTCACCGATGAGGATCACGTCGGGGTCCTGGCGCAGCACGCGCCGGAGCGCCTCCATGTACGACTCGGTGTCGAGCCCGACCTCGCGCTGGTTGACGATGCAGCCCCAGTCGTCGTGCACGAACTCGATCGGATCTTCGATCGTGACGATGTGCTGCTGCCGGCTGCGGTTGATCGAGTTGATGATCGCCGCGAGAGTCGTCGACTTGCCCGACCCGGTCGCGCCGGTGACGAGGACAAGCCCGCGGTGCTCATTGGACAGCCCGGCTACACCATCGGGGAGCCCGAGCTTCGAGAAGCTGGGAATCTCCTTCGGAATGAAGCGGAACGCGAACGAGATCGCGCCGCGCTGCCGGTAGCCGTTGACGCGAAAGCGGCCGAGGCCCTCGGCCAGATACGCGACGTCGAGCTCGCCTGCGACGTAGAAGTGCTCTCGCTTGGCGGGCGTGCGCTCTGTGACGACCGTCAGGACCGTTTCGAGGTCCGAGTCGGTCAGGAGGCGTTCCTCCATGGGAGTAAGAGCCCCGTCAACACGGGCCATCGCCGGCGACGCGATCTTCAGGTGCATATCGCTGCCGCCGACCTCGATCAGGCGTGCGAGAAGGCCGTCCAAGTCCATGGTCGCCCAGCCCCTATCGGCCGGCCCTCGGACGCTCTTTAGCCAGGAAGGGTGACGTCAGGCAGTCGCTACAATGCGCCCCGCTGCGGGGGAGTTCCCGAGTGGCCAAAGGGGACGGGCTGTAAACCCGTTGGCTCCGCCTTCAGAGGTTCGAATCCTCTCTCCCCCATTCCCTACCGCGTGGCCACGCGGAAACCGCATGGTTGCGTGGGTCATCTGTGCCAGGGATGCCGGAAATGCTCGCGGCGTGCCTACCCGCCTACCTCCGGATAGGCTCCCGCCGTGCTCCTCGACGGCGTCGTCTCCGACCCGCTCGAGGAAGCGTTGGATTGTTCGTCACGCGCACTGGAGTCGGGATGCCGACGGTGACGCGATCGAACGACCAACCCTCGGCGAGTTTCAGCACTCCCTCGGACCATTTTCTGCGGTGTTAGCTCCGGTCCAGAGTCGAATCGCCGGCGCTTCGACTCCCCGGAGAGAAGCGCCTTTACGTGCGAGCCGCCGACGTCGGCGGCGAGGACGCGTGGCGGGTTCCCCGCAAGGCCATGACACGATTCAATCATCCGGCCGGACTTTGCCCTACGCGTTGCCTTCGATCAGAGCACCAGGGCTAGGATCGAGCCTGTAAACCGACAGGGAGGCATGATGGTGAGCACCGTGCGTGAAGCGATGACTGAGGATCCCCGCTCGATCGGTCCGTCGGCAACTGTGGTCGAGGCCGCGCAAGTAATGCGAGACGAGCACATCGGCTCGCTGCCGATCACCGACGGGAACACGCTCGTGGGCATGATCACCGACCGGGACATCACGACGAGGGTTGTCGCCGAGGCGGCAGACCTCGCGTCGACCTCGGTCGGAGACGTGTACTCCCAGGATCTCGTCAGCGTCGAGCCCGACAAGGATCTCGAAGAGGCGCTCCAGCTCATGGCCCGCCACCAGGTGCGACGGCTGCCGGTCGTCGAGGGCGGCAGGCTCGTCGGCATCGTCGCTCAGGCCGACATCGCGCTCATTCTCAGCGAGGACGAGAAGAAGACGGGTGAGCTGGTCGAGGCGATTTCTGAGCGCTCGGAGGGAGAGCGCAGGTAGCGTCGCTCAGGTCAGAACGCGTTCGCGGCCGACTTCCACTCCTGGAGGCGCTGAGCGATGAGCCCGGCTCGCTCGTCCGCGCTTCCGCCGTCGAGCACCTGAAGGTCTGAGGGGTCGGCTCGAAGGTAGATACCGGCGGTTCGCTCGTTCAGGGCCGGGTCGCGATCCGACCGCGTCGTCCAGTATCCGGTCGCGCGGTCGGGGGTCTCCACCCTGATCTCGCCGGTTCCCTCGAGCTGCGGGGCATTCGGGTCTCGAGGACGCTCACCCTTCCAGAAGTAGAAGATGCCGGCCGGATCCTTTCGCTCTTTCGCGGCCTCGCTCCAGTAGCGAGCCGAAAGCGTGCCGTCCTCCTGCCAGGACCGGCCGTTTACACTCAGGTCACCCCCGCGGTCCCTCGAGATGCGCAGGAGGCTCACCGCGGACGGTTCGTCCTCGCTCCGCACGGTCAGCGAGAGCTGCCACCACAGCCCCTCGACCGGCCCACGACGACCCTCGGTCTCGATCGCCTTGCGGAGCTTCCGGTTGATCGCGCGAAGCTCGGCGGCGCCGGCAGCCGGGTCATAGCGGACGGCGGTCAGCCCGAGCAGGTCGGTTGGCAGCTTCGAACCCTGCGCGTGGAGGATGAACGTGCGTCGGATGCCGAGCGCGCCGCCGAAGAGCCCGGCCTCAAACACCACATTGTCGCGCGGAGACGCCTGGCTGGAATGGGAAGCATCCGTAGATGTCCAGTCGTCCTGGGCGAACACGAACGCGGCGAAATCGACCTCCTGTGAGAGCTCGACGAGCCGGTCGAGGGTGGACCGGCCCGGGTTGAAGGTGCTCGTCCAGGGCTCGATGTCGGCGACGTCCTCGAGCCCACGCGTGATCGCCTGGAGCAGTTTGGCCTGCTTGCCCGACGACCCGAGGAAGATGCGCGGCTTGTTCATTTGGCCGGGACGAAGCGCTTGACGAAGTCGAGCGCCGTCTGCGCGACCTCCTGCCAGCCGTGGTCGATAGTCAGCGAGTGGCCGCGGTTGGGCATCTTCTTGATCTCCGTAACGCTCGGGTTACGCTTTTGCCGCTTGTAGGCGGCGTTCGCGATCGCCCACGGAACCGTGTGATCCTTCTCTCCGTCCAGGATCAGCAGCGGGCCCCGATCGGGGCTCTCCGTGTCGACCTTCGACTCGGTCCAGGGGTTGAGGTTGGCGTTGCCCATCTGGACCAGGGCGATCCCCGACCCGGCCACGTGGTAGGTGTCGTAGAGGCGCTTCGACTCGTCCTCGTCGAGGGCGTTAGCCCAGCCGTACTTGAACTGGTCGAAGGTGAGCGTGATGGCGCGGCCGCGCGTGCGCGGATTGACGAGGAACGGGCCCACCCCTTTGAGCACCGAGGCCGGCAGAGGCAGAACGCCGCGGAACACCCCGGGGTCGATCGCCACGGTGGCCGCCGAGCGGCCCTGGCCGGCGAGCATCTGGGCGAACAATCCGCCGGTCGAGTGCCCTATCACGGCGGGCTTCTGCTCGAGCTTGCCGATCACGTCGGCCGTGTGGTCGGCAACCTGCTTCAGCGTCTTGTTGGCGAGGACGTCCGGGTTCGCCCGCGCCTCTTCAACCGTTTCGGGATCGTCCGGCCAGTCCGGCGTCAGCGGCGCGTAACCCGCCTGCTTGAAGAAGTCTGCCCAGTTGGCCCAGCTGCTCGGCAGCAGCCAGAGGCCGTGGATGAAGACGACCGGAGTGGCGCCTGAGGCGTTTGCTGCCTCGATCTCCCTGCTCTCCCGCTCCGAAATGGACGCCATGGCGAACTCCTTTCGGTCGCAGTGGAAGATCATCCGACCTTAGCGAACAGGTGGCGAACTCGTCCACCACCGCGCCGGCGATTCGCCGGCCAACTAACGAGGCGAGTCTCGTTAGACATGTCATGCCGATCCGTCCCCTCAAGGAGATCCAAGTCTGGTGGCTGCAACTCATCGGCGGCATCATCATCACGCCGCTCATCGGGATCGCCCGCGCTCTCATCGCCGGCTTCATCGCCCAGGCGATCGTCACTGGTTGCGCTGCGCCGTCCGCCGACACGAATTTCTGCGTCTGCTGGTAGCCGAGGTATGTCTCCGGAGATCCTAGGGTCTGCCAGTCGGCCTGAGCTTCGAACCCCTCGTGGGCCACCTCGACCCAACCGCCCTCGCCGAAGTGGTTGTGCCGGATTCGTCCCTCGGCGCCAGAACCTCATGCGATCCCGCCCGATGCTCCTTACCCACACCGCCAGGAGTAGTGCCGCCACGAGAACGACCGACAGCCGTCCTCCGAACTTGAAGACCGTTCGCATACCAACCTCCCAATCCCCTTTTCATGAGAAGGCCCGCCCTTGGGAGGCCGGCCGCCAGGCTTGGCAGATCCTTCCAGGCTGGGGCGAGAAGTCAGTGGGCCATGTGGACTACTTGGCTTCCGAGGTCCATTGCTCCGCTGGCTCGGATCGACCGTCAGAGACACACGCGCGCTTGGCGGCGATTGGATAGCGGTGAGTAACGTGCCTTTGAAATCGATCCAGCCAGACTATGGCCCTCCTGGCACTCGCCCGCCGCCTGCGCGTCGTCTTGAGTTTCTTGCGAAGCGCGTTTGGAACTGGGACGTCCCCCGCGCTGCACTCGTATGCCCAACGCCGCATGAGGGGCGCGGTCACTTCTTCGATGAATGCGACCTCCTCGCTTGAGAGCGACTCCTTCCAGCTAGAGATCGGTGAGGTATCGAGTGGGCGCTTCAGATTGGGATGGAATCGTCGACTCAGCTTCTCCTCTAGCTCGTTGAACCGCATCATGTGATTCAACGTGTTCTCGTCTGACGCCGAGCCAAGGAAGCGGGCGACCCGCTCGAGCGTTGCCTCCGGCTCCAAGACAAGGTCCTCGTAGCGCACATCGAGAAGTTGGTCGGCCGCGAGCTGCGGCCGGATGGCGTCCACAGCCGTGAGGGAGGCCTCCCAATATTGCACGGAGGGAACGATGTCCCCGTCGTACCACTTCAACCTGCGGGCCGACGCGACGCAGGCGCGTGGGTCGCGCACGACATGGACAAAGTGGGCGTTCGGGAAGAGATCAAACACCGCCGCGATTTGCACCGCGTAGAGAGGTCGTTTGTCGCCCCAGCGTGGCTTGCCGTGCTTCTCGGCGAACATGGCAAAGCATTCGGAGAGAAGCGAGCCGAGCGTGGGCGGCGCATGCACGACGCGCGCGACTGCTTGCTCTGTATCGAGCTCGAGGCGCTTGGCGCGTGTCCTCTTTTGCCCGAAGATCCACTTGGCCAGACGCTGGCGGTTGTTTGGCTTGCGGAGGTCGCCGAACAGTGTCCTTCTTCGCCACGACTCAAAGACGAAGCGGGTCTCGCGCGGGATCGCATGCTCGGGGTGGGTGTGGAGCATTGTGCGTAGCAACGTCGTTCCTGAGCGGGGACATCCCCCGATGATGACCGGTCGCCCCTGCATGCCCGCAAACGAAGAAAGGCTGCGGTGCTGTGTCTCCACCACTCCATCTCACGACGAGTCAGTTCCGCGGATTGTCGCAAACGAGGGCTGCACGGGCGAGTGCAAGCTGCACGACAGGAAGGTCGCCCGGCATCGCGGTCTCAATCGGGGCAAGCGTCGCTGCTCAGACCTACACCGGCTCATCGCGGTTTCGAGAGGTCACCCGCCACGTCAACAAGCACCTTGCGCACGGGGACCGCAAGCCGCTGAAGGATCCTCAACCCTTGTAACGCCGCGATCGACTCATTCGGCGACCTGTCCAAGAAGTACGCCGCGTCCTCTAACCGCCTCCTCCGTGCCCTTCCCGTCACCCCCGAAGCGGCCTTCGGCCCCGCCGAGCTTCTTGGCGATCGGCGGCAGACACGGTTCGCGGAGACACTTGTCGCGTGGACGCGGCAGGCGTAGAACACAATTGCCATGTTCGCCAAGGCACATGCGGGAAGGAGCGGATGAGGAGAAGCTGCTGCGGGCTTTCCCTCGCGGTGACCGTCCTGCTGGTAGCCGCGGCATGCACTTCGTCCGAGAACATAGAGACCACGACATCTCCTCAGACGACGTCGAGCGAGCCGACCTTTTCGCTGACGCCCCAGGACAGTGCCTTCTTCCTGGACCTTGCAACCGGAACGCAGACACCGCTCCCGAGCACGAGCGTCGAGGACTCTCGGGTTCGCTTCAATGATGGCCACTACTACGCCGTCTCGCCCGACGGCTCGGGGATCTACTGGGAAAACACCTGTTGTTCGGCCGCAGACGTGGCCGCGGTGGCGAGGAGCGACGGCTCCCAAGGGCGGAGACTCGACCCGACAGGCCCGATCAACTACTACGCAGGCGGATGGTCACCCGACAGCACGAAGATCGTCTACCAACGGCGTGACGGGCGCGGGGACGCGGGGCCTTTCGGGGATCTGGTCGTCGAAGACATGGTGAACGGGCAGAAGACCCGCATCGATCTCGGGCTAACGTCGGAGTCGCCCGAATCGGGCTGGTGGTACTTGGCCCCGACCTTCACCCCCGACGGGCAGAAGGTGATCTTCCAGCTCCCCCGAGGGCCGGACCTCCGCACGAAGTGGGATCTGTGGTCGGTGCCCGTGACGGGGAGCAAGCCTTCGCTGCTGGTCAGGAACGCCGCCCAGGCCACTACATCCAACGCGCCCATCTACGCGTTCGTCCGGCCAAAGGACGAGTTCTTCGAGGGTGCTCGCCTCGTGGTCGCGACTCCGGAGGGTCTCCGGCCGCTAGTGGAGGCGGTATCCGGGATCTTCGAGCCCAAGATGTCGCCCGACGGGAGCAGCATCGCCTACCAGGACGGCGACTCCATCTTGGTGGTCGAGGTGTCGACGGGGGAGTCCTCGGAGGTCGCGGTCGGGCGCATGGCCGCTTGGCTCGACGGCGACACGCTGATCGTTGCCCCCGACACCTAGCGGACGTATGTCCCGGCCGAGCAGCCGCCCTACACAACGGCCAGCGGCGCGCCCGGGCTTCCGATAGATGACATCCGCCGTGTCCGCAACGAAATCCCGGAGCGAACGCCCGAACTTGCGAACGAGCCCGGTCGAATCTGACGCAAAGTTGGTGGCTAGTCGTCCGCAGGCAGCCTCCCGAGGTTTCGGAGGCGCTCCTTCCGTCGGCACCCCTTGCAGCGCGGATAGCGCGCGTCGTACATCGAGCGCATGACGTGGAACTCCGTCAGCAGCTTCCGTTCGTGGCAGCCGGTGCACTTCTTGGAGATCTCGCGCTCGAGCTCTCGCGGCGACCACTCCGCCGCCTGCTCAGGGTCGGCCCATTTCGGCAAAGCCGCGAGGATTTCGGGGGAGAGCCGGGAGGGCGCGCTAAAAAGTGGGGTTTCTCACGATTTGTCAGCAACCCTCGCGAAAAACTGGCGCGGTGTGGACGGGCTCGGTCTCTAAAAAAATCGGCTCTGCGGAGATGGCGAAAATACGTTTGCCTGGGTTCTAGGGCACATCATTGGCGCGTCGCCGCAGTTCTTCTTCAGCGGCTTGCCAAAACCGACTTCCATGCACGGCGGCCCTTTGCTTAGGGGGCGGTTTTCTCTTGTCGGCGGGCGTGGCGGGCCATCGCCCGCAACTCCTGCTCAGTCGCAGATCGGTAATCCCGTTTCTGTTTCCTCATGGAGATCAAGGTGGTCTACCCGAGGCTCGGGCGAAAGAATCCGCCGCGCCGCCCTCAAATGCGTGGGTTTCCTCGCTTCGAGTGCGCGACCTCGTGACACGTCCGGCAAAGCGTCACGAGGTTGCTGGAAACGTCTTCGCCTCCCTGGCTGTGCGGTGTCAGGTGGTGAACGAGGAGGGAGTCGGGGCTGCCGCAGTGCACGCAGCGATGGCCGTCTCGCTGCTTCACGTACGCGCGCACCTGCTTCCACCTGCCGTACTGAGGGAGGGGCGTACCTGGCGGGCGGGCCGGGTGTGGTCGGCGCAAGGCTGCCGTCGCCCACACCAGCAAAGACTGCGAGGGCATTGTCCTAGAAGGCTCTCATTCGCGTTTTAAGGACCTGGAACGCTCGTCGACTGCGGAGGATTCGCGAGGTAGGCTCCGAGCACGCGTTACTAGGAAGGGAGAGGAAATGCGACTTCTACGGATCTTTCTTGTCGCCGTCGTCCTCTTCGCCGGCGTGGCGGCGAGCGCGACCGCGGCTGACGACGTCTTGAAGGTCACACCGGGGACGGTGAACTTCGGGGCGAAACCAGTCGGGTCGTTCACGATCAAAGGCACCACGATCACGAACGCGAGCGATGAGCCGATTCTCCTGACGCTCAGTCTGGTGCGCTCGTGGGACGATTTCGCGGGTGGCCGGGTGGAAAGCACATGCTTTCTCTCTTCGGGCGAGCCGATACTTCTCGCGCCCGGCGAGAGCTGCACGCTCGTGGAGGCGTTTTTCTCAACTGGGGACTTCGTGGGCATCAAACAAGACCAAATCTGGCTGGCTAGGGCGATCGATCCCGAAACTGGCGCCGTGCTGGAGACAGAGAGGATCGTGTTCTTCGGCCGAACCAGATGAACTCGACGTGAGTTGGGAGGTCGGGAGGGGGCTGCGAGTACAACCCCCTGCTGTGCGGTCGCAGGTGTTGGTGCTTCGGAGTCACAGCGCGGCCGCAGTTCATTCACTTCGGCACGGCCTCTTGGTACGGCCCCTCGCGGTGTCGCACGGCTCTCGGGGCCACGTGCGCTCTGCGCCTAATGGTATGCGGGGTGTAAAGGTTGAAGTGGGATGCAATGCACAACGGGGATACGTTCATCGAGGCCGTTTGGGCATACCGGTACCCGTAGCCAGTTCTGCGACGCACAATCGGGGAGAGAGAGCCGCCTCGTCGATAGGCGGCTCTCTCTTTTGAGGTGCCGTCACATTCGCTTCCCGTGAGACTGAGCCCTCTCGCTCGACGAGCGGATGCCAGACGTCTCCGAGCGTGAGCAGGTTCCCGAGCGCGTGTGAGCCTCCTTGCGCTCTAGGAACGATGTGGTGGACGTGTAGCCGTAACGTTTCGGTGGGGGTGGCGCCGCTGCGAGCGCAGCGGTGGCCGTCACCGTGGAGTGCCGCCCTCCGCGCGCCGGCTGCCACGCCGCCGTACGATCGGAGAAGCGCGGCTCGGACGGGGCCGGTGCGCAGCGCACGGCTTGGGGCGTCCACAGTGACAGAGGCGGATAGGCATCGGTTCAGCCCGAGGTTACGGGCTTGAGCGATTGGGCACGAAGACCAGGAAATGGTCCTCCGCTGCGAAGAATGCAACGCCCTGTGCGATTACGGCGCAGGCTGGATCGCCCACTTGCTTGACGACGAGGAAGACCGGTTGCAGGACTCGTGTGTCGTCGTCTACTGCCCGACCTGTGCGGCCCGTGAGTTCGGCTTCGCGTCGAAGCGAAAACTCGAGAGATCCATTGACGGGTTTTCCGACAACCCGAGAAGGAAATAGGCAATTGGGGTCGGACCTTCCAAGGGGCGGCGCGCCCTCCTCTAATCTGCGGCGATGGAGAAGGGCGGCGCGCATCCGACCCCAACATTTTTAGAGTCAAGCGCGGGACGGGCGACGCCGCTGCGAGCGCCCGCTTCCAGGCCGCCGTCCGATCTGAGAAGCGCGGCTTGGGCTTCGGCAGGTGGTAGGCGCACGGCTTAAGTCGGCCGCAACGGCAGGGCTCGAATCTCGCCTGACCTCGCACGGTGCCTACCCGGTGCCTACCTCGAGCGCAGGAAACCCCGATTAGCAGGGGTGTTCGAATCCTCTCTCCCCATCTCGCATCGCCGCGCGTTAGGCAGCCGAGAGGCCCCGCCGCCGGCAGGGCCTTTCAGTCGGGACCCCAGGGTCAGGACTTGCGGGCGGCGGCGCGGCCGCCCTTGCGTCCCGCAGCCTTCTTCTGCGCGGTCGTGCCGCCCTGCTTCGAGCTCCCGCCCGAGCCGGACTTCTTGCCGCCACGCGAAGACGCTCCCGGAGAGTTGGCGATCTTCGCCGCACGCTCCTTGGACATGCCCTTGTCCTTGAGGGCCTCGTACTGCTTCTCGTTCTTGACGTTTGCTCTCTTGTTGGGCATGCCGGTGAACTACCCGGCTGCCGGGCGGCAAAACGCGCTACGGCTCGGTGTGGACGACGACGTCCGCAAACTCGGGGTGCGCCCGCCGGATCCGCGCCTCGACGTCGCTCGCAAGCGCATGCGCCTCGGCGAGCGGCCGGCTCGGGTCCATCACAAGCGTGAGAAAGGCGACGAGCCCGACCTCCGTGTTCAGGAGGCGAAGCTCGCGCGGCTCGGCCTCGGTCGCCTCGACGACGATCCGCCGCAGCGCCTCGGCCTCCGCTGCACGCTCGCCCGCGAGAACCGGGCTTGCCGCCGCAGGCTCGGTCAGCGGCTCGAGGTGGGTCTGCACGGCGTCCACATCGGGCAATGCTTCGAGGATCTCGTGCTCCACCGCCGAGGCGACCTCGTGTGCCTCCTCGAGGGAGTAGCCGCCCGGAAGCTTGAGATGGAGGGAGATCTCCGTTCGCCCGCCGACCTCGAGCACGACGATGTTGTGCACCTCGCGGACGCGGGGCTCGCGCAGCGCGGCCGCGTAGGCGCGTTCCCGGATCGCCTCCGCTTCCTGCGGCTCGACATGGACGACGACGTCGGCTCCGGGCACGGCCCGCTCAACAGCCCGCTCGACGGCGTCTGCCGCCGCGTGGCCCTGCTCGACTGCGGCGCCCTGAGGAACTGCGATGACGACGTCGGCGAAGTGCCGCCCGGCCGCGCGGCGCATCCGGAGCCGCCGCAGCTGCACGCCTGGCCCGAGCTCCTCGATCGCCGCGAGCGCCGCTTCGCGCGCCGACGACGGCGAGCGGTCCATGAGCACGTCGACATTGCCCCGGATCAGCCGCGCGGCTGCCGTGAGAACGAGCACGCTGACGAACAGCGCCGCGATCGCATCCCCCTCGGGGTAGCCGGCACGCGCAACGAGCAGCCCGACGAGGACGGCAAGCGAGCCAGCGAGGTCGCCGCCGAAGTGGAGGACGTTCATGGCGAACGCCGGGCTGTGGTAGCGGCGCGCCGCCCCGAAGGAGACGTAGGCCCGGCTCGCGTCCACGACAACGACGACTCCGATCACGCTGAGCGCGAAGGCGTCGACGTGCACCTCGTGCCCGCCCTGGATCAGACGGAAGACCGAGCTTGCGGCGATGACGAGCGCGGCCACGACGAGAATCGCGGCTTCGGTGAGCGCGCCGAGGTTCTCCGCCTTGCCGTGCCCGTACGGGTGGCCGATGTCGGGTGGCCGGCCGGCGACCCCGATCGCGAAAAACGTCAGGAGCGCGGCGACGAGATCCGTCCCTGAGTGGGCCGCCTCCGACAGAAGGCCGAGGCTGCCGGAATGGATTCCGGCCACGAGCTTGAGCGCGATGAGCAGGAGCGCCGCGAACACCGAGACGAGTGCGGTCCGACGCTGCGGCGACATGCGGGGAGCCTAGCCCCCCTCGTGGCTATCCTTTGGCCATGGCCGACGCCCCCGCCACGGAAGGCTCCTACGAGATCGTCTGCCCGCACTGCAGCAAGACTTTCGAGGCAGAGCTCATGACCGGCGACTCCGAGCGGCACGTGGGGTTCAAGTGCCCGCACTGCCGGTTGTTCGTCGCGTATGAGCGATCCGGCGCCGACGGCGAGGAGCCGGAAGCTTCTTAGGTTCAAGGCGTCGCGTCCGTAACCCGATAGAGGGATCGTGGCTGTGGACGCGCGCACTGACCTCGCCCCTCCCCGGGCGCTCTCGCTTGCGTGGGTCCGCGTCACGCCCGTCCAGGTCCTCGTCGCCGTGGTCGCCGCTAGCGCGATCGCCCGCACGTTCGTCGGGTGGCTCCGCGCCACGCCGATCTACTTCCCCGACGAGTACATCTACTCGGAGGTCGGACGCTCCATCGCAGAGCACGGCCGCCCACTCGTCCGCGGCGGGCCGGCCCATTTTCCCGCGCTCCTGCAGCCCCTGCTGACCGCGCCGGCCTGGTTCTTCGACGACGTCGCCACGTCGTTTCGGACGATTCAGCTCATAAACGCTGTCGTCATGTCGCTCGGCGCAGTCGCTGTCTTCTGGCTCGCGCGCCGGCTCGGCCTTTCACCGTGGGTCGCGGTTGCGCTGGCGGCCTGCACGGTCGCCATCCCGGACATGCTCTATTCGAGCTGGATCCTCGCCGACCCGTTCGCCTTCCCGCTCGTCCTGGCAACGGTCGCCGCGGCGACCGCTGCGCTCGATCGCCCCACCAAGCGGGCGCAGTTTGCCTTCGTCGCGTTCGCGGGCCTGGCGACGTTCGCACGCGTCCAGTTCGTGGTGCTACCCCTCTGCTTCGTCGTCGCGCTTGCGATCGTCGGTCTCCGCGAGCGCCGGCTCAAGCGGGCGCTTCTGGAGCAGAAGGTCGTACTCGCGCTTCTGGCCCTCGGGCTCGTCCCCGTCTTCGTCGCGGGACCGCGAAGCGTGCTCGGCTACTACGACAGCGTCGTCAGCCTCGACCTCTCACCCGGTCCGATCCTGCGCTGGATGGGCGCGGACGGGATGCTGCTTCTCTACTCGTCGGGCTGGGTGCTCGTCCCCGGCGCGCTGATGGGCCTTGCCCTCGCGGTCTGGAAGCCGCGCTCTCGGGGAGAGCTCGGATTCGTCGTCTTCGGCTCGCTCGTCACGCTCGCCGTCGTCTTCGAGGCGGCGCTCTACGCGGCCAACGGCGCCGACCGGATCCAGGAGCGCTACTTCTTCGCGATCCTGCCCTTGATCGGGCTTCTTTTCGCTCTTTACGTGCGCCGCGGATTCCCGCACCGCGTCCCGCACGCGCTCATCGCCGGCGCGGCGCTCGCGCTCTCCGCGCGGGTCCCGCTCGCGGGCTTCTCGGCGGCGGACGGGAAGAGCAACTCACCCCTACTCCTCGCCGTCGGCATCTTCGAGCAGAAGGTCGGCGACGTCGGGCTCGCGTCCCTTCTCGTGGCGATCGTCGTGGCCGGCCTCTCCATCGTCGTCGCGGCGACCGGTTTCTTGCCGCGAATCGCAATGCCGCTGCTGATCGGGCTTGCGATCGCCGGCAGCTGCGTCGCCTCGCTCGGCGCCGTCACCTTCGGCCACCAGGCTGCGGACAACGTCTACGACACGACCCTTTGGCCCGACGCGTCCTACGTCGACCACGCCGATCTCGGCAACGTGGCTCTCCTCGCCGCCCCCTCCAACGACCGCGGGTTCACCACCGAGCAGCTCTTCTGGAACCGATCGATCGACCGCCTGCTGGTGCTTCCGGATGCGTCGCCCCCCGATGCCTTCGCGTTCGAGCAGACCACAGTCGGCAACGACGGCACCATCCTCGTCGACGGCAAGCCGTACACGGGCCCGCTGCTCGTGGACTCCTACGGCGCGACGGCGGAGCTCCGTGGCGCGGAGCAGGTCGCCCGGACACGCATCTACCGGCTCTGGAAGCCGACCGGCACCGCGCGGCTCTCGCTCTACGTCGTCAACCGGTTCTACGACGGCTGGCTCGGCCTGACCGGCTCCATCAAGCTCTGGCCAGACGAGGGCGAGAGGCTCGCAGGCCATCTCGACCTCGCTCTCAGCCTGCCGCCCGATCTCATTGAAACGGAGATGCGCCTCAAGCTTCCGGACGGGAGCGTCAAGGAGGTCGACGTGAAGCCGGGTGAGATCGTGCCCATCAGCATCCCGGTCTGCTCATCCGCGCCCTGGTCGGCGGTCTACGAGGGCCCGGTCACCACGAATTTCGGCGAGCGGCTCGTCACCGTCCGCTCGACGAAGCCGACCTTCACGCCAGATCCTTCAGCGTGTAGCTAGACGCAATCCTTGAGGCCCTGGGCCTCAGGGAGCGATTCGAGCTTCTTGAGCGTGTTGTTCTCGATCTGGCGGATCCGCTCGCGGGTGACGCCAAAGTCGCGGCCGACCTCCTCGAGCGTCCGCGGGCTCTCGCCCTTGAGGCCGAACCGGAGCTCGATCACCTTGCGCTCGCGCTCCGGAAGCGAGTCGAGTGCTCGGTCGATGTCCTCACGGCGGAGGTTCAGCGAGGCCGAGTCGAACGGCGATTCGGCCTGGTCGTCCTGGACGAAGTCGCCGAGCTCCGACTCTTCTTCCTCGCCGATCGGCTTCTCCAGCGAGACGGGGAGCTGCGACATGCGCAGGATCTCCCGCACCTCGGCGGTCGTCATCTCGAGCTCGACCGCGATCTCGTCCGGCCTGGGCTCGCGGCCGAGGCGCTGCACCAGCTGGCGCTCGATGTGCACGACCTTGTTCAGCTTCTCGACCATGTGCACCGGGATGCGAATCGTGCGCGCCTTGTCGGCGATCGCGCGCGTGACCGCCTGCCGGATCCACCAGGTGGCGTAGGTCGAGAACTTGTAGCCCTTGCGGTAGTCAAACTTCTCCACCGCGCGGATGAGCCCGAGCGACCCCTCCTGGATGAGGTCGAGGAAGGAGAGGCCGCGCCCAAGGTAAGCCTTGGCGATCGAGACGACGAGGCGGAGGTTCGCCTCGATCATCTGAGTCTTCGCGCTCATGTCGCCGCGCTCGATCCGCTTGGCGAGGTAGACCTCCTGGTCAGCGGTCAGGAGCGGGACCTTGCCGATCTCGCGGAGGTAGAGGCGGAGCGAGTCGAGCGACGGCTCGACGGTCAGGTCGAGCTTCGGCCCGGCCTTCTCCTCCTCGGCGAGGGCGGGCTGGTCATGTGGCGGCGCCTTGTGCTCGACGCCTTCGACCAGCTCGATGCCGTGGTCGATGAGGTAGGTGTAGAAGTCCTCGACCTGCTCCTTCGTGAGTTCGACTTCCTCCAGGCCGGCGACGATCTCGTCGTAGGAGAGGAACCCCTTTTCCTGCCCTTCGGTGACGAGCTTGTGCAGCTCTTCGATGTCGGGCAGCGCGATATCGACCGTGAGCATTGCTTTCCCTCTGCTTCTCGTTACCTCTGCAACATGACGCCAATGGAACGAAAAGAGCCGGAGAGATTCCGCATCCCCCGGCTCACAGGCAGATCAGGCCGGGGATTCTACAACTGTTTTCGAAAAGCGGAAGGGCGATTTCAGGATTCGGCGGTTACCTCCCCGACCGCTTCCCCGCGGCTGTTGCGAATGGTGCTGGCCCGGAGGTCAGCCAGGTCGAGAAGGAGAGCCGCCGCCGGAAGAAGCCCGCGACCGGAGCCGTCCTCCGACTTGAGCGCGAGCGCCGACCCGTCGTCGAGGCCGATGCAGAGGACGCCTTCGGCTCCACCCTTGGCCACCGAGCCCGGCAACTCCTGCATGACCTCGGTCGCAGCGGAGCCCGGGCCCTCGACGAGAGCGGGATGCGCCCTCATCGCCGCAGTGACGCGATCGGCGCCCTCGAGCTCGTTGCGAACGAGGCGCCCGAATGACGCGGCCATGCCCTCGAGGGAGAGGCCGAAGGTGGGGACACCACAGCCGTCCACGGCGACGGGGATCTGGTTTCCGCCGAGGCCCGCCGCTTCCTCGAGCGCAGCGAGCACCTGGATCTGCAGCGGATGCTCAGGGACGCGGTAGTCCTCGAACGGCCATCCTTGTGCGGCGCAGACACAGAGGAAGCCGGCGTGCTTGCCGGAGCAGTTGTGCTCGAGCCTGCTGCCGTTCACCGGGCCGCATTCGAGGTCGTCCTCCGTCGCTCCGGCGCGCGCGAGGAGCCCGCGGACGGCCGCCAGCTGCTCGGCCCGTGCGTGGTGCGAGGCAGCGGCGATCGCGATGTCCTCCTCCGCGAGGTCGTCGTACGAGCGGACGAATAGGAGCGCCTGGATCGGCTTGGCAGCCGAGCGCATGAACGTGACGAGCCCGGCGTCGCCACGCTCCTCGGCGAGCGATCCACTCGCGTCGACACGGGCCGCATGGATGCGGTGGCGCGACTCGACCATCCCCCCTCGGACGACGGCTACTGTGAGCGCATCCATGGCCGAGGAGCGTAAGAGAAACGAGCTCGAAGCGTTGATCCTCGCCTTCCAGGATGCGGAGCCGGAGGAGCGCACCGCGATGAACGCCGCGCTGACGCAAACGGAAGCGGGCATCCTCGACGGCCTCGCCCAGGAAGCGGCCGAGGCCGCGGTCCGGGACGAGGATCCCGAACGCGTCCGCTTCGGGCTCGCCGCGCTCGCCCTCGAGGGCGGCTGGCCGGACTGGCGCGACACCACCGTTCTCCTCACGCTCCTGCACGTGAGCGCCCGCAAGCTGGGGCTCGACGCCGACCGTGTCTTCTACGAGGAGGCCCGCGCGCTTACCTACGAGCCGGTGAAGGAGCGGGCGTACTTCTCGAACGCGGGCGCGGCGATCATCCGCTCCTACGCCGGCCGCCCCGAGCGGCTGAAGGAGCTGGACGTCATGGCATACGAGGAGTACACCGGGCCGAGCGGATTCGCCTACCGCGAGGTCGAGGATGCCTGAGTTCCCGGAGATCGAGGCGCTCCGTCGTCAGCTGGACCACCCGGTCCGCGCCTTCCCGGTCGCCAAGGCGGGACCGGCGCACATCGCCACGCTCAAGACCTACGAGCCGCCGCTTTCCGCGCTCGAGGGTCGTCGCTTCGCCGGAGCCGAGCGGCGGGCGAAGAACATCCTCCTCCCGACCGAGGACGGGGAGCTCGTCCTCCACGTCCACCTCATGAGCGCGGGCCGGCTCCGCTACCTCCGCCACGGCGACAAGCAGCCGAAGACGCCCGCGTTCAGGCTTTCCTTCGAGGACGGGAGCTCGCTCGTGCTCACCGAGGCGGGAGCGAAGAAACGCGCCAAGGTGGGTCTCTACACTCCCGAGGCGATCGAGGAGGAGCTCGCGCACCTCGGCCCCGAGGCGTACGGCCTCAGCACGAAGGAGCTCGCGGAGATCCTCGCCTCCGACTCCCGCCGCCTGCACGCATTCCTTCGCGACCAGCGACTGCTTGCCGGGATCGGCCGGGCCTGGGCGAACGAGATCCTCAACCGCGCACGGCTCTCGCCGTATGCGCTCACGACGGAGCTCTCGGAAGCTGAGGTGCAGCGGCTCGGCGACGCCATTCAGGAGGAGCTCGCGCGCGGCCTCGAGCTCCGCGAGCGCGGCGCCTCCGACAAGAAGGTCTTCCGCGTGCACAACCGCCTCGACGAGCCGTGCCCGCAGTGCGGCACGCCGCTCGCACGCGTCGATTTCGAGGAGCACACGATCTACTACTGCCCGAGCTGCCAGACAGAGGGGCGGATCCTCAAGGACCGCCGCCTCTCCCGTCTCCTGCGCTGAGCCGCTTGACAGCGCCGCCGCTCCTACCGGCCCGCGATGCCCCTCGAGGAGGCGATTCTCGAGCTCGAGCAAAACGCGGGCACGCAGTTCGACCCCACCGTTGTGGCTGCGCTGATCTCGATCCCGCGCCGGACTGCCTAGTCCGGGAAGCGGATCAGCAGGCGCTCGTCCTCGGCGGTCAGCTCAACGCCGATCGCCTTCAGGTGCTCGGCGGCCACGACCGCGCCGAGCTCCCTGAGCTCCTCGCCGGTCACGACCCCGGCGGCATTCTTCAGAAGCGGTGAGATCTCGAGCTCCGGGCCGCGGACGACGAGGGCGACCGATTCGATGCCTCCGTGGCGCGAGGCCGCCTTGGCGAGGCGCGAGAGAGCGCGGCTCGTCGCGTCGGCGTCGACTTGCACAGCCGCCCCTTCGCCGCTCACGGCGACGCGCTCGCCGAGCTCGGCACACGCGTTCCGGGCGAGCTCCAGCGAGTCCGCCTGGGTGAGCGCGGGCGCATAGCGGCTGCGCTCGATGCGGGTCACCAGAGAGAGCTCGTCGACGAGGTCGCGGAGCTGGGCCGAGGCGGCCTCGATCATCTCGACGTAGCGCGCCGCCGGCTCGTCCAGGTCGGTCTTGGCGAGAGTCTTGGCGAAGCCGTACACGGTGGCGAGCGGCGTCGAGAGGTCGTGGGCGCCGATCGAGACGATCTCCGCGTAGCGTCCTTCGTCGGCCATTTCCCCCCTTGGTACGGTTGGCACGTGCAGCAGGAGAGACTAACGGGCGAAGCCGATCTCCAGGCTTCCACGCCCGAAGTCCGTATCGGGCTCTCACGCGCGGGCGTGACCGGCGTGCAGAAGGCCGTGCGCCTGCAGCACGGCGGCCGCGACGCGCTCGTCTCGGCCGAGATCGACTGCTTCGTCGACCTCGACCCCGCGCAGAAGGGCGTGCATATGTCGCGCTTCCCCGAGGTGTTCGAGGAGGCGATCGACGAGGTCGTGATCGACGAGAAGCTTTTCGTCGAGAACCTCGCCGAGCACATCGCGCACAACATCGTCGAGCGACAGCAGGCCCTGCGCGCAGAGGTGAAGATCGCGGCGCGCTATCCCATCGAGCGGCTCACGCCCGTGACGGCGCTGCGAACGCAGGAGCTCGTGACGCTGACCGGGATCTCCGCCGCTTCGCGCACCGCGACGCGGCGTGTGATCGGAGTCGAGGCGACGGGAATCAACGCGTGCCCGTGTGCACAGGGGCTCGTCCGTACGGAGGCCGCCGGGCGGCTGGCCGAGGCCGGCTTCCAGGAGGGAGACGTCGAGCGCATCCTCGAGCTCGTCCCGCTCGCCACGCACAACCAGCGCGGCCGCGGCACGCTCTTCCTCGGAACCGACGAGCGGCTGAATGCGGAAGACCTCGTCGACATCGTCGAGCGCTCGATGAGCTCGCCCATCTACGAGCTCCTCAAGCGCCCGGACGAGCTCTTCGTCGTCGAACACGCCCACCTGACGCCCCGGTTCGTCGAGGACTCGGTTCGCCTCATGGTCAAGAGCGCGCTCGACGGCTACGCCGACCTCGCGGACGACGACTTCGTGCTCGCCCGCCAGGTGAACTTCGAGACGATCCACAACCACGACGTCCTCGCCGAGCGGTTCGGGACCGTCGGGGAGCTGCGCGGCGAGCTTCGGAGCGGCGAGCATTCGCTCGCCCACACCGAGCTCAGGGATTGGCTGCGCGCGGTCGCCTAGGACCGCGCAGGCGCATCTTCGACTCCTGACCGTGCGCGAGCCGCGCGATGTTCCCGCGGTGCAGGAGGACGATTGCGAGCGCGCCGCCGGTGGTGAAGGCGACCACGGGCCAGGAGGCGTCGAAGAGGAGTGCGAAGAGCGGCAGCGTCGCGGCCGCGATCATCGAGGCGAGGGACGCGTAGCGGGTGACGAGGAAGACGGCGACCCAGACCGCGGCCGCCGAGAGCGTTGCGAGCGGCGCGACCGCGAGGCCGACCCCGCCCGTCGTGGCGACGATCTTGCCGCCGCGCTGGAAGCCCATGAAGAGCGGGCGCCAGTGGCCCGCCATGGCCGCGCAGCCGGCCAACACCGCGATGAGGTCGTTTCCCAACCAGCGGCCGAGCAGCGCGGCGACCGCGCCCTTGGCGATGTCCAGCACCGCGACGCCGAGCCCAAGCTTGAAACCGAGCGTTCGCCAGACATTCGTTGCCCCCGTGTTCCCACTGCCGAGCGTGCGGATGTCCACGCCCGCGAACATCCTGGGCAGCCAGTATCCCCAGGGCATGGAGCCGAGGACGTACCCGGCCGGGATCAGGAGATATTCGCTCAGGTCTGGATCTGGTACTTCGACACCCAGCTCGCGATGACATCCCAGTCGAGGTTCGCGAAGAACGCGTCGATGTAGGACGCCCTGTCGGTCTGGTAGTCGAGGAAGTAGGCGTGCTCGTAGACGTCGAGCGCGACGAGCGGGGTCGCGTTCCACACCGGGAAAGTGTTCTGGGCGTCCCCGATGTAGTTGAAGAGGCGCTGCTCGTCCCAGTCGTAGGCAGTCCAGGCCCACCCGCGGCCGCCGATGCCGGTCGCCTTCAGGTCCGTCCGCCATGCCTCGACGGAACCGAAGTCGCGCTCGATCAGCGACGCGATCGGGCCCGTCGGGTCCCCCCCGCCCCCGCCGAGGTGCTCGAAGTAGATCTCGTGGTTCTTGACGCCGCCGATCGCGAAGGTGAGGTCGATCTTGAGCGAGCGAACATCCGAATAGACCTGGTTCGCGGTCGAGAGATCGACCTCGGCAAGCCTGGTCAGGATCTCGTTCCTCTTCGCCACGTACCCCTGGTAGAGCTTGTAGTGCGCTTCGACCGACGCCCTGGAGATGCCGTCCATCTCGAGGAGCTCCGGCTTGAGCTCCCGGGCCGCAATCTCCTCGTGGTTTTGGGCCAGTGTCGCCATGGGTCTCCCTTCGAGTCTCCTTCGGGCGGGTCGGACGAGATCGTATCTTTCCCCATGTGACGGAAAATGCGCGAGCCGCGCTGGTGACGGGTGGAACGGGCCGCGTGGGCAGCGCGATCGCGGCGCGCCTCGAGACGGAAGGGTTCGCCGTCCTGGCGGCGGGCCGGCGCGACGGCGACATCACGCGGCCGGAAGAGGCTCGTGCGCTCGTCGATCGTGCGGCGCAGGAACTCGGGGGTCTCGACCTGCTCGTCAACGCGGCCTCCGCAGGCTTTGAGCCGCGACCGGTCGAGGAAGTGTGCGAGGCCGACTGGGATGCCGCACTCGACTCGACCGCGAAGGGCACCTTCTTCGTCACGCAAGCAGCAGTCCCGCACCTTCGCGCCTCGAGCCTCGGCCTCGTCGTCATGGTCGAGGACGTCGGCGCCTACAGGCCGTGGCCGTCCTTCGGTCCCCACTGCGCCGCGAAGGCGGCGCAGGCGATGCTGACCCGGGTCTTCGCACGCGCGCTCGCGCCGGACATCCGCGTCTGCGGGATCGCACCGGG
>JBKPPF010000022.1:0-12799 GCA_046733475.1 Actinomycetota bacterium
CGAACACGGGATCGTCGACCCCGGCTACCGCTACACCGGTGAGCTGCCGCGCGCCGCCGTCGTCGTCAACGAAGCGCTCCGTCGAGGCCGCGTCACCGGCACAGACCTGCTGCCGCGGCTGAACGGCGACGTCCGCATCGATGTTTTCGGGATGGACGCGGAGAGCATCGGCGGTGAGGCGCTTCCGCAGGCGCGATTGCACGACGAGATGGCACGCCGGCGCGTCTACCTCCACCCGGTCAGGTGGACGTCGCTCGGCCTGTCCCTTCTCGAAGCAATGGAGCTCGGCATGCCGGTCGTCGGGCTTGCCACGACCGAGGTCGTCGAGGCGGTAACGCCCGAGGCCGGGGTGCTCTCCACAAACGTCGACGTGCTGCGCGGCGCCGTTCGCGAGCTCATCGCCGATCCCGACCGAGCACGCGAGATGGGTCTCGTCGCGCGACGCATCGCGCTCGCGCGCTACGGACTCTCGCGCTTCCTCGCCGAGTGGGACACGCTGCTCACGGAGGTCGCCGCATGAGGATCGCGCTGGTCTCCGAGCACGCAAGCCCGCTCGCGGCGCTGGGCGCGGTGGATGCCGGCGGCCAGAACGTCCACGTCGCCGCCCTCGCCCGCGAGCTCGGCGCCCGCGGGATCGACACAGTCGTGCACACTCGCAGGGACGACCCAGCTCTGCCGAAGCGAATCGAGTTCGCACCGGGCGCATTCGTGGAGCACGTCGACGCGGGCCCCCCCGAGCCGCTTTCGAAGGATCTCCTTCTGCCGTACATGGACGAGTTCGCGGCCGAGCTCTCGCGCTCGTGGACGGTCGAGCCGCCCGACGTCGTTCACTCCCATTTCTGGATGTCGGGCCGCACCGCGCTGGCCGCCGCCCGGCCGTTCGACATACCCGTCGTGCACACGTTCCACGCGCTCGGCGTCGTGAAGAAGCGCTACCAGGGCGCCAAGGACACGAGCCCGCCAGAGCGGCTCGCCGAGGAACGCTCGATCGTCAAGGCTGCGGCCCATACCGTCGCCACCTGCACCGACGAGGTCTTCGAACTCCTCCGCCTCGGCGCCGATCCGGGCCGCATCAGCGTTGTTCCCTGCGGCGTCGACACTGAGCTCTTTCGTCCCGACGGGCCAGTCGAGCCGGGAAGCATCGTTCCGCGGCTCGTCGTCGTCACGCGCCTCGTCGAGCGGAAGGGCGTCGCCGACGTCATCGCGGCGCTCCCGGCCCTGCCGGGGGTCGAGCTCGTCGTGGCGGGCGGGGGCGAGGCCGACCTGCTCCGTGACGATCCCGAGGCGAGGCGCCTCGCCGCGCTCGCGAAAGAGCTGGATGTGATCGACCGGGTCGAGCTGCGCGGGCGCATCGACCGTGAGCACGTGGCGCCGCTCATCCGCTCCGCCGACGTCGTCGTATGCTCGCCGTGGTACGAGCCCTTCGGGATCGTCCCGCTCGAGGCGATGGCGTGCGGTCGTCCGGTCGTGGCGTCCGCTGTCGGGGGGCTGATCGACACCGTTGTCGACGGCGTCACGGGGCTGCACGTGCCGCCGCGGCGCCCCGACAAACTTGCGCAGGCAATCGGCCGCCTGCTCGCGGATCCGGTGCTGTGCGAACGCCTCGGCGCCGCGGGTGCCGAGCGGGCGCGCTCTCGTTACAAGTGGGCGCGCGTGGCGGACGCGACGCTCGACGTCTACCTCGAGGTCTTGGCGGAATCGGCGGTTGCGGACAAGGAAGCGGTCCGGTGAGCGCCAGCGAGCAGCTCTGTGCACACCTGGCGGCGCTCACAGGTCCGCTGGCAGCCCTCGAACGCGAGCTCGTGCGGCTGGAGGACTGGGGCACATACCTTGCGCGCGTCCTCTTAAGAGGCGGGCGGTTGCTTGCCGTCGGCAACGGCGGCAGCGCGGCGCAGGCGGAGCATCTCACCGCAGAGCTCGTCGGCCGGTACCGCGACGAGCGTCCGCCGTTCTCAGCGCTCGCCCTCCATGCCGATTCGGCGAGCCTCACCGCAATCGCCAACGACTTCGGCGCCGAGCAGGGCTTCGCCAGGCAAGTACGTGCGCATGGGCGGCCGGGCGACGTGCTCCTCGCCATCTCCACATCAGGACGAAGCGTGAACGTTCTGTCAGCGCTCGACGCCGCACTCGAGGGCGACCTGCGAGCATGGGCGCTAACAGGCCCTCGGCCGAACCCGCTCGCCGAGCTCGCTCACGATGCTCTGTCTGTCGACGCGCCGTCGACCGCGACGGTGCAGGAAGTGCATCAGGTCGTCCTCCATCTGCTCTGCGAGGCGGTGGAGGCCGAGGTCGGGTTGTCTAGCGCGACCCCGGAGCTGATGCGGTGAC
This sequence comes from Actinomycetota bacterium, assembly GCA_046733475.1. Taxonomy (GTDB): domain Bacteria; phylum Actinomycetota; class Thermoleophilia; order Gaiellales; family Gaiellaceae; genus DATEOR01. The sequence continues at coordinate 2,329 of JBKPPF010000022.1, forward strand.
AGGCCGGCTCACGGTGATCGGCGACGCGCTCCTCGACCGCGAGGTCGAGGGCCGCGTCGAGCGCCTCTGTCCGGAGGCACCCGTCCCCGTGCTCGACGCCGAGGCGACGCGCTCGCGCCCGGGGGGCGCTGCCCTCGCGGCCGCACTTGCTGCCGCCGACGGACGCGATGTGATCCTCGTCACAGCGCTCGGTCGCGACCTCGCGGGCCGCGAGCTCGGACGGTTGGTGGACGAAGCCGGTGTGCAGATCGTCGACATCGGCCTCGAGGGGGCGACGCCTGTCAAGGTGCGCTTCCGTTGTGACGGACGGCTCCTGCTTCGGCTCGACGAAGGCGCCGACCGGAGCGCGGTTGGCGACCTTCGCGACCCCGCCTACGAGGCGATCGAATCAGCGGACGCGGTCCTCGTCTCGGACTACGGCCATGGTCTCGCAGCCGATTCTCGCCTGCGCGGCGCTCTTGCGGCCGCTCGCCACGTTGTCTGGGACCCCCACCCGCGCGGCGCGCTACCCCTCACGGGTACACGGCTCGTGACGCCGAACCAGGCGGAGGCGGCCGCATTCGCGCCCGAGGTCGAAGAGCCCGCGGACCAAGCGCGTGTGTTGCTCCGCGAGTGGGGCGCGGACGCCGTCGTCGTCACGCTCGGCCGCGAGGGCGCCGTGCTTGCATACGGGGAGACGGCGCCATGCCGCCTCCCTGCGCGCCCCGCCGACGGCGACCCTTGCGGCGCGGGTGACCGCTTCGCCGCGGCGGCGGCGGCGGCGCTCGCGGACGGTGCCTGGCTTCCAGACGCGGTCGCGCGGGCAGTGGCCTCCGCCGCCGCGTTCGTCGCCTCAGGAGGTGGGGCCGGGTTCCGGCTTGCACCGGCGAGGGGATTCGCAGCGGAGGGCGAGGACGCCGAGACGGTGGCCGCACGCGTACGCGCAGCGGGCGGCAAAGTCGTCGCCACGGGTGGCTGCTTCGACCTCTTGCACGCCGGGCACGTGGCCATGCTGGAGGCCGCTCGCGCCCTCGGAGACTGCCTCGTAGTCTGTCTCAACTCGGACGAGTCCGTGCGGCGCCTGAAGGGTCACGACCGGCCGCTCGTCGCACAGGAGGACCGCGCGGCCGTGCTGGGCTCGCTCGCCTCCGTCGATGCAGTCGTCATCTTCGGCGAGGACACCCCCGAGGCCCTCCTCGAGCGGCTTCGTCCCGACGTCTGGGCGAAAGGAGGCGATTACGCGTTCGACGAGCTGCCCGAAGCCGGCGTGCTCAGCCGCTGGGGCGGTGAAGCTGTCATCCTCCCGTACGTCGAAGGCCGTTCGACCACGCGCTTGCTCGAGGACATCGCCGCTCGTGCGCCCCGCTGACCGGCGCCGCCCGCTGCTCGTTGCGCTCCGCCCGCTCGGACTCGGGGATCTTCTGACCGGCGTACCTGCGTTACGCGCGCTTGCGCGGGCGTTTCCGGCGCACGAGCGCATCCTCGCCTGCCCGACCGGGCTCGAGCCCCTCGCGCTGGCGATTGGCGGTGTCGATCGCGTCGTGAACACCCAACCCCTCGTTCCGCTCAGCCCCGCCCTCAGAGGTGCCGACATCGCAGTCGACATGCACGGAAAGGGACCGGCGAGCCAGCGGATCCTGCTCGCTTCGGGCCCTCGCCGGCTCGTTGCCTTTGCGAACGCGGATGTTCCGGCGACTCGGCGGATGCCGGAATGGCGCGCGGAGGAGCACGAGGTGACGCGGTGGTGCCGGATGCTGTCTGAACAAGGCATCAAGGCCGATCCGCGCGATCTTCACCTCGACGCGCCTTCCGCATCGGTCCCGCGGGCGGCAGCGGGCGCGACGATCGTCCATCCCGGCGCTGCCTTTGGAGCGCGGCGCTGGCCGCCGGAGCGGTTCGCCGAAGTCGCACGCGCAGAACTCGCGCGCGGACGAGCAGTGCTCTACACGGGGACGTCGGGCGAGCGGCCGCTTGCCGAGTCGGTCCGGGAGCTCGCGGGCGGCGGCAACGTCTTTGCCGGGCGGACGAATCTCGCGGCGCTCGCTGGGCTCGTCCGCGTCGCCGGGCGGGTTGTCTGCGGCGACACCGGCGTCGCGCACCTGGCCACCGCGCTCAGCACGCCGTCAGTCATTCTTTTCGGCCCGACCTCACCCGCGCACTGGGGGCCGCCCGTCGGCGAGCCGCGACACCGCGCCCTCTGGGCCGGCACGACCGGCGACCCGCATGCCGCCGAGCCGCACGTCGGACTCCTCGCCATAACCGTCGAGAGCGTCCTCGAAGCGCTGGCGAGCCTCGACGAAGCGCGCCCCAGCATGAGCGTCACCAAAGCGTCGACGAGCGAAGTCCGACTCAGGGCGGCGGTCGGGCACGCTCCTGGCTGAGTGAGCAACCAGGCGCGCGGTGCCGCAGAACATCGAGGCGACTCGTACGATCGTTGCCGACCTGCCCGCCGCTCCCGCCCTTGGTCAGCCACGTTCGGGAAGCGATTAGAACCACGCGCACGAGGAGGAGGCAATGGAAAACCGGAAGCAATGGGAGTCGCTCGTCAAACGGCATTTCGACTTCCTGAGCAACTTCGGCTTTCGGCTCGATTACGTCGACGAGAAGTGGTGGGCGACGAGCGCCGTCTATCTCTCCGACGTGCTCGGTGTGGAGGTGACGCGAAGCGTGGAGTTCGATCGGGTGGAACTAACGCTCCTGCGCCTAGTCGACGCGAAGCCTCCCGAAGTGGAGGTCTGGCTGAGCGAGCATCCTCTCAATCGAGTGCTCTTCGACAACATCCTCGAAGCAAGGGCACCTGAGCAGCTTCGAGACCTTCCTAGGGGCCTTTCGGATGAAGAAGTCGAGCAACAGCTTCGTTGTTACGCCGAGCTCCTCCGCACGGTCGTCCCGGATTTCCTCGAGGGCGGAGATGGCGCCTTCTTCGAAGGCGAAGCCGTCATTAGGAAGCGGGCCGAGGCCAAGCCGCAGGAGCTGACCGTCTGGCTGCCTAGCGATGCATCAGAGGCGGATGAGGCGGACGCACGAGCGAAGGCCCAGCGGACGACTCCGCCGGAAGTACGGATCCTCGTGAAGCGCTATTCGCGGTAGCGCCTGCGCCGGGCGCCATCCGAATCACCGTGGGCCCGGCGTGTCGGTGACGAGCTGGTGGCTACCACCCCGGTGCGCTAAGTGAGCGGCGGCCAATCTCGGCGAGAAGGAGCGCCATCACCAGTACGACAAGGGCGAGGAGGCCGTGTAATCCGTTCAACCAGCCTCCCTGCTCATCGGTGTCGCCGATCAGCAATACCTGCGCCGTGCCGATGATCGGGAGGAGGAGCGCAAAACCGACAACTCGCCAAGCGCCCCAGAACGCCACAACGGCGATCAGGAAGAGCACGATCTCGACGTTGTGCGTGATGAACCCGCCGGTGACGTGTAGGTCAAGTGCACTCGAGCCCGCTCCGCGCACGTAGGCGGCGATCGAGAAGGCTTGCAAAAGGACGCCCGCCGCGACGATGCACGCCGCTCCGACATAGAGCCAAGCGACTGGGCGGCGCCATCCGGTAACGCGTGCGGGCGTCCTGAGCGTGCCGGTTGCTGGTGCTTGCACGTCCCCCTCCCTTCGTGGCCGCGTCTTGTTGGGGGCATTAGAGCGATCGCGCTCCCCGCTGGGCAATCCCAACAATTTGGGATTCCTTGTCAGCTCCACCGGGGCCTGCCTAAGCTGGGCTCGTGGCGAGCGAACGTGAGCAGGCGCGCTGCCGAGAGCGACTGACGAGGCTGATTAGCGCGGGGCTCGATCCGCTAACGCTTCGCTATGAAGTCGTGACTGAGCTAAAGCGCCTTGTTGGCTTCGACCGCTGGGCGTGGCCACTCGCAGACCCGGCAACGCTGATCACACTCGCGGGCATCGCAGAGCACGACTACGGCCCTGCGATTCCGCGGCTGCTCGAGCTGGAGTACGGCGGAGATGACTTCGCCGGAATGAGGTCAGTTGCACGCCGCCGTTCGCCGGTCGGCAGCCTCGAGGTTGAAACGCGAGGCGATTACGCCCGCTCGCAGCGGTGGGATCAGGTGCTGCGCCCGGTCGGGATCGCCGACGAGGTCGTCGTAGCCTGCCGAGACGACTTCGGCTGCTGGGGATGGCTGAAGGCCTACCGAGCGCGGGATGAGCGGCCATTCGGCGAGCAAGACCTCCGCCTGCTCGAGGGGATGGCCCCGCTCCTCGGGGTTGGATTACGCCGAAGTCTGGCGGCGGCTCCTGATGGCTTGATGCCGACCACGCGTCCTCCCGGGATTCTGTTGCTCGACGACAATCTCCGTCTAGTTGCAGAGACGGCCGCTTGGCGCGATTGGGCCGACGCGCTTCCAGGCGCACGGGCATACGCCGCCTTCGGAATGCTGCCGGCGATGATCTATCCGGTGGCGACGCTCGTGCGTTCGGGTGCGTCCGGAGACGGAGTCAATGCGCTCGAGCGTGCGGAGGACGGGGCGTGGATCGTTGTTGAAGGCGCGACCCTCGAAGGCGGCGGGAACGCGACCTTGGCGGTGACGATGCGTCACGCGAGCTCAGACGAGACCTTCGACCGGCTCAGCCGCCTCTACGGGCTTACGCCGCGCGAACGGCAGGTCGTTGCCGCCGTCTTCACCGGCCTCGAGACGGGCTCGCTGAGTGCCCGCCTCACGATCTCGCGGCACACAATTCAAGACCACCTCAAGTCGATCTTCAGGAAGGTTGGAGTCCGCAGTCGACGCGAGCTCGTCGCGCGGTTTGGCCGTCCTTTAGACGCTAGTCCCGCACGACGAAGCCAGAGCGCGCCCTATGACAGCAGGTCCGCGTGAACTCCTAGGGATCCGTCCGCTCCGCGCCCCGCGCATGCGCGGCAGTTGGGTTTTTGTGGACAACCCCGAAGGCTCGGAGGAGCTCTACGAGAGGATTCGCAAGCAGATCGATTTGGACGGGCCCGCAGGCGGGATCCTCCACATCGCCGGGCCGAGTCCCAACGGGGGCTGGCGCGTGATCGAGGTGTTCGAATCCGAAGAGGAAGCGGGCCAGCTCCTGAAGGAGCGCTTCGGTCCGGCGCTCGAGGCGCTGGGGTTCGCCGGGCCGGGGCCCCAACCCCAGTTCTGGCCGGTGCACAACTACATGACGTGAGTGCGCAGGAGGTCTGCGCGGCGACCGCGGCGTCGCGCAGACCTTCCAGGTGTGGTGGTCAACTTTGGTCGTAGCGGCCGCTGACCGGAGGAGAGAGTCGCGCCGCTAATTGGCCGTGGTCAATTTGACCAAATGGCGGACACGCGACAGCTCGAGGATTCCGTGCGAAAAGGGCTCGGACGAGTCCGGCCAGCCCTCGGGCGACTACGAATTCAGCGCGTGCCCGTCGTCGCTGAGTCGCGGTGTGACGTCGAGCACGCTTCTTGCAGGCGGGGCTTCGATGTTCACCTTGAGTCCGAAGTCGTAGTACTCCTCGCTGAGCTCCATCTTCACGTGCTCGTTCTTCGACGGGTTGTACTCGAGCACGATCGCAAGCTTGCGGACGACTCCGTCCTGACCCACCCAGAGATCCACGGGATACGTCTTGATCCCCAGAATGCGGAGGTATCGCCTCATCGGCTCGCGCTGGTCGCGGGGCGCCTGCTGGATGATCGTCTCCGCCTTCACGATCGTCGCGTAGTGCGTGGCCACTTCGCGCCGAACGAGATCGGAACCGACCCTTCTCACGCCGGTGGCCGACTTGAGGTAGGCGAGCATCAGGCCCGGGTCGCTCTGCTTCGTCTCCTTCAGACGGTCCAGGTCGAGACCGTACGCCTTGCCCATCTCGACGATGTCTGCCTTCAGCCATCTCTTTCCCCGTGGCATGAGCTGGTCGAGAAACGGAAACCGCATGTAGAGGACGATGCCCTTGCGCCCGTCGACGATCAGGTTCGCGCTCAGGGGGCGGCCGAACTGCTGCTTGATGGCTTCCTGAATCGGGCCCGGAAATTTGTACACCGCGGTCATCTCCGAGGAGCCCGTCCGCCAGTCGGCGATCCCGTGTCCCGTGAACTCGAACCTCTGCGCGTGGTCGTGATTGAAGGTGACCGTCCCTTCGAAGGAGACTCGAGCGGTCCCGACGGACTCTGTTTTGAACGCGGCGTTTGCGACTGTCTCGAGCGGGACGATGTCCCGGCCGCCGCTGCAGCCGGCCGCCACCATGGCCGCTGCACAGAGCACTACTCCGGCAACCCCGATCGCTCTCATGGCTTGACTATCGGCAGGGCGTCTCGGAGTGAGACACTCTTTCGGACTGACGTGGCGCTTCGGGCTCGGGCTCACGACGCGTACGCTGTTGGCCGTTAGGGAGTGGAGAGTGTTCCAACCTGAGGATCTCGTCGCATCGGGTCAGGCGGAACGCCTTGCCCAGGCGCGGAAGTCGAGCGGTCGCGATCCTGGAGAGCTCGCCCACCTGCTCGGGATCTCGTATGAGGCATACCGCGATCTGGAGAGCTTCGACGAAGAGATCGTCGATACCATCTCCTACCGCCAGCTCCTCCTGCTCGCCGGCGCGGTCCACCTCGACCTCCGGTCGTTCTTCGAGGCTGGAGACCAGATGGAGGCGTACGCGTTCGCGGACCTCGCGGCGCGCCTGAATGAGCTCGTCGCCGACGGCGCCGTCACTCTGGCCACGCTCGAGGATGAGGTCGGATGGGAGCTGAAAGAAGTACTCGAAAAACCGGACCTCTTCGGAGAGCTCCCCGCCGTCGCGCTGGCCGACATCGGTGGACGTTTCGGGATCGACTGGCGCAGCTTCTTGCCGCCCGGGGCGCTAGCTACAGGAGCGGCGCCAGAGGCCGAGTGAGAGCCGCTTCTTCATCGAGCTGAAGCCGAGGGCCTGGGCCTTCGTGCAAAGTCCGCTCCGTCGAGCTTGTACTCGATGCATGCCGGCACCACGACGAACTCGCCGTAACGGTTAGGCCGTCACGGGATTCCGCAGAGTCCCGATCCCTTCGATCTCGATCTCTACGACGTCGCCGTCTGCGAGCGCGACGGGTGGAGTCCGGTGCACTCCAACCCCGGCCGGGGTTCCCGTGAGGATGAGGTCGCCGGGCTGCAGCGTGAAGACCGCCGACGCGTGTGCCACCAGCCTCGGAACCCCGAAGATGAGCTCGGAGGTCGATGAATCCTGCAGCGCCTCGCCGTTCAGGGTCTGCACGATCCGGAGGCCGGACCCGTCCCCGAGCTTGGAGACCGGCACGACACCGGGCAGCAGCGGGCAAAACGTATCGAAGCCCTTTGCGCGGAGCCACTGACCGTCGCCCTTCTGGAGGTCGCGCGCGGTGACGTCGTTGGCCACGGTGTAGCCCGCGACGAGCTCGAGTGCGTCTGACTCGGAGACCCGCCGCCCCTCGGCGCCGATCACAACGGCGAGCTCGGCCTCCGCGTCCACGTGCGTGCTCTCCGGAGGGAGGACGATCGCCTCGTCCGGGCCGATGAGCGCGCTCGCGAACTTGCCGAAGAGAAGTGGCTCCTTTGGAAGCTCGGCTCCCTGCTCGAGGGCGTGGTCGTGGTAGTTGAGCCCGATGCAGATGATCTTGGGGGAAGCCGCCATCAGCTTCCGGCCCCGTCCAGCTCCGTCCTCCACCCGGCGAGCACCGCGTGAACCGTCGCCGCGCCGATGATGGGCTCTTCGGGAACCTGCAGCCGGCCGGGATGGAGGATGAACGGCCGCGTCTGCGGCCCGCCGATCCCGCCGTGGAAGGAGATGAGCTCCTCGAAGGCACAGCCTTCGTCCATGTCCGGGTCGTAGAAGCTCCCGACCATGATGTCGGCCACGTGGTGGAAGGAGTCGGTGCGCTGGAGGTGCTGCGCGGCGGTGGGGGAGAAGTTCGCCAGGGGATCCTCGCCCTCGATGCGGCCGTCGGCGAGGTAGCGGGCCCCGCGTCCTCCGAGGACGACGGGCCCGTGGCGCTCCGAGCGAACGAGGAGCCAGCCGACGTGGGGGTGCTCGCGCAGCGCGGTCAGCAGGTCCGGATGACGCTGCTCGATCTCCTCGAGCGTGAGTCGCCTCGGCTCCTCCATCAGGTAGATGAGGCCCAGGTTCCCCGAGCCTAGAACGACGACCTGCTCGCCGCTCACGTCTTTCTTCGACCGTTTCTTCTCCGGCGCGCGCCCTGTGGCCTCGCCCATGGCGTGGCCCACCATCGCGTCCTGCTCGTCGCCGCCGCCGACGCGCGTCACCTTTCCTCCCGAGAGCGAGCGCTCGACGAGCTCGTCGAGCCCGTAGCCGTTGCGCTGCTTGAAGGTCGCGCCCTGCGTCTGCCCGTGATCGGAGAGGACGACGATCTCGTAGGGCCGCGGCGCGTACCGCCGCGCGCGCTCGATGCGCCCGAACTGCTCGTCCAGCTTGCGTAACGCCTCCAGCGTGTCGGTGCGCTCGAGCCCGGAGTGATGCGCGACCTCGTCGTAACTGGAAAAGGTCGCGTAGATCGCGGGGCGTCCCTTCATCATGTCCGTGAGGACGCCGTAGACGATCAGGTCGCGGACAACCACGCACATCGCGGCCCGCATGAGGGGGTAGACGCCGCCGCGGTGGCCGCGCGGCCGAACGTTGCGCCGGCGCTGCCGGGCGGATGAGGTGGTCTCGAGAACGACCTCCCAGAAGAAGAGCGCGAGGGACCGGGTCACGTTGAACCCGTTCGCGAAGAACGCGCGGTAGCCAGGATTCGCCTTCTTCTCCGCCTCCATCCGGCTGACCGTGAGGATGACGTGGTCGGCCTCGCCGGAGAGGAGGTTCCCGCGGCTCGCGCCGCCGTTGGTGAGAAGCCCGATTCCCGTCGCGCGCCGTCGCTCGATCTCCGCGCAGTCGGCTGGAGCGGAGCACGTCATCAGGAGACCGGTCTCCTTCTCGACCCAGCGGAAGGCCGGGATGTCCTCGTTGGAGCCGAGCAGGATTCCCGCCTGGCTCGCTCCGGTCTGGGACGAGAGGTCGGGCTCCCACTCGGTGAGCCCGTAGCCGTGCTCCGCCATCCAGCTTGCCATGTGCGGCGCATTCCCATCCCGCATCGCGCTCCGGAGGATGGGCAGCGCGAGGCCGTCGATCTCGAGGAAAACGATTCCCGGCCGGTCCGACTCCACCCGCTCGCCCGACCGTCTCGCCAGCCGCTGGATGACTCTGATCGTGTACGTGTCCTCGTCGTTCGAGCCCGTGATGATCTCGAGGACGACGATCACCGCTGACGCGACAAGCGCGACGAGGAGCGCGATCCAGAAGGAGTCCAGGTGGATCGCGTTGTCCGCGATCTCGTCCGCGGCGAGGAGCATCAATGCATCGGCCAGCAGGACGAGTAGGAACCCCGCGACGAGCGTGAACGGGAGTTTCAGCGCTGCGAGGAGCGGGGGCAGAACCGCGTTCAGCCCAGCGACGATCGCGGACACCAGCAACGCTCCCCAGAAGCCTTCGATAGAAGCGCCCGGTACCAGCCACGCCGCGGCCATGAGGGCGAGCGCCGCGAGGATCCAGGCGGTTACGACCCGGGCCGCCCGGAAACGCGGTCGCGCGGGGTGCCAGGTCACCGGCTCGCGGTACGTCGCGGTGGACACCTAGCCCGTTTCGTCCTCGGCGCGTCGCCGGCGCAGGAAGCCTGTGCCCTTCTCCCGCGCCTCGGCGCGCTTTGCCTCCTTCTTGGCGGCCCGTTGCTCCTTCTGCTCGGCTGCCTTTTCCTTTGCGCCCTCGTAGGACTGGAGGACGAGCGACTTGCCGCCCGTCCACCCGAAGATGCAGACGACCAGGACGAGCGCGAATAGGACGTTCCACGCTGTCGTGATCAACTGCTGGGCGGTCGAGTAGTCGATCGTGACCGATTGCGGCACGTCGCAGCAGCTCGACAGGGCGAGCGCGTTGGTGGCCTGGGTGATGCCGACCGCGCCCGGGGTGATGGAGACGACGTTCGCGAGCGAGCCCGAGCCCGTCACCCACATGATCGACTCGAAGGTCACCGGGATCGTAAAGGCGGCGAGGAAGATCCCGATTACCGCCAGCTTGCAGAGCCATGAGAAAAGCGATGGCAGGAACGCGCGCGTGAAGTAGCGCTTCGGCTGCGAAAGGATCACGCCGCCCTGCTTCGCCTGGTTCCAGAGCTTCTTCACCTGGCGCCAGAAGAGCCGGGCGAGGATGAGGACGAGCAGCACCACGCCGACCACGATGCCGATCACCAGCGCCGGGTGGTCCTTCTCGTTGCCGAGGTTCTCCGTGAACGAGCCCGGAACGGAGAGGAAGAGGTAGAGGTAGACGAACGTCCCGGCGATGGTGAAGAAGATCTTCTGCACGAGATAGGCCGCGATCGCGCCGGCGAACGCGCACGAGGGGATGAGCGCCACGAACATGAGCAGCGTCACGAGCGTCCCGATGTTGGCCGGGAGGAAGTTGTTCATCGCGACGCCGACGGCGTAGGCGGTGACGATGGGCGCGAACGAGACCTCGTCCCCGTAGGCCGCTCTGAGGATCCCGTAGTACGAAAGGCCGGCCAGGAC
>JBKPPF010000023.1:0-67629 GCA_046733475.1 Actinomycetota bacterium
CGACGAATCGAGCGAGGCCACGGTCGTCGTCCCCGACGACCAGCTGTCGCTCGCCATCGGCAAGGAGGGCCTGAACGCCCGCCTAGCGGCGCGGCTCACCGGATGGAAGATCGACATCCAGTCGGAGACCGAGTTCGCACGCGCCGAGGCCGACGCGGCCTTCGGCGGCCAGGAGGAGGAGTTCTCCGGCCGCTGCGTCGCGCTCCTCTCGACAGGCAAGCGCTGTCCCAACACGGCGCTGCCCGGATCCCACTACTGCGGCATTCCCGCCCACCGCGAGATCGCGGAGCGCGAGGCCGCCGGCGAGGACGTCTCCGCCGAGATCGTCCAGCCCGCGCTGCCCGGAAGCGAGGAGCAGGAGGACGCCGAGGTCGAGGCGGTGGAGGCGACGGACGACGTGGAGGAGCCTGCCGCCGAGGTCGCTGCGGCCGAGCCGGTCGCGGAGACCGAGGTCGCCGTCGAGGTCGAGACGGAGATCGAGCCTGCCGCCGAGGCATCGTCCGAGGAGCAGGGGGAGGAGAAGACCTCTGCCGAATGAGCGAGCCAGAGAGGACGTGCGTCGGCTGCGGGCGCAAAGCTCCGCAGCGCGAGTTGGTGCGCTTCGTCGCACCGGACGGGGTGCTTCGGCCGGACCGGGGGAAGCGCTCGCCCGGCCGCGGAGCGTACGTTCACGCCCGGCCCTCCTGCTTCGAGCGGGCCGCCGACCGGCGCGCCTTCTCGCGCACATTGCGGCGGACCGTCAGAATCCCGGAAAATCTTCTCTCCGAACTGGAGACGCACTGAGCAATGGCTGACCGACAAAGACCACTGAGGCCGCGGAGCGGCGCGACGGGCGGCCGGCGGAAGCGCCGTGTCGTCATCGACTCGCAGGCGAATCGCCCGCGCCAGGATTCGCGCACGCCGCGCGAGACGCCGAAGCCGCGCCAGGAGCAACAGGCTCCGGTTCAGCCGACCGGGCCCGTCCAGGTGAACTCGGGCGCGACGGTCAAGGAGCTTTCCGCGGCGCTCGGCATCCCGGTCCCGCAGATCATCAAGATCATGATGGACGTCGGGGAGATGGTCACCATCACCCAGTCCCTAGCTGATGACGCTGTCGAGCTGATCGCCGCGCAGCTCGAGCGCGAGGTCGAGATCAAGCACGCCGACGACGAGGACGCCGAGCCCGAGGTCTTCGAGGACGCGCCGGAGGACCTGGTCGCGCGCCCGCCGGTCGTGACGATCATGGGCCACGTCGACCATGGAAAGACGACGCTTCTCGACGCGATCCGCGAGTCGGCGGTGGTCGAGACCGAGGCCGGCGGCATCACCCAGCACATCGGCGCCTATCAGGTCGATCACGACGGCCGCCGCGTCACGTTCCTCGACACGCCGGGCCACGAGGCGTTCACCGCTCTCCGCGCCCGAGGCGCCAAGGTGACCGACATCGCGGTGCTCGTCGTGGCCGCCGACGACGGCGTGATGCCCCAGACGATCGAGTCCATCAACCACGCGCGTGCGGCCGAGGTGCCGATCGTCGTCGCCGTGAACAAGATCGACCGGCCCGACTCCAACCCGACGCGCGTACGGCAGGAGCTCGTGAACCACGACCTCCAGCCGGAGGAGTGGGGCGGGACGACCCAGTACGCAGACGTCTCGGCCAAGGAGCAGCAGGGTCTCGACGAGCTCGTCGAGAAGGTGCTCCTAGTCGCCGACGCAGAGCTCGAGCTGACGGCGAATCCGCAGACCGAGGCTTCCGGCCCGATCATCGAGAGCCGGCTGGACGTCGGCCGCGGCCCGGTCGCGACCATGCTCGTCTCGCGCGGAACCCTCCGGGTCGGGGACGGCATCGTCGCCGGCGACGCGTGGGGGAAAGTGCGGGCGCTCCACGACTACCGCGGTGAGAAGGTCAAGGAAGCGCGCCCCGGCACTCCCGTCGAGATCCTCGGCTTCGACAAGCCACCGGCCGCGGGCGAGAACGCGCGCGTCGTCGAGAACGAGCGCCAGGCCCGCCATCTCGCAGGGCTGCGCGCCCAGCGCGTGCGCGCCGAGCAGCTTGCGCGGAGCTCGAAGAAGGGCATCTCCCTGGATGACCTCTTCACCCGCATGGGCGAGGGCGGCATCCAGGAGCTCAACGTCATCGTCAAGGGCGACGTGCAAGGCTCGCTCGAAGCGGTCGTCGGAGAGCTCGCAAAGATCAAGCACCCCGAGGTGGCGGTCAACGTCATCCACACCGGCATCGGCGCGATCACCGAGAGCGACGTCATGCTCGCCTCGGCCTCGAGCGCGATCATCGCCGGCTTCAACGTCCGCCCGAATGCGGAAGCGCGGTCGGCGGCCGAGCGCGACGGCGTCGACATCCGCACGTACCGCGTCATCTACCAGCTCACCGAGGACATCCAGCACGCCCTCGTCGGCATGCTCGCACCGGAGCAGGTGGAGGAGTCGCTGGGCGATGCCGAGGTCAGGGCGCTCTTCCGCGCCTCGCGCCTGGGCGTCATAGCAGGCTGCATGGTCACGCGAGGCGTGATCCGGCGGAACTCGCAGATCCGGGTCGTCCGCGAGGGAGCGGTCGTCTACGAGACGACGATCGCGAGCCTGAAGCGGTTCAAGGACGACGTGCGCGAGGTCCAGGAGGGCTTCGAGTGCGGGATCCTGCTCGAGAACTTCAACGACGTGAAGGAAGGCGACATCCTCGAGGCGTACGAGACCCGCCAGATCGAGCGCACCGACCTGGAGGTCACGGGCGGAAACGGCGGCCCGCCGCCCGAAGAGCCCGCCGAAGAGAGCTGAGCCAGTGGGCGCCGGCTATGTCGGCATCCTCTCCGTCGAGCTGCACTTCCCCGAGAACCATTCCCTGAAGGGAAAGCGGAAGGAGCTCCTGTCCGTGAAGGCACAGCTACAGCGGCGGTTCGGGGCGTCGGTGGCGGAGGTCGACCACCACGATGTCTGGCAGCGCGCCCGTCTCACGCTTGCCTGTGTCGCTCGCGGGCACAAGGAGCTTCAGGATCTGCTCGACGGCGCCGAGCGCTATCTCGCCAGCCAGGCATTCGACCTCGGCCGGGTCGAGCGTGAGGTGGTGACCTTCGAATGACCGGCCGCATGCGCCGTGTGAACGAGGCGCTGCGCGAGGTGCTCTCCGAGGGCATCGGCAGCCTCAAGGACCCGCGCATCGGCTTCGTGACCGTGACCGGCGTGGACACGAGCCCGGATCTTCGCCAGGCCACCGTCTACGTGAGCGTGCTCGGGTCCGCGAAGAAGCGCGACGCCACCCTCGCCGGCCTGCAATCCTCGCACGGCGTCCTCCAGGGCCTCGTGAACAGCGAGCTCCGTCTGAAGCGAACCCCACAATTGACGTTTGAGTACGATCCGACGGTAGAGAGGGGGGTGCGCCTCTCCCGGCTCATCGATGAGCTCAACGAAGACGAACACCACTGAGGCAGATCTTGCTGCGGTCGCGGAGGCTCTTCGGAGCAACGACCGCTTCATCGTCACGACCCACGAGAATCCCGACGGCGACGCTCTCGGCTCGCTCCTCGCCATGACGTTCGCGCTGCGCGATCTGGGCAAGGATGCGGACATGTACCTCTTCGGCGAGGTGCCCATCCCGAACGAGTACGAGTTCATGGACTTCGCCGGGATCGTGCGCGGCCCCAACCCCGACTCCTCGGGCCAGGTCGTCGTGGCACTGGACTGCGCGAACGAGCGGCGGCTCGGCCCGGAGATGGCTCTGCTCGAGAAGGCTCAGCTGGTCGTGGACATCGACCACCACCACGACAACACGCGCTTCGGGAAGGTGAACCTGATCGTCGGCCACGCGTCGTCGACCGGCGAGATCCTCGCCGACGTCTTCCGCGAGCTAGGCGTGAGCCTCACCCCGCAGATCGCCGAGGCGCTCTACATCGCCGTCGTGACCGACACAGGCCGCTTCCAGTACGCGAACACGACGGCCAAGGCACTTCGTCTCGCCGCCGAGCTCGTGGAGGCGGGGGCCGACGTCCACCGCGTCTTCCAGGGCGTGTACGAGAACGTCGCGTTCGCCAAGCTCAAGCTCGTCGCACGCGCGCTCGAGAACGCCGAGGTCTTCGAGGGAGGCCGCGTGGTCGTCTCCCATCTCGAGCGTGAGGACTTCGAACACGCGGCCGCGGAGGAACCGTATTCCGAGGGGATCATCGACTACCTGCGGGCGGTCGAGGGCACCGAGCTCGCAGCGCTGATCCGAGAACCGCCCACCGCCAACGGGCCGACGCACCGGATCAGCCTACGGACGACCGAGGCGGACCTCGACGTCTCCGCGATCGCCCGCAAGAGCGGAGGCGGCGGCCATCGCCAGGCGGCCGGCTTCTCGAGCGAAGCGAGCATCGAGGAGATCACGGAGTTCATCCGGCGCGAGTTCCTCGCGCAGGTGAACGGCAAAGAGCCCGGCTAGGGTTTGCGCCCCATGCAGGGGCTCGTCCTGGTCGACAAGCCGGCCGGCCCGTCGTCGTTCGCCGCCGTCCGGCAGCTGCGATCGCGCTACGGCGTCAAGGCGGGCCACGCAGGCACACTGGATCCGCTTGCGAGCGGGCTTCTACTCGTCCTGCTGGGCTCCGCGACGCGACTCGCCCGTTACCTCGTCGGGCTCGACAAGCGCTACGAGACCGAGATTCGCCTTGGCCTGCGCACGACGACGGGGGACGGTGAGGGTGAGATCGTCGAGGAGCCTCCGCTCGCCTCGCTCGAGCAGATCGAGGCCCTCGAGGGCGAGATCGAGCTGCGCATTCCCCAGGCGTCCGCGGTGAGGATCGAGGGCGAGCGCGCCTACAAGCTGCAGCGGCGCGGCGTCGCCGTCGAGATGCCGATCCGCCGTTCGACGATCCACGATCTGCGCGTCGTCCGCTACGAGCCGCCGCTCGTCGAGCTCGACCTGAAGGTCTCGAGCGGGACGTACATCCGCGCGATCGCCGACCAGCTCGGCGGGCACTGCCGGACGATCAGGCGGACGGCAGTCGGGCCGTTCGGCGTCGAAGACGCTGCCGAGGAAAACATCCTGACACCGCTCGCCGCCCTCGTATCGCTTCCGGAACGGGGCCTGAGCGAGGAAGAAGCGGTCTCGATCCGCCAGGGACGCTCCATTCCGGGATCCGAGAAAGGCCCGGTTGCGCTGCACTTTGCGGGCCACCTCGTCGCTGTGGCGCAGGGAGACGGGCGCATTCTGAGACCCGAGACGGTGCTCCCGGCCGCATGAGGCTCCTTCGGGGGGCGGACTTCCGCAACCTATGGCTCGGCGAGACCGTGTCGCTTTTCGGCGACCAGGTCACGCTCATCGCGCTGCCGCTCGCCGCAGTACTCGTCCTGCACGCCGACGCTGCCGAGATGGGCTACCTGACCGCAGCGGCGCTCATCCCGCACCTGCTCTTCTCGCTTCCGGCAGGCGCCTGGCTGGAACGCGTGGAGCGGAGGCGCTGGCTCATGATCGCCTCCGACATCGCGAGGGGCGGCCTCCTCGCCAGCATCCCGATCGCCTATGCCCTCGACGCGCTCACGTTCGGGCAGCTCTACGCGGTCGCATTTCTCACGGGAACGTTCGCGGTCATCTTCGACATCTCCCACATGACGCTCTACGTCGCCGTCACGAAACGGGAGGACTACGTCGAGGCGAACTCGCTCCTGAACGGAAGCCGAGCCTTCTCGTACGTCGCCGGCCCGAGCGTGGGGGGCATCCTCGTCCAGATTCTGAGCGCGCCCGCCGCGTTGCTGCTGGACGCGCTCTCCTTCCTTGCATCGACTTTCTTCCTGGGCCGAATCAGGGCTCCGGAGCCTCCGCTCGAGCCCGCCGAGGGCAGCATGTGGGCTCAGATGAAGGAGGGGATGCGCTTCATCCTCGGACACAGCATCCTGCGGCCGTTGCTCGCGTCGGTGGCGACGCTCAACTTCTTCAACTTCGTCTTCGCGGCACTCTTCATCCTCTATGCGACCCGCGAGCTGCACGTCCGCTCGGGGACGCTCGGGATCGTCCTCGGCGCGGGCGCGATCGGCGGCCTCCTGGGGGCTGCCGCAGCCGGGCGCCTGACCCGTCGCTTCGGGATCGGCCCCGTCTTCGTCTTCGGGATGGTGCTCTTTCCGGCACCGCTTCTGCTCGTCCCCCTGGCGGGTGGCCCCAAGACCGCCGTGCTCGCCATGCTCTTCACCGCCGAGTTTCTCTCTGGGCTAGGCGTCATGATCCTGGACATCAGCGCTGGAGCGATCATCACCGCCCTCACTCCACACCGGCTGCGGTCACGGTCGACCGGCGCTCTGCGCTTCGTCAACTACGGCGTGCGGCCCCTCGGCGCGCTCGTGGGAGGCGCGCTCGGCGCGGCCTTCGGTCTGCGCCCGACCCTGTGGTTCGCTGCGGCCGCCGGCGTCCTCGGAGTTTTGTGGCTCGTCCCTTCGCCCGTTCCGAGGCTCCTGGAGCTTCCGGAGGAGGACCCCGCGTGAGTGTCGCGCGCTCGCCGGCCGAGCTCGAGCCCATCGACCGTGCCGTCGCCATCGGGACCTTCGACGGGGTGCACCGCGGTCACCGCGCGGCGATCGAGGCGACGAAGGCGGCCGGGCTCCGCTCCACCGTCGTGACCTTCGATCCGCATCCGCGGCTCGTGCTCGGCTACGACGTCCAGCTTCTGACGACGCTGCGCCGGCGCATCGAGCTCATCGAGGAGACGGGCCCTGGCGACATTCTCGTGGTCGAGTTCACCCAGGCGTTGAGCCTGCTCGAGCCGGAGGAATTCGTGGCCCGGATCCTCGAGCCGATCGGGACGAAAGCCATCGTCGCGGCGGAGACATTCCGCTTCGGGCGCGGACGGAAGGGAGATGTCGCGCTCCTCAACCGTCTCGGGCTCGAGGTCGTCGACGTGCCGCTCGTCGAAGGCGTGTCATCGAGCCGGATCCGCGAGCTCCTCGCCGCGGGGGAGATGCGCGAGGCCGCCGCGCTCCTCGGCCGGCCGCACGAGCTGGAAGGCACGGTCGTCTCGGGCGACCAACGCGGCGGGATGCTCGGGTTCCCGACCGCGAACCTCGCCGTCGAGCCGCACCTCCTCGTACCGGCGTACGGGATCTATGCGGGCGCCGCCCTGGGCGGGCGGGCGGCGATCTCGATCGGGGTCAACCCGCATTACGGCGGGAACGAGCGCCGGATCGAGGCCTTTCTCCTCGATTTCGAGGGGGACCTCTACGGCAAGGAGCTCGGAATCGAGGTCTGGGAGCGGCTTCGCGACGAGCGCGCCTTCACGAGCGAGGACGAGCTGGTGCGCCAGATCGCGCTCGACGTCGAGGCCACACGCGCGGCGATTCGACCGAGTTAACGCAAGTTTTCGCCGGTTCTCGGCATCTCTCTAGGTAATGAACCGGCTTCATCTGCTTTCGCCCGTCCGCTGCCTGGCCTGTGGAATCGTCTATCCCAAGCCTTCGTCGCTCGGGACCGCGGAATCGAACCCCGGCTGTCCCCGCTGCGGTTACGTGGGCTGGGTGCCCGCCGAACAGGACGAGGACGGCGAGGTCATTGAAGGGTCAGGGCTTTCCCGCTCCTTCGCGGATCTGCCGCTCCGCCGCTTCTGGCAAGCAGGCTGACCCCGCCGAAGTAGTGGTGGATGGCGCTGAAGCGCCTGACGTCGTAGCCCGCTTCTTCGAGCGCTGCGAGAGCCTCCTCCTCGAAGCCCGGCTCGATTCGCACGATCTCGCCCGCTGAATGAAGGCGCGGCCGGTCTACGGCCTCCTGCGGAGCAAGGCCCTCGTCGAGGATTCCGCTCAGCACCTGGACGAGCGCCGGGCGAAGGCGCGTCCCGCCGGCGGAGCCGGCCGCCACCGCGAGGCCGTCGTCGTCGAGGACGAGGGTGGGGGACATCATGCTCTCCATTCGCGTGCCGGGCGCGAGCGGGAGCACGTGCAGGTCGACCTCGCCGAGCATGCTGTTCAGGTGCACGTCCAGGCCCGGGAGGAAGTCGCCCGAGCCGAGCCCGAGGCTCGTCGTGAGGACGCACGCATTCCCCTCCCGGTCGACTGCGACGAGATTGGTCGTGTCGCCGATCTGCTCGCCGTGCCCGCTATAGGGCGGCGCCTCGAGCACGCGCGCGAGCGTGAGGACGCGCTCGGCAGGCTTCGTCCCGCGCAATGACGGCAGCGCCGACAGCGTCGTGACGAGGTGCGACAGGCCGCCCCGCGTGAGAACGCGGTAGCCGAGGTACTCGGTCTCGACCGGATCGAGCCAAAGAGGTTCGTAAGCGGCGAGGTCTTCCATCGACACAGGGCCCTCGCGCTCGTGCATGAGCGCGACGAGGGTCTCCGCGACCGTCCCGTCGTAGAACGTGCGCGCTCCCTCGTCCCGCAGGAGCTCGAGCGCGTTTGCGAGCCCGGGCTGGTCCAGGCGGTCGCCTGTGTGCAGAAGCTCACCGGCGGGCGCGTAAATGCGGGCGCCCTCGTGAAGAGTCATGACCGGCGCGAGCATCGCCAGGCACTCTGCGTGGGCACGGGGCATGTGGACACCCGAGCGTGCGAGCTCGAGCGCCGGCGCCACGAGGCGCTCCCACTCGAGTCTCCCGTGGTTCCGCCACAGCTCTCCGAGGCCGGCCGGCACTCCTGGTACCGCGCAGGAGGCGATGCCGACCTGGTAGTGGACGATCTCGTTCCCGAACGGGATCCCGATGTCCTCGAGCGGCGCGACGGCGCGTTCGGGATGGCGACGCGGGACCGTCACGAAGAAGTCGAGAAGTTGCGCCTCACCGCTCGCTGCCTCGTACCAGATCGCGTGCCCTCCGCCGGCAAGTCCCGTCATGACCGTTTCGGCCACGCACGAGGCGAGCGAGGCCGCGACGGCCGCGTCCGCAGCGGTCCCGCCCTCCTCGAGAATGCGGAAACCCGCTTCGGCAGTGGCCGGATGGCCTGCTGCAACCCCGGGAGGCAGAAACACGTTTGCTAGCCTACGGCGAATGGCTCTCACCAAAGAAGCCAAGAGAGAAGTCGTCGCCGGACACGGCCGAAGCGATGCGGACACGGGCTCGTCCCGGGTCCAGGTCGCCCTTTTGTCGCGCCGAATCGACGAGCTGACCGAGCATCTCCGTACGCACCGGAAGGATCATCACTCCCGCCGCGGATTGCTCAAGCTGGTCGGACGCCGTCGGCGGCTGCTCAACTACCTGCAGAAGCGCGACCTGGAGGGCTACCGAAGCCTGATCAAGGACCTCGGACTGCGCCGCTAGGTCGAGAGAAGCCGGGGGGAGCCGGTGGAAGTTTGAGGGAGCCCCGCGAAGCGGTTGCCTCAAACCTCCGCCTCCACCTCCCAGAGGAAAGAGAGGCAAGACATATGAGCACCATGGTTTCCGGTAAGTCGACGGTGACCGTCACCGTCGGCCGGGACGACATGAGCTTCGAGACCGGGAAGCTCGCCAAGCAGGCCGACGGAGCCGTTGTTGTTCGCTCCGGCGACACGATGGTCCTCGCGACCGCGCAAGGGCGGACGGAGGCGCGCGAAGGCGCGGACTTCTTCCCGCTCACCGTGGACGTCGAGGAACGGATGTACGCGGCCGGGAAGATCCCCGGCGGCTTCTTCAAGCGCGAGGGGCGCCCGACCGAGAAGGCGATCCTCACCGCGCGCATGATCGACCGCCCGATCCGGCCGCTCTGGCCAAAGGGCTTCACGAACGAGGTGCAGGTCATCTGCACGACGCTTTCGGCCGACCTCATCACCCCGCACGACATCCTCGCGATCAACGGCGCCTCCGCGGCCCTCATGATCTCGCCGCTCCCCTTCAAGGGGCCGGTGGGCGCCGTGCGGATCGGCCTGATCGACGGCCAGCTCGTCATCAACCCAAGCCTTCCCGCGCTCGAAGAGGAGTCGACGATGGACCTCATCGTCGTCGGCACGAAGGAGGGCCTGACGATGGTCGAGGCCGGCGCCGAGGAGGTGCCCGAGGAATTGCTCCTCGAGGCGCTCGAGCTCGCGCACGCCGAGATCAAGAAGCTCTGCGAGGCACAAGAAGAGCTCCAGCGCGAGGTTGGTAAGCCGAAGTGGATCGACCCCGAGGTCGACGCCGAGATCACAGGCCACGCCGACCGCATCCGCGAGCGAATCGCCGCAGACGGCCTCAGGGAGGCTGCCGCGGCCATCGAGGAGATCGGGGCTGAGCTGGCCTCGCCGCTCACGATGGACTCCACCGAGGAGGACATCGTCCGCGAGATGCAGGTGCGTTCCAGCCTCGACATGCTGCTCGAGACACTTCGCCTCGAGGCGACGGTCGAGTCGGTCCGCGAGCAGTACGGCGAAGAGCTTCGTGCGCTGACCGAGGCCGAGCAAGACTCCAAGCAGCTCAAGTCCGCGAAGCGGCACCTGCTCTTCGACCGGATCATCGAAGAGCTCCAGCTTCCCTTCCCGGTCGGCCCGGCCACCGTCGAGGGCGAGGCCCCGACAGTCAAGGACGGCCTCACGAAGCAGTTCGTGAAAAAGGCCGCTGAGTCCATCTACAAGCAGCTCGTCCGCGAGAAGATCGCGGTCGACAAGCGGCGTCCGGACGGGCGCGGCACGGAAGAGATCCGGCCGATCGACTGCGAAGTGGGAGTCTCCCCGCGCACGCACGGCTCGGCGCTCTTCACCCGCGGCCAGACCCAGATCATGACGCTGCTCACGCTCGGCACCGCCAAGGAGGGGCAGCGGATCGACGACCTCTCCCTCGAGTCCGAGCGTCGCTACATGCACCACTACAACTTCCCGCCCTACTCGGTCGGGGAGACGGGCTTCATGCGGGGCCCCAAGCGCCGCGACATCGGCCACGGCGCACTTGCGCAGCGTGCGCTCGAGCCGATGATCCCGCAGCTCGACGAGTTCCCGTACACGATCCGGCTCGTCTCGGAGACTCTCGAGTCGAACGGGTCGTCCTCGATGGGATCGGTCTGCGGCTCGACCCTCGCGCTGATGGACGCCGGCGTGCCGATCAAGGCACCGATCGGCGGCATCGCCATGGGCCTCGTCAAGGAGGGCGACGACTACGTCATCCTCACCGACATCCAGGGCGCCGAGGATCACCTCGGTGACATGGACTTCAAGGTCGCCGGCTCGCGCGACGGTATCACCGCACTCCAGATGGACATCAAGATCACCGGCGTCACGCAGGAGATCATGCGGAACGCCCTCGATCAGGCGAAGCGGGCGCGCGAGTTCATCCTCGACAAGATGGCCGAGGCGATCTCCGAGACCCGTACGGAGCTCTCCGAGCACGCGCCGCGGATCACGACGGTCAAGATCGACCCGGAGCAGATCGGGCTCGTCATCGGCAAGGGCGGCGAGACCATCCGTTCGCTCGAGTCCGATTACGAAGTGCAGATCGACATCGAGGAGGACGGGACGATCCTCATTTACGCGATCGACGGCCCGAAGGCCGAGGCCGCGATCGCAGCGATCCAGGCCCTCACGAAGGAGCCAGAGGTCGGCGACGAGTACACCGGCAAGGTCGTGAAGACGACCGACTTCGGCGCCTTTGTCGAGCTGAAGAAGGGCACCGACGGCCTGCTGCACGTCTCGAACGTGGGGCCCGGCCGGGTCGCGCACATCGAGGACGTGATCAGCCGCGGCGACGTCCTCGACGTCAAGGTGGCCGAGGTCGACAAGGCTCGCGGCCGGATCGGCCTCAAGCTCGTCGCCAAGCACGAGGACGGTGGGCTCGTTCAGCCCGAGGAGCTCATCGAGCGCGCGAAGTCGGCTCCGCCGCGGGAACGCGAGGAGCGTCCTCGGAACGACGACCGCCGAGGCGGACGAGACCGCGGACGCCGTGACCGCGGCCCGCGCCGCGAAAGCTAGCCAGCGCGACCCCTCCGACGATCAGGAGCCCGCCGGCGGCGATCCACGCCGTCACGGGCTCCTCGAGCGTCACTGCGCCGGAGAGGACGGCCAGCGCCGGGATGGCGTAGGTGGCCGTGACCGCCCGCGTGGGCCCGAAGGCCCGCAGGCCGATGTTCCACGCCATGTAGCCCAGGAGCGTCGAGAAGATCCCGAGGTAGAGGATCAGTGCGAGGTCGCCTGCCGAGAGCGACGTCGCGCCGGAGACGTCGGAGCTCGCGAAGATCGGGAGCAGGCCGGCGGTTCCGATCAGGCTGGTCGCCGCGGTCAGCGCGAGGAGGTCGTAGCGCGTGAAGAGCGGCTTCAGGAGCACGTTGTAGAGCGCGAAGGAAAGCGGCGCGCCGACCACGATCAACGGTCCCTTGCGCCCGTCGAGCGAGAACTCGTCGCCCGAGCCGAGGCCGACGACAACGACGACTCCCGCGAATGCGACGGCGAGACCCAGCGCGACGCGCATGCTGAAACGCTCGAGCCCGAACGCGATTGCGAGCGCCATGGTGAGCGCGGGGGAGAGAGCGACGATCAGCGCCGCGATGCCGGAGGACGTGGACTGTTCGCCGAGGTTCAGCGAGAGGTGGTAGCCGGCGACGATGACGACGCCGGCGACGAACACACGGGTCGCGTCGCGACGGTTCAGTCCGCGAAGGCCGCCCGCGCGCCAGACGAGGAACACGAACCCCGGCGCGGCGATGAGGTAGCGGGCGAGGGCGATCTGCTCGGCGCCGATCCCGTGGTCGAGAAGCGCCTTGATGACGGAGAACGCCGAGGCCCAGACGACGATGACGGCCGCGAACGAGAGCCTCGGAAATCGCTGCACGCTTCTCTATAACGCTCACGTGGCCGGAATTGTGAGAATGGCGCCATGAAGCGCTACGACGTCATTGTCGTCGGCGCCGGTCCCGCGGGCTCGACCGCCGCCTACAGGCTTGCAAGTGCGGGCGCGGACGTCCTTCTGCTCGACCGCGCACGCTTTCCGCGCGACAAGCCGTGTGGCGGAGGCGTGACGGGCCGCGCCGCCCGGCTCCTGCCGTTCTCCATCGAGCCCGTCGTCGAACACGTCGTGTCGGCCGTCGACCTGCGCCTGCGCTACGGGAAGTCCCTCGCGCGCGGAAACGGTGACCCGCTCGTCTACATGACGCAGCGGAAGCGGCTCGATCACTTCCTGGTGCAGAAGGCGGCCGAGGCGGGGGCGGAGTTCCGTGAGTGCAGGAAGGTGAGCGACCTCGAGGTTCGGGCAGACGGCGTCGCCGTCGAGGGGATAGAGGCCGACGCCCTGATCGGCGCGGACGGCGTCAACGGAGTGACCGCCCGCACGCTCGGGCTCGGCGGCAACCGCGTGGTCGGCGTCGCGCTCGAGGGGAACATGCCCTACGCGAAGGTGGACCGGTCGCCCTACGACGGGCGGCTCGCACTCGAACTGGGCGTCGTACCGGGCGGCTACGGCTGGGTCTTCCCGAAGGGCGATCACGCGAACTTCGGCGTCGGCGGCTGGGAGGAGGAGGGACCGCGCCTGCGCGCACACCTCCGGCGGCTCTGCGAGGCGCACGGCGCCTCCTTCGACGACCTCGAGGAGCTTCGCGGCTACCGGCTTCCGCTGCGCGAGCCGGGCTCCACGCTGGCGCGGGGGCGTGCGCTCCTCGTCGGCGACGCGGCAGGGCTCATCGACCCGGTCTCCGGGGACGGGATGTTCGAAGGCTTCCTGAGCTCGGAGTACGCCTGCGAGGCCGTTCTCGACGTCCTTCATGGCAGGGCGGAAAGCCTGGATCCGTATGGGCCGCGCCTGGCGACCCGGCTGGCGACGCACCTCTGGGCCTCGTGGGGAGTGAAGGTC
The DNA here is from genome assembly GCA_046733475.1 of Actinomycetota bacterium. Lineage (GTDB taxonomy): Bacteria > Actinomycetota > Thermoleophilia > Gaiellales > Gaiellaceae > DATEOR01. The sequence continues at coordinate 13,650 of JBKPPF010000023.1, forward strand.
TCCCTCGACCGCTACCCGCGAGCGACATTCGGCCTCGCCAGCACGAAGCTCGTGTGGCGCTCCGTGGAGCGGCTCGTGCGCGGGGAGGTTGCCGACGTGGGCGGGATCAGGGGCCTCGCCCGCCCGCCGCTCAAGGCGATCGCCCTCCTCGCGCGCGCTGCGGGCGATCCAGGCCGGGCCTACCGGCACGTCTGAGGCAAAGGTCTACGATTCGCGCGTGCAGAACTACCTGCTGACGACGCTTCCGAGCGGGGCGCGGGTCATCAGCGAGCCGCTCGACACAGTTCGCTCCGTCGCGCTCGGCCTCTGGATCGGCACGGGCTCCCGTGACGAGGACAACTCGCACGCGGGGGTCACGCACTTCCTCGAGCACCTGCTCTTCAAGGGGACGCAAAAGTACTCGGCGCAGGAGATCGCGGAGGTCTTCGACGGCTTCGGCGGCGAGCTGAACGCGGCGACGGCACGCGACTACACGGTCGTCTACGCGCGCGTGCTGGACGAGCACGTCGAGGAAGCGCTCGATGTGATGACCGACCTGGTCTTCGCGCCTGAGCTCGTCGATCTCGACTCGGAGCGCGAGGTCGTCCTCGAAGAGATCGCGATGATCGAGGACACGCCGCAGGAGCTGATCCACGACCTCCTCACGCAGGCGGTCTTCGGGAACCACCCCTTGGGCCGGCCGGTGCTCGGGAGCGCAGAGGTCATCGCCAACGTCTCTCGCCGCTCGATCGCCGCCTATCACCGCGCGCGCTATGCGCCCGGCAACGTCGTCGTGGCCGCGGCCGGGAACCTCCCGCACGACGGCCTCATTGCGCTCGTCGAGGACATGGAGGCGAAGATCCGACCGGCGGGACGCCGCCCGGCAGCGCGCGCACCGTGGGTCTCTGCGCCTCCGCCGCGGCTCGTCTTCCAGGGGAAGGACACGGAGCAATACCACCTCTGCCTCGGCGCGCCGGGCATCTCGCGCTCCGACAAGCGCCGCTTCGCCGCCTCGATCCTGGACGGGATCCTCGGCGGCTCTGCCTCCTCGCGGCTCTTCCAGGAGATCAGGGAGAAGCGCGGGCTTGCCTACACCGTCTACACATTCTCCTCGCAATACGCGGACACCGGTCAGATCGGGGTGTACGTGGGCACCAGGGCCGAGAACCTCGGCGCCTGCCTGGAGATCGTGACGGAGCAGATCGAGGTCGTCGCGGCCGGGGATGTCACCGAGGAGGAGCTCGCCCGAGCGAAGGAAAACCTGAAGGGCCGGATCATGCTCTCGATGGAGCTGACGTCGACGCGTATGAGCCGGCTCGGCAAATCGCTCATCACCGACAGCGAGCTCCTCGACCTCGATCGCATCCTGGCCGAGATCGACGCGGTCGACGCGTCGAGCGTCGCCGAGCTGACGGGAGCGCTCCTGGCCCGTGACCGCCTGTCCGTCGCGGCGGTGGGGCCGAGCGAGAAGCGCGTGCTCAAGGCCGTCGAGGCGGTCTGTCCCGACCTCATTTCCGCCGCGGCGGCGTGAAGGTCCTTCTCTACGGCGCGGACGGAAAAGTGGGGTCGGCCCTCGCTCCCAAGCTGGTGGAGGCAGGGCACCAGGTCACGCCGGCCGGGAGCGGGGACCAGCCGAACCGCGACGGGCACGATGCCGCGATCGACTTCACGCGCCCGGACGTGGTGCTGAGGAACGTCGAGGGCTGCCTCCAGGCGGGCATCCCGTGCGTCGTCGGCACGACCGGGATGGGCCCCGCGGATCTCGCCTCGTTCGACGAGCTCGGGCGCAGGCGGGAAATCGCCTGCTTCGTCGCTCCGAACTTCGCTGTGGGAGCAGTGCTGATGATGCGCTTTGCAGCCGAGGCCGCGAAGTATCTCCCCAGGGCGGAGATCGTCGAGCTCCACCACGAGTCGAAGGTCGATGCGCCCTCGGGCACTGCGAAGGCGACCGCCGAGGCGATCCCGGGGGACGTGCCGATCCACTCCGTACGCCTGCCGGGCCTCGTCGCCCATCAGGAGGTGCTGCTGGGCGGAGAGGGGCAGCTTCTGACCATCCGGCACGACACGCTTTCGCGAGAGGCATTCGCGCCGGGAGTCCTCCTCGCTCTCGACAAGCTTTCGAGCCTTCCGCCCGGCATCACCGTCGGGCTCGAAAGCCTCCTGGAGTAAGATTCGTCCGGTGCTCGGGGAAGTCCTGACAGCGGTCCTCACGCCTTTCAGCGTCGACGGATCCGTCAACTACGAGGCGTTCAGGCGCCTGTGTGCGCACCTCGTCGACACGGGCTCCGACGGCGTCGTCGTGGCGGGGACGACCGGGGAGTCGCCGACCCTGACCGACGACGAGCGCTTCGGGCTCTTCACTGCGGCGGTCGAGGCTGTCGGTGACCGCGCGAGCGTCGTCGCAGGGACCGGCACGTACTCGACCGCGCACTCGGTCCATCTGACCCGCGAGGCGCACGGCATCGGCGTGGACGCCTTCCTCGTCGTCACGCCGTACTATTCGAAGCCGCCGGCGCGCGGGATCGTCGCCCATTTCGAGGCGATCGCGGCGGTCACCGACAAGCCGATCGTCGTCTACAACATCCCGCAGCGCGTGGTCGTGAACATCGAGCCGGAGACGCTCACCGAGCTCGCCGAGATCCCGAACGTGCAGTACGTGAAGCAGGCGACGCCGGACATCGAGCAGGCGAAGCGGATCGTGAACGAGAGCGGCTTGACTCTCTACGCGGGCAACGACGACTTTCTCCTGCCGTTCCTCGAGGTAGGCGGAAAGGGCGGCGTCTTCGTCTTCACGCACCTCGTCGGCCAGCGCGTGCGCGACCTACTCACCCGCTACCGCGACGGAGACATCGCCGAAGCGCGCGAGATCGAGGCGGAGCTCAGGCCCGTGATCGAGGCGCTCGCCATCGACACGAACCCAATTCCGGTCAAGGCGGCCATGGCGATCGCCGGACACGACGTCGGGATCCCGCGGCTGCCGCTCGTCGAGGCCACCGAGGCTCAGAAGGCCGAGCTTCGCGCGGTGCTCGAGCGAGCAGGCGTCCTCCAGGCAGCGCAGGTCTAGCCCGTGGCGAGCTCCACGCGGCTGATCCCGCTCGGGGGGCTGGGCGAGGTCGGAAAGAACATGATGGTCGTCGAGAGCGACGAGGGCATCGTCGTGATCGACGCCGGTCTGTCGTTCCCGCGGGACGAGCATCTGGGCGTCGACCTCGTCCTTCCGGACTTCTCGTATCTTCGGGACCACGAGCGCGACATCCGCGCCGTCATCCTCACCCATGGGCACGAGGACCACGTCGGTGCGCTCCCATATCTCTTGCGGGAAGTTCGGATTCCGGAGATCTGGGCGACGGGGCTTACGCTCGGGCTCGTCAAGTCGAAGCTCGACGAGCACGGCCTGATGAAGGACGCCGAGCTCGTCGAGGCGGTGCCGGAGGACGGGCCGACTCGGATCGGGCCGTACACCGCGGAGTTCGTGCGGATGGCGCACTCCATCCCGGACGCGGTAGCGGTTGTCCTCGAGACCCCCGGCGGGCGCATCGTCCACACCGGTGACTACAAGATCGACCACACGCCTGTGGACGGCTTTCGCACCGACCTCGGCGCGCTCGCAGACCTCGGGAACCGCGGCGTCGACCTTCTCCTCGGCGATTCCACGAACGCAGAACGCCCCGGGGTCACGCAGTCGGAGCGCACGGTCGGGGAAGTCTTCCGGCAGATCATCCCGCAGCGCAGCGGCCGCATACTCATTGCGTCGTTCGCCTCCAATGTGCACCGCGTGCAGCAGGCGATCGACGTCGCGCTCGAGGACGAGCGCAAGGTCTGCCTCATCGGCCGTTCGCTCCGCAAGAACGTGAACATCGCGCGAAACCTCGGCTACATCGACGTGCCCGAGGATCTCCTCGTCAAGCCCGACGTTCTCCCCGAGCTCAGGCCCGACGAGACGATGATCCTTTGCACCGGTAGCCAGGGGGAGCCGATGTCGGCGCTCACGCGCATGGCCTACAACGACCACCAGCACGTGCAGATCGAAGAGGGCGACACGGTCATCATCTCGGCCAAGCCGGTGCCGGGGAACGAGCTCCGCGTCCACGACACGATCAACCGCCTCGCCAAGTCGGGCGCCGAGGTGCTGCACCAGGAGATCGCGCCCGTGCACGTCTCCGGCCACGGGCACGCCGAGGAGCTGCGCACGATCCTTGCTGTCCTGCGCCCCCGAAACGTCATGCCGGTGCACGGCGAGTTCCGCATGCTCGCTGCCCACGCCCGCCTGGCCCGAGATGCCGGGGTCGACGCTGACAACATCGTCCTCGCGGAGAACGGCTCGGTCGTGGAGCTCGCCAACGGGCGCGCGGAAGTCGTCGGCGTCGTGGAGAGCGGCGCAACGTTCGTCGACGGGCTCGGAGTGGGGGACGTGCAGGACGTGGCGCTTCGCGACCGGCGGCACCTCTCCGAGGACGGCGTCCTCATCGTCGTCGTGACCGTCGGCTCGCAGAACGGACGCGAGATCGCGGCGCCCGAGGTGATCGCGCGCGGCTTCGCCGAGCCGGAGGACTCACTCCTCGACGAGGCGCGTGACGAGGCCCAACGCACCCTCGCGCACTGCCTCTCCGAGGACATCTCCGAGCTCAAGCTCCTGCAGGAGCACATCCACGACGCCGTCGGCCAGCTGATCCGCCAGCGCACGGGCCGCCGGCCGATGATTCTCCCCGTCGTCCTCGAGGTCTAGGACTTCCAGCGGAACCCGGTCGCCTCGATCTCGGGCGTGAGCGGGCTCGTGGGCAGCCCCGCCGCGGGCTTCGCGTTGTAGGCCGAGGGCGCCGTGTCGTTCGGCGAGTCCGGGTGGAAGAGCGATGCGAGATACTGGATCTGCCCACGGCCCGGCCCAAGCTCGAACTGGCCGCCGCCGTAGATCGCGATGCCTGCCTCGGCGCAGTGGTCGTACGCGTCGAAGAGGCGCTTGATGCTTCCGAAGCGCGACGGCTTGAAGTTGAGCGTCCGCGGCGGAAACGGCAGGTCGACGATGTCGGCGACGGAGTGGATCGGCGCGTCCCAGGTGATTCGGTCGCGATGCGGCTCGAGGACGGGATCTGTCTCGTCGTTCAGCGCGGGATCCTCCAGCCACGCGTCCGGAAACGCGAGCGCGATGCGCGCGTAGAGAGTCGGATCCGGCGGCTGGTCGACTGGCGTCCCCTCGTAGGCGCCCTTGAAGTCGAGGGTGGCGACCGCGCCGGTCTGGACGAGCTCGTTGACGAGAACGTCGTCCCACGTCCCTGTCGGGTCCAGCTTCACACGCAGGTCGGGATAGAGATCGAGCCAGGCCTGGAGTGGCGCGATCGTCGCGGGGTCGGCGAACCGCATCGACGCGACGAAGCGGAGAGGCTTGGCCTCGCGCTCGAGCACCCCCGCCAGGGACTTGCCCGCCTGGCGAAGAGCGAGGTCGAGCGCCGCGCTCTCGAAAGCCCAGCGGCGATAGGGACGGAACTGATCAAGGGCAGGGCCGGCAGGCCACAATGACAGGCGCTCGAGGAGCTCGGAGAAGGAATCGACGGTGTGGTGTGAGCCGGAGAGGGGAAGCGTCGCTCCCTCGGCCTGAAAGGCCTCCTGATCCTCCGGGCTGTAGGTGGGGTCCTCGCCGATGCCCTCCTCGCCGCCTCCACGAAGGCGGATGACCGTCGTCTTGCGCGTGAACTCGGGCGATACCTCGACGCTCAGCCCCTCGAGCTCGTAGGAGTCGATCTCGATCGGAAGAGTGGAAACGAGTGAGTACGTGTTCATCCACGGAACCGTACGCACATCCACAAGTTCGTGTACTAGTAGAGGAAGAGATGAGCGAGACCAACGGCAACTGCTGGGCGGGCCTCATGCGCTCCTACGGCGTGTCCGAAGCGACCGCGGAGCGACTCGTCCGCTCGCTGACCGCGAGCGAGGTCGCGGCGCTTGCGTTCTGCCGCCTGCTCGAGCGCTGGGCGAAGGGGGAGCCCGAGCCATGCACGGCGCCCAAGCGCGAAGCCGCGCTTCGCCGTGCGGCGGAGAGGGCGGAGACCGCACTGGCCGGGTTGGAGCGGCCGCTCGGTCGCTTCCTCATCGAGCTCGAGTCCGACCAGGCCGAGGGCCGCTCCTGGTACGGCGAGCCCGGGGCCGGGGAGGTCGTGGAGTGGGAGGCGGTCCTGCGCCGGGCTGGAGTGGGAGCCTCGCCCGCCCGTGTCTCGCACGCCTACCTCGAGCTCGCCGTTCTCGTGCGCGCGCTCGAAGGCCTTTCGGCGTCTGCCCGCCTTGCGTCGGTACCCGACCGCGAGTCGCTCTGGGCCGGCCTCTTCGATCTGCGCGAGAACCTGCTGAACGGCGCGGTCGACGACCTGCGCGCGCTTGCCGCCTAGCGTCTCCCTCACGGTCGTCGGCAGCATCAACCTCGACCTCGTCGCCCGCTGCGAGCGCTTGCCGCAGCCCGGCGAGACCGTCACCGACGCCAGTTTCGAGCGCTTCCCGGGCGGCAAGGGTGCGAACCAGGCCGTTGCTGCGTCGCGGCTCGGAGCCCACGTGCGGATGGTCGGCGCCGTAGGAGAGGATCCGTTCGCCGAAGAAGCCCTGAAGGGCATCGACGAGGCGCGAATCGACCACGACCTCGCGCAAGCCGCCGATCCAACCGGTGTCGCGCTCATCTATGTGGACGCACGCGGGGAAACGGAGATCGTCGTCGCGCCCGGGGCGAACACGTCGGTCACCACCTCCGGGCTGATCGAGAACCTCCTCTGCCAGCTCGAGATCCCGGTGGAAACGGTTGCCGCCGCCGCGCGCTCGGCGACGGGCTTCTTCGCGCTCAACGCAGCGCCGTCGAAGCCCGTGCCGGTCGAGATCCTCCGCCGCGCCGACCTCGTCGTCGTCAATCGCTACGAGCTCGAGGCGCTGACCGAGGCTCCGCGCCTGACCGCGCTCACGCTGGGCGCCGAAGGGGCGGTCCTGCTCGATGACGGGGAGGAGGTGGCACGGGCAGTGCCGCCCCAGGTGGACGCGGTCGACGGCACTGCCGCCGGCGACGCCTTCACTGCCTGCATGGTCGTCTCGCTCCTCGAGGGGCGCGACCGCGACGAGGCGCTGCGGCGCTCGTGCGCGGCCGGGGCGATCGCAGCTTCCCGCCTCGGCGCGCAGCCTTCCCTGCCCACGAACGCGGAGATAGACGACATACTCCGCCGCTGATGGGCACGAAGATCGTCCTCGACACCGACCCGGGTCACGATGACGCGATCGCGCTGCTCCTCGCGCTCGCGTCGCCCGAGGTCGAGGTGCTCGGGGTCACGTCCGTCTCGGGCAACCAGACGCTCGAGAAGACGACGGCTAACGCGCTCAAGATCCTCGAGTTCGTCGACCGCACGGAGATCCCGGTCCATGCCGGCTGCGACCGCCCGCTCGTCCGCGAGCAATGGGCGGCGGCCGACGTCCACGGAGAGAGCGGGCTCGACGGGCCCGATCTGCCCGACCCGGCGACGAAGCCCGCAGACGGGCATGCGATCGACTTCATCGCCAAGACGGTGGAGGAGAACGACGGGGTCGTCCTCGTCCCGGTGGGCCCGCTCACGAACATCGCACTTCTCCTTGCCCGCTACCCCGGGATCGAGGACCGCATCGCGCGCATCGTCCTGATGGGGGGCGCGATCGCGGAAGGGAACGTGACGCCGGCCGCGGAGTTCAACATCTGGGCGGATCCTGAGGCCGCGCATCGCGTCTTCACGAGCGGGATCGACGTGACCATGGTGGGACTCGACGTCACGCACAAGGCGCTTCTTTTCCCGCAGAAGGTCGACGAACTGCGTGAGGCCGGCCGCGTGGGGGGCCTCGTCGCCGCTCTCTACGACTTCTACCACGGCCACCACCAGCGCATGTACGGCTGGGGGGGATCGCCGGTGCACGACGCGCTCGCGGTCGCGCACGTGGTCAGCGACAGGTTCCTCCAGACCGAGCATCGCCACGTGGAGGTGGACGTCGGTCGCGAGCCCGGCCGCGGCCGGACTTATGTCGATCTCTGGGAGCGGTCGGGCAAGGAGCCGAACTGCCACGTCGGGGTCGACGTGGACGGGCCCGGGTTCATCGACGTATTGGCGGACCGACTGAAGTCCCTGAAGTAACAGGCTCCCAGACGAGGTCGCGCGCTCGAATCGGCAGGCGGATGATCGGCCCCGGCTGGCTGCCGTCAGGTGCTCCGACGAGGAAAGTACTGGTGCCGTTCACGCGGACGATCCAGCGGTCGTCGGGCGAGAACGCGATCGCCCGGCTCGTGGGCAGTCCCTGGGGCGGGTCGATGGTTCGCCCGGTGCGTGTGATGACGGTGCCGTCCTCGGTTCCGACGAGCGCGCCGTCGCCGCTCGTGAAGAGGTGGCGGTAAGGGCCGCGAAAGCTTGCCGCGACTGCGCGGACGTCGTGGCCGTCGAAGAGCGCGACCAAGTACTGCGGCTCGAGGTAGCGCGCCGAGATCGTCATCGCGACGACCGGCCTCCGCGCCCCGAAGCTCGCGAGGCCGTCGACGGCGATGTGGAGCGGAATGCTGCGGTCGTACCCGACGACGTTCGGATGCCGGCGCGCCGCGCGAACGAGGTCCGTGTGCGTGAGGACGACCCGCTCGCCGGAGACGATGGCGCCGTCGCGAAACGCGAGTTTGCCGGCTGCGCTCGCGTCGCCGGAGACGAGCCGCCCTCGAACCACGTGGAAGCGGCAGCGGAAGACGTCGCCGCCATCCTCGCTGCGGACGACGTCGTCGACCATGCGCGGAAGGAGAAATGAGTGGAGGCGGCAGTCCTGGTCGGAATAGAGGACGAAGCCCGCGATCGCCTCGTCGCGCAGAGTGCCGAGAAGGGTCGGAGGCGCGGGCCGCGTGGTCGTCGCCGATGTCGTGTCCGCGCCGGCGGCAAGGTGCGCGTCCTTCCGGAGCGCGTCGGCGACGGCGAGGGCGGCCAGTATTCCCACCGCCGCGAGGAGAAAGAGGGTGGCGCCGCTTCTCACGCCCTGAAGATACGAGGGAGGAGGGCTTCCCGTTCCGACGAACTGGCGTTCATGGCGCCGCGGAAGCGTCCCAAGCATCTACGCCCGAAGTCCCCGTCTCGCGTGCGCAGGAAGAAGCGCTCGCGGTCGAAGGGCGCCCGGGGTCAGCAGCACCACGAGCTTTTCGGGCTCGCACTCGTCTTCCTGGGGATCTTCATCGCCATTCCGCTCTGGCTCGGCTGGGACGGGGGCTATGCAGGCGACCGGATCGACTCGGCCCTCGACGCCCTCGTCGGCGCCGGGCGCATCGGAGTCCCACTCGTCCTGCTTGCGGTCGGCGGTCTCCTGGTCGCCCGCGCCCAGCTGATCGACGTGAGGCCGTTCCGCACCGGCCTCGTCATCCTCGTCCTTGGCGGCATGACCATTCTGGGCGAATCGCGCGGGGGGAGCACCGGCGAGGCGCTGGACCTCATCTTGGGCCGCCTTCTCGGCGACACCGGCACCGCCGTCCTGGGCTTCTTCCTCGTCGTCACGGGAATGCTGCTCGTCTCCGGCGCATCGCTCGGCGCGCTCGTCCGCCATTCGGCTCACGCGGCGCAGAGGACGGCCGTGGCCGCGCGCCGCTCCGTCGAACGCGTCCGTATCCCCCTCGAGGAGGAGCCGATCACGCAGCCGGACGCACCGCCTGTGGACGGGGCCTCGGCCTATCCCGACGTCGTGGGGGCGAGCCCCGAGCCGTCCGCGGTCCTCGTCGACCAGCTCGAGGATCCCGAGCCCGGGCTCGCCGAGCGCCCCGAGCCCGTCTTCGACATGCCGTCGACTGAGCACGCCGGCTACAAGCTCCCCGACGCGGGGGTCCTCAAGCATTCGCGCGCCGACTCCAAGAAGGGCCAGCCCGAGAAGGCGATCGAGCGCACCGGCGAGGCCCTGCTTCAGGCGCTCTCGAACTTCGGAATCGAGGCGCACCTCATCGGTCAGGTCGTCGGGCCGCGCGTGACGCGCTACGAGCTGCAGCTCGCGCCGGGCACGAAGGTCGGCAAGGTCGCCTCGTTGAAGGACGACCTCGCCTACGCGCTCGCCACGACCGAGCTGCGCATCCTCGCGCCAATCCCCGGCAAGCAGGCCGTCGGCGTCGAGGTCCCCAACCTCTCCCCGAACGTCGTCACTCTCGGAGACATCTTCGCGGACATGCCTTCGGGCTCGAGCCCGCTCTCCGTCTGGCTCGGTAAGGACATCTCGGGCTCGTCCGTGCCCGCCGACCTGGCGCGGATGCCACACATCCTCATCGCCGGCACGACCGGTTCGGGCAAGTCGGGCTGCATCAACACCATGCTCTGCTCGATCCTGCTCCGCGCGACCCCGGACGAGGTGCGCATGATCCTCGTCGACCCGAAACGCGTCGAGCTCGGCCTCTACGAGTCGATCCCGCATCTCCTCACGCCTGTGGTCTCGAGCCCGAAGGCTGCTGCCGCGGTGCTCACCAACGTCCTCACCGAGATGGAGCGCCGCTACGAGCGCATGAGTCTCGCGCGCGCCCGCAACCTCCCCGAGCTGAACCGCGTCCTCTCCGAGCGGGGCGAACCCACGCTGCCGTACCTCCTCGTCGTGATCGACGAGCTCGCCGACTTGATGATGGTCTCGCCCCAGGACGTGGAGGACGCCGTCATCCGCCTTGCGCAAAAGTCGCGTGCGGTCGGCATCCATCTCGTCCTCGCGACGCAGCGCCCGTCCGTGGACGTCATCACCGGCATGATCAAGGCGAACGTCCCTTCGCGGATCGCGTTCGCCGTTTCGAGCATGACCGACAGCCGCGTCATCCTGGACACTGCGGGCGCCGAAAGCCTCCTGGGCCAGGGCGACATGCTCTTCAAGCCGCTCGGCACATCGCGGCTCCAACGCGTCCAGGGCGCCTACGTGAGCGAGGAGGAGATCGCCCTCATCGTCGAGCAGTGCCGCGGGCAGCGCGAGCAGCAGCTCGACGAGTCGCTCCTCGAAGCGCCGAGCGCCCGGGAGCAGGACGGGGAAGAAAGCGAGTTCGACCCGGATGAGGATCCGCTCCTCGACCGCGCGATCGAGATCGTCGTCCAGACCCAGACCGCATCCGTCTCGCTCATCCAGCGGCGCCTCCGCGTCGGCTACACGCGGGCCGGCCGCCTCGTCGACATGCTCGAGCGCCGCGGGATCATCTCCGGCTACGAGGGCTCCAAGCCACGCCGCGTTTTGATCGGCGAAGGCGATCTCGACCGCGTGCTCACGGAGGTTCCCTCCTAACGAAGCCCCCTGCAGTCCGTCCTAGCTTTCAAACAGCGGGGGGGATAGCATCGTCCCGGCTCCAACCGCTGAGAAACGGGCGATAAGGGAGGTTCTGTGAACGGTAAGCGTAGGTGGTCGTGTCTTGCGCTCCTGGCTCTGCTGACGGCTGCGGTCGCCATCGCGGCGGCCGGCTGTGGCGGCGGAGACGAGGGCGACACGAGCGGTGCGGCCTCGAGCACGCCGAGCGGGACGACCGGTGGCGAGGCCATCTCGGTCGGCCTTGTGACCGACATCGGCGGTCTGAACGACCGCGGCTTCAACTCACTGGCCAACCAGGGGCTCGAGAACGCCAAGAGCCAGCTGGGCATCCAGGGTGACGTCCTCGAGTCCAAGTCCGATGCCGACTACATCCCGAACCTGTCCGAGTTCGGTCAGAAAGGGACGAGCCTCATCGTGTCGGTCGGCTTCCTCATGACGGATGCAACCACACAGGCGGCGAAGGCGTTCCCGGACTCGGACTTCGCGATCGTGGACTCGGCATTCGATCCTGCGATCCCGAACGCACAGGGCCTCCTCTTCAAGGAGCAGGAGGCGGGCTGTCTCGTCGGCGTGGTGGGTGCGCTCACCTCGAAGTCCGGCACGATCACATGGGTCGGCGGCCAGAAGATCCCGCCCGTCGATCGCTTCATCGCCGGCTATGAGTACTGCGCCAAGGACGCGAACCCTGACATCAAGGTGTCGGGCTCGTACTCCGACGACTTCGTCGACCAGGCGAAGTGCAAGGAGATCGCGCTCGACCAGATCTCCAAGGGCTCCGACGTGGTCTTTCAGGTCGCCGGCGGCTGCGGCCTCGGCGCGCTGGACGCCGCGAAGCAGGAGGGCGTCTGGGGCATCGGCGTCGACGCCGACCAGTCGTTCCTCGGAGATCACATCCTTACGAGCGCCGTGAAGCGCGTCGATGTGGCTGTCTTCAAGACGATCGAAGCGGTCCAGAACGGCACCTTCACCGGTGGCGGAGTGACGACGTTCGGCCTCGCGGAGGACGGCGTCGCGCTCGGCAAGGTGAGCTCGGAAGTGCCGCAGGACGTCCTTGACACCGTCGACGAGTACAAGCAGAAGATCATCGACGGCGACATCGACATCCCGGATACGGTCGACTAGAGCACGTACGTAAGGGGCGGGCTCGTTCCGCCCCTTACACTTTCCTCTCCGATGGCGGAAGCGCCTCTTCTCGAACTCAAGGGGATCACCAAGCGCTTCCCGGGAGTGGTGGCCAACGACGGGGTCGACTTCGAACTGCGCAAGGGCGAGGTGCACGCGCTCCTCGGGGAGAACGGCGCCGGCAAGTCGACGCTCATGAACATCCTCTACGGCCTCTACCACCCCGACGAGGGCGAGTTTCGGCTGAACGGAAGGCCGCTTCGCATCAATTCCCCTCGCGAGGCAATCGACTCCGGGATCGGCATGGTGCACCAGCACTTCATGCTCATCCCGGTGATGACGGTGGCGGAGAACATCGTCCTCGCCGCAGAACCGACGAAGGGCCCGTTCATCGACGAGGGTGAGGCGGAGAAGCGCGTCCGAGAGCTCTCCGAGCGGTTCGGCCTCGCCGTCCGTCCCGACGCCCGTGTCGAGTCGATCAGCGTCGGCATGCAGCAGCGGGTCGAGATCCTGAAGGCGCTCTACCGCGGCGCGGAGATCCTGATCCTCGACGAGCCGACCGCAGTTCTCACGCCGCAGGAGTCGAGCGAGCTCTTCGAGATCATCGAGTCGCTCAAGGCTGAGGGGCAATCCATCATCTTCATCACCCACAAGCTGAACGAGGTTTTAGAGATCGCGGACCGCATCACCGTTCTGCGCCGGGGCAAGACAATCGACACGGTGCCGCGCGAGGGCGCGACCGAGGACGGCCTCGCCCGGCTCATGGTCGGCCGCGAGGTCATCCTCCGCGTCGACAAAGGGAAGGCCGAGCCCGGCGAGCCGCTTCTCACGGTCGAAGATCTCTACGTGGACGACGAGCGGGGCCTCGAGGCGGTTCGCGGCATCTCGTTCGACGTGAAGGCAGGCGAGATCGTCGGGATCGCAGGGGTGGACGGCAACGGCCAGTCGGAGCTCATCGACGCGATCACGGGCCTCCGCAGGGCGAAGGCGGGCCGGATCTCCGTGGGCGAGCGCGACCTGACGCGCGACTCGCCGCGCGAGTGCCTGGACGCAGGCGTCGGCCACATCCCCGAGGACCGCCAGTTGCGCGGCCTCGTCCTCGATTTCAGCCTGGCGGAGAACATCGCGCTGCACGACTACCGCGAGGAGCCGGACTCGAAGTACGGCTGGCTCTTCCCGGGGCGGCTGATCGCGCGCGCCCGCACCTTGCTGAAGGAGTTCGACGTCCGCGGGGGCGGCCCGGAGACGCGTGCGGCGGCGCTCTCGGGCGGCAACCAGCAGAAGGTGATCGTCGCGCGCGAGGTCTCCCGCGACCCGAGCGTCCTCGTCGCCGCACAGCCGACCCGGGGTCTCGACGTCGGCGCGATCGAGTTCGTCCACCGCCGGCTCGTCGAAGAGCGGGACGAGGGACGCGCCATCCTGCTCGTCTCCTTCGAGCTCGACGAGGTGCTGTCGCTCTCCGACCGGATTCTTGTCATCTACGAAGGCCAGATCGTGGCTGAGTACAGCCCGGACGTCTCCGAGGAGGAGATCGGGCTCGCAATGGTCGGCGGCACGAGAAAGGCGACCGCGGCTTGAGCGAGGGCGGAGGCACCGACTCCGGCTACGAGATCGTCAGCCGCTGGTACTCGGGTTTCGGAGGGTTCTTCACGGCGCTCGCGGCGGCCGTCCTCGCGTTCTTCGTCGGCGGGCTCGTCGTTGTGGCGACCGGACACGACCCCTTCGCCGCCTACAAGGCGATCTTCTCCGGCACCGGACTCAGCTGGTTCTTCCCCTGGGTGCAGGGGGACGAGCGCTTCAGCGCCGCGCTCGACCTCCAGCAGACGCTCATCATCACGGCGCCGCTTGTTCTCACGGCGCTGGCCGTCGCGTTCGCGTTCCGCTGCGGGATGTTCAACATCGGCGGTCAGGGCCAGTACTTCGTCGGCCTCCTGACCGCGCTCTACCTCGGTCACGTCTTCGTCGGCATGCCTCGCCCGCTGCACGTCCTCATCTGCTGTGTCGGAGCGATCCTCGCCGGCGCCGTCTGGGCGGGCATCGCCGGCTTCCTCAAGGCCGCCGTCGGAGCCCACGAGGTCATCTCGACCATCATGCTCAACTGGATCGCGCTCTGGGTCGGCAAGTACCTCGTCGAGCTCGGCGGCTGGATGCAGGGGAACGAGCCGGACGTGCCGAGGTCCTACGACGTCGCCGACTCGGCCAAGATCTGGCCGATCTGGGGCGCGCTGCAGCCGCTCCACGCGGGGATCTTCATCGCGCTCTTTGCGCTCGTCGTCTACCACTTCCTCCTCAACAGGACGACGCTCGGCTACGAGGTGCGCGCGGTGGGCTTCAACCCGGAGGCCGCGCGCTACGGCGGCATCAACGTCTCGAAGAACTACATCCTCGCCATGGGGATCGCGGGCGCCTTCGCGGGCCTCGGGGGCGCGGTTGACATCCTCGGGTGGAAGTTCCACCAGGCGATCAACGACTACGACGTCAGCGCCGTCGGCTTCATCGGGATCGCCGTCGCGCTCCTCGGACGGAACAAGGCGGTCGGGATCCTCTTCGCCGCGGTCCTCTTCGGAGCGTTGCAGGTCGGCACGTCGCCTAGACAGCTCTCGGGCACAGATTTTCCGCCCGAGCTCGCGACGAACCTCTCGACGATGATCCAGGCGCTGATCATCCTCTTCGTGGGCGCCGAGCTCCTGATCATCTACGCGTGGAACGCACGGAAGAAGGTCGGGATCGGGCGTGGCGCGCCGCCGAGGGTGAAAGCGCAGGAGCTCTGATCGCCTGATGTCGGTCGCGGCAGCCATTCAGGACCGCAGCTGGCTCCGCCGGCTCGCCGAGACGAGCTCGATCGCCTGGTACGGCATCGGGCTCGGCCTGCTCGCGTTCTGGCTCGCGCTGCCGCCGTGGGACTTCCGCTTCGAGGGTGGGCCGATCGCTGCCGGGATCGCCGGCCTCGCCGCCGGCCTCTGGGCGGTCTCGCGGGACGAGAAGCGGCTCGGGTGGTGGGCGGTCGCGGTCGCGATCGGGGGCACCGCTGCTGCGCTGTGGGCCCAGACGAAGGACACCGACTCACTCGACGCGGTCGTGAACGCGGGTCTCTTCTCCGCGACGATCCGTTTCGCCACACCGCTCGCGTTCGCCGCAATGGGCGGGATCTTCTGCGAGCGCTCGGGCGTCATCAACGTCGGCCTCGAGGGGATGATGCTCTCCGGCGCCTTCTTCGGGATCTGGGCCGCGGCCTGGAGCGGCTCGTGGGTGGTCGGAATCATCATGGCCATGGTCTTCGGCGGGGCACTCGCGCTCATTCACGCGTTCTTCTCCATCCACCTGCGCGCCGACCAGATCGTCAGCGGGTTTGCCATCAACTTCCTCGCTTTGGGGCTCACCGGCTACCTCTTCCGGTACATCTACGGGACAGAGGGAACGCCCTCGGACGTGGCGCGGATCCCGACCGTGACCGTCCCCGGCCTCGACAGGATCCCGTTCATCGGTGACGTCATCGGCTCCATGAGCCTGATGATCTGGTTGATGCTCGTCCTGCTCATCGCCACGTGGGTCGTGCTCTTCAAGACGCCGATCGGCTTGCGGATCCGCTCGGTGGGAGAGCATCCCAAGGCCGCAGACACCGTCGGGATCTCGGTGTACGGGATCCGCTACGCGTGCGTCGTCGTCTCGGGGATGCTCGCCGCTCTCGGCGGCGCATACCTCTCGATCGGGTTCGTCGGCTCCTTCAACGAGAACATGACGGCCGGCCGTGGCTACATCGCGCTCGCCGCGGTCATCTTCGGCAAGTGGAGGCCGTTCCCGGCCTTCGCCGCGTGCCTCCTCTTCGGCTTCTCAGAAGGCCTCGCCCAGCGCCTGCAGAACGAGGCGGGCATCTCGTCCAACCTCCTGCACACCCTCCCGTACATCCTCACGCTGATCGCGCTGGTCGGCGTGGTCGGCCGCTCCCGCGGCCCGGCCGCGGCCGGTCGCCCGTACGTCAAGCAGTGAGCCGAAACCCGAAGGCGGTGTGGGCGTTGCTGATGGCCCTCGCGGCGCTCGCGGTGCTCGGAGGCGGGCTGGCGGCCGCGCACTACTCCGGCGCTGTCGGCCTCTACCAGGCGATCCCCGCCGTCCCGGTCGGCTTCCTGCTGGCGTTCTTCTCGGTCCGGACGGCCCGCCGCGCCCGGCTCGAGCACGATCGCTCGCTCGGGCGCATCGGAGGCCGAGGCCTCGCCACCGCAGCCCGCATCCTGGGCGGCTTTGCGCTCCTGCTCGCGATCACGGGCGCACTCGCGCTCGGCGTGTTCGCCGTGCTCACGCTGGCTTCGCAGTAGGACGACATGCCCCGGGCGCTACAATCACGGTTCTCGTGTTCGAGATCGGCAACAGCCTGCGTGAAGCTCGGCTGCGCCAAGGTTATGAGCTCCCCCGGGTGGAAGCGGACACCAAGATCCGCGCGAAGTACCTGCGGGCGCTCGAGGAAGAGCGCTTCGAGATCCTGCCCGGCGAGACATACGTCAAGGGCTTTCTGCGCACGTACGCGGAGTACCTGGGCCTCGACGGCCAGCTCTACGTGGACGAGTTCAACTCGCGCTTCACGAGGGAGGAGGAGCCGCTTGCGCCTCCCAGGCCGACGAAACAGCCCGCCCGCTCGCGCGCGGTGGAGTCCAACTTCGTCATCGTCGCCCTGGCGGGAATCATCGCCGTGACGATCCTCGTCGTGGTGGCGTGGAAGTTCGGCTCCACGGGCCCGGAGACCTCCACGGGAATCCCGCCGGCCGTCAACTCGCCCACGGGCTCGACGGGCGCATCGACCCAGCAGCAACCCGTGAAGGCTCCGGCGAGCAAGAAGAAGACAAAACTCGTCCTCTACGCCGATGGTGGCGACTGCTGGCTCCGCGTGCGCTCGAAGTCGGCGACGGGCAAGCTCCTCTACGAAGGCACGCTGCAGGCCGGGCAGACCCAGCGGTTCGTGGACGACAAGCGCATCTGGCTCCAGCTAGGGGCACCCGCCTACCTGAAGGGCACCGTGAACGGCGAGCGGATCCGCAACATGCCAAACGGCCCCGCGATCGCGGTCGTCAAGCGCGACGGTCTTCAAGTCGTCTCGATCGCGTAGTTGGCTCCTCCGCGGGCCGTCGTCGTCGTCACGGGAAGCGAGCTCGTCCGCGGCGACCGTCGCGACCTCAACGGCCCGTTCCTCGCGCAGGAGCTGACGCGCCTCGGGCTCGAGCCCGACCGCGTCGTGGTCGTGGGCGACCGGCCCGAGGAGCTCGCCGCAACGCTTGCGGACGGCCTCCAGGCGGATCTCTGCGTGGTATCCGGCGGGCTGGGGCCCACCCACGACGACCGCACGGTCGAGCTCCTGGCGGCCTCCACCGGACGCGCGCTCTCACTCGACGAGGGACTCGCCGCGGAGATCGAGGCGTTTTCCCGCGGTGTCGCCGAGCGCCTCAAGCGCCCATTCGGCGACTTCCTGACCGGCATCCGCAAGCAGGCGTCCCTCCCGGAGGGCGGCGTCTCGCTGGGTCTTGCCGGGACCGCGCCGGCGATTCTCCTCGAACACGACGGAGGACGTCTGGCGATCGCGCTTCCCGGCCCGCCGGCCGAGCTCAGGCGGCTCTGGCCGAACGCCCTCGCACATCCGGCCGTCCGCGCGCTCCTACGGAGGACGGAGGCGCCGGCGCGCCGCTCGCTGCGCTTCTTCGGGCCCACCGAATCCGCCGTCGCGCGCGTGCTCGACGAAAACGGGGGTGAGGAAGAGGGCTTCGAGGCGACCGTCTGCGCGCGGGATCTCGAGATCCACATCGACCTCGTGGTGCGTCCCGGCGGCGAGTCCACCGCGGCAAAGCTGACGGAGGCGCTGGTCGCCGCCTTCAGAGGTGACCTGTTCGCCCGAGACGACGAACGGCCGGTCGAAGAGATCGTCCTCGACCTCTGCCGCCGGCAGGGTCTCACCCTGGCCGCGGCCGAGTCGTGCACGGGTGGCCTGATCGGCGCGCGGCTGACCGACGTCGCCGGGGCGAGTGACGTTTTCCTGGGCGGCGTGATCGCCTATTCCAACGAGGTCAAGGAGAAACAGCTCGGCGTCCCCGGTGATCTCCTCGGGGCCCACGGGGCGGTGTCGGCGGAGGTGGGCGCGGCGATGGCCGCCGGCGCGCGCACGGCCCTCGGGGCGGACCTCGCAATCGCGGACACGGGCATCGCGGGACCGGGCGGAGGAACGCCGGAGAAGCCCGTCGGCCTCGTCTTTCTCGCCGTGGACGGCCCCGGAGGAGCGCACACGACGCGCCTGCAGCTGCCTGGAGACCGGGAGACCGTCCGAGCGCGGGCGACCGCGCTGGCTCTGCACACATTGCGGCGGGAGTTGTCGCGCTCCGACACGAAGAGGTCAGAGGACGGGCGCTAGGGTGGAAGGCGATGAGCGACTCCGGCTCTTCTGCGCCCTGCTTCTGCCACCCCCTGCGGTGGACGCTCTCGTCGCGTGGCAGACGGCGGAGCTCGTCCCGCGCGGCGAAAAGGTGCGCGCTGTCTCCCCGGAGAACCTTCACGTCACGCTCGCGTTTCTCGGCGCGACGCCGGCGGCTCGAGCGGGGGAGGTGGCCGAGGCCCTGCGGCAGGCGTGTACGGACCGCGAGCGCCCGTTGTTCGCCGTCGACCGCTACCGCGAGACGAGGAGCGTGGCGATGATCGCGCTCACGGACGTAGGAGGCCGCGGAGAGGGCATCGCGGAGTCGCTCTTCGCCGCCCTCGAAGAACGTGACCTTTACCGGCGGGAAGAGCGCCGCTGGCTGCCGCACGTCACGGTCGCGCGCTTTCGCGACCGCCCGCGGCTCGGCCCGTCGCTTCCCGAGCTCGAGGTCGCTCCGTCCGACGCGGCCGTGATGATTTCCTGTCTGCGTCCGGGCGGCGCGCAGTATGAAATCTTCGAATCGGTGTCGTTAGGAGGTTGAACGCCTTGGAGCGTGAGCAAGCACTCGACGCCGCTCTGAGTCAGATCGAGCGGCAGTACGGCAAAGGCACGGTAATGAAGATGGGCGATCAGGCCCAGGTTGCAATCCCCTCGATCTCGACCGGGTCGCTCTCGCTCGACGTCGCGCTCGGGGTGGGCGGGCTGCCTCGCGGCCGCATCGTCGAGATCTTCGGCCCGGAGTCCTCGGGAAAGACTACGCTGGTCTACCACGTCATCGCCGAGGCCCAGCGACGCGGCGGAATCTGCGCCTTCATCGACGCCGAGCACGCGATGGACCCGGCTTACGCCAGACGTATCGGCGTGAACATCGACGATCTCCTCGTCTCGCAGCCCGACAACGGCGAGCAGGCGCTCGAGATCGCCGAGCTCCTCATCCGCAGCGGAGCGGTCGACGTCGTCGCGGTCGACTCGGTCGCCGCGCTGACGCCGAAGGCCGAGATCGAAGGCGAGATGGGGGACAGCCACGTCGGCCTGCAGGCGCGCCTCATGAGCCAGGCGCTCCGAAAGCTCGCCGGCACGCTGAACCGCACCGGCACCGTGGCTCTCTTCACGAACCAGCTGCGGGAAAAGATCGGCGTCATGTTCGGCAATCCCGAGACGACACCGGGCGGCCGCGCGCTGAAGTTCTACTCCACGGTCCGGCTCGACATCCGGCGCATCGAGACCCTCAAGGAGGGTGTCGAGGCGATCGGCAACCGCGTCCGCGTCAAGGTCGTGAAGAACAAGGTCGCGCCGCCGTTCAAGCAGGCGGAGTTCGACATCATCTACGGCGACGGCATCTCCTGGGAGGGGACGGTCCTCGAGGTCGGCCTCGAGAAGAAGCTCGTGCAGAAATCGGGCTCGTACTTCAGCTACGGAGACGAGCGCCTCGGGCAAGGACGGCAGAACGCGACAGCCTTCCTGCGCGAACATCCCGACGTCGCCGAGCAGATCCTTCGCGCTCTGCAAACGGAGCTCGGCCCTGACGCGGTCGTCTCGTCACGGCTCCTGCCGATCAGCGACGACGCGAGCACGCCGTCGAAGGCGGACGCGGAGGCCGAGGCGGCTGAGCAGGCCGCGGACGAGGTCGCAGCCGCCTAGGATCACCGCGCTTCGCCGGGCAGGTCCCGGGCGTGTGGCCGTCGAGGTCGACGGGGAGGAGTGGCGCACGGTCCCCGAGGGGGTCGTCGTCCGCTGCTCGCTCAGTGCCGGCATCGACCTCGATCGCTCGCTGGCGCGATCTCTGGCCCGAGAGCTGAGGCGCGAGCGCGCCCTGGGGACTGCGGTGCGCTCGCTGCGCGCCAGACCGATGTCCGAACAGCGCCTCCGCGAGCGGTTGCAGAGCCGTAGCGTCCGCCCGGACGCCGAGGATGCCGCGGTCGGCACACTCATCGACGCAGGCTTCGTGGACGACGGGCGGCTCGCTTGCGGCCGCGCTGTCGCGCTCGCGGAGCGAGGGTGGGGGGACGCTGCGATCGAAGCGCGCCTCACGAGTGAGGGGCTTCGAGAGTCAGACGTCAAAGCTGCCCTGGCCGGGCTCGACGCGGAAACCGATCGTGCCGACGCACTCGTCGCGGGGCTGTCGCCGCAGAAAGCCTGGTTTCTCCTTCAGCGTCGTGGGTTCGACGCCGAGACGATCGAGTCCGTCCTGGGTGGCCTGGACGTGAGGGGCGCCGAGGGGCTAGGATAGCCCTGCATCACCACACACAAAAAAGCCTGCATGGAACGGTTTTTCGTTCGAATCGGGAAATCTGTCACCAACGACCTTTCAAGCCCAGTTCAATGACCAACGGCCCTGAGACCCGGAGGATGCGCCTCTAGTAGGCGGGCGTAGGCCCGCCGGTTCTGGACCGCCGATCGACGAACCCGTTCCTACGGGCCTGACTGCGTAGGAGCGAGGAATGGTGATTCTCATCGGCCTCCTGGTCGCCGGGATCGGGGCAGGCCTGGCCGTCGGCATCTTCATGGGATCGCGCCTGCTGTCCTCGCGCCGCGCCGGCGCGACGGCGGCCGAGAACCTCCGCCTCAGCGAAGAGGCCAAGCGAGACGCCGAGGCGATCCGCCGCGAGGCACAGGTGGAAGCGCGCGAGGAAGCGCTCAAGCTCCGCGCGGAAGTCGAGAACGAGCTACGGGGAAAGCGGGTCGAGATCGTCAAGACCGAGGAGCGAGTGCTCGCGAAGGAAGTGGAGATCGACGGCAAGGTGACGGAGTTCGAGCGCCGCGAGCAGGGGCTCGCCGACCGGGAATCGCACCTGAAGGCGATGCAGGACGAGGCCAAGGCCGCGGGAGAGCAGCAGATCAAGGAGCTCGAGCGGATCTCAGGCCTCACGATCGAAGAGGCGAAGAGGCACGTTCTCGAGCGCTCCGAGGAACTCGTCCGCCATGAGATGGCGCGGATGGTGCGGCAGATGGAGGAAGAGGCCCGCACCGACGCCAAGCGGCGGGCGAGGAACCTCGTCGCCGACGCGTTGCAGCGTGTGGCCGCGAGTCACGCGGCCGAGACGACAGTCTCCATCGTCGAGCTCCCGTCCGACGACATGAAAGGCCGGATCATCGGCCGCGAAGGCCGAAACATCCGCGCCCTCGAGAACCTCACCGGGGTCGATTTCATCATCGACGACACCCCCCAGGCGGTCGTCCTCTCATCGTTCGACGGCGTTCGCCGGGAGGTGGCGAAGCTCACGCTCACGAAGCTCGTCGAGGACGGGCGCATCCACCCCTCCCGCATCGAGGAGATGTACTACAGCTCCAAGGCGGAGATCGAGGAACACATCCAGCAGGCCGGCGAGCAGGCCGTGTTCGAGGCCAACTGCGGAGAGATGCACGAGGAGCTCGTAAAGGTCCTGGGGCGGCTTCGCTACCGGACAAGCTACGGGCAGAACATCCTCAAGCACTCGCTCGAGTGCGCCCATCTAGCCGGAATCATGGCGTCGGAGCTCGGCGCGAGTGTGAAGACAGCCAAGCGGGCGGCTCTTCTGCACGACCTGGGCAAGGCGATGACGCATGAGGTCGAGGGGTCGCACGCGCTCATCTCCGCACAGCAGGCAAAGCGCTACGGAGAGTCCCAGCACGTCGTCCATGCGATCGAGGCGCATCACTACGAAGTGCAGCCGCAGACCGTCGAGGCGGTGCTGGTCATCGCCGCAGACGCGATCTCCGCCTCGCGCCCCGGCGCGCGCGGGGAGAGTCTCGAGAACTACATCAAGCGGCTCGAATCGCTCGAGAAGATCGCCTCCATGAAGAAGGGGGTGGAGAGGGTGTATGCGCTCCAGGCCGGCCGCGAGATCCGCGTCATGGTCAAGCCGACGGAGGTGGACGACGATACCGCCGTCCTCCTCTCACACGAGATCGCCCGTGAGATCGAGGATCAGCTCGAGTACCCGGGTCAGATCAAGGTGACCGTGATCCGGGAGTCTCGAGCGACCGAGTTCGCTAAATGATCAGGGTTTGAGGCCGAACGACGCGGTCACGACCTGGCCGTTCGGCAGCGTCATCTCCACTCGGTCGGTACCGCTCGGATCGGGCAGCGAGCAGGCGCTCGCGGCGTGAGCTCAAGAACGGCACGCTGATTTCCCCCAGGGTTCGACGACCGCCCGATGCTATTGCTCGCGCCTGGCGGAGACAAGGCCGTTTCCGCCGCTACAGTGCTCGACGTGCGGACCTACTTCGTCTCGACGTTCGGATGCCAGATGAACGCGCATGATTCCGAGCGGATCAAGGGCATTCTCGAGTCGCTTGGGCTCGGGGAGGCGCGGTCCCAGGACGCGGCCGACGTGATCGTTTTCAACACGTGCACGGTGCGCGAGAAGCCCGACCAGCGGTTCGCCGCTCACTTCGCCCAGGCCCGGGCCCTCAAGGCGCGGGACCCTGAGAAGGTGATCGCAGTCGGCGGCTGCTACGCGGAGGCACAGCGCGAGCACATCTTCGAGCTCTATCCAGAGGTGGACGTGGCCTTCGGCCCGGGCTCGATCTCGCATCTCGCAGACTGGGTCGGCGCGGGCGGCGACGGCATTGCGCGCGGGCGGTTCGCCGAGTGGACGGAGTTCGCGGCCGACCTGCCGGCGCGCCGGGAGCGACGCTTCCAGGCGTGGGTGCAGATCTCGATGGGTTGCAACTCGAAGTGCGCCTACTGCATCGTCCCGGCGGTGCGTGGCAGGGAGCAGAGCAGAAGGCCCGGCGACATCGTCGCGGAGGTGACGGGGCTCGCGCGTGACGGCGTCCGCGAAGTGACACTCCTCGGCCAGAACGTGAACTCCTGGGGCCGGGACCTCGTGCCCGAGCTCGCGACGGAGTTCGGTGAGCTTCTGCGTGCGCTCGACCAGGTGGACGGCATCGACCGGATCCGCTTCACGAGCCCGCATCCCAAGGACTTCAGAGATCCGGTGATCGCCGCGATGGCGGAGTGCGGCGCGGTCTGCGAGCACGTTCACCTTCCGCTTCAGTCCGGGTCCACACGGATCCTGAAGGCGATGCGGCGCACGTACAGCCGCGAGCGCTATCTCGCGCTCGTGGACAAGCTACGCGCCGCGATTCCCGATCTTGCGCTCACCACCGACCTCATCGTCGGGTTCCCGGGCGAGACCGAACGGGACTTCGCCGAGACCGTCGAAGTGGTCGAGGGCGTGGGCTACGACGCCGCGTTCACGTTCGTCTTCAGCCCGCGCACCGGCACCGAGGCCGCGTCGATGCCCGACCAGGTGCCCGAGGACGTGAAGGCGGGACGCATTCAGCGCCTGATCGAGGTCGTGCAGGGCCTCGCCGCTCGCCGGAACGCCGAGCGTGTCGGCCGGATCGAGGAAGTACTCGTAGAGGGACCGAGCCGGACGGATGCTTCGGTGCTGCGCGGCCGCACGAGGCGGAACACGACCGTCAACTTCAGCGGGGATGCCGAGCCTGGTGCGCTCGTCAACGTCCACATCGAGGGTTCGACGTCGACGACGTTGCGCGGCACGCAGGCAGCTCTCGTCACAGCCTGACCCCCTCTCCTGACATTCGGCGCGCCACCCGCGCGCCTTTCCCGATTAGGCTGGAGGCGGAGGGAGGCCCGCGGCGGCCCCGGTGACGTCCAGCGCTGACCTGTCTGGGATGGTCATTGCGATCTTCGGCCCCACGGCGAGCGGAAAGACGGCCGTCGCCGAGGCGATCGCAGACGCGCTCCCCGCGCAGATCGTCTCTGCCGACTCGATGCAGGTCTACCAGGGCCTGCCGATCCTCACGAACCAGCCCGACCGCCCGACCGCCCTCGTGGGTATATGGCCGCTCGATCACGAGGGCTCCGTCGCCGAGTACCAGCGCCTCGCGCACGAGGTCGTCGACGGTGCGCTCTCGAACGGGCGTACTCCGGTCGTCGTCGGCGGTACCGGTCTCTATCTGCGCGCTGCGCTCGCCGATCTCGAGCTCCCGCCCGCAACGCCGCACGGCGCGCGGGAGCGCTGGGAACGGCTCTACGAGCGGCTCGGGTCCGAGCGCGCGCACGCCGCCCTCGCAGAGCGCGATCCGCAGGCGGCGCAGGCCGTCCATCCGAATGACCGCCGGCGGGTCGTCCGCGCTCTGGAGCTGCACGAGGCGGGCGGATCGCTCGCACCCCCGCGAGACCGGCTCTGGAGTGAGGAAACCCGTCACCCGACACTGACCTTGGGCCTCGACGTCCCGAATGCCGTCCTCGAGGAGCGCATCCGCAAGCGCACGGAGGCGATGTTCGAAAGCGGGGTGGAAGAGGAGGTCGCACGCGCGCTCCGGGCGCCGGTCTCGCGGACCGCGAGCCAGGTCATCGGTCTTCGCGAGGTGGCCGACCTCCCACCTGGCGAGGCGGTTGGCGCGCTTACGCTCCGCACGCGCCGATATGCGGCGTACCAGCGCAAGTGGATGCGCCGGATTCCCCACATCCAAGCGGTTGCGGCCGATCGCCCGGCCCTGGAGACCGCGAGGGAGATTCTCGCGCGAGCCCAAGGAGCCTAACCCCGGAGAGTGCTTCGTTACGCTGTCGGCGCTTTGCGGTTCGCGAAATGGCACGGCCTCGGCAACGATTATCTGCTCCTCGAGCGGAACGAGCTCGGTGCGCCGCTCCAGCCAGATCTCGTCCGCCGACTCTGCGACTACCACTTCGGAGTTGGCTCGGACGGCGTCCTCGAGGTACTCGCCGCGGACGGGGTGCGCGCGGAGATCGTCATCTGGAACCCTGACGGCTCGACTGCGGAGCTTTCGGGCAACGGAACGCGGATCGCCGCGCGCTGGCTCGCCCGTCGTGCCGGCGTCGACGAAGTCACGATCGCCGTCGGCGAGCGCGAGGTCCACGCCCGCATGCGCGGTGGCCTCGAGGTCGAGATGGACATGGGGGCGGTCGAGGTCGCGCCGGCCGAGGCGCTCGACGTCAACGGGACGCAGTTCGAGTTCACACCCGTTTCCGTCGGGAATCCCCATGCCGTCATCGCCCGCGATCCCGCGCGGGAAGAGCTTCTGCGGCTCGGTCCGCTCGTCGAAAACCACCCGCGCTTTCCCGAACGCACAAATGTGCAGCTCGTCCGCGTCGATTCGCGCACGGACGCGACCGCGGGCGTCTGGGAGCGCGGGGCGGGGGAGACGCTTTCCTCGGGAACGAGCGCCTGCGCCATAGCCGCCGCCGCGGTCGTGAACGGATGGTGCGACAGCCCCGTCACCGTCCACCTCGCCGGGGGCGACCTGCTCGTCGAGCTCGACTCCGACCTCCGCGCGCGGCTCACGGGGTCGGCACAGGAGATCTGCACGGGCGAGCTGAGCTGGGAGTGGCTGGCCGGATGAGATTCGCAAAGAGACTCGACCTCGTTCCCCCGTACCTCTTCGCCGAACTGGAGCGGAAGATCGAGGAAAAGCGGCGCGAGGGCGTCGACGTGATCAGCCTGGGGATCGGCGACCCGGACCTCCCGACGCCCGAGCCAGTCATTCGCGCGCTCGGGGAGGCAGTCGCGGACCCGACGACTCACCAGTACCCGTCGAACCGCGGACTGGAGCCGTTTCGCAGCGCGATCGGCGCTTTCTACGAAGAACGTTTCGGCGTCGCCGTCGAACCCTCCACCGAGATCATGCCCGTCCTGGGCGGCAAGGAGGGGGTCGCCCACATCGCCTTCGCCTGCCTCGATCCTGGCGACGTCGCACTCGCCCCTGAGCCCGGCTATCCGCCCTACACCTCGGGACCGCTCTTTGCCGGCGGGGAGGTCCATTACCTGCCGCTCCTAGCGGAGAACGAGTTCATGCCCGACCTGGATGCGGTCCCGGCAGAGGTGGCCGAACGCGCCAACCTGCTCTTCCTCAACTATCCGAACAACCCGACCGGAGCCGTGGTCGCACCGGGCTTCTTCGACCGCGTGGTCGAGTTCGCACGCGCGAACGACGTGATCGTCGTCCACGACAACGCCTATTCCGAGATTTTCTTCGACGGCTACGAGGCACCGAGCTTCCTCGCCACGAGGGGCGCCAAGGACGTCGGCGTCGAGATTTTCTCGCTCTCCAAGGGCTGGAACATGACCGGCTGGCGGGTCGGCTGGGTGGCGGGAAACGCCGGCGTCGTCGAGGAGTTCCGGCGCCTGAAGACCAATCTCGATTCAGGCATGTTCGACGCACTCCAGCTGGCCGGTAGAGCTGCGCTCACGGAGTCGCGCAGCTTCCCCGCCGAGATGTCGGCCGTGTACCGTCGCCGTCGCAACCTGATGATCGAAGCGCTCGCACGCATCGGCCTTCCGGCCGAACCGCCGCAGGCGACGCCCTACATCTGGGTCCGCGTGCCTGATGGGCACACCTCCGAGACGTTCACCGAGCTCGTCCTCGAGGAAGCCGGAGTCGTGGTCTCGCCGGGCCCGTCGTTCGGGCCGAGCGGAGAGGGCTACGTGCGCATCTCGCTGACCGTCGCCGACGAGCGGCTCGCGGAGGCGGCTTCCCGAATCGCAACTTCGCTCCGGGTCGAGGCGGGGGCATAATCCGGGTGTGACCCACCACCAGCCGGATCCCGCGCCCGGGGCCGAGCCGGAGCGCGGCTTCCTCGTCGCCGTGCTGGCCCAGGGCGTTGACGAACAGGACGAGCTTGCCGAGATGCGGGAGCTTCTGCGCACCGCGGGCGTGGAGCCCGTGGGAGAGCTCTTGCAGCGCCGCCCTGCGCCGGATCCGCGCACCTATGTGGGGAAGGGCAAGCTCGTCGAGCTGAAGCAGGCGGTCGGCGGTTCTGACGCCGAGTCCCTCGTCGTCGACGACGACCTGGATCCGGGCCAGCAGCGCCGCCTCGAGGACGAGCTCAAGCTGCGCGTGGTCGACCGCACGCAGCTCATCCTCGACATATTCGCCCAGCACGCGACGAGCGCAGAAGGCAAGCTCCAGGTCGAGCTGGCGCAGCTCGAATACAACCTGCCGCGGATGCGCGGCATGTGGCAACACCTCGAGCGCCTCGGCGGCGGCATCGGGACGCGCGGCCCCGGCGAGTCGCAGCTCGAGACGGACCGCCGGCTCGCACGGCGGCGCATCGGCCAGCTCAGGCGCCGGCTCAAGGAGCTCGAGCGCCGGCGCGACACGCAGCGCAAGGCACGCCGTCGCGGGGAGACACCCGTCGTCGCGCTCGCGGGGTATACGAACGCGGGCAAGTCGACCCTTCTGAACGCGCTGACGGATGCCTCGGTCTCCGTCGACGACAGGCTCTTCGAGACTCTGGACCCGACCACACGTGGGTTCGCTCACGAGGGCCGCCGCTACCTCGTGACCGACACGGTCGGCTTCATCCGGCGCCTCCCGCACCAGCTCGTGGAAGGCTTCGCTGCCACCCTCGAAGAGACGCTGACCTCCGATCTGGTCCTGCACGTCGCGGACGCCTCGGCAACGGACGAGCATCTGGACGACACCATCGCCGCCGTCGAGTCCGTGCTCGCGGAGATCGGCGGGTCCGAGCTCCCCGTCGAGCTCCTGCTGAACAAGATCGACGCCGTCGACCCCTTGAGGCGCCGCCGCCTCGCCAACCGCTTCCCGGGCGCACTCGAGGTCTCGGCGCTCACCGGCGAAGGGCTCGACGAGCTCAAAGGCCGCATCGCAACGCGGTTTGCGGAGCGCCTGCGCCCGGTTCGCCTCCTCGTCCCCTTCGACGAGGGCCGCATCCTCGCCGAGCTCTACGAGCTCGGTGCGCCGATCGACGAGCGGCTGGACACGCCCGAGGGGGTCGTGGTCCTGGCCCAGCTTCCGCAGCGGGAGGTCCCTCGCTTCGCGCCGTACCTCGTCGCCGAGCCTGCCGCCGGCGCGAAGGCGCGCGGCCGGTGATCGAGCTGGAGATCCAGCGCCTCCGGGAGGACGCGCGGGTGCCGGAACGCGCCTACGACGGCGATGCCGGCCTCGACCTCGCCGCCTGCGACGAGGTCAGGCTCGCCCCGGGCGAGCGGGCGCTCGTCGGCACGGGGCTCGCCGTGGCGATCCCCGAGGGGTATGCAGGCTTCGTCCAACCGCGGTCGGGCCTCGCGGCCCGGCACGGGATCGCGGTCGTCAACTCGCCCGGCCTGATCGACTCGGGCTATCGCGGCGAGATCAAGGTCGTGCTCCTGAACACCGACAGCGAGAGGACGTTCGTCGCCGAGCCGGGCGAGAGGATCGCCCAGCTCGTCGTTCTGCCCGTTCCCGAGGTAGCAGTCCGCGAGGTGGACGAGCTGCCTGGGAGCGAGCGGGGCGTTCGCGGCTTCGGCTCGTCGCAAACCGCGTGATGGAGCCGAGAATCAGGGTTTCGGCCGTTCTCCGGCGCGAGCGCCGGACCCTCCTCATCCGCCAGGAGAAGCCGGGCAAGGAGTACTGGATGCTCCCCGGCGGCGGCGTCGACGCGGGGGAGACACTCCTCCAGGCTTTGAAGCGTGAGCTGGCCGAGGAGTGCGGGATCGACGAGGAATTTCCCCTCGAGGGGCCGATCGCGGTCGTCGAGTCGATCGCACCCCAGGGGCTCCCGGCCAAGCACGTCGTCCACATCGTCTTCGCCGGCTACCTCGGAGGTCGTTCCCTCGAGGCAGTGACGTCGAAGGACGCCGCCATTCGCGGCCACCGCCTCTTCGGCGGGGAGGAGCTTCTGGGGCTGCCCGTGCACCCGCCGATCCAGCGGTTCCTGGAGCGCTGGCAGCCGGGAGACCCCGTCGTCTACCTCGGCGCCATGTGGGCTCCGTGACCCGTAACGCCCAGCACGACCGCTTCCAGAGCTTCCGACCGGCCGCGTAGCTCCAGATTGCGTGTCTCGAGGCCTTCGGTCTCCACACCTGCTGCCGCTGCGGCGACCGTGGAAACGAGTATCTCCCCGGCGTCCGCGACACCGGCGAGCCGTGCAGCTGCGTTGACGGGGTCGCCGAGCGCCGTGAAGTCGAGCGCCTCCTCTTCGCCGACGGTCCCGATATAGGCGTTTCCGACATGTACGCCGGCGCCCAGTGGAAGCCAGGGCGCGCCCTCCTCGTGGCCGGTTCGGATCAGAAGCTCACGGGCGGTATCCACGGCGTCGGCCGCATGGTCGGCGCCCGCGAAGCCGGGGATGAAGAGCGCCACGAGCTCGTCCCCTGCGAACTTGTCGACGATGCCGTTCCGGGCGTCGACAGCGGCGGCGGCCTCGGCATAGAACCGCGCCATCAGCCTGCGGAATCCATCTGCGCCGACGCTCTCAGCGAGCGCGGTCGACCCGCGGACGTCGGCGAAGAGAAACGTGGCTTCCACCTCGGCGCCGCCCGGTCGCTTCCGGAGCGCATGGATGCAGCCGTTGCAGATGCGACGGTTGATGTGGGAAGGGCCGAACCCGAGGAAGCGAAGGACGTTGCCCGGGCGCCCAAACGGAGTGTCACAGAGCTTGCAACGCGGATCCGAAGGAATCGCGCGGCTGATCCGCCGCACCGTCGGGTTCCAACAGAAATGGCCGCGCCTCTCACCCATCAGGACGCGGCGCCATTCCTCGTCCACTGAGCTCTTGGATTTGCGTTTGAGCGTGCCCGCCTCCCGCGTTCCACTCGATGATACGAGAGAGGAACGGGCGACTCAGATGCGCTCGGCGCGGGTGCGGGGGTCGAGCGCGTCCCGAAGGCCGTCGGCGATGAAGTTCGCGCAGAGAACGAGCATGGCGATGGCCATGCTCGGCACGAAGAGTACGAGAGGATGGAGGACGAACGCGGCCCGGCCGTCCTGGGCGATCGAGCCCCATGAGGCCGTCGGCGGGTTGATCCCGAGTCCGATGAACGAGAGGAAGGCTTCGCCAAGGACGACTCCGGGCAGGTCGAGGAAGGCCGCGATGATGAGCACGCCGAGCGTGTTCGGCAGCAGGTGGCGGCTGAGAATCCGGTACCAGCGCGCGCCGACGGCGCGGGCAGCGCTGACGTACTCGTTCTGCTTCAGCGTCGTCACCTGGCCCCTGACGATTCGCGCGGTGGTGAGCCAGCTCGCGATCGTGAGCGCCGCGACCATCGTCCAGAACGTGACCTCGCCGCTCGGGCTCAGGATCTGCGTCGTGATGATGGCGAATGGGAGGTAGGGGAGACCGTAGAGCGCGTCGAGGAGACGCATGAGAACGTCGTCCACGGCCCCCCCGAGGAAGCCGGCGATCGAGCCGTAAACGACGCCGACGGTCAGGATCGCGATCGTCCCCGCGAAGCCGATCGCGATCGAGATCCGCCCGCCCACCGCGATGCGGGTGTAGAGGTCGCGGCCGAACTTGTCCGTCCCGAACGGATGATCGAGGCTCGCAGGCAGGTAGGCATCCTTGAAGTTGACCGCGTTCGGATCGTACGGCGAGACGAACGGCACGATCACGCAGTAGAGAACGATGACGCCGAAGATGACCGAGGCAGCCACGGCCGCGCGGTTGCGGGTGAAGCGGACGAACGCGTCCTGCCAGAGGCCCGTTCGCCGGAGCGGCCCACCGGCTGCAGCTACTGGGGTCTCGGCGCCCAGCTCTCCGTGGGGAAGGGCGACTTCTCGGTGGTCGACGGCCATCAGTAGCAAAAGACGTTACAGGACTGACGAAGTTAGACTGATTCCGGAGAAAAGTCCAGTGGTCCTTCCGCACGAAAGAGACTCGATCGCCCTTGCCGTCGCCCTGGCGAACACCTGGGACGTCCTGAACGACCCGCCAGAGCACCTCGACGACGTCGAGATGCTGCGGCTCATCCTGCGCGCGTTCGAGCTCCACGACGAGGCGGGGCGGGCGAGGGAAGGCGACCTGGCGCCCCTTCGCGCGATGCGCGACCGCATCCGGACCGCCTTCGGAGCGGCCGACGAAGCAGCGGCCGTCGAGGAGCTGAACGCATTGGCGCGCGAAGCCGGGGCGATCCCGCAGCTCGCGCCCAAGAACGGTGGCTGGACCTTCCGCTACGGCATAGGTCGGCGGTCACTCGTGGACGAGCTCGCCGGACGCGCGAGCATCGCCCTTCTGGGCGTGATCGAGGAGGGCGGCTGGAAGCGCTTCGGCCTCTGCGCCGCCTCGCCCTGCTGCTGCGTGTTCGTCGACCGGTCGCGAAACCGAAGCCGACGCTACTGCTGCCACTACTGCGCCGACCGGGCCACCCAGGCGGCCGCCCGCAGGCGCCGCAGGGCCCGAACGGCCTAGAAGCGCCCGCCGCGGCTCCGCGCCCGCTCGGCGGAGACGGCTTTCGCGGCGGCCTCGAGCTCGTCGCCGAGCGGATCGAGCTCCGGCGGCTCGCCGAGCTTCCGTGCCAGGGCACGGGCGATGAGCCAGTCGGCAAGCCATGGGTTTCGAGGCAGAAGGGGGCCGTGGAGGTACGTGCCCACGGCGCCGGCTACGCGGCAGCCCTCGAATCCGTCCTTGCCGTTGTTCCCGAAGCCCGAAACGACGCGACCGAGCGGCTCCGCGCCCTCGTCGAGGTAGGTGCGGCCCGCGTGGTTCTCGAAGCCTGCAAGCGTCCTCGAATCGCCTTCGTCGAGCTCGCATTCGAGGAGGACGTCGCCGATCATGCGCCGCTCGCCGGCGACGGTGTGGTGGGGGAGAAGGCCGATGCCGGGGAGCTCCGCCCCCGAGCGGTCGCGGTAGAAGCGGCCGAGGAGCTGATAGCCGCCGCACACGGCGAGGAATGCGGCTCCGGCGTCCACGGCTTCGATGAGCACGGGTCCCTTCGCGGCGAGATCGGGCGCGATCAGCGCCTGCTCGCGGTCCTGGCCGCCGCCCACGTAGTAGAGGTCGTGCTCGCCGGGGTGGACGGCCTCGCGGAGGCCGATCGTCCGGTAGTCGAGCTCGATGCCGCGCCACGCGCTCCTTCGCTCGAGGACGGCGATGTTGCCGCGGTCCGCGTAGATGTTCAGATACTCGGGATAGAGATGCCCGACAACGAGCTTCACGCGACCGCCTCCTCCCAGTACGGGCGCACGAGGCCCTGCTCCGAGGCGATCTGGCGCAGCGCGAGCATGGCGGTGTACGTGGGGAGGACGACGAGCTCGCCTCCGGGCGCGGTCCCTTCGATTCCGTACGCGAGCGCGTCCCCGAGGTCCGGCAGGAGCGTGATCTTCGCGGGGTCGAGCCCGCCGTACTTGAAGCGCAGCGCCAGCTCCTGGGCGCGCGAACCGCTCACGACCAGCTCCTGGAGGGAACCGACCAGCGGCTCGAAGTCGACGTCCCAGATCCACGAGACGTCGCGCCCGTCCGCGATCTCGTCGTTCAGCGCGACGAGCACGCGTACCGGGGCGCCCGCGTCCACGAGCGTGCGAATGACCTCGTTCGCACCCGCAGGGTTCTTGACGAGGAGAAGCAGGACCGTGCGGTCGCCCGCCGTGATCCGCTCGAAGCGCCCGAAGGCCGCGCGGAAGCGCGCGAGGCCGGCCTCGACGTCGTCCGGGCCGGCGCCGAGGACGAGGGACAGCGAGGTTGCAGCGAGAGCGTTGTAAACGTTGTAGAGCCCGGGGAGGGAGAGGGACACGCGGCGCGTGCCTTCTGGAGTGACGAGGTCGAAGGACGAACCCTCGAGGCCCGAGAACTCAATCGCCCTCGCAGTGACGTCGAGCGAAGGCCGGGTCTCGTGGCAGCGCGGGCAGCGGTAGTCGCCCAGATGGCCGACGTACGCGGCCGCGTAGTCGTAGGGCGCGCCGCACGTACGGCAGTACTTCGAGTCGGCGGCGTGGGGGAGACGGTCGCGCGCCACCGACGGGTCGTCGATCCCGAACCGGAGGGCCTCGGCGCGGCCACGCGCGATGTCGGCCAGGAGCGGGTCGTCGGCGTTCACGATCGTCCACGCCGCGGGATCGAGGTCGGCGACGGCAGTGCGCCAGCGTTCGGCGATGTGCTCGAGCTCGCCGTAGCGGTCGAGCTGGTCGCGGAAAAGGTTCCCGAGACAGACGGCCTGCGGCCGGATGCGGCCGGCGATGTCCGGAAACGCGCCCTCGTCCACCTCGAACAGCCCGAGGTCGGCCCCATTGGAAACGAGAAGCGCCGACGCCACTCCCGAGACGAGATTGGCCCCGGCTCGATTGTGCGCGAGCTTGACGCGGTCTCCGACGATCTCCGCGACCATCGCGGCGGTCGTCGTCTTCCCGTTGGTCGCCGAGATGAGGGCCGATCCCAACGGCAGGCGGCCGGCGAGCTTGCCGACAGCGCCGGGGTCGACCGTGGCGAGAATCTTCCCGGGAATCGTGGTACCGCCGCCTCTTCCGGCCAGCCGTGAAAGTCGTCCTGCCGCCCGGGCGAGCGCGATTTCGACTCGCAGCCGCATGCGGGCCAGTCTACGGGCGCCGTTGGCTCACTCGATCGAGTGAACTTCCGCGCCGTCCCTCGAAAGGGTGGGGAAAAACGCCTGCTCTCGCCCATCATGAGGACTGAATTCAATGCGGCCCGCGCCAGGAGCGCGGAGGAAGGCGAAGACCACATGCGGCAGGTCAACGGCACGAGGGGCAATCTGCGAGGCAGCGCACTTTGGGGTAAGCCCAAGGGTGAGACTCGTTCCAGCGCGCTTTGGGGCAAGCCCGGGCGTGGTTTCGCCATTCTGGCGCTCGTTGCGGTACTCGCGGCCCCCGCGGCGTTCGCGAGCGGCACCGGTCGCTCGGTCCAGGCGACCGGGGCCATCGTGCCCGTGAGGCTCATGACGGATGCCGAAGCGCATCCCACCAAGATCTTCAATGTCATCGTGCAGGGCAGTCGTGGGACGAAGAGCGCCACGGTCGCCGGCCAGGTCGGGAACTCCGAGAAGGCGAAGCCCGGCAAGGCCAAGGGCCTGAAGAGGAGCTTCACGAGTGTGAACGGCGTCTCCGCAGAGCTCACGGGTGCTCAGATCGTCGACCTGGCGAAGCGGATGGGGATCCGCACGATCACGCCCGATTCCCGGATCCGCCTGTCCGGCTACTCGAACGACCAAGGCTGGGTACAGGCGGCCGGTATCGCCGACGCATGGTCGGGCACCGGGATCGGCAGCCTGAACCCGCCGGCCATTGCCGTGGTCGACTCCGGAGTCCAGTGCCGGTCCGATTTCGACGGCTGCGCGTACGGGCGCATCGTCAAGTCGGTCACGATGACCAGCCTGACGCCGAACTCGGCCGGTGACGGTCGTGGTCACGGCACGTTCGTGGCGGGAATCGCCGCAGGCTCAGCATCGAAATACGCGGGTGCGGCCGCCATGGCCCCGATCGTCTCCATCGACGTCATGAATGACAACGGCATGGCCATGACAAGCGATGTTATTGCTGCGGCCGACTGGATCCTCGCGAACAAGTCGCGCTACAACATTCGCGTCGCCAACTTCTCGCTGCAGTCGACGCTCGCTGGCAGCTTCATGTACGACCCGCTGAACAAGGCGGTGGAGAAGCTCTGGTTCAACGGGGTCGTCGTCGTGGCGGCGGCCGGAAATTACGGTGTCGATGGTCAGCCCACGACGGTCGCCTACGCCCCTGGTAACGACCCGTTCGTGATCACGGTTGGCGCGAACGACTTGAACGGCACGCCGTCGACGACGAGCGACGACTTCGTGGCTCCCTGGTCGGCCTTCGGATACACACTCGACGGCTTCGCCAAGCCAGACCTCGGCGCTCCGGGCCGCTCCCTCGTCGGCCCGGTGCCCGCGCTTTCGACTATGCCACTCGAGCACCCCGAACGCGTGACGTCCCCCGGCTACATGTGGATGTCCGGGACGTCGTTCTCTGCTCCCATCGTCTCCGGCGCGGCGGCCATCGTGCTCGCCAAGAACCCGAGCTGGACGCCCGACCAGGTGAAAGGCGCCCTGATGCTGTCGGCTCGCGCCACGAATGCGGGGGTGGCCCTGGGCGTCGGCGAGGTGAATGAGAAGGGGGCCCTCGGGGTCAGCAATCCCCCGAACCCGAACCTTGCCCTGAACCAGTTCGTCGGTGCCGACGGCACCGGCGGCGTGGCCTTCGACTCGGCCAGCTGGGCGAACACGGCCACCGCAAACGCCTCCTGGAACCAGGCGTCGTGGAACCAGGCCTCCTGGAGCCAGGCCTCGTGGGCAAATGCCTCCTGGAACGCGGCCAGCTGGAACCAGGCTTCCTGGAACCAGGCGAGCTGGTTCTCGGCCTCCTGGAACGCTGCCAGCTGGGCAGCCGCTTCGTGGGCCGCGGCGAGCTGGAACGCGGCGAGCTGGGCAGCCGCTTCGTGGGTGGCATAGAGATGGTCAGACGCAGCGGACGCGGCTGATCCCCCGAATGAGTGAAATACGGAGCCTCTCCCCAAAGAGGGAGAGGCTCCTCTCTTTGTAAGACCCTAGGTTGCGGTCTGGCGCTAAAACGTCACTCGGCCCTGCGGCCTTGGTGAGAGAGGGAAAGGGACGGGGAGATTCGATGCGGCTCGATCGCGGCACGAACGAAGATCTTCGAGAGAGTGCCCTCTGGGGCAAGGCCTCGAAGGGCGAGACACGTTCGAGCGCGCTCTGGGGAAAAGGTGGACGCGGCTTCGTCTCCCTGGTCGTCGTCGCCCTGGCGCTGACGGCCTCGACCGCTGCGACCGCCTCTTCCCGGTACGCCTACACGACCCCGGGCGTGCTCGCGTCTGCGAAGGCGAATCCCGCGCAGACGTTCAACGTGATCATCCAAGGCGACGCCGACAAGACCACCGGCGCCATCGCCTCGGTCGTCAAGAACGGGCTGAAGAGCGGCGAGCCCGGCCGCGCGAAGGGCATCAAGCGCCAGTTCGATCACTTCTCCCCTCCCATGACGCTCGGCCGCTGACGCCGCGGCCGGCTCAAGGCCGGGACTCACCCTTTCGGGGGAATTTACAAACGGGGTCGAGGCGTCCCTCAAACGGGGGACGCTCCCTCTTTCTGCAGGTCGTACCTTGCAGCTATGGCTCTGCGGCACCACGCGTACGCGTGGAACGGAGCGTCCTTCGACGCATGGCGTCCTCGGGAGTGAGATAGATGAGCGCAGTTTCGAGCGAGTTTGGCGCGACTGAGCGCCGCAGCGGACCCGAGCCGCCCGAGGAATCGCTCTCGCGCCAGGCCAAGTTCTATCTCTTCGCAGTCGCCGCAATCGCCATCGCGGCCGCCCTCGTCCCGCTCTCCCACCTGAAGCCCGGATCGCACGCCTGGCCGACGTTCCTCGTTCTCGCCTCGTGCGCCGCGATTGCCCAGCTCTTCGTCGTGCGGACGCCTCGGGACCAGTCGTACCACACGACGATTGTCTTCCTCATCCCGGCCGCCATGCTGCTCCCGCCGGAGCTCGTCGCTCTGATGGGCGTCGTCCAGCACATCCCTGAATGGCTGAAGGTGCGCTACCCCTGGTACATCCAGGGCTTCAACATCGCCAACTACACGCTGAACGGGCTGGCGGCGTGGGGGGCGGTGCAGATAGTAGAGAGCTGGAACCTGAACCCCGACGTGACGTTCGCGCTCGCCGGGCTCGCAGCTTCCGTCGTCTTCGTCACGCTGAACCACGTCCTGCTCGCGACCATGCTCCATTTCGCGCGCGGCCACACGCTCCGAGAGACCGGTCTCTTCTCCGCGGAGAGCCTCTCGACCGACTTCGTCCTCGCGGCTCTCGGCGTCGCCTTCGCAGCCATCTGGACGTGGAACCCATGGCTCCTTCCGACCGCTGTTGCCCCGCTCCTCCTGATCCACCGCTCGCTGAGCGTTCCGGCCCTCCAGGAAGAGGCGCGGGTCGACCCGAAGACGGGCCTCTTCAATGCCCGCTACTTCGCCGCCGAGCTGCGCGAAGAGCTCGCACGCGCGGGGCGGATGGAACGGCCGATGTCGATCATCATGGCCGACCTCGATCTCCTCAGAGACATCAACAACTCCTATGGCCACCTCGCAGGCGACGCCGTCCTCCAGGGGATCGCAGAGGTGTTCCGCAAGCACTTGCGGCATTACGACATTCCCGCCAGGTTCGGTGGCGAGGAGTTCGCCATCGTCCTGCCCGAGACCCCTCCGGAGCAGGCGCTCGAGATCGCCGAGCGCATCCGGCGGGCGGTTGCCGACCGCCGCTTCGAGGTGGAGACGTCGAACGATCCGATCCGCGCCACGATCTCCCTCGGCGTGGCGGGCTTCCCGAAGAACGGGACCGACCCGAACGAGCTCATCCACCAGGCCGACCTCGCCGTCTACCGCGCCAAGCTCCAGGGCCGAAACCGTGTCCAGGGCGCGAGCTCCGAGCCGCTGCTCCTCTCACCCACGGAGCGCCCGACCAGGCTCGCAGCCGTGCCGGAGGAGCGGGAGTACGCGTCGGTCGTCTCCCGCGCCATGCCCGAGCAGCGCGCGAGCGAGCGGCGCGAGCAGTCGCAGCCGCGCCCGCACACACCGGGACGCCCCCATTTCCTTGCACTCTCCCCCCCCGTGGCGGCGCTCGTCGCTCTCGTCTCGATCGCAGGGATCGGGGCCGGCGTTGCCGGAGCCCTCTTCGGGACGAACGACGACCTCATCGGCCTGATCGCGATCATCATCCTCGTCGGCGGAGGGCAGGCGCTCTCACTCGAGATGGAGGCGGGTTCGATCTCCGTCAGCGCTGTCGGTGCCCTCGCAGGCGCGGCGCTCTTCGGACCGCGAGCTGCCTTGCCGCTGGCCGTCGCCACCGTCGCGGTCGAGTGGAGCTCACGCCGCGACGCCTGGTACTACGTCTGCTTCAACATCGGCGCACTCAGCCTCGCCTCGCTCGCCGCGGCCGCCGTCTTCAGCATCGGCTCGAGCGATACCCCCACGGGGGAGCTCGTCATCGCCGCGGCCGGCTTGGTGGCCGGCGGCGCGTACTTCGTCGTGAACACGGGGCTTCTCTCTGGGGCGATGGCGCTCGAAGGGCACGACAAGTGGAGGAGCGTCTGGAACGAGCGCTTCTCGTGGCTCCTGCCGCACTATGTCGCCTTCGGCGCGGTCGGCGGAGCCATCGCCCTCGCATACTCGGCCATCGGCCTCTACGGCCTCGCGGTCTTCGTTCTCCCGCTCTTCCTCATGCGCAAGACGATGGCCGCTTACCTCGGGCACACCGAGAAGTCCACGAAGAAGCTCCGGAAGGCCGCAGAGACCATCCGGCAGCAGAACGTCTCGCTCGAGCAGGCCAACCGGCTCCTCAAGGAGCGCTCCACGGCGGCGATGGAGAGCCTTTCGGCCACCGTCGACGCGCGGGATGCCTATACCGCCGGCCATTCGCGCCGCGTCCAGCAGCTCGCACTCGCCATCGGACGAGAGC
Organism: Actinomycetota bacterium; assembly: GCA_046733475.1. Taxonomy (GTDB): domain Bacteria; phylum Actinomycetota; class Thermoleophilia; order Gaiellales; family Gaiellaceae; genus DATEOR01. The sequence continues at coordinate 52,522 of JBKPPF010000023.1, forward strand.
TGGGGCTTTCACAGGCCGAACTCGACCTTCTCGGGCACGCAGCGCTCTTCCACGACATCGGAAAGCTCGCCATCCCGGACTCGATCCTCCTGAAGCCGGCGAGCCTCGCTCCGGACGAGTGGGCCCTGATGCGGCGCCACGCGGACGAGGGCGCGCGGATCATCGACCGGCTCGGTTTCCTGCAGGACGCCGTTCCGGCGATTCGCCACCACCACGAGCGCTTCGACGGCACCGGCTATCCGGACGGAATCGCCGGCGAGGAGATTCCCCTCGGGGCGCGAATCATCCACGTCGCCGACGCGCTCGACTCGATGCTCACGACCCGCATCTACCGCGCGGCGCGGCCGGCCGACGAGGCTCTCGAAGAGCTCCGGCGCGGGTCCGGCAATCAGTTCTGCCCACGCTGCGTCTCGGCGCTCGAACGCCTCCTCCAGACCGAGGAGTCCGGCGAGACGCGGCCGCCCTCGAGGCTCATCGCCACCGCCTGAGCCTCTTGCGGGCCGTCTAGCCTGCTCTATCCTTTGCAGCGACCGCCATGGCCCGGTCGCAGCGCTATACCGACGACATGCTCCTGAACGAGCTCCGTGGCTGCGCAAAACGCCTCGGACGCTCGCCGACGATGCGCGAGTTTTGGCTCGACGCCCGGGCGAAGCCGCATCCGCAGACCGTCGTGGCTCGCTTCGGCAGCTGGAACGCGGCGAAGAGGCGCGCGGGGCTCGTCGCACGGCGCTTCGCAACTCGTGAGGAGCTTCTCCTGCAGCTCCGGGAGCTCGGCGCAGAGCTGGGGAGGACGCCGACCGGGGCCGATCTCGAGCGGAGGCGACACTCGATGCCGTCGAAGTCGCTCTACTGGCAGATGTTCGGCTCGTTCCGCTCCGCGCTCCGCGCGGCGGGCTTCGACGTCCCCAGGCCGGAGGAGCGCTCCGAGCGGGCGGTAGAGGAAGGGGTTCGCCTCGCGACGAGGCTCCACCGCCTGCCGACCTTCGAGGACTGGGTACGGGAGCGGGATCGCAACCCGGGACTCCCGAGCGAATGGCAGGTGTACCGGCTCTTCGGCGGGCGCAGGGGGGCCTGGGCGGCTTTCCTCGCGAAAGTGGAGCGGGGGCTCGCTAGCGGGCAGCCGCGCGAGCCGCGGCCGGCGCGGCAAGCGAAGCCAGGAGCGCGAGGCAGGAGCGGTGCTCCTCGGGCGCGCGCACAGCGGGGAGGGGCTTCTCGCTGAACGCCATATCGGGCTGGAAGGACTCAATCCGGACGACGTGCCCGCCGCTCACGGAGAGAAGCGTGCCCTCGAAGACCTCGCGGCTGACGAGCGAGACGCTCGCATAGCTCTCGACCAGCTCGAGCGCGGCCTTCGTGGAGGCGAAGAAGAGCGCGTGGCGCCCCTCGCCGATCCAGAGCGGCCTGCCCATCCCGCGGGCGAGGTAGACGACGTCGGGCTCACGCTCGTCCATCCAGGCGCTCGCCATCGAGCCGTACAGCCTGTCGAGAGCCCGCGCGGAGCTCCGCTCGAGCTCCATGAGCGCGAAGATTGCCTCGGAGTCGACCGTCATCTGCGGCGCGGCGCGCTCGAAGCCGTGCTCGGCGAAGATCTCATCGTCGTTGCGAATGATTCCGTTGTGGATCCCGACGACCGACCCGTGACGGATCGGATGGTTGTTGGCCTCCAGACTGGGATGGCCCTTCGTGTAGTCGCGGACGTGGACCAGGGCCTGTCGCGCGTGTGCCGGCACCCGGATCGAGTCGAGGAGCCGGCTCGCGCCCGAGCGCTGCTTGTGGATCGCGAGCTCGACATCGGGCCCGCGGTAGCAGTAGCCGGCGGCGTCGGATCCCCGTTCGGAAATCGCGGCCATGAGGATCTGGGTAGCGAGGGTGGGGTCGACCCGACTCGAGTCGCTGAGGCTATATCCGGCGATCCCACACAAGACGAATGACCACTATAGCCATCGGCCCGGCCTACTCCGAGCACCATCCCTCTTATCGGTAACGCGCCTCAAGGCGCCATTGATTCAGGCCGATAGACGGCTCGTGGGACAGCGCCCAGTTTCCAAGCTGCCGCGACCGGAGCCGGAGCCCGAAGCTCTCGAAACCGATGAGCCGAAGCTCGAGCTCGTCGCGGACCCGGCTGCGCTCGACGCTCCGGTCGACGACGACGAGCAGGAAGAGGCTCGCGAAAAGCTCGTTCCCGGGCCGACGCAGGATCCGCTCAAGCTCTACGTCCGCCAGATCGGCGACGGCCCGCTCCTGACCGCCCAGGAGGAGCGCGAGCTCGCCCGCCGCAAGGACGAGGGCGACGAGGAGGCCAAGAAGAAGCTGATCGAGTCGAACCTGCGCCTCGTCATGTCGATCACGCGGAACTACGTGAACTCGGGCGTCCCACTGCTCGACCTCATCCAGGAGGGCAACCTCGGCCTCATCAGGGCGGTGGAGAAGTTCGACTACAAGATGGGCTACAAGCTCTCGACATACGCAACGTGGTGGATCCGCCAGGCGGTCACACGCGCGATCGCCGACCAGGGGCGAACGATTCGCCTGCCCGTCCACGTCGTCGACCAGGTTCGACGCGTCATGCGTGCCCGCCGCGTCCTCACCCAGAAGCTGAACCGCGACCCTCTCCCACACGAGATCGCCAAGGAGAGCGGCTTCGACGTCAAGCGCGTCAACGAGCTCCTCGACCTTGTCGAGGACCCTGTCAGCCTCGAGACGCCCGTCGGCGACGGCGACTCCATGTACGGTGACATGCTCGAGGACGTCAACGCCGAGCAGCCGGAGCTCGTCCTCGCCGAGCTTCTGCGCGGGGTCGAGCTCCAGATCGCCCTCAAGAAGCTCTCCGACCGCATGCGACACGTGCTCGAGCTCCGCTTCGGCCTCGTCGGCGAGACGCCCAAGACCCTCGAGGAAGTCGGCACCGAGCTCGGCGTCACGCGCGAGCGCGTCCGCCAGCTCGAGTCCCGGGCGCTCCGCGAGCTCCAGGCCGCGGCGCCGGACCTTCGCTTCTACCTCCGCGCCGAGTAAGCGCGGCGGCGGGTAGCGTCCCGGACATGTTCTGGGACGTCCATTCCCACGTGGTCCCCTCGGGTGACGACGGCGCCAAGAGCCTGGAGGAGGGGATCGCTCTTTGCCGGACGGCGAGCCAGCGGGGTACGAAGGTTCTCTTCGCCACGCCGCACGTCTGGCCGAGTCTGACGCTCACCGAAGACCGAGAGGAACGGGTGCGCGCGGCGCACGCCGAGCTCGCCGAGGCGGCATCGTCCCTCGGCCTCGACCTCCGGCTCGGCTTCGAGCTCACGCCGGCGCCCGCACTCCTCGACGACGACCTGGGGCGGTATCGGCTCGGCGACCTCCCCGCGGTCCTGATGGAACTGCCGTTCCACGGCGCCCTGCGGCTCGCTGAGGCCCTCGGGGAGCGGATCCAGAGTTCCGGACTGGTGCCGGTGATCGCGCATCCTGAGCGCTCTGAGGCCGTTGTCGGGGATCCCGGCCTCGCCGCGGGTCTCCGGGAGCGCGGGTGGCTCCTGCAGATGAACGCGACGAGCGTCCTCGGCTACCACGGGGCGGCCATCGAACTGACGGCGTGGGGTCTCCTCGAGGAGGGTGTCGTCGACCTCTTCGGCTCCGACGGACACCGGACGGCACGGCCCGCAATACTCGACGACGCCTACCGGCTCGTGCAGGCGCGAATGGGGGAGGCGGCCCGAACGCTCTTCGATGGGAGCGCGCTCGCCGGGCTAGCGGGTCGCGACGGCGTCGATCTCGCGCAGGGACGCTAGCCGCGAGAGCGACTCGATCTCGATCTGCCGCACGCGCTCGCGCGTGATGCCGAGCCGGCGGCCGATGTGCTCCAGGGTGTGCGGCTCCTCGCCGCCGAGGCCGTAGCGGAGCTCGAGGACGCGTCGGTCGCGCTCGGGCAGCGAGTCGAGAGCGCGGTCGAGCGCTTCCTTCTGCAGGCGTCGCTCGGTCTCTTCCTCGGGAAGCGGGTCCTCGCCGGCAACGAGGTCGCCGAAGACTGCGTCCTCCTGCTCGCCGATCGGCTGGTCGAGGCTCGTCGACGCGCGGGCGGCGGCCCGGACCTCGATCGCCTGCTGGAGCGGCAGGCCGGCTTCGTGCGCGATCTCCTCGAGCGTCGGCTCGCGAGCGAGCTGCGTCCAGAGGTGGCGCTCGGCCCGGTGCATCTTCTGCATGCGCTCGACGACGTGGACAGGGACGCGGATCGTGCGCGCCTTGTCGGCGATCGCGCGGGCAACGGCCTGGCGGATCCACCAGGTCGCGTATGTCGAAAACTTGAGGCCGCGCTGCCACTCGAACTTCTCGACGGCGCGGATGAGGCCGAACATCCCTTCCTGGATGAGGTCGAGGAAGGGGAGACCCTGGTTGCGGTAGTTCTTCGCGATCGAAACGACCAGGCGCAGGTTGCACTCGATCATCCGCCGCTTCGCCTCCATGTCGCCGCGCTCGATGCGCTTGGAGAGCTCGACCTCGTCGGCGGCGGTCAGAAGCGGATGGCGCCCGATCTCCCGCAGGAAGAGCTGGAGGGCGTCGGTCGTCGTCTCCAGGACCTCGGAGGCCCGGGGCGGAGCGGTCGGCTCACGGGGCGGCTCCTTGACCACCTCGACGACCTCGATGTTGCGCTCCTCGAGCTCGCGGTGCACCAGCTCGACGTCCGAAGCCTCCATCTCGAGAGTGTCGAGCACCTCCGAGATATCGGTCGATTCAAGGAAGCCGGCAGCTTCGCCGCGCTCCAGAAGGTGCTGGACCTCCTCGTTGTGAAGAGCGTTGGTTTCGTCGGCCATTCAGTCGAATGCGTCCGGACCTCGACCGTCAGCCGCGTCCGGACGCGCTGCCGCCTAACCCTACCAACCTCTATTCGAAAGTAAACATTCGGCGAAGGTACCGCCTTGGTGGTAATCCGCAAAATCCGCCCTATTGTGCGACCGAAGCGCGCCTTTCGCGGCGAAATCGAGGGGAGCCGGGGATCACTCTCGCAGATGAAAGCGCAACCTGGACGAGGGCGGGCGCGCTCGGCTTCGCCGCGCTCGCGTGGAGCACGCGCCGAGGACGACGCGAATGTCTTCCGCGAGCGCGCCGAGGCAGCCCTCGAGCGGGCGAAGCAGGCCGCAGCCGACCGTCTAACGGCCGCGCAGTAGTTCGACGGCCGCTTCGCGCGTAGGCACGCGGAGCTTCTTCAGGATCGAGGAGACGTGCGTTCGCACGGTCACCTCGGCGATGAAGAGCCTCGAGGCAATCTCCGCAGTCGAGAGACCCTCGCTCAGGAGGTCGAGGATCTCCCACTCTCGCTGGCGGAGCTGGACCCCCGGGCGCTCCGCGAGCAGAAGCTTACGCCGGCGGCCCCGGTCCCTGAACTCCTCGATCAGCTTGGTGACGAGGGCGCGGGGGAGGGGCGCCTCCCCGGCAAGCACGCCCCGGAGGTCGGAGGGGAGCTGCCGTCGGTCGATGTCCTTGAGGAGATAGCCCGCGGCCCCGGCCCGTAGCGCGTCGAAGAGGTCGGCGTCGTCTCGGGAGACGGTGAGCATGACGATCGCGGTCTCCGGCAGCCGCTCGGAGATGGCTCCCGCCGCGGCGATCCCGCCGCCCGGCATGTTGATGTCGAGCAGGCAGACGGCCGGCCGCTCCTCGAGCGCCAGCTCCACTGCAGCATCCGCACTCGCCGCCTCGCCGCAGACCTCGAAGCCGTCCTCCTCGAGAACCGCGCGAATCCCGGCCCGCGTCGGAGCATGGTCGTCGGCGATGACGATGCGGAGCCGATCGCTCACGGCAGGCGCACCTCGATTTGGGTGCCCTCGCCGGTGTTGGAGGAAAGCTTGAAGCGGCCGCCCAGCGCCTCGGTACGCTCGCGCATGCTCACGAGACCGAAGCCGCCCACCCGCGTGTGCCGGGGATTGAAGCCGGAACCGTCGTCCATGATGCGGAGGAACGTGCCGTTCCCGTTCGAGAGCTCGACAGAGACGTTCTCGGCTCCGCCGTGGCGGCCTGCGTTCGTGATCGCCTCGCGGACGATGCGGATGAGCGCCTCGCGCTCGTCGGGCGATACCTGGGCGCCCCTGCCGACCTCGATCCGAAGCTGGACACCGGTCCGCCCGGCCACCTCCTCGGCGGCCTGGACCAGAGCGACCTCGAGCGGCTCGTCGACGGGCCTCGTGAGCGCGGCGATCGCGCGCCTGGACTCGTCGAGCGCACGCTCGGCCGCAGCGGCAAGAGACCCGTTCGACTCGGCCGCGATGTACGCGAGCTCCTGCGCGACGCCGTCGTGCAGCTCGCGCGCGATCCGGCGCCGTTCCTCGAGGATGGCCATGGACGCGAGCCGGCGCCAGTAGCTTCCGATCTCGCGAGCCGCGCCGGCGAGCAGGAGCAGGCAGAAGCCGAGCCGGAGGAAGTCCCCGGTGAAGACCCAGTCGGAGTAGAGCGAGGGGAAGAGGAAGTAGTTGAAGCGCGCGAAGGCCGAGAGGGCGGCGCCGGCCGCGAACCAGCGCATCAGCTCGTCGTTGTCGCGCTCGCCGCGCTGGATGAAGCCGAGCGCCGCGACGATGAAGAGGAGGACGCCGACGATCTGCGTGCCGAGCAGGAAGTGGTGGCCGAGGAGGATCGGCCGGTGGGCTGCATCCGGCGCGAGCGCGAGCGGGATCTGCGGGTCGACGCCGTCCGCGAACAGCCCGACCAAGGACGCCGTCGCAATCAGGGCTCCGGCGCACGACAGCGCGGCGATCACGGTCGCGCGGCGCGGCGAGGAAACGCGCGTCGCGGGCGCGAAGGCGGCGAGGGCGAGAGTCAAGGCACCTAGGACGGCGCCGCCGACCGAGGCCCAGACGCTGAAGTTCCGCGCGCCCTCCGCCGGAACCGTGTGCGGGACTGCCGAGAAGACGAGGCTCGTGCACGCGATCAGGACGAGCGCGGAGGCGAGCATCAGGTCGTCGACGCGCTTGCGCTCCCGGAAACGGCCGTAGACGAGGTACGCCACCAGGAAGGAAATGAGCGCTGTCGCCGTCTCGAGCGCGATGTGGAGTTGCGGGCTCGAGTAGGCGAGCGTGAAACTCGGGACGAGGCTTGTGGCCCCCGTCAGCGCGGCCGCGGCCCCCGCGAAGGCCAAGGTGAAGAGCCGAAAGCGCATTCCAATGAGGAAATCGGCACTCCGAGGCCTTCCGCTTAGCGTTTACGAAGATCAACGCAAGAACTGCGCGGAAAGTCCGATGCTGAGAGGGACGAGACGACGGAGCCGGGGCAGGCTCAACGGCACTAGGGCGTGACCGAACTCCTCCTGACTGCCCCGGCTCCTTCGTTCGCTATGTGTTGCGATCTGCTCTTAGGGCAATGCGCAGGTCTAGATGCGGCAGAACTCCTCTGGTGACAGGATCTGACCGCTGAGCGAGACACACTCGCCACCAGTTGTGAGACACGTCTGTGTGCTCGAAAACCACGTCCCGCCGTCCGCGAGGCAGGCGGCCTTGCCCTGCTTCGGCGTCTGGCCGGACGGATTCCCCTTGCCGAACGCACCTGCAGGCAGAATCAGCGCGGCAACGGCCAGGGTTGTAGCGATAAACCTCATTGCTCCCCTCCCTCTCCCATATCTATCGAGCCGTTCGGCTCGGTCCCGGATCCCCTCCCAGGGCGACCCTTAGCACGAGATATACCACGTTCGGAAAATGTAAAAACAGCCTTCCGTCCAGATGGCACTAGCCGCCCGAGTGGCAGCGCGCCGGAGCGAAGCGGGGTGCTAGCGCCGTCAGGCCTCGAACTTTCACGCCGGCGGCCACCGCCAACAAACCCGACAGCTGCGACGCCACTCCGACATCCGAGCGACACGCGGCTACCTGAGCCGACCAGGGACCGTCTCGCTCAGGGGATGCGGCAGGTCGAGGAAGTGTTGCTGTCAAAGGATGCTGATTAGCAGCCCGATTCACGATAACCGGCGTTATGTCAAGTTGGGTCACGAATCCTCCTGCCCATGGGCCGACGAACTAGACAGTTGCTCGATCGTCCTGCGCAGATCGTCCACCCCGGCGTGCAGATACGTCTCGGTCGTGGCGACCGACTTGTGCCGCAGGAGCGCCTGAGCGGCGGCCGTGCTAGTGGCGGTCGAGGAAGTCGAGCACAAGCTCGGGCCAGTCTCCGAGGCTGCGAACGGCTCGAGCGAGGTGAAATCGGCGTAGCGGAGCGTGAAGAGCCGCCCGACCGTCTCGTAACTCAGGAGCGTGTTTTCTGCGCAGCCGGCGAGCCGCTTGGCGCGCAGGAACCTCCCCCACTCCTGGCCGATGAAGAACTGACGGTAGGACTTATCGCGCACGGCTTCGGCCTCGCGCATGATCTGCGCCGCAACGGCCACGGTCAAGCGTGCGGCGGTGCTCACGCGGACACCTCACTCGGTCGACCGACGCCGAACGCCCCCTGCACGACCGGGTCAGGGACGAGTATGACCCCGTCGCGCGCGTGGACGATGCCAGCCTCCAGGAACGGCTCGATGAGCATGAGCGCCCGCGAAGGGCTCGCGCGCAGACTGGCCCCGAGCTGGTCGAGCCCGAGGCCGCCGGGTGGCGCGGCCGTCGTCATGCGCACTCCACCTTTCGAAGCAGTGCCACTGGTTCTCCCGTGGAGTGGCGACGGCGTACAGGTCACGCCGAGTCGCCCCGCTCGGAGTCGTTGTCTCCCTCGAAGGCCCGCTCCAGGCGAACGAGCTTCGCGCGGTTAGAACCCGCGAATTCCGTCGCATATCCCTCACCGATCAGGCAGTCGATCGCTGTCCGGACGTACTCGTCCTTGCCCGAGACGTTCTGGACGATCTGGTTGCGCGACAGCGGCTCCTCGCCATGAAGCTCGAGGTAGCGGCTGACTTTCGCCATGAGCATGGTCGCGCGGAAATCCCCCTTTTCGTCGTGGCTGTCGTCGGGGTCGATTCGCCAGGAGAAGCCGTCGGCGCCACTCTCGACGACGAAAATCCCGCAGATCGGGCGCGCGAGGTGCCCGGGCCTGTCCTTGTGCACATCTATCTTCGCCCTGCCCGTACCGCCGCGAACCAGCGGCTCTAGCTGCCGCATTCCGAGGTGGACGTCCGCCTTCGACTTCTTGCGCTCCGACCCGATCGCCCACGACCCCCGCGTCTCCCTCGACTTGACGACGTTGTCGATCAGTACAACCGCCGTCCCGACCTTGCGGATCGGGTCGATGAGCCGGTAGAACCGCTCAACCTCGACGCCTGAGTTGGGGTCGAGCTCGTTGAGAGGGAGAGAAGCGGGTTGAAGCCGTCGAGGACGACGAGACGACATGATTTCTCCCGAACCACGTCGAGCACGTCTGGGATGAGCGACTCCTCGAGCGGCTCGTCCGGGCGGACGTAGCAGAACCGGGTTCGCACGTCCGCTTCACTCGCACCGAGGAGCAGAAGGCGTTCCAGAATGTCACCTGGGCCGACGTCGTCGCCGTCAACCCAGAGGACACCTCTGCCGGCGGCAATTTCAGCCGCAGCAGCCACGAGACCCAACCACGTTTTCAGCGCCTCCGTCTCACCGCTGAGGAGGTGGTTCTTGCCGACGTAAAAGAGGCCGACGAGATCGGGCGGAGCAGTCGCCTTCTGACCGAGCGCCACGAGGTCGAGCGGGCGCCACGAATTAGGCTCCGGGACGAACCCGGGGCCGAACTGTTCGTGTTCGGCGCCCCCGTAGGGGGAGGGCTGAACGGACGAACTCAGTTGGGGACGAACCTGGGACGAACCTGAGGACGAACCCAAGGAGGCGCTTTCCACAGGCCGCTTAGGGCCGTTTTTGTCGCGCTCCGCCCACCACTTGGCGGTGTACTCAAGGTCCTCGGCGGACGTTCCGGTCGGGCCGTCGAAGGGACGCCAGTTCTCCGGCCAGGTGTCCCGGGGGGTCGGCGCGTTCTCGCTCATCGCGGCCTCCTTTCGGGAAGCCGCAAAGTGGCGTGACGTGCCCGCAGCGCGGGCTCTAGTGGTGGTTCAGGATCTGAGTCGGCCGGTTTTCGGCCGGGTGCGCGTTGCCGTGCGCGTCCTGCAACGCTCCGCGAACGCCGAGAACGCGGGCCACCACGGCGAGTGCCTCGGGTCTGCGGAGGGCGGCCACGCCCGAAGAGGATGGCGCGTGTATGCGTCCGACGGGCGTAACCACGACTCCAGGCTTGCTGCTGCTCGGCAGATTGAGGATTACCTTGGGCTGCGACCAGGGCGGACTTCTCCCTGATCACGTCGGTGATCTCTCCGCCGCCGAGCGACCAAAACTCCCCGACGTCTTCGAGCGCGGCGAATAACTCGCCGTCGCCTTGTTCGCCGGCGGTCAGTTCGTTCGGGTACATCGTCGGGCTTTCGTCACGGCGGGTGTCATCCGCATTGCACGAGTATCCACGGTCGGTCGGATGTCATCGCGGCTACCGGGTCAGAAGCGACCGAACGCCCCAGAGGGGCGCCCAGCCGGACACTTCCGAGACGAGCCTCAACGACTCTCCCCGACTTATAGCCGAGGCGTCGGTCGGTCATCCATTCAGACACGGCTCGCCGAGACACTTGTCCATTGCGCGATGAAGGCGTAGAACTGCTTCGGCAATTGAGGGCGGGGTTGGAAGGGGGCAGATCGTGGGCGAAATGGAACCCAGCACCGACGTGGAGCAGCCGAGGGAAACGACGCAGAAGACGGCTGATGAACGAAAGGCTCTTCTAGCGCAGGCGATTGCGAACTGGGTGCGCGGCGGCTGGCATGTGGAGTCGCAGACTGATTACCAGGCGGTGATGGTGAAAGGGCATCGGCCCAACCACATTCTCCATCTCATCTTGACCATCGTCACGCTGGGCATCTGGGCGATCGTCTGGATCCTGGTCACCATCCTCGGAGGCGAGAAGCGGGCTGTGGTCTCAGTCGACGAGTACGGCAACACACTCGCCCAACGCTGAAGGCGTGCCGACGAGCCTCGACAACGGACGCCGTAGCCCAAGAGCTTCCCAAGCTCGAAGCGGGATAGCTCCCGCCGTGCTCTTCTACGGCGTCGTCGCCGACTCGCTCGAGGAGGCGATCGAGCTTTTCACCGAGCGCCGCGAGGCCGAGCTTGTCGCCGAGAACTGGAACCGCGACGAGCCTGAGCGCGCCGGCGAGCTCCGCGTGGAGCCGATCGAGCTCGGGGGCGCGTGACTAAATCCCGCGCCGACCGAGCAGGCTCTCCCCGCGACTTTACCTCGGATAAGTCGCTCACCAGTGCCACGTCGATTGCTTTCGTAGCTGCTCGGCGTCCTTCCTCATTGCCGCCGCGACCCGGCGGAAGTAGATCGACCGTGTCCCCGGTTTTATCGAAGCGAAGCGCGAGCTTTTCGAAGTGTGCCGCTCGCTCGTCATGCCGATCGGCGTCTCTTCGGTATTGAAGGCGCTTGAGACCGCTCACGCTCATCATGGCAACACGTTACCGCGCGCGGTCGGGCCGAGTAGTGCATCTTCTATGTCATCGCCGCCGAGAGGCACGACTGGCCGAGATGCTTGTTGCCTGAGCGTTGAAGGCGTAGAACTTGACGCGGCCTAGGAGGCACCCGTGCCCACCGATGCAGCTCGACCCGATGCGCCCCATCTTTGCTTCGTCTGCGGTCTAGCGTTCGAACCCGGTGACGAACCGTGGGGGCCGGACGGTCTATACCCCACCTACTTCATCTGCCCGTGCTGCGGCGTCGAGTTCGGGTACGAAGATTGGACGCTTGAGAGCGTTCGACGTTTCCGTGCGGAATGGCAGGCTGGAGGCATGGCGTGGAACCGACCGGAGGAAAGACCTGCGAAGTGGGATGCCATGAGCCAACTCGGCCAGATTCCAGACCGCGCACGCTAAGAAGCTCCTTCGCGCCGTCGTCGCTCGGCTACTCCGGGAGATAGCGCCCTAAGCGGTTTTCGCCGAACTATCGCGGGTACCGAAACCCAACTCGAAGTCAGAGGAGGGGAATCCGATGAAGGTCTCAGCAACGCTTGGCGTGATGGGAATCGTCGCAGTCGGCTCGCTCGTCATGAGCGTCTCTGCGAGCGCGGCGCCTCATTGCCGTGGGCTCGTCGCGACGATGACCGGTACCTCAGGGTCAGATGAGATCATCGGCACGAACCATCGAGACGTCATCGTCGCCCGCGCCGGAAACGACCTTGTGCGAGGCAGGGGCGGGAAGGACGTCATCTGCGCAGGGCGTGGCGATGACGGGGTCGGTGGGGGCGAACGTCGCGACCGCATATATGGCGGGCGAGGCGATGACGATCTTCGCGGATTCAAAGGCGCAGATCGTGTCTTCGGCCAGCGAGGAGGGGACCGACTTTTGGGCGGGGTCGGAAACGACTTCCTGAGCGGTGGATCTGGCACCGACGAGGGATTCGGTGGTTCCGGTACCGACACGTGCCGATCGGTCGAGTTCGCGCACGGCTGCCGACGCGTGTAATCACTCACAAGTTTCTTGCCCCCGCCGGGATGTCGAACGGTTAGGGCTGCGCCTCGAACGCGATTGACACTCGACCGAGGCAACGTCACGGAAGCGCTGTCGGCCGCCTCAGAGCTGCAGTTCGTCGGCCTCGCAGAGGCGCTTGAGCTGACCCTCCTCCTAGCCGAGGGCGACCTCGAGAAGTACAACCGCGCCACGCTTCGCTGGCACGTCCGCTTCGTCGAGGAGACGAAGAACGTCGACATCCGCGAGAGTCAGGCGGTGCTCGCCTTGCTTACGGCGATCCCAGCCAACGCGCTGGCTGCAGCGGCGCTTGCCGAGCCTCTCAGCCGCCGGCGCTCATGCGAACGGATTGCGGAGGCGCTGATCAGGTGGTCACGAGTGGCGTAGAGGGAGGCAAGGCGCCTTTCGGCGCCCTGCCTCAGCGATCGTGCGGTCGGCTTGCCTTCTTAAGGGCAGGCCGGTTCGGCCGGGATGAACAGTTCTCCTTCGGTTGGCGCCCGGAAAAACGTCGCTACCAGCACGGTTGGCTCGTCGCCGCCGTTGAACGCCGTGTGCACGTGGCCTTTTCCGAGATCGAAGAAGGCCGTTCCTGCCGGGTATCGGATTCCCGCGCAGTGTTGCTCATCCACATAGGTGAACTCGCCGGAAACGACGTTCACGAGCACCGGACCGCGATGCGAGTGCCAGGGGAACTGCGCACCCGGCTGGACGACGAACCGAACGGTCACGGTCCGCGATGGGTGCCGGATCCTGACGACTTCTCTCGTTCCGTCGCGCAGCACCTTGATCCTCATCCTGGTCGTGTCGGCGAAGTGAGCTCGACCTGTCAGGGGCTCGGCTGTGATCGGCGCGGGCGGCGAAGATCCACCCGCGGCCGGGACGCCGGCCAGCACGAGAATGAAGACGGCGGTCACAGCAATTCCCGCGATCGCCGCAATTCTCTTTCGCGTCATGCCCGCCTCCTTCCCATTGATTGGTCACATCCGCACGATCGGCCGGCCAATCAACCCATGCCGCGAGGAGCGTGTCAAGCGCTCGACCGACGTCCGACCTCCTCGGGCGTTACATCGGGAACACCGAGCTCGGCGAGCAGCGCTTTCTGCCGACGCACCCCGGCCTCGTGCGCCGCACTCTTCCGCGCTATAGCTGCCACGGCGCCTTCCTCCCTGCGCCGCTCCAGCTCGGCCCGGTGCAACTCCCCGACGAGCTCGCGAAGCTCATGCGCCAGGCGCGCCTTCGAATAGCCCGGCGCCTCTTCGAGCGCCGCTGCCAGCTCAAGCGCAAGCGAGCCTAGAACGCCGTGCGCACCGTCGAGCCGCAGCCCGTCGAGGAACTCAGATGTGGTGGCCGCGATCCCGGCCGGCTGCCGCTTAGCTGCTTTTTTCTGGCTCACGGAGGGAAATGGACTAGCGAAGGGAGTCCTCATGGGCAGAGCCTTTGAGGCGACCCGTCCCCCCGGGTAGGTCCGACCTCATTAGTCATTCCGCCGATAGACGTGGAGTCCAAGGAGGCGGACACTGGACAGTGGGGCCGGAGCGTCGACCTTGGCAGTTGGGCCCAACCAATCTCCCCTGACTCCGGCCTCTCTCTCGACGAGGCAGCCGAAGTGAAGCGAGAGCGAGGAGGGGAGCAAGGAAGAGCGGGTTCTCTCCCTGGCCGCGCAAGTCCTTCGACCGGCTGGCCCACCCCCAGGTAAGACCACCGGCTGAGGCTCCCTCATCCTCGCCTCTCACCGGCATTCTTCAGTCCGCTTCGGATTCGCGCAATGGGACATTCGGCCGCGGTTCCGCGGCATTCCAGCCGCGCCTCGATTGCAGGGCGCGTGCTCTAACGTGGTAGCGCGTACGGTCGCCGTCGGCGTGCCCGAGGTCGAGCGGCGTGCCGGCTTCGATGCCATCGTTTCACCCCCTAGTCCTCGACCGGCTCGAACTCGCCCGGAGCATCGAGGACCGCCTCATGATCCGCTTCGACTTCCTCGCCGCGCTTGAACACGTACGACCGGCCCGTGGAGCCGGGGTCAAGCGGTTCGGCCTCGGGCGGCTGCATCTCGACTTCCTGGACGAGGCCCGTGTGTCTGTTGCGGACGAGCGCCGTCTTGTAGACCGGTGAACGCGCTCCCACGACCACGACTACAGCTTCTCTCGCCTTCACTTTGCTGGGTGACTTCGTTGCCATGTTTCCTCCTTTACGGGTGGATGTTGAAACCGCTACGGCCGATGACGGCCTCGACGCGCTGACGCTCCTTCTGCTCGCGGAGCTCCTGCTGGCGCCTCTTACGATCGGCCTCCTGTTGCTGGTAGCGATGCTCGAGCCGGTCTGAGGATTGCCGTGCCTGATCGGAGACCTTGAGTTCCTCGCCCGGTTCACGCTCGCGGCGGGCAGTGCGTTCCTTCGCGGCGGTGGCGTATTGAGCCTCGGCGCGTTCGTGAAGATCCCGCAGCCATTCGACGTCGACCGGCACGGGTGCGTGCTCCATGGCGAACCACTGGGGATTGGCGAGCGCGGCTTGGCGCACGCTCCCGAGGCGGAGCGAGGCGCGGTCGCCGGCGCGGTATTCAAAGCCGGTCGCATCTTTGAAGGGGACGACGACGAGCAGCGTGTCTTGGACTAGTTGTGGCATCAGGGCCTCCTAGATGATGTCTGTCTCTTATACACATCTGACGCTGCCGACGATTACTTCTGGGTGTAGTTCTCGGGGGTGG
>JBKPPF010000024.1:0-86088 GCA_046733475.1 Actinomycetota bacterium
CTACGCGCGCATCTACGAGATCAACCTCTCGCGCTGCATCTTCTGCGGCTACTGCGAGCTCGCGTGCCCGTTCGACGCGATCACGCTCGAGGCCGAGTACGAGCTCTCCGAGTACTCGCGCGACGACCTCATCTACACGAAGGACATGCTCCTCGCTCCGCCGGTCAAGCGCGTACCGGTCGCCGACCGCGACCTCTACGACACGCCGATCCCTGTCTGGAGGTCGGACTCTTAAGTGCCCCATCCAGCAAGACACGCCTGCTTCTCGCCGCAGCATCACTGGAAGGGGCACTGATGGAAGAGTTCATCGTCTGGGCCGTCTGGGTGCTGGCCGCGCTCGCGCTGCTGAGCTCGGGGATCGCGGTCGTCCTCTTCCAGAACCCCTTCTACAGCGCCCTCGCGCTGATCGGGAACCTCGCCTCGCTCGCGGTGCTCTACCTGCTCCTGGCCGCCGAGTTCGTCGCCGCCGCGCAGGTGCTCGTGTACGCCGGCGCCGTCGTCGTGATGTTCCTCTTCGTCATCGCCTATCTCGGCGGTAGGGCGGACGCGCCCTGGGCGGGCAAGCCGAGCCCCCAGTCCCTCGCGGCGATCGTGGCCGCGGCGGCAATCGCGGTGGAGATCGTGGTCGTCATCGCGCTCAAGGCCGGCGACCAGCTCTCGACTCCCGCCCAGATCGAGGACAACTTCGGCTCGCCGGCGGAGATCGGCCGCCTGTTCCTCGGCGACCATCTGCTCGCGTTCGAGGTGACGTCGATCGTGCTCCTCGTCGCAGCCGTGGGCGGAGTCATCCTCGGAAGCGCAGTCCCCAGGGAGAGTCGGAGCTAAGTGCCCGGGCCCGGCGTCGCTGCCTACCTGGTCCTCTCGGTGATCCTCTTCGCCACCGGCGCGTTCGGCGTGCTCATCCGACGCAGCCCGCTGATCGTCCTCCTCGCGCTCGAGATCATGCTGAACGCGGGGAACCTCGCTCTGATCGCCTTTGCGCGCCAGACCGGGACCGGCACCGGCCAGATCTTCGCGCTGACCGTCATGGTCGTCGCCGCCGCGGAGGCAGTCGTCGGGCTCGGCCTCATCGTCGCGGTCTCGCGCCGGCACGTCGAGCTCGACGTCGACAAGCTGACGACTTTGCGCGGATGATCGCCGCCGCCTGGATCGCGCTCTTCGCGCCGGCGGCCGCAGTCGTCGCAATCGCGCTCGCGGGGACGGGCATCACGCGCTCCGTCGCCGGCTTCCTCGCCGCCGGGTCGGCGCTCGTCTCCTTCACCGCCTCCGTGGTCGTCTTCGCCGTCCTGCTCGGCGAGAGTCCGGAGCAGCGGACGCACTCGTCGACGCTTTGGACTTGGCTCTCGGCCGGCGACCTCAAGATCGGCGCCGAGATTCAGGTCGATCCGCTCTCGGTCTTCATGATGCTGGTCGTCAGCGGCGTCGGCTTCCTCATCCTCGCCTACGCCGTCGGCTACATGAACGGTGACGCGGAGGAGAGGCGCTACCACGCGTACAAGGCGCTCTTCGTCTTCTCGATGCTCCTCCTCGTCGAAGCCGGGAACCTCGTGCTCCTGCTGGCGGGATGGGGCATGGTCGGCCTCAGCTCCTACCTCCTGATCAACTTCTGGCACCAGCGCCCGACCGCCGTGGCGGCGGGCAAGAAGGCGTTCATCATGAACGCGTTCGGCGACGCAACCTTCGCGCTCGCGATCTTCCTGCTGATCCAGCGCACCGGCTCGGTCGAGTTCAGTGCGGTCTTCAGCTCGGACGTCGTCGAGCACGGGAGCACCGCCGCGGTCCTGATTGCGCTCGGCCTTCTCGGCGGTGCGGTCGCCAAGTCCGCACAGGTGCCCCTCCACACGTGGCTCCCCGACGCGATGGAGGGCCCGACGCCGGTCTCGGCGCTCATCCACGCGGCGACGATGGTGACCGCGGGCGTCTACCTGATCGCCCGCACGAACGTCCTCTTCGAGCTCGCCCCCGCGATCCAGGACCTCGCGGGGATCCTCGGCGGAGTCACGATCCTCCTCGCCGGGCTCATCGCGCTCGTGCAGACGGACATCAAGCGCGTCATCGCCTACTCGACCATGAGCCAGATCGGCTACATGTTCGTCGCAGTTGGACTCGGCGCCTACGGCTCCGGCCTTTTCCACCTGATGACGCACGCCTTCTTCAAGGCGCTCCTCTTCATGGCGGCCGGCATCGTCATCCACGCACTCTCCGACGAGCAGGACATCCGGCGCATGGGCGGCCTCGGGCGCGCCATGCCGTTCACCTACCGCGTGTTCGTCGTCGGCGCGCTCTCGCTCGCGGCGATCCCGCCCTTCTCCGGGTTCTTCTCCAAGGACTCGATCCTCGGCGCCGCGGCGAACGCCGGCACGCTCGGCTGGGTCCTCTGGACGGCCGGCGCGATCGGCGCGTTCCTCACAGCGCTCTACACCTTCCGCCTCCTCTTCGTCGTCTTCTGGGGCGAGCTGACGCCCTTCGCGCGCGAGCACCTGCACCTGAAGCGCTTCGAGGGCGGGCTCGCGATGGCGTGGCCGGTGGCGATCCTCGCGATCCTCTCGTTCCTCGGCGGCTGGCTCCAGGTGCCGTGGGGCTGGGATCTCGTCAACGAGTGGATCGACCCCGTCGCCGAGTCGGCGGCCGAAGCCACGGGCACGACGCTCGCCTTCTCTGTTGCGGCCTCCCTCGCACTCGCGGTCGCGGGCATCTGGCTCGCCTGGCGCTGGTACGGGCGGCCGAGCGACGTGCCCGAGCGGACGCGCCGGCGCCTGCCGCGGGCGGCACGGACCCTCGAGCACAAGTTCTACTTCGACGAGGCCTACGACCTCGCGTTCTACGAGCCCGCCTCGCGCAAGGCGATCTTCCTCACCCGGTACGTCGAGCAGCCGCTCTTCCTCGCCCCGCTCGGTGAGCTCGGTTCGAGCGTTCGCGCGGCTTCACGCCGCCTTTCCTCCCTGCAGACCGGCTACGTCCGCGAGTACGCCTTCGCGCTCGCCGCCGGACTCGCCGTCCTCGCCATCGTCTTCATCCTCGTGACGTAGCCGTGCTTACTTCCATCCTCATCTTCCTTCCGATTGCAGGCGCGCTCTTCGTCTGGATCATCCCCTGGCCGACGCCGCGAGCAGCAGGAGGCGTAGCTCTCCTCGTGGCGCTCGCCGAGCTGATCGTCTGGGTGAACAGGACGCTCAATTTCGACTACGGGAACCCCGGCCTACAGGACGAGGCTTCGCACTCCTGGTTCTCCGACCTCGGCGTCTCGTACTCGGTCGGCCTCTTCGACTTCTCGCTCTGGCTCGTCGGCCTGACCGTCGTCGTCACGACGGCCGCGGTCGCCTACGGCTTCTGGTCGGCACGGGAGCGCCTGGGCGTCTACCTCGGCCTCTTGCTCTTCCTCGAAGGTGCGACGGTCGGAGTCTTCGCCGCCCAGGACCTCCTCCTCTTCTACGTCTTCTGGGAAGCGATGATGATCCCGCTCTACATCCTCATCGGAGTCTGGGGCGGGCCCGGCCGCGTCGGCGCGACGATCAAGTTCGTCGTCTACACCCTCGCGGGCTCGCTGCTCATGCTCGTGTCGGTGATCGCGCTCGGGCTCTCGGCCGGCACCTTCGACATGAGGGAGATCGGCGAGAGCTCGAGCACGTGGATCTTCCTCGGCTTCGCCGCCGCGTTCGCCGTCAAGGCGCCGATCTGGCCCTTCCACGGCTGGCTCCCGGACACCTACCGCGAGGCTCCGGCGGAGGTGTCGGCGATCCTCTCAGGCGTCATCTCGAAGGCGGCGACGTACGGCTTCCTGCGCATCGGGCTCGTCTTCTTCCCGAGCGTCGTGGCGGACTGGCGGACCGTGATCCTCGTGCTCGCGACGATCGGGCTCGTCTACGGGTCGCTCCTCGCCTTCCGCGCGCCCGACATCCGGGGCGTGATCGCGTACTCGAGCCTCGCGCAGGTGAACCTGATCGTCATCGGCCTCTTTGCGGTCAACGACTCCGGGCTTTCGGGCGCCCTCCTGCAGATGGTGACACACGGGCTCGTCTCCGCAGTCCTCTTCCTGCTCGCAGGGGCGGTCGAGCGGCGTGCGGCGACCGGTGACCTGAGCCGGCTCGGGGGAATGGCTCGGGGCCGCCCCCTCCTCGCGACGACGCTCATCACCGCGGGAGTGATCGCCCTCGCGGTGCCCGGTTCGAGCGTGTTCGCGGGCGAGTTCCTGATCCTGAACGGGATCTTCACGCGCGGCTGGGGCTGGGCCGTCGCGGGCGCAGTCGCGATCGTGCTGGCGGCGATGTACATGCTGCGCCTGATCTCCGCGGTCTTGCACAAGGATCCGGGCCCGGCGGTCACCGACGCGGCGCTCGACCTCCGCCCGGCCGAGATCAGCGTGATCGTCCCGCTCGTCACCGTCCTGCTCGCGCTCTCGTTCTGGCCGGCTGCGATCACCGACCACTCCTTCGGTGGGAGGCCCGCTGACTCTCTTGGCTCCCGCTTCGAGGCGGCGCCGTGACGAAGTTCCCGACGCCTTCGATCGACTGGGCCGCGCTCTCGCCCGAGCTGATCCTTCTCGGGGGCGCCGCCGTCTGCCTCCTCGTCCCGCTTTTCCTGCCGCACGGCTGGCGCCGGCATTTCTGCGCATTTGTCTCGATCCTGTCCTTCGTCGGCGCAGGCGCGGCCGCCATCGCGCTGTTCCAGCTGGACGAGACCGCCACGGCCATCGTCGCAGATGCGATCAACCGCGACCGCCTCGCCGAGCTCGCCCAGGTTCTCATCGCCGGCTCGGGCCTGCTGACGGTCGGCGTGTCCTACGCCTACGTCCTCCGCGAAAGAATGGGGGAGTACTACGCGCTCCTTCTGACCGCGGCGGCAGGGATGTGCTTCTTCGTCCCCGCCAACAACCTGATGACGATGTTCCTCGGGCTCGAGTGGTTCTCGATCTCGCTCTACATCCTCTGCGCGATCGCGATCGAGGAGCCCGCCTCGCTGGAGGCCGGGCTCAAGTACCTCATCGTCGGAAGCTTCGGCTCGGCGATCCTCCTCTTCGGAAGCGCGTTCGTCTATGGGGCCACGGGCGCGATCGGCTTCGCGGACATCGCCGCCGCCTCCGGCGGCGCTGACCAGCTGTTTCTCGTCACCGGGCTCGCCATGATCATCGTCGGGCTCGGCTTCAAGGCCTCGGCGGCGCCGTTTCACATGTGGACGCCCGACGTCTACCAGGGCGCGCCCACGCCCGTGACCGCCTTCATGTCCGCGGCGACGAAGATCGCCGCCCTCGTCCTGACCATGCGCCTGCTCGTGACCGCGTTCCCGTCGGAGGAGAACCTCTGGACGATCTCACTCGCGGTGATGGTCTGCATCTCGCTCGCCTGGGGGAACCTCGGCGCCCTCGTCCAGACCGACGTCAAGCGGATGCTCGCGTATTCCAGCATCTCGCATGCGGGCTTCCTGCTCATGCCGATCGCCGTCGCCAGCCCGCTGGGGGGGCGCGCGCTCATGTACTACCTGATCTCCTACGCGGCGATGAGCATCGGCGCCTTCGCGATCGTCGCGGCGAGGGAGCGCGAGCTCGCGCGCCCCGTGACGCTCGAGGGCATGGCCGGAATGGGTTGGGAGCGTCCAGGTATGGGAGCGGCCATGACACTCTTCATGTTCGGCTTCATCGGGCTGCCGCCCGCAGGCCTCTTCATCGGGAAGTTCTACGCCTTCTCGGCGGCGGTCGACCGCGGCTGGGCCTGGCTCGCCGTCGTCGGTGCGATTGCGACAGTGGTCTCCATCTACTACTACCTCGGCGTCGTCCGGGCGATGTACTTCCAGCCCGCAACGGTCGGGGTCGCGCCTGCCGGTGGATCGCCACCGCGCGAGCTGGCGCTCGGAACCTCCGTCCTCCTGGCCGTCGTCGTCACGATCGGGAGCTTCGTCGCTGCCCAGCCGCTCCTGGACATCGCGACCGACGCCGTCTCCGTCCTGTCTTTCCCGCACTGATGCCGAAGCACGTCGTCGTCCTGGGTGGAGGAGTCAGCGGCGAGGCGTTCATCGCCGCGTTGCGCCGCCTCGACAAGGAGGTGCGCATCACGCTCGTCGAGGACGAGCTCGTCGGCGGGGAGTGCTCCTACTGGGCATGCATCCCCTCGAAGACGCTGCTGAGGCCGGTCGAGATCGCGTTCCGCGCGAAGAGCGCCCATGGAGTCGAGGCGACGCTCGACCCGGAGCAGATCTTCTGGTGGCGCGACAAGAACGCAGGGCCGGACGACTCGAGCCAGGTGAAGTGGGTCACAGATCTGGACGCCGAGCTCGTGCGGGGCAAGGGCGTCGTCACCGCGCCCGGCAAGATCGCCGTCGACGGAAGCGAGGTCGCCTACGACGAGCTGATGGTCTCCACGGGATCCCGGCCGACGCTGCCGCCGATCGAGGGCCTCGACTCCGTGGAGCCCTGGCTGAGCCGTGAGGGCACGAGCGCCAGCGAGGTCCCCGAGAGCCTCGTCGTCGTTGGCGGCGGTGCCGTCGGCTGCGAGCTCGCGCAGTTCTACGCCCGCCTTGGAGCGCGCGTCACCATCGTCCAGAGCGGCGAGTACATCCTGCCGCGAAGCGACCAGGAGGCGGGTGACCTCCTCGGCGAGCTCTTCCAGGAAGAAGGCATCGAGCTCTGCCTGAATGCGCGGGCGAAGAAGGTGGAAGGGGGGCCCGGCGGCTACCGGCTGGAGATCGAGGACCACGAGGAGCTGGAGTCGACACACCTGATGATCGCCACGGGCCGTAAGCCCAACGTCGACGGCTTCGGGCTCGAGAACCTCGACGTCGAGATCGGGAAGGCGGGACTCAAGGTGGACGAGCGGTTGCGCGCCGGCGGGCACGTGTGGGCGGCCGGAGACGTGACCGGCATCGCCCAGTTCACGCACCTCGGTAAGTACCAGGGTCGCGTCGCGGCGGCGAACATCGCCGGGCGCGACCTCGTCGCCAACTACAACGCCATTCCCGCCGCCATCTTCACCGATCCGCAGGTCGCGAGCGTCGGTGACACGAGCGGCGAGGGCGCGGTCGTCGGCAAGTGGGGGGTCGACAAGGTCTCGCGCACGTCCACGTTCCAGGATCCGAAGCGGCCCGGCTTCCTCAAGCTTTTCGCCGACCCGGAGCGGAAAGTGGTCGTCGGCGCAGTGGCGGTCGGGCCCGAGGCCGCCGAATGGATCGGGCAGATCACACTCGCGGTTCGCGCAGAGGTCCCCGTCGCCACCCTGCGGGACACGATCCAGCCCTTCCCGACCTTCTCCGAGGTCGTGTATTTCGCCGCACGCGAGCTCGACTTGTAAAGTCGCCCCAGAATGACCAACGGCGAAGACCTGGTCGACACCCTGCGGCGTTTCAACCTCTTCGCCGACCTTGACCGTGCCCAGCTCGAGGCGATCGCCGATCCGGACAGCGAGCGAAGCTTCGCGGCCGGAGAGCGCATCCTCAGGCGCGGCATGAGCGGGTCGGGCTTCTACGTCATCCTCGACGGCGAAGCCACCGTCACGCTCGGCGGGAAGGAGCTGAACCGCCTCCGGCAGGGCGACTTCTTCGGCGAGATCTCGACGCTGCTCGACGAACCGCTGACCGCGGACATCACCGCCGAGACACCGGTGCGGGTGCTCGAGATCCCGGGCCCGCGGCTCGAAGCCTTCCTGCTCAGCTATCCGAAGGTGATGTTGCGGATGCTCGTCACGGAGGCGCGACGGTTGCAGGAAGTCCTCGCTTGGCGGTCCTAGAGAAGCCCTTTCCGCCCGGCGAGTATGCGGTCGTCGTCGTCGGCAGCGGGCCCGGCGGCTTGCAGACCGCGTACGCACTCTCGCGGCTCGGCGTGGAGCACGCGATCCTCTCGCAGGACGACTCGCCCGGCGGCATGTTCCGCAAGTGGCCGATTTACCAGCGGCTGCTCTCCTGGACGAAGCCCGACGCGCCGTACGAGCGCACCGCACGCGAGTACGAATGGTACGACCACAACAGCCTGATCGCCGACGAGCCCGAGCTGCGGGCAACCGTCGCTGCCGAGATGGACCGCACGTACATGACCCCCTCCTGCACAGAGATGGAACGAGGTCTCGCAGCATTCGCAGAGCGCGGCGGTGTCGAGGTTCGCTACGGCTGCCGCTGGGAGGGCACGCGCGAGGAGGAAGGCGGCTACGTCCTCGTCACATCCGACGGCGAGTACCGCTGCCGGATAGTCGTCTTCGCCGTCGGCGTGACCGACCCGTGGAAGTCCCCGATCCCCGGGATCGAGGACGTCCCCCACTATGCGGAGACCCCCGCCGCACGCGCGTTCGAGGGCAAGAGCGTGCTCGTCATCGGCAAGCGCAACTCCGGGTTCGAGATCGCCGACGGCCTGGAGCCGTGGGCACGTCAGATCTTCCTCGTCTCGCCGCGGCCGGTGCAGACCGCCGTCCTCGCGAACGCGACCGTCCGCGTGCGCTACTTCGAGCCGCTGGAGGACGCGGCCTGGGGCGGTGGCACGTTCGCGCTCGACGCCGCCGTCGAGCGAATCGAGCGGACAGAGAGCGGCGGCTACCGGCTCCACGCAGTAGGCACGACTCGGCCCGGGCCGATCACGCTCGAGGCTGACGCGGCCATCGCGGCGACCGGCTTTCGAACACCGATCCAGGACCTGCGGGAGCTCGGTCTCGGCACCGTCGCTGACGGCCGGATCCCGGCGTTGACACCGTACTGGGAGAGCACGACGCTCGCAGGCGTCTACTTTGCCGGAAACACGACGCAGGGCGCCGCCGGCCTGCGGAAGCATGGCGTCGGCAGCGCATCGGGCACCGTGAGCGGATTTCGCTACAACGCCCGCCTGCTCGCCCAGGAGATTGCCAAGCGCCTTGGGCACAAGCAGGACTGGGACCGGCTCGGCCGCGACGGCATCGTCCCGTTCCTCCTCTCCGAGCTCCGCGGGGGGGCCGAGATCTGGACGCAGAAGGGATATCTCGCGCGGGCCGTCTATCCGGACGGGAGCACCGGCATTGTCCCGCTGGCGCACTTCCTCGACCACTGCGAGCACGGCTCGATCGCGATCACGATCGAGATGAACGCGGCGGGCGAGATCTACCCGGTCGCCTACGTGCGCACGCGCGAGGAGATCGACGAACGCGACCTGCCGCCGCATCCTCTGAACGACTTCGGCGGGACCGAGTATCGAGCCGCGCTGGAGAGCCTTTTGTGAAGCGGCTGGCGGGCTGGGGTGCGCTCTGCGTCATCCCGCTCGTAGGCCTGCTCGTCCTGCTCGACGAGCCGAGCTACGACCTCATCTGGGAGAACCATCCGGCGCACTTCTGGCTCGTCGTGCTGGTCGGCGTCCTCTCCTTCGCGCTCGGCTTCCTGCTCGCCGAGGCGGCCGCGCGGCGCTCGGACGCCCGCGTGCTCCTCATCGGCATTGCGTTTCTCGCCACTTCCGGCTACCTCGTCCTGCACGCGCTGGCCACGCCGGGAGTCCTGCTCGCCGAGAAGAACGCCGGCTTCCAGATCGCCTCGGCGATCGGCCTCCTCGAGGCGGGCCTCTTCGCGGCTGCGTCGGCGGTTCGTTTCCACCCCGAGACCTCTGCGTTCCTCGTCCGCTACCGCGGAGTCATCTACGGCTTGCTGGTCCTACACATGGCTGCCTGGGCCGCCATCTCGCTCTCGACCCTGCCCCCGCTCGACGACGCCGTCACCCCGGAGGACACACGGGGTCCGCTCGCCGCTCTCGCCGTGGTCGGGCTTTTGGCCTACGGCTTCGGCGTCTGGCGCTACTGGCAGCTCTATCGCGCGCGGAAGCGCCCACTTCCGCTCGCGATTCTCGTCGCGCTCGTCCTGCTCTCGGAGGCCATGTTCGCGGTCGCCTTCGCGCGCAACTGGCAAACCACCTGGTGGGAATGGCACCTCCTCATGCTCGTCGCGTTCGGCGTAGTCGGCCTCGCCGCGCGGCGCGAATGGCGGCTGGAAGGCTCCTCGGCGGAGATTTTCAGCGACATCTACGAGGAGCAGACGCGCGGCCACCTGGAGGAGGTGAGCGTCCTCTTCGCCGACCTGCAGGGCTACACCGCATTCTCGGAGCGGACTCCGAAGACCGAGATCAAAGGGATGCTGGACACGTATTTCCCGGCCGCGGCCGCGGTTCTCCAGGCGCACGGCGGCGAGCTCTACAACACGATCGGCGACGCGCTCATGGTCGTGTTCCGCGGGCCGGGGCACGAGCTTCGCGCCGGGCGCACGGCCCTCGACTTCCAGCGCGAGATGACCCGGATCGCGGATGCGCACCCCGGTTGGCCGCGCTTCCGGGCCGGCGTGAACTCAGGCGAGGCCGTGCTCGGTGTCATCGACGCCCCAGGGAAGCGCGGCTACACCGCCACGGGCGACACGGTCAATCTCGCTTCGCGCCTCGAAGGCCAGGCCCGAGCAGGCGAGGTCGTCGTCTCAGCCACGACCTACACGGCGCTGGCGGAGCGCGCCGATGTGGAGGAGCTCGACCCTCTCAGCGTGAAAGGGAAGAGTGAGGCCGTGCGGGCCTTCGTCCTTCGCGGTCTGGGGCCCTAGAGGGGGCGAGCGCGATCAGCGCCTGAAGGACGAGGAGTGCGAAGCAGAAGGCGAGCACGCCGCTCGCCTCCGACGGAACCGTCCCCGCGGCGATGAGAGGCTCGCGCACGGCGGCGCCGACGACGATCCCCGCGACCAGGAGCGCGGAGAGCGTCGCCTGCAGCCGGCCGAGCGCGTCCATGCGCCCCCCGTTCACCGCGTCCACAACCCGTGCGAAGCAGACGAGCCCGGCTGCCGCGGTGATCGGGACTCCGAGAACGAGCAGGTAGAAGGAGGCCGAAGCGAACCCAAAGGCATCGGAGACGGCGGTGGCGAGGATGAGGACGGCGGCGAGCTCCACCGCCATGGCCGAGGCGCCCGTACGGGACTGCCACATGTTCCGCGGTTCGCGCCCGCGGCAAGAACTCCTTCGTTACGCTCGACCCAGCGAACCGGAGGAGGAGGATGGCAAACGGCTCATTGACCTGGCTTGGTCACGCAACCTTCAGGCTCGACACGCCCGGAGGCAAGCGCGTCTACATCGACCCCTGGCTGGACAATCCGAAGTGCCCCGAGTCCGAGAAGGAACCCGAGCGCATCGACCTGATCGCACTCACGCACGGCCACTCGGACCACGTCGGCTCGACCGTCGAGCTTGCCAAGCGCTTCGGGTGCCCGGTCGTCGCGATGATCGAGCTGCGCGACTGGCTCACCGGGCAAGGGCTTCCGGACGATGCGAGCGAAGGCGGAAACAAGGGCGGCACGATCGAGAAGGAGGGCGTGAAGATCACCTTCACGCACGCCTTCCACTCCTCGAGCTCGAACGATCTCCAGTACCTCGGAGAGGCTGCGGGCCTCATCCTCGAGCTTGAGGACGGCAAGAAGATCTACTTCGCGGGCGACACCTGCGTCTTCGGCGACATGCAGCTCATCGGCCGGATCTACGAGCCCGAACTCGCTGTGCTGCCGATCGGCGATCACTACACGATGGGGCCGAAGGAAGCCGCCGTGGCACTCGAGCTCCTCGGCGTCGGCCGCTGCGTCCCATGCCACTACGGGACCTTTCCGCTCCTGACCGGAACCCCCGAAGCATGTCGCGAGGCGCTGACGACCAACTGCGAGATCGTCGACATCGCGCCCGGGGCAACGTACGAGCTGTGAGGGAGCGCTGGTTCGGCGCAACGGGGCGGCGCGTCCCGGAAATCGCCGTCGAGGGCGAGGACGATATCCCCGTCGGCGACGCGCTTGTCCTCGACGGCGTCGACGATGTCGGCCGCCTCGAGGAGGCGCATACGAAGGGAATCCCGGTGGTCGTCCGCGCCGCAAGCGCAGAGGCCGTTCGCGGGGCGCTCGAACGCCCTGAGGTCGCCTGCGTGCTCGTCCCGCCGGAGCAGCGCGAACTCGTGAACCTCGACTTCAGGCAGTTGAAGTATGGCTAGAGCGTCTACCTACTCGATCGTCGCCTGCGACCTCGGCGCGGCCGAGTGGGGAGTGGCGGTGCAGTCGAAGTTCCTCGCCGTGGGCGCGGGCGTCCCCGCGGCGGAGCCCCATGTCGGAGCGATCGCCACACAGGCGTTGGCGAACATGCGCTACGGCCCCGACGGGCTTGCGCTCCTGCGCCAGGGGCTCTCCGCCCACGACGTCGTCCAGCGTCTGACCGAGGCGGACGAGGGTCGCGCCGAGCGGCAGCTCGGCGTCGTGGACGCCCAGGGCCGCGCGGCCACCTACACGGGGGAGAGCTGCCTCGACTGGGCAGGGGGGATCACCGGCGACGGCTACGCGGCCCAGGGCAACATCCTTGTCTCGGAGGAGACGGTCTCCGCCCTCGGGCGAACATTCGAGGTAACGGCGGGCAAGCCGCTCGCCGAGCGCCTCCTCGACGCGCTCGAGGCAGCGCAGGCCGCGGGAGGCGACCGCCGAGGGCAGCAGTCGGCTGCGCTTCTCGTCGTCCGCAAGGACGGCGGCTACATGGGCACGACGGACGCGGTCGCCGACCTGCGCGTCGACGATCACCCCACCCCGATCGAGGAGCTTCGCCGGATCTATGTCATGCACGACCTCCTCTTCGGCGAGACACCCGAAGAGGAGTGGCTCGACGTTGACGAGCAAATCGCACTCGAGCTACGCGAGCGGCTCGACGCGCTCGGCTATGGAGACGAGGACATCGAGCGCGCCTTCATCGACTGGGCGGGCACGGAGAACCTCGAAGAGCGGGTGAAGGGAATCGACCGGATCGACCCGGTCGTCCTCGTGGAGCTCAGGAAGCGCTAGGCGCCGCCGCCGGCGTTAGCGCCATGGCGAATCAACAGCTCGGCCAGGTCGAAGTCACCGCGCTGCTCGGCCTGCATCAGCGGCGTGAAGCCGCCGTGCTCGCGTGCGTTCGGGTCTGCGCCCGCCTCGAGCAGGGCCTGCGCGTTGTCCAGACGCCCGGCGGCCACGGCGCTGTGGAGGGGAGTCGCCTCCGGTGCGAACTCCTCGTTCGTGGACCGAGCTTCGATGTCGGCGCCTGCGGCGACCAGGGCACGGACGGCCTCGGGCGAGCCGAAGAACGCCGCGTAGTGGAGGGCCGTGAACCCGTCGGGGCTCGGCGCCTTTGCCAGCTCCGAGTCCTCGCGAAGCAGCTCCTCGAGCCGTGCGGCGTCGCCCAACGCGGCGGCCTCGAAGACGTTCAGGGACGCGGCCTCGGCGGCGAGCTCCCTGGCACGGTCCCGCTCGCCCTTGTAGAGCGCCTCGAGGACCGGCCCGAGCTCGCTAGCCATCGCCCGGAAGTCTGACGCCTCCGGCCCGCGCCCGCAGGCCTGGCACGGGGTCGTGCTCGGGTCGAGCAACGAGCATGACCGCGCCGTGCTCCTCCCCGGCGAGAGACGACACGAGCATGTGCAACCCGACGGCGAGAGCGAAGGCTTTGTGTGCCTGCTCTCCACCGAAGGGGACGAGCTCCTCGGGCGGAGCCGCGCCGACGAGGACGTCGCCGTAGGTCACCTTTCCCATCGACACGTCCGCGACTAGCGGACGGCCGTCGGAGCTGGGCACGGCAATCGCGAGAGGGTTCGTGCCCGCCAGCGGCTCACCGCCTTCGGGGTGGGCTAGGCGCGGCGGCGAGGTTGTCGTCAGCGCCGCGACGAGCCCGCTCTCTGCGAGCTTCCGCACCCAGTAGCCGAGGTAGCCCGTCGGGAAGCAGCTAGAGGCGATGATCAGCCGCGCGCGGGCAGGCGGGTCAAAGAGCTGCGACGCGACGATCCGTGCAAGAACGAGATAGCCGAGCGCGCCGTTTCCCTCCCAGCGCTCGTAGCCGTGCTCGACGATGACGCGCTGCGGCGCTGCGGCGGGATCGAGGTCCGGCAGCTCGGCGAGCCAGTCGAGGCGCGAGGTTCCGTGCCCCGGACGGTTCCGGCGATCGGCCTCCTCGAAGTGGTCGGCGAGCGTCCGGGCATCGGCTTCCGAGAAGCCGAGCGCGCGCAGCCGGTCGTAGGCGTTCAGGCCGAGACGAGCGGCAGGGGCTTCAGGATGCCCACTCCCTGCTCGCGCTTGGTGGACGTGATCGCCTGGGCGAGCGCGACGATAGCCTGAGAGACCTGCGTCTCTGGATCGGTCGAGACGATCGCCTCGCCCTCGTCCGACCGGGCGCCAAGCCGGGGGTCGAACGGGATCCTGCCGAGCAGGGGCGCTTCGACCTCGCGGGAGAGCGCTTCTCCTCCCCCGGAGCCGAAGAGCTCGTCGCCCGTTCCAGCGAGAAAGGACATGTTCTCGACGACGCCCAGGAGGCGCATATTCGTCTTCCGCGCCATCTGGGCAGCGCGCACGGCGACCTGCTGGGCCGCGCGGTGCGGAGTCGTGACGACAACCGCTTCGGCGCGCGGCAGAAGCTGCCCGAGCGAGATGGCCACGTCCCCCGTCCCGGGCGGCATGTCGACCACGAGCGTGTCGAGATCGCCCCAGTGGACGTCGGAGAGGAATTGCTCGAGCGCCCGGTGCAGCATGGGTCCGCGCCACATGATGGGCGTGTTCTCGTCGAGGAAGAAGCCGATGGACATGACCTTCAGGTCGCCCTTCACCGGCGGGACGATCATCTTGTCCACCGCCACCGGGCGCTGGCTGATCCCGAGCATCATCGGAATCGAGTAGCCGTAGACGTCGGCGTCGAGGACGCCGGTCTTGTGGCCGAGCCCCGCAAACGCCGTCGCCAGATTGGCGGTCAGGGACGACTTGCCCACGCCTCCCTTTCCGCTCGCCACGGCGATCACGCGCGTGGACGCGCCGACCGAGATCCCGGGCGTGCGCTCGGAAACGCCGCCTCGCAGGCGATCCGTCAGCGCGGTCTTCTCCTCGGGGGACATGACGTCGAAGCCGAGGCCGATCGACTCGACACCGGCGACCGGCGCCAGTGCCGTCTGCACCTGCTCCTCGAAGCTGGCCCGGAGCGGACAGCCGGGGACGGTCAGCGCGATCGTGACGTCGACGCGCCCGCCGTCGATCTCGATGTCGCGCACCATGTCGAGCTCGACGACCGAACGGCCGAGCTCAGGGTCGAAGACGCTTTCGAGCGCCTTCAGAACTTCTTCGCGCGAAACCCCCACGAATTCAAGGCTACCAAGCCTCTCGATACGGAATCCGACCCTCCCGTCCGTCAGGATGAAGATATGGACGAACGTGTTCTTCTCGTCGAGGACGACCCCTCGATCCGCGAGGTGGCGAGCCTTGGCCTTTCTCAGGCCGGCTTTCGAGTGACGACATCCGGGGACGGAAGGGCCGGTCTCATCGAGTTCCGGAACCAGCGCTTCGACCTCGTCGTCCTCGACATCATGCTCCCCGAGCTCGACGGGTACGAGGTCTGCCGGCAGATCAGGGCCGAGAGCCGGGTGCCGATCATCATGCTCTCGGCGAAGAGCGACACCGTGGACGTCGTCGTCGGACTCGAGCTGGGAGCCGACGACTACGTGACGAAGCCGTTCGAGCTCCCGGAGCTGGTCGCACGGGCCAGGGCGGCGCTCCGGCGGGCGTCGGCGGTCCCGGAGGATCCCGTCCTCACACGCGGAGACCTTGAGATCGACCCGGCTGCCTTCGTCGCGCGGAAGAACGGCGAGGAGGTCAACTTGACGGTGACCGAGTTCAAGCTCCTGCTCGAGATCGCGCGACGGCCCGGCCAGGTCTTCACGCGCGAGCTTCTTCTCGAACGGGTCTGGAACTACGAGTACCTCGGCGACTCGCGCCTCGTGGACGTCGCCGTCCAGCGCCTCCGCGCCAAGGTCGAGGACGATCCGAAGGAGCCGAAGCACGTGAAGACTGTGCGGGGAGTCGGCTACCGCTTCGACGTGGAGTAGGCGTTGGCCGACCGACCCGCGATCCGGCCGGGATCACTGCGACGGCGCCTCACGATCGCCTTCCTGCTCGTCGCAGGCCTGTCTGCTGCCGCGCTCGCGGTCGCCTCCTACGCCATCGTGCGCGAGGCGCGCCTCTCCGATTCGGTCGACCGGTCGGTCGAGCAAAGCCGCTTCAACCTCGTCCTCGCCAACGAGACCCTTACGCCGAACCCGAGCACGCAGGAGATCGACCAGCTACTCGCCGCGTACGAGCGCCGCGGCGGCTTCGAGACCGTCGGGACCGCCGGGCCGCGCCGGTTCTCCTCGACCGTGTCGCTCAGCATCCAGGAGGTGCCGCCGGGCCTTCGCGAGCTCGTGGCGTCGGGCAAGCTCGGCTACGAGCGCATCGACGTCGGCGGGACGCCCTACCTCGTCGTCGGGGGCCAGGTGAAGAAGGCCGACACCGATCTCTACTACTTCTACTCGGAGGAGCGGCTCTGGGACGAGCTCGCCCAGCTCCGCAACGTCCTCCTTGCCGCGTTGGCAGCCGTCGCGCTCCTCGGCGCACTCGTCGGCGCGCTCCTGGCGAGGCGGATCCTCGCGCCTGTCGGGAGAGCGAGCCAGGCGGCCCATTCTCTGGCGGAAGGCCTGCTCGAGACCCGTCTTCCGGTCGAGTCCGGAGACGAATTCGGCGTCTGGGCCGGATCCTTCAACGAGATGGCGGAGGCGCTCGAGGGAAAGATCCGCGCCCTTTCGGAGGCCCAGGCGCGGGAACGGCGTTTCACCTCCGACGTCTCCCACGAGCTCCGCACCCCCCTCACGGCCCTCGTCGCCGAAGCGTCACTCCTGGCCGAGCAGCTCGACCGCATGCCTCTAGAAGCGCGCCGTCCCGCCGAGCTCCTCGTGAACGACGTCGCCAGGCTCCGGGACCTCGTCGAGGACCTGATGGAAATCTCGCGCCTCGACGCTGGCGAGGCGACGGTGCGAGAGGAGCGGGTCGACCTTGCCTCCCTCGTCCGCTCCGCCGTCCGCTCGCGGGCTTGGGAGGACCGGGTGCGCGTCGAAGGAGACGAAGTCGTCCTGCAGTCGGACCATCGCCGCCTCGAGCGGATAGCGTCGAATCTCATCGGCAACGCGCTCGAGCACGGGGGCCGCGAGGTCACGGCGAGCGTCGGACGCGACGGAGTCGGCGCGTTCCTCGAGGTGAGCGACCGCGGGCCGGGCATTCCGCCCGACCGGGTGCCGCACGTCTTCGACCGCTTCTACAAAGCAGACACTGCACGGGCCGGGCCGGGAAGCGGGCTCGGGCTCGCAATCGCAATCGAGAACGCGCGCCTTCTCGGCGGCGACATCGAGGTCTGGAGCGAGGTCGGACGGGGGACGCGATTCACCCTTCGCCTACCCGCGTGACCCGTTCGGTGGATAGCGCATCCAGTGGGCAGGCCTACTCTGCGAGCATGCGCACCTTGCTCGTCGCCGCCCTGCTCGGAGGCGCGCTACTGGCGAATTCAGGGACCGCTGCCGCGGCCACCTGCCAGGGCCTCCCCGCGACAATCGTCGGCACGAAGCACGACGACCACATTCGCGGGACGAGCGGCCGCGACGTCATCGTCGGGCTGGGCGGGAACGACACGATCTCGAGCCTCGGGGGCGACGACCGGATCTGCGGCAACGGTGGGAACGACAAGCTTCTCGCGGGCCCCGGAGTCGACAAGCTCGACGGGGGCAGCGGGCGCAACGTGCACAAAGGGGGCGCCGACGCCGACTCGCTCTACGGCGGCCCCTCCGTCGACTCCTTCTGGCCGGGATCCGGAAACGACATCGTCAACGGAGGCGGCACCGGAGGCCACGAGTGGGTCCACTACGAGAACTCCCCTGGGCCGATGACCGTCGATCTCCAGAGCGGACAGGCGAACGGCTTCGGGACCGACCTCCTCTTCGCCGTCCTGGACGTCGTCGGCTCGAAGTTCAGCGACGTGGTCAAAGGCAACGACGAAGACAACGTCCTCAAGCTCGGCAAGGGAAACGACACCGGCGTCGGGCGGGGCGGAAGCGACACGATTTTCGGCGGGCCCGGTGCTGACGACCTCGACGGCGGAACCGGCGCGAACACGAACGACGGCGGGGACGGAAACGACCAGTGTCTGAACCCCGAGCCGGTTTCCGGCGCGCTGCACTGCGAATCCCCGTGACCTGATCGTTACCCGGCGGCAAGCGGCCGGTTGCGCAGGACGTCGACGATCCAGGGCGTACCCAGCAAGGAGACGCCATGAAGGTCGTGATCGGAGCACTCGCAGTCATCGTCGCAGCCCTGCTCGGCATCGTCGCCGCGAGCTGCGGCGTCGGCCGTGGCGCCGAATCCGCGGGCCCGGTTCCGACCGCGGCACCAGGCGGAGAAGTTGCGGGAACCTCCGTCGGTACGACCAGCGTCGTGAGCGAGGGCGGATCCTCGACTTCGAGCGGCACGCCGACCGTCGTCACCTATGAGGTGTGGTTCACGCGAGGCGAGTCGCTCTTCACGGTGAGGCGCGACGAGCCGTCGACTCCGAGGATCGCGACCGCTGCCATGCAATCGCTCCTGTCCGGCCCGAGCCCGCGCGAGCAGGCCGCCGCGGTGGGCTCGCAGCTCCCGGCCGGCACTCAGCTGCTCGGTCTGAGCATCGAAGACGGGGTCGCGACGGTCGACCTCACCTCCGAGTTCGAGTCCGGCGGAGGCTCCGCGTCGATGAACATGCGGATTGCACAGGTCGTCTACACGCTGACCCAGTTCCCGACGGTCAAGGGCGTTCTCTTCGAGCTCGACGGCCAGCGTGTGGACGTGCTCGGCGGCGAGGGCGTCGTCGTGGACGAGCCGGTGACCCGGAAGGACTACAGAGATCTCCTGCCCGCAATCCTCGTCGTCGACCCGCAGATCGGCATGCGCGTC
Source organism: Actinomycetota bacterium (assembly GCA_046733475.1). GTDB lineage: Bacteria > Actinomycetota > Thermoleophilia > Gaiellales > Gaiellaceae > DATEOR01. Next base: position 18,715 of record JBKPPF010000024.1, read on the forward strand.
CACAACCCGGTGGTCGTCCAGGGAACCGCAAACGTATTCGAGGCGAACGTGGTCGTGGACGTCGTCGACGCGAGCGGCAAGGTCGTCGGCAGCGCCTTCACGACCGCCACGTGCGGGACCGGCTGTCGCGGAACCTTTCTCGTCCGGGTCCCGTATCAGGTTACGTCGGCAACGCGTGGTCTAATCATCGTTCACGACGACGACGCGGCGGGTACCGGAACCCCTCCGCACGAGGTCCGGATACCGGTCGTTCTGATGCCGTCTTCGTGATATGACCGAAAACATGGGCTATCGGAGATACCGCACTCGCGGACCCTGGTTGAGAGCCGGCGCGCCGCTCGCGCTCGTGCTCGTCGGGCTCGTCGCCGCGGTCGCGGTAGCCCGCGCAGAGGATCCACTGGGGCGAAACACGACGGGGAACGGCGAGCGCGTGGTCGCCGACGGCGTTACGATCGCTGGGGTCCCGGTCGGCGGTTACACCGCCCACCAGGCAGCCTCCGCGACCGAGGACGCCTTCTCCCAGCGCCTCGTGCTCACGACCGACCGCCGCATCCGGCTCGTTGCGCCCCGGGAGCTCGGCGCGCATCCCCTCGTGTCCGATGCCGTCGCCGGCGCCCTCCGAGCAAAGCCCGGTGAGAACGTCGAGGTGGCCGTCGACGTCGACCACACCCGGCTGCAGCGCTACATCGCCTCCCTGAACAAGAGCTACGCGCAGCCGGCCCGCGACGCGACGGTCGTCCTGGTCAAGCTTCGGCCGGTCGTCAAAGAGGAAAAGAGGGGTCTTTCGGTCCGGCAGCGTGCTCTCTTCTCCGAGCTCGATACCGCGCTCACCGTCGGGGACCGCACGCCGGTCCGCATCCCGTTCAACCACACGAAGCCGGCGGTCACCGCCTCGAGCTTCAAGTCGGTGATCGTGATCGAGCGAAGCTCGAACCGCCTCGTCGTCTGGGACGGGAAGCATCGCTGGGGGACCTTCAGGGTCGCCACCGGACAGGCGATCTATCCGACCCCCCTCGGCCAGTTCGAGATCGTCACGAAGCAAGAGAATCCCTGGTGGTACCCGCCCGACTCGCCGTGGGCCGCCGGCCTCACCCCCGTACCGCCGGGGCCCGGCAATCCCCTCGGCACGCGTTGGATGGGCCTTTCGGCGCCGGGCGTCGGGATCCATGGCACCCCTGACGCGGCATCGATCGGGTACTCGGCATCCCACGGTTGCATCCGCATGCGCATCCCCGACGCGGAGACGGTCTTCGCTCACGTCTCCGTCGGCACCCCGGTCTTCATCGTCCCCGCGTGAGCTGGGAGCGGATCGCGCCGCGACTCGCGGGCGAGATCGTCGTCGTCGAGCCGCTCGCGCCCGAGCACGAGGACAGCCTCTGGCAGGCCGCGTCCGACCCGAGGATCTGGCAGTGGATGCCCGTGAACGCGATCGAGTCGCGCGAGACGTTCTCCGCATGGTTCGCGGAGGCGCGGGAGAGGACCGCCGCTGGTCTCGAACAGGCCTTCGCGGTGGTGGACGCAGTGAGCGGGAGCCCGGTCGGGAGCACGCGCTATCTGGCCCTCCGTCCCGAGCACCGCGGACTCGAGATCGGCTGGACGTGGCTCTCGAGCGCGGCCTGGGGAAGGGGCGCGAACGTCGAGGCGAAGCTCCTCCTCATGGAGCACGCGTTCGGCGAGCTCGCCTGCATGCGCGTCGAGTTCAAGACGGACGCGTTGAACGAGCGCTCGCGTGCGGCGCTCGAGGCGCTTCCGGCCCGGTTCGAGGGCATCTTCCGCAAGCACATGCTCGTCCGGGACGGAGCCCTGCGCGACTCGGCCTGGTACTCGGTGACGGACGACGAATGGCCCGTCGTTCGGCAGAACCTGCTCGAACGGCTCAGCCGCGCGCGCTGAGCCGGCGGTAGAGCTCGGCGCAGAGCTCCGGGGTCGCGGCCGCGACCACACGCGAGTGCGGGCTGACGTCGAGCGGCGCCTCCGCATAGGGCGGGCGGTCCGGCAGGTCGATGGCGAGGCCCCGCTCGAGGACGAGGAGCTGGGCCGCCGCAATGTCCACGCCTCGGGCCGGCTTCAGCGAGCACACGGCGTCGACCCGCCCGGCCGCCATGTGGCAGAGCGTGAGGGCGAGCGACCCCATCACCCGCGTCCGCGGAGCGAACCGGACCATGTCCCCGATCTGCTCGGCGATGGAGTCGGTCTTGGTCGCCTCGAACGACAGGATCTCCACCTCATCCTTCGGCCCGGGACCCGAGAGCGGCACGCCGTTGAGGAACGCTCCCTCGCCGCGACGTGCTGTCCACTCTTCGCGCGTGCCAAAGTCGAAGACGTAGCCGAAGAGAACGTCCGCCATCGTCCTCCCCCCGGCTACGGCGAGGGAGACGGAGAAGAACGGAACCCCTCGCTTCGCGTTCATGCTCCCGTCGATCGGGTCGAGCACGAGCCGCGGCGTGTCCGCGCCGAAAGACCGCTCGCCGAGCTCCTCGGAGACGAGCGTAAACTGGACGCCGGTTGCAGCGAGCTCCTCGAGGCGCACGACGACGGCGCGTTCCGCCGCGGCATCGATGGCAGTCGTCTCGTCTCCTCCCTCGCCCGCTCCGACTACAGGCTCACGCTCGAGCCTGGTGGGGTGCTGCGCGAGGACGGAGTCCAGGTCGGCCGCAATCTGCCGGGAGAAGGCGAGCCAGTCGGTCATTCGTCGAAGGGCGAGAAGACGAGGCCGCTCGTCAGCTTGGGAAAGAAGTAGGTCGTCTTCTCCGGCAGCAGCTCGCCCGCACGGGCGACGGCAGTAACCTGGTCGAGCGTCGGCGCGCGCACGAGGAATGCGGCATCCGCGCGGCCGCTGCGCACCGCCTCCTCGGCCGCGACCGCACTCGGCGTGTAGCGGACGTCCTCGAGCGGCAGGCGGTCGATCACGGCGGTGTCGAGCTCGGCACCCTCGCTCTCCGCCAGCTGGGCCGAGTCTCGGCGAAGGAGGACGAATGCGGGATGGTCGCGGTCGAGGTCCGCCAGGGCCGCGGTTCCTGCTTCCGCGCTCGGCTCGATGTCCGTAAGCCTGAAGGAGCCGTCGAGCTCGGGCGGCTCGCCGGAGACGAGCCGGTGCGTCGGCAGGATCTCCAGCCCGTCGTCGGAGTGGCTCACGACGGTTGCGAGGACATAGCCGGACTCCTCGGTTCCCTGCTCCTCGTGGTAGGCGAGCGCCGTCTCGTAGCGATGGTGGCCGTCGGCGATGAGCAGACGGCCCTCGGCGCGGCCGAGCGCCTCCGCGATCGCGTCATCGCCCGCGATCCTCCAGAGACGGCTCGTCACTCCGTCGAGCGTCGCCTCCATGTCGGGTGCGCGGTCGGGAATCGCCGGCGAGGCGCCCTCGTGAACGAGAAAGATCGGCGAGAACTTCGTCCGCGCGGCGCGCAGGAGCTCCAGGCGCGCGTCCTTCTGCCGCTCGAAGGTGCGCTCGTGAGGAAGCACCTGGCCCGCCGAGTAGGGCGACAGCGCGACACGCGCCACCACGCCGCGCCTCCGCCGCGTTCCCCCGTCCAGGCCCGGAAAGGTCTCCTCGAGAACCCAGACCGCCGGCTCATTCTCGCGGACGAGGACGCCTTCGTCCTGCCAGGCGCGGACCAGCCTGGCGGCCTCTGCGGGGGACTCCGGGTTGAGGAGGCGCACGGCGTTGTACGGGCTCGCCGTGACGAGAGCTTCGCGCCGGTCGGGCGTGACGACGTCGTGGGGAGGTGAGACGACCGCATCCAGCGGCCCTACCGTTCCAGGGTCGTATCGAAGCGCCCGAAACGGCTTCAAATGCGGCACGACGCGGCACGTTACCATCCGTCCGCGGACCTAGAATCGCCTGGTGATCGCCGAGCTCGCCGAGGATCGTGTGGTCGACGGCCTGTTCGCCGTCGCACGCAAACAGCGCCTGAGGACGCGTGGTGGAAGCCCGTATCTCGCGCTCGAGCTCGTGGACTCGAGCGGACGGATCGACGCGCGCGTCTGGAACGACGTCGATCTTCTCGACAAGCGCTTCCGGGAGGGAGACGCGGTGCGCGTGCTCGGCCGGGTGGAACGGTTTCGCGACCGGCTTCAGCTCGAAGTGCGCTCGCTCGAGCCCGCGGAGGCCGACCCTGCGACGCTCGTTCCCGGCGCGCGGCGCGACGTCGAAGAGCTCGACGGCTTCTTCGAGTTCCTCGCCGCGGAGATCTCGCATCCCGGCCTGCACGGGATCGTCGACCGCTTCGTCGGTGACGCGGTCTTTCGCGAACGGCTGCGCACGCTGCCGGCAACGCCCGATTCCCACCACTCCTATTCGGGCGGCCTCCTCGAGCACACGGTGGCAGTGGCGACCCTGAGCCGCGACTCCGCGCAGCTTCACCCTCGCCTGCGCTCGGATCTGCTTCTCGCGGCGGCGCTTCTCCACGATGCCGGGCGCGTACGGGAGCTCGACCGCGGTCCGCTCTTCCTTCCGACTCCCGAAGGCAAGCTCCTCGGCCATGTCCACCTCGGGCTGCGCCTGATCGAGGAGCGCGCCGAAGGGCTAGACCGCGCCGTTCTCGCCGAGATATTGCACGCCGTCGGCTCACACCACGACGCCCGAGCCGCGAGGACGGCAGAGGCGGCCGTCCTTTACCACGCCAACCAGCTCGACGCGGTCGCGGCTACCCGGTCGGTGGATCCGGAGGCCTGAGCTCCTGAGCGATCCGGCCCCGGCAGGCCTCTGCGAGGAGGTCGCCGAGGACCGGCGCAAACTTGAATAGGTTGTGCCCGGCGAAGACGAGCGCTGCGCCCGCTTCCCAGACCGCGAAGGCGTCGGGATGCCACGGGAGAATGGTGAGCGGCCGCGTGATCGTGTCGATCGGCTCCGGATCGAGTCCGGGAAGGGCGCGGTCGACGTAGCCTCGGATGCGCTCCAACGAGCCTCCCGGGTCGGAGTCCTCGGTGGCCAGGCCGACCGCGAATCCACCGCGCTCCGGCACCGGCCCGGAGTAGACCGTCGCGCCGTAGGCGTTTGTGCGATCCATCCAGCACGCGAGGCCAGTCTGCTTCTCCCGCGTCCGGAAAGTCGCCCGCGTGTGGTCGCGAATCTCCAGCGCCACGTCAATGCCGAGTGGCAGAGCGAGCTCCGGCGTCCGCGCGCCGGCGCAAACCAGCACGCGGTCGGCCTGCCAGGAACCGGACGCCGTTTCCACACCGCCCTCCGGGTCGACTGCGACGACCTCGTACCGGACAAGCCGGTCCCCGAGCCGCGCGACGAGGGCAGCCACTGAGTGCCGCACCCGGATCGCCCCGCCGCGTACGTCGTAGAGCGCCGGACCGCCCGGCGGGGTCAGTACGGGAAGGAGCTGTCGCTGCTCTTCCTCGTCGACAAGGCGGTGCTCGACCCCCGCGTCGGCGAAGAGCGCCGCGACAGCATCCGCTTCGGGTGAGGCGAACAGGACTCCTTCAGGGCCGATCAGAGGGCGAGCCGCAAGCTCGCCCCAATCGTCCCAGCGCCTGCGAGCGCGGGTCGCGAGATCCACCAGGTCGGCCCTGTCGTGAACATGGCGGAACACACGCGTGTAACCGGCCGACTGGCCGCTTCCCGGCTCGGCCGCCTCGAAGCAGCGCACGTCCACGCCGGCGCGCGCGAGAGCGTCGGCCGCGGCCAGCCCGACGATGCCGGCGCCGACGACGGCAACATCGGCTCGACGCTGCATTGGTGGCGATAATGGCGCAATGGAGCGCGTCGCGCTCGTCTCGGGCGGAAACCGCGGCATCGGCCGGGAGGTCGCCAAACGGCTTGCCGGAGAGGGCTACCGGGTCGTGATCGGGTCCCGCGATCTCGAGAAAGGCGAGGAGGTCGCCCGTGAGCTCGGCGAGACCGTGACCGCGAGGCAGCTGGACGTCACGGAGGAGGAGAGCATCGTGCGCTGCGTCGCCTCGGTCGCCGAGGACTTCGGCCGCCTCGACGTACTCGTGAACAACGCGGGGATCGCGGGCGGCGGCTGGAGCACGAACGCAGTCGACGCTGACCTGGACGAGGTGCGCCGCACGCTCGAGACGAATCTCTTTGGCGCCTGGAGGCTGACCGAGGAGGCGCTGCCGCTCATCCGGGGGAACGGCTACGGCCGAATCGTCAACATCTCTAGCGGCATGGGCCAGCTTTCGGACATGGGCGGCCACTCGCCCGGCTACCGGGTCTCGAAGACCGGGCTCAATGTCCTCACCCGCATGCTGACGGCGGAGCTGGGCGACGAGAACGTCCTCGTCAACTCCGTGTGCCCGGGCTGGGTGCGCACCGACATGGGCACGCAGTCGGCGCGGCTCTCGGTCGAGGAGGGCGCCGACACGCCTGTCTGGCTCGCCACGCTTCCGGACGACGGCCCGCGCGGCGGCTTCTTCCGGAACCGAGAGCCGATCCCCTGGTAGGCCGCCCGCCGCACCGCTACTCGTAGCGTCCCTTGTACTGGCCTCGCTCCTGCTCCTGTCGGTGACACTGATCGCCTAGAGATCCCGCTTCCTGCCGCGCTGGGTCGCATGGGTGAGCATCCCGGCCGGGATCGCGCTGGCGACGCTGCGGCCTAGGACCCGGGAGGCACTCAGACGTTGAAGCGGATGTTGAGCACATCGCCGTCTTCGACCACGTAGGTCTTCCCCTCAAGACGCTGGAGGCCGCGCTTTGCGGCCTCCGCGTGCGAGCCTGCCTCGACCAGGTCGCTCCAGCGAATCACCTCGGCGCGGATGAACCCCTGCGCGATGTCGGAGTGGATGCTGGCCGCGGCATCGAAAGCCGACCGGCCGCGCTGCAGCGTCCAGGCCCGCGCTTCCTTCTCGCCGGCCGTGAAGAAAATCAGGAGCCCCGCCGCTTCGAAGACCCGCAGCGCCACGTCCTCGAGCGCCGAACGCCCGTCGCGGAACTCTGCAGCTTCCTCCTCGGGAAGCTCAGCGAGCTCCGCCTCGAGCTTCACGTCGACCCCTGATGCCCCGTTTCGGATCTCGACGAGCGGCTTCGTCGTCAGCGGTTCGAGCTCCGGCGGCAGCTCGTCTCCGTACTCGGAGAGTGACCCTCCCGCCTCGAGGTGGGCGAGGACGCGCTCCAGCTCCCCGAGCTCGGCGCGAAGGCTCGCGTCGCCGGACTTCGCCTGCTTCTGGACGCGCTCGAGGCGCCTCTCGACGTGATCGCGGTCGGCAACGAGAAGCTCGAGCTTCAACGTCTCCAGGTCGTCCGCGGGATCACGGGTACCCGACCAGTCGTCGAGGACGGCAAGCAGGGCATCGACCTGCCGCAGGTTGCCGAGAAGCTGAGCGCCCGTTCCTGGAACGTCGACCACGCGGATCGCGGCGGGAGTCACTTTCTTCGCTTTCACGACCTCGGCAAGCTGGGGCAGGCGGTCGTCCGCGATGGGCGCCATACCGACGTGCTCCTTGCCGGAGACTCCGGCCCCGGCCTGGGTGAGCGCGTTGAAGAGCGTGGTCTTGCCCGCGTTCTGCAGGCCGACGATTCCGATCTCGACCGCCATCAGCCCTTCTTCACGAGCTGTCGCTGGAGCGAGCCGAGCGCACGATGCTGCAGCGACTTCACGGCGCCTTCGCTCTTGCCGAGGATCGTGCCGACCTCTGCGTTGGAGAAGTCGAAGGCGAATTTGAGCGTGAGGACCTGCTGCTGGTCCTCGGAGAGCCCCTCGATCAGCTCGAACATGCTCTCCTGTCCGATGGCGCGAAACGCTTCGTCCTCGGCCGAGCGCTCCTCACTCCCGGGCGGCTCGGGCGGCTCCTCCTCCGGCTGCCAGCGCCTCCGCGAGCGGAAATGGTCCATGGCGAGGTTGTGAGCGATGCGAAAGAGCCACGCCGAGATCGGAACCTTGCGCCACTCGAAGCGGTCGATCGACTCGATCATCTTCACGAACGTCTGGTTGGTGAGGTCCTCGGCGTCGTGCTTGTTGCCGACGCTGAGCTGGAGGTAGCTGTAGATCCGGTCGAAGTGGAGGAGGTAGAGCTCCTCGAAGGCCTCGCGGTCACCCTGCTTCGCGCGTTCGACGAGCGCGCGCACGTCGTCGGTCTCGAGCGGCAAGCTACGCCGTCGAGCCGAAGCCGATCTGCGTCTCGCGCGCGCTGCGCTTGACGTAGACGACCTTCCCGAGTGCGACCAGGAAGTTGCCTTCGAGCGCCTCGAGCTCGAAGACGGGGCCGTTGCCCGCCATCGCCTCGTGGAACGCCTTCGAGACGGCAGGACTCACGGTTCCGCCGATGATCTGACCGCCTTCGAAGGCGATCTCGAGCCGGATCTGATCGTTCTCAGCCACCAATCACCTCCACGAGCACTCCGTGCACGGAGTCCGGATGGACGAAGGAGACAGCGTGGCCGTCGAGCCCTGTGCGGGGCTCCGGGTCGATCACGTCGGCGCCGGCCGCAACGAGCTCACCGACGGCTGCCGCGACATCGCTGACCTCGTACGCGACGTGGTGCATCCCCGGGCCGCGCCTGGCGAGAAAGCGCCCGACCGGCGTATCCGCCGCGAGCGCGCTCATGAGCTCGACCCGGCCGGATCCCAGGCGCAGATACGCGGCCTCGACGCCCTGGTCCTCCATGCGCCCGCGCAGCTCGACCTCCGCGCCGAAAAGACGCTGGTACGTCCCGACGGCCTCGTCGAGGTCGGAGACGGCGAATGCGACGTGATGGACGGAGCGGACGTCCACGCCCCGATCCTATCGGGCGGGAGGACGTGCCAGGGTGAGGCCGCTTCCTAGTTGGACTCGGCCTGGGAGATGACCTGCGGCGTGCCGACACGCTCGGACGCGTCCGACTCGGGCCCCACGTCGACGAGCAGCGCCTCGAGCTCGGGACGCATGAGCGTCTCCTTCTCGAGCAGCGCCGCGGCCAGGATGTCCAGGGAACGGCGGTGCTTCGTGAGCAGGCGAACGGCTTCCTCGAAGGCATGGTCGCAGAGGCGAGCCTGCTCCTCGTCGCGCACGCGCTTCGTGTGCTCGGACAGCGCGTAGTTGTCTGCACGCATGGTCCGCGACGACACCTCGTCGCCCATTCCGAACTCGAAGATCATCTCGCGGGCGAGATCGGTGACGCGCTCGAGATCGTTGGCGGCTCCGTTCGTCACGGCGCCGAAGACGATCTGCTCGGCGGCACGACCCGAGAGCAGCACCTTCATCAGGTCGAGGAGCTCCTCCTTCGTGTGGAGGTAGCGGTCCTCCTGCGGCGTGTTCAGCGTGTATCCGAGGGCACGTCCGCGCGAGACGATCGTCACCTTCTGGACGGCCTGCGGGCTGCCGACCAGATGTGACATGAGTGCGTGCCCGCCCTCGTGGTAGGCGAGGATGCGCTTCTCCTTCTCGGTGACGACGCGGCGCTGCTGGAGGCCGGCGACGACGCGCTCCATGGCGTTCTCGAAGTCGACCTGGCGAATGTGACCGAGCTCCGCGCGGCCCGCGAAGATGGCTGCCTCGTTGCAGATGTTTGCGAGGTCGGCCCCGGTGAGGCCCGCGGTCTGGCGCGCGATTATCTCGAGGTCGACGTCGGGCGCCATCGGCTTCCCGCGGGTGTGCACCTTGAGGATCGCTTCGCGGCCCGCGAGGTCGGGCGGCGCGACGAGCACCTGCCGGTCGAACCGGCCGGGGCGAAGGAGCGCAGGATCGAGGTCCTCGAGCCTGTTGGACGCGCCGATGATGACCACGCCGTCAGGGCCGCGGAAGCCATCGAGCTCGACGAGGAGCTGGTTCAGGGTCTGATCGTGCTCGCGGTTGAAGCTCGTGCCGCTGCGGCGCATGCCGACCGCGTCGAGCTCGTCGATGAAGACGATCGCGGGCGCGTTCTTGCGCGCCTTGTCGAAGAGCTTGCGAATGCGTGCGGCGCCGAGGCCGGCGAACATCTCGACGAACGCGGAGGCGCTCTGCGAGTAGAAGGTCGCGCCCGAGGCGTGGGCGACCGCCTTGGCAAGCAGCGTCTTCCCGGTCCCGGGTGGCCCGTAGATGAGAATCCCCTTCGGGACGCGGGCTCCGAGGACGGAGAAGCGCTTCGGGTTCTGGAGGAAGTCGACGACCTCCTGAAGCTCGGCAGCGGCCTCGTCGACGCCGGCGATGTCTTCCCAGCCGACGGCAGACTTCGAGTCCGGCTCGACCTCCGTCGGCTTCACGCGCGGCATGAACGCGAGCATCCGCCAGAAGAAGTAGACGAGAAGCCCGAGGAAGATCAAGGGCAGCCAGGTGAACAGCTGGTCCTTGAGGTAACTCAGAAAGTCCAAGATCAGCTCCACCCCGACCCTCATCGGCCGCAGGCTTGAAAACCTTAAACGACGATTTCGAGCCGCTCGTTCGGTCTGTAGCGACGCCCGACCTTCGCGGACGGGAGGCCATCCGTGAGGACGACGTCGCCGGTGAAGTCGTTTTGCCCGCGGATGAGGGCCGAGCCCACTCCGTACGAGTCGACGGGCACGCCGCGCTCCTCGAAGTACCGGATCTTCTCCGCGTCGAAGCCGCCCGAGGCGACGATCTTGATCCGCTCGAACCCGGCCTCGTCGAGGGCGTTCCTGACCTTCCAGACTAGGCGCTCGTTCACTCCGGTCGGCTTGAAGTCGCCCATCTCCTCCCAGAGCGAGCGGTCGACGAGGGTCTCGGACGTGTCGAGACGCACTCCCCAGAGCCGGTCGCCGAGCGCACGCGCGACCTCGAGCGCAGTCTCGACGGAGTTGTTCTCGAAATCGACGAGCACGGTGACGTTGATGTCGGGCGACTCGCGGGCAGCCCATTCGGCGAACTTCGTCGCCGCGAGCACCGTGTTGCCGCCGTACGCCGAGATGAGCGCATGGGGGACTGTGCCGACGCCCCTTCCGCCCCACCAGGAGGCCTGGGCGTCCGTGGTCATCCCGATCGGAAAGTCGATGCTCGCACCAGCAACGTGGGCGGCGTATCCGTCACCGGTCTGGATGCTGTGGTGGTCGTGGCGCGCGGGCATGAAGATGATTGGCTTCCTGTTCGCGGCCTCGATGACACCGCGCGTGTTCGTGGAGACGAGGGTGCGGCGCGCCAGGACTCCCAAGTAGACGGTCTCGAGGTGCGCGAAGAGCGTGAAGTCGCCCTCGATCGTCATCACCGTCTCGCGGGGCGCGACCTCGTCGCCGTCGTACAGGGCGTGGACGGTCAGCGCCTCCCAGTCGTGCGAGCAAAGCTTGAGAACGGCCAGCGCCTCGTCCATTCCGCCGAGCACGGCTTCGTTCTTCTGGAAGACCTGCATGACGACGCGCGGGTGCCGGCCGTCCGCGAGCAGCGTGTCGCGGGCGTGGTTGAAGTAGGCGTCCGTGTACCAACCCTCCCGCATCTTCTCGACGGGAAGGTCGAAGATCTCAGGTGGGAGGCGGTTCCTCCGCTGCTCCGTTATCGCCATTTGCAGCGGATTCTAGGCGGACGCATTCGTCCAGAGCGACGTTCGCGACCTCGAGCTGCTCGGGCGTGGGCTCGGCCGTGACAAAGCGGTGCTGGAGCTCGTGGCCAGGCAGCGCGAGTGCGCGCGCGATCGGGTTCTTCTCGTTCTGCACCATCCAGGAGAAGAGCTCCACCGACGCCGCGAGCGCGCCGACGCCGGCCGCCGCGCGAACAGCGGGACGCAGAGAGGACGGCGCCCGCGTCGACAGCGCATTTCCGACAGCAGAGGTGAGGAGAAGCGGTCCGAGTAGGTGCGAGCCGCAGCGCTCGTGCTCCTTCGCGCGTTCCTCGCCGTGCTCGTATGTCCCGATAGAGATGTGCTCGGCTCCGTGGTAGGAGGCGAGGTTCGAGCCGCGCATCGCAACTGCGGCCGGGCCGACGGCCAGGGCGGCCGCGAGGATTTCCTGCGCAGCCATTGAGAGCTTGCTGCCGCGGACGAGGCGAACCGCAGCCGCACTCCCGACCATGGCCGCCATCACCGCGGGGCGCTGGAACGGAAGCTGGGCCGCGGGAAGGCGGCGCCGGATCTCGGGCAGCAGCGCAAAGATCTCCGCCATCCGCGCAGGGCCCCGGATCAGGCGATTCTCGATCTCGGAGGCGCGCAGCGGCTTGAGCCCGGAGGCCACCTCTACGCCGCCGTCCTCGAGGCGGACCGCGCAGGCCCAGTAGCGGGGCCCGTGCACGAGGACCCCGTTGGCGAGAGCCATCCCCCCGAGCCGAATCTTGTCCCTGCTCACTCTCCGAGTGTACGTGCCACGTGCATGAGAAAGCGGGTTCCAAGCTCCAGGTCGTCCACCGGGATCCGCTCGTCGGCTGAGTGGATCAGCGCAGCCGCAACGTCGGAGTCCATCGCCCGCATGGGGAAGAACCCGTAACAGACCGTCCCGAAAGCCGAGCGCATGAAGTGGCTGTCGGTGAACCCGGCGTTCACGATGGGAGCGAGCACGGCTCCAGGCTCCAACGACTCGACGAAGCTCTCGATCGCACGCCACAGGGGAGTGTCGAGAGGCGAGGCCGTGCCGCCGACGCCCTCGACCCAGACGAAGTCGTAGTTCTCCTCGCCGAGCACCGCCCGGATCTCGGCCTCCGCCTCGGCCTGCGTCTCGCCCGGCAGCAGACGGCAGTCGCAGACGACCGTGCAGAGCGCTGGAATGACGTTCGTCTGCTTGGACGCCTCGATGATCGTCGGCGAGATCGCGTGCGAGAGCATCGGCTCGACGACCGCGCGGAGCGGCTGCTCGAGCTCGGCGAGGTCGCTCGTGCCCACGAGCCGGAGGAAGGCCTCGGCCTCTGGAAGCGCCCGGGTCTTCGGCTTGTACTCCGCCAGCCGCTGAATGAGCCGCGCCGCCCGCACGAGTGCGTTGTCCGCGATCCCCGGCATGGACGCGTGCCCGCTGCGGCCGTGCACGCGGAGGACGAACGGCGAGCTCATCTTCTCTGCGGTCCCGCACAGGTACGCCGGGCGCCCGTTGATGACCAGCCGGTCGCCACCGCCCTCGTTCACGCAGTAGTCGGCGCGGACCGCGTCCGGATGGTTGTCGCAGAGCCAGGAGAGTCCGAAGTCCTCGCCGACCTCCTCGTCGGCAGAGGCGACGAAGATCAGGTCGCCGGCCGGTACGAAGTCTTCCCGGGCCAACGCGGCGACGGCGACGGCCGCGGCCGCGACGTGGCTCTTCATGTCGAGGGCTCCGCGCCCCCAGATCTCCCCGTCACGAAGCTCGCCCGACCACGGGTCCAGGGTCCACTCCTCCGGATCGGCGCGCACCGTGTCCGTATGCGAGATGAGCGCGAGTGTCGGGCCGCCGCGGCCCGGAATCCGCGCGACGAGATTCGCCCGCTCGGGCGCCTTGGCATAGAGCTCGCATTCGACTCCTGCGTCTTCGAGATACGCGCGGAGGAGCTCGGCTGCGAGCGTCTCGTTCCCCGGCGGGTTGACCGTGTTGGCGCGCAGAAGCCCCTGCAGGAGCTCCGTCGCCTCGTCGCGCACCGGGACCGTGGCCATCGCGTGAGCATACTTCCCACCGTGAGCGATCTCTTCTCCGATGCGGCGCGTGGGCGACTCGACGACTTCGCGCCTCTCGCCACCCGCCTGCGGCCGCGAAAGCTCGACGACTTCGTCGGCCAGGAGCACGTCGTCGGGCAGGGCTCGGCGCTCGCCCTCGCGATCGCCGCGGACCGCATCGGGTCGGCGATCTTCTACGGGCCGCCCGGAAGCGGGAAGACGACGCTGGCCCGAATCGTCGCCGAGACCACCGGCGCGGACTTCGAGGAGCTCTCCGCGGTCTCGGCCTCGGTCTCCGATGTACGCGCCGTTCTCCAGCGTGCGACCGAGCGTCTCGGGACGAGCGGCACGCGAACGATTCTCTTCCTCGACGAGATTCACCGCTTCAACAAGGCGCAGCAGGACGCCCTTCTGCCTGCCGTGGAATCGGGGCTCATCACGCTGATCGGCGCGACAACGGAGAATCCGTACTTCGAGGTCAACTCGGCGCTCCTCTCGCGCTCGCAGATCTACGAGCTCGAGCCTCTGTCGGACGGGGACCTGGAGATCATCGTCCGCCGGGGAGCCGAGCACCTCGGCGTCGAGCTCCCGGATGACCTCGTGGCACTCGTAGCCCGCCGGGCCGGCGGTGACGCGCGCGCGGCGCTCAACACGCTCGAGCTCGCGGCCCAGACGGCCGGGGCCGAAGGAGTCACGCTCGAAGAGCGCCACGTTGAGGACGCAGCGCGGCGCCGCCCTGTGGTGTACGACAAGGGCGGGGATGCCCATTACGACTTCACGTCCGCGTTCATCAAGGCGATCCGCGGGTCCGACCCCGACGCCGCCCTCTACTACCTCGCTTCCATGCTCGAAGGCGGCGAGGACCCGCGCTTCATCGCGCGGCGCCTGATCGTGCACGCGTCCGAGGACATCGGCATGGCGGACTCCCAGGCGCTTCTCGTCGCCGCGGCGGCGGCGCAGGCGGTCGAGCACGTCGGCCTGCCCGAAGCCCGGCTCAACCTGGCGCACGCGACCATCTACCTCGCGCGGGCGCCGAAGTCGAACAACGTGATCAAGGCGATCGGCGCGGCCTCCCAGGATGTGCGCGAGCACGGCGCTCTCCAGCCCCCGAAGGCGCTTCGCGACGCCCACTACCCGGGCGCGAAGAAGCTCGGTCACGGGCAGGGTTACGTGTACCCGCCCAACGACCCGTCCGGCTACGACGTCGACTACCTTCCGGAGGAGCTCAAAGGCCGCACGTACTACGAGCCCGAGGAAGGCGCGTGAAGCTGAACACCTATGAGTGGGGCGACGCCGAGGCTCCGCTCGTCGTCTGTCTCCACGGCGTCACTGGACACGGCCTGCGCTTCCGCAAGCTCGCCGAGGAGCGGCTCGCCAACCGCTTCCACGTCGTCGCTGCCGATCTGCGCGGGCACGGGCACTCGATCTGGGACGAGCCGTGGGACATCGCCACGCATGTCGCGGACCTGCTCGAGACCTTCGACCGGCCCGCTCACTGGATCGGGCACAGCTTCGGTGGTCGGCTGACGATGGAGGTAACCGCGGTGCGGCCCGAGCTCGTCCGGCGGGCCGTGCTCCTCGACCCGGCGATCTTCATCCCTCCGTTCTGGGCGGACGACCTCGCCGCCGACGCGCGCAAGGAGGAGTCTTACTCCTCCGTGGACGAGGCGATCCAGATGCGCGTCGTCCGCAGCGGTCTCGCGCACACCCCCCGCGAGATCCTCGAGGAGGAGGTGGCCGTCCACGGCGTCGAGCAGGCCGACGGGCGCATCGGCTATCGCTATTCGGAGAACTGCGTCGGTGACGCGTACATGGAGTTGGCGAAGCCGGCTCCGCCGTTCGACAAGGTGCAGATCCCGACGCTCGTCGTCGTCGGCTCACTGTCGAAGATCGTGGGAGCGGGCGAGATCGAGCTCTACAGGCAGACGCTCGGCGACCTGTTCACGCTCGAGGTCGTGCCCGGCGGGCACAGCGTCCTGTGGGACGCGTTCGACGAGACCGCGGCCGCCATCGACGCATTCCTCGAGGCCTAGAGGATTCGTTCCCCCAGGGCGCTGGCGACCAGCTCGACGGCGAGCTGGGCGGTCGCGTTCTCGCGGTCGAGGATCGGATTCACCTCGACGACGTCCATCGAGCCGAGAACGCCCGACTCGGCGACCAGCTCCATGGCGAGGTGCGCTTCCCGGTAGGAAAGGCCGCCGCGCACGGGCGTCCCCACTCCCGGAGCGACATCAGGGTCGACCACGTCCATGTCGAGAGAGACGTGGACGAACGCGGCATCGGCCACGCGCTCGAGTGCCTCGCGGACGACGGGCTCGACCCCGCGCCGATCCAGGTCGGTCATGGTGTAGACGAACACTCCGAGCCGGCGCACCAACTCGCGCTCGCCGTCGTCCAGAGAGCGCACGCCGATGAGGAAGACGTGCTCAGGATTCACGGTCGGGAGCGGCCACGCATCGCTGCCGAAGGCGTCGTCTGCCAGCCCGAGCGCAGCGGCGAGAGGCATCCCGTGGACGTTTCCGCTCGGCGAGGTCTCCGGTGTGTTCAGGTCGCCGTGGGCGTCGAACCAGAGCACTCCGCCGGCCCCGTGAGTCGCGGCGAGCCCGCCGAGCGTCCCGAGCGCGATGGAGTGGTCGCCCCCGAGGACGATCGGGACAGAGCCTTCCTTGGCCACCGCTGCGACACGCCGGGCGATGCGCTCACATGCGTTCTTGATCTCGGCGAGAAAGCGGGCAGTCGGGTCGCCGGACGCGGTCGCCTCCGGGACCACGGTCTCGACGTTGCCCCAGTCCGAGCACTCGAGCCCGAGGCGCGTCAAGCGGTCGTACAGGCCTGCGTAGCGGATCGCGGAAGGCCCCATGTCCACGCCGCGACGGCCTGCGCCCAGGTCGAGCGCGCCACCGATGACTGCGACCTTTCTCGTGTGCACGAAGGGGAAGCTAATCAGCCGGTGCCGCGGAGCGTGCCCTTGACCGCGACGGACGCGCTCCCGGCTGCCAGGTGACCAGGCGGCGTCCGATACTCTGTCCCCCGCGCGGCGAGGTAGCTCAGTTGGTAGAGCACACGGCTGAAAACCGTGGTGTCGCCGGTTCGATTCCGGCCCTCGCCACCTTTCGCATCGACGCCAAGGACCCGTTCGTCCACGCGAAAAACGACGTCCGGGCCGGTGCTACCGCGCCGCGGACGTCGCTTGGCCGAGGATCCTAGACCGGGTCGGCCCGGGCGGCAAGGACGGCGATGCCGGTCCCTGCAGCGAGTTCCTGGATGAACTCGAAGCCGACCTCGGCGAGGCGGGCGCGCAGCTTGTCGGGCGGGACCCAGATCGGCGTCTCCGCCCCGCGCGAGAACGCGAAGATGGCGTGGCCGCCCGGGGCGGTGACCCGGCCGAGCTCCGCGAAGAACGGGATCATGTTCTGGAGGACGACGAGGTCGAACGACCCGTCGGGGAAGGGCAGGCTCGACCCGTCCGCCACCTCGAAGGAGACGCGTCCGGCGAGCTCGGAGGGAAGAAGGCGCTGCGCCTCCTCGACCATCTCGGGCGCGAGGTCGACGCCGACCACCTCGGCGTCAGGGAACCGCTTCGCGACGACGCGCGCCGCCTTCCCCGTTCCCGTGCCGAGGTCGAGCACCTTGCGCGGCTGTGCCCCGAGCCGGTCCAGGGCGGCGCCGAGCGGGACGAGTCCTTCCGGCCCGATGCGCCCCTCCCAGGTCGACGCCAGCGAGCCGAACTGCCGTCGCATTGGTCCGCGAAAAAGCCGCCAGAGAACCGGCCGCGCCACGACGACCTGCGTGGTGAGTCGAGCGAACCGCCGTCCGGCCGCCTCCAGCCGCTGTCTCACGCCGGCGTGAGGCGCAGTTCGTCTCCGACCCGCACGCCGAACATGCGCGCCGCATCCCCGCTGTTGATGGCGAGGGCGATGTTGGCGTAGGCGTCCTCGTAGAGCACGATGTCTCCCATGCGTGCGTCCGCGAAGGTGCGTGCGGCGACGGCGAAGTAGCGCTCGAAGCCGACCTCGACCTCCACGCGCGTGCCGGGGTCGATTCCGACACGGGAGAGATGCTCGGCCGTGAGGTTGAGCTGCACATTGCCGTAGCGATCGACGTAAAGGACCGTGGCCCGGATCCGCGCCTCGCCGATCGACGGCTCGGGGAACTCGAGCCGGTGCAGACCGGCGGGGTCGAGCGCGGGGCCGAGCTTCCCGAGCTCGACGCCGCTCGCCAGGTGCGCGGCGGCCGGCGAGAAGATGTCGCGCCCGTGGAACGTATGGGAGATTCGGTCGAGCATGTAGGCCGACTCGGCGAGCTCGACCGCTTCCGCCACGCCGCCGAACCGATCTGCGGCGACGAGAAGGAGCCCGTTGTCCGGCCCGACGTAGAGGCGGTCGTCACCTCCCCGCAGAGCGATCGGCTTCCGCTCGCTGCCGACACCCGGATCCACGACCGCGACGTGCACGCCGGTCGGCATGTACGGGAGCGTGCTCGCGAGGACCAGGGCGCCCTGCAGCACGTGCTGGGGCGGGATCCCGTGCGTGATGTCGATCACTTCGACGTCTGGCGCAATGCGCTTGATGACGCCGCGACAGGTTCCCGCGAAGTCGTCCTCGAGGCCGAAGTCGGTCAGGAGGGTGATGAACTGGCGTGCGATGCGGCGAGCTTAACGGCTGCGACGAGGCCGTCGAGGTCGTGGCTCTCGGCTTCCGCGACGACCTCGAGACCGGCGCCGCGCGCCTCGGCCGACGTCACGGGGCCGATGCTCACGCAGGCGAGGTCCGTGCGCAGCGCGGCGAGTGCCCGCGCGGCCGAGGCCGAGGCGAGCACGACCAGGTCGGCATCGGGGAACGACGCGACTCCCAGCTCGACGGTGCGGTAGAGCGGGACCAGCTCGGCGCGGAGCTCGCGGACGAGCACGTCACGGGCGTCTTCGGCAGCCGCGTGGAGGACGCGGCCCGCCGGCTTCGGAAGCTCTTCGGCGAGCCCCTCCTGGGTCGAGCGCTCGGCAATGAGGTCCGGCTCGATGCCGTGAGCTCTGAGCGCCTCCGCGGTCCCCGGGCCGATCGCCGCGATCCGGCCAGGTCGACCCTGAAGCCGCCGCAGAAGCGGCTCGACGGCGTTGCGGCTGGTGACGAGGACCCAGTCGTAGCGCTCGGCCTCGATCGGCGGGCCGTCGAGCTCTTCGATGCGGATGAGCGGCGCCGCGACGACCTCGAAGCGACCCGCGCGCAGCCGCTTCTCTAGGCGCTCGTCGGTGCCCGTGACGGCGACTCTCACGGCACCGCGGCGAGGAGCTCGTCCGCGAGAGCAAGTGGATCGTCGCCGTGCCTGCGCTCGATCCAAGCGCCGTCCTCGGCCGCGATCAGCGCCGTCAGCACCTCACCGTCGTGATGGGCCGCGACCGGGGCAAGGCAACCGGCTCCGATCCGGGCAACGCATGCTCGCTCGGCCGTCACACGGCGCCGCGTCTCGGGGTCATCGATTCCCGCGGCGAGCTCCTCCTCGCCCGCGCGGACCTGCAGCGCGACGGCGCCTTGCCCTGCCTCGGGCACGAGCTCGCCCGGTTCGAAGCGGTGGCCGATCTCATCCGAGAGACCCAACCGGTCGAGCCCCGCGGCCGCGAGCACGACTGCGTCGAGCCCGCGCTCGCCGCGCTTCCGCAGGCGTGTGTCGACGTTGCCGCGCAGCGGCTCGATCGCGAGCGCCGGCTCGAGCGCAAGAAGCTGCGCGCGGCGGCGCACCGACGCCGTGCCGATCCGCATCCCGGGCGCGAGACCCTTGGCGCCGCAGAGCGCGTCACGGGGATCCTCCCGGGCGAGGAAGGCGGCGACCGCGAGCCCGTCGACGTCCGTCGAGGTCATGTCCTTCGCGGAATGGACGGCCGCGTCGATGCGCCCGGCCAGGAGCGCCTCCTCGATCTCCTTCACGAAGACCCCGCGTTCGCCGATCTCGCCGAACGGCTTCGACCGGTCGCGGTCTCCCGCGGTCGTCATCGGGACAAGGGCGACGTCGAGATCGGGGTTGGCGGAGCGGAGCGCGTCGGCGGCGATCTCCGCCTGCGTCAGCGCGAGCCTACTCCCCCGGCTGCCGAGCCGAAGAATCACGGTCGTCGAGGTCGAAGAGATGCCGCACCGCGTCCGCGTAGACGCCGCCGTCGGCGCCCGCGGCCGCCTGCTTCATCCGAACGGTGGGGGCGTGAAGAAGCTTGTTCACGATCTGCGCGGTCAGAGACTCGACCGCACGCCGCTCGCTCGGGCTCAGGGAGCCGAGGCGGCCTTCGGCGCGCTCGAGCTCGCTCGTTCGGATCGACTCGGCGCGAGCCCGGAGAGATGCGATCGCCGGGACGACGTCGAGCGAGAGCTGCCAGGCGCGGAAACCTTCGGCCTCCTCGGCAACGATCGCCTCGGCGCGCACGGCCTCCTCGCGCCGGCCCGCCACGCTCTCCTCGACGACCCGCTCGAGGTCGTCGATGTCGTACAGATAGCAGCCCTCGATCTCGTTCACGGCGGGATCGATGTCGCGCGGGACGGCGATGTCGACGAAGAAGATGGGCCGGCCCTTGCGTGTACGCATCGTGCGCTCGACCTGCTCAGCCGACAGGACATGGCCCCTCGAGCTGGTTGAGGCGACGACGATGTCCACCTGCTCGAGCTCGGCCTCCACCGCCTCGAGACCCGCGGCGCGGCCGCCGAAGCGGCGCGCGAGCCGCTCGGCCCGCTCGACGGAGCGGTTGGCCACGAAGACGCTCTCGACTCCGCGCGAGATCAGGTTCACGGTGGCGAGGTCGCTCATCTTCCCCGCGCCGAGCACGAGGATGCGCCGTCCCTCCAGCGTGCCGAAGACGCGCTCGGCGAGCTCGGCCGCCGCGGACGAGATGGAGGCCGGATTCTCCCCGATAGCCGTTTCGCTCCGCACCCGGCGGCCCACGCGAAGGGCCTGGCGGAAAAGCCGATGGACCAGCCCGCGTGCCGTTCCGGCTTCCTTCGCGGTCTCGTAGGCGCCGCGCACCTGACCGAGGATCTGCGCCTCGCCAGGGATCATCGAGTCGAGGCTCGCAGCCACGCGGAAGAGATGCATCGCGGCCGCCTCGTCGGTCAGCGTGTAGAGCGACGGGGCGATTTCGCTCTCGCTGAGTCCCCCGAGCGCGGCGAGCTCCGCGAAGGCACGCTCCTGGGCGGCCTCCGGATCCTCGTCCACGACGTAGAGCTCGGTGCGATTGCACGTGGAGAGCGCGACCGCCTCACCTTTCTCCCCGGCCAGCCGGCGGACAAGCTCCGGGTTCTCAGGTGCGCTGACGTAGAGCTGCTCGCGGAGCTCGACGGGAGCCCGGTGGTGAGAGGTGCCGACGAGGACGAGGTGCATGGCTAGAAGTGGGCTACGGGGACGAGGGCGACCGCGACGAGGGCAAACGCCGCGAGCGCGAGGTACGCCGTACGACGACCGCGCCAGCCCGCTTCGTAGCGGAGGAAGAGGAAGGCGGCGTAGGCCACCCAGGTGAGCAGCGCTACTGCCATGACGGCGTCGAACCCGCCGCCCTCGGATCCGAGCCGGGCGAGACCGACCGCCAGCCCGAGGGTCAACGCCGGCAGCGCGACGAGAATCGTCCGGCCGGTGAGGGTGTCGAGCGCGAGTTGCGACGGCGCGCGCTGGCGCAGGACTCCGGGTGCATGTGCCTTGAGTCGCCGCTCCTGCCACAGGTAGAGGCTCGCGAGACCGGCGGCGAGGGTGAAGCCCGCGAAGGCCGCGAGGATCAGCCCGACGTGGAAGGCGAGGAAGACGTCGCCGAGCTCGCTGCGCCCCTCGTTCCCGGCCCCGCCGCTAAGCCAGGCGACGGCGAAGAGCACCGCGGCGAGCGGCATGACCACGAGTCCGAGCAACCGGAAAGGCGCCCGGCAGCCCCAGATGAGGTAGGCGCCGACGACGAGCCAGACGAAGAGGTTGAGGGAGCCGGCCCAGGTTCCCCACGGGAAGCCCTCGGCCTGAGCGGCCTGCGCGACGAGAAGCGCGGTCTGAGCGAGCCAGCCGAACCTGACTCCCCAGATCGCAAAGCGGGAGAGGCGACCCGGCCTCACTCCGTCACCGAGATAGGCGACCGCTGCCTCCAGGTAGCCCGCGAGGGCAGGCCAGACGAGGATCACGGCCAGCTCGCCCATCAGGCCGCTCTCCGCCGCTGCGCGAGCTCGGTCAATTCGGCCACCTCGCGCTCGAGCCGCGAGAGCTTGAACGAGTAGAGGACCACGTAGAGGAGGACGACCGCGAGGACGACGAGGTAGGCGGCGGTGACGTATTTCTCCGACGTCGTCATTCGAGCGCCTCCCGCAGCTCGCGGAGCCGTGCGTCGAGGCGCTTCCCCGTGAGCTCGTTGGTGTAGAGCGAAGCGAAGAGGCCGAGCATCGCGGCGAGGCAGATGCAGAACACGAAGAACATGCTCCCGGACATCTGCGGTCCGTCCCGCGTGAAGACGACGGGGTGGATGAAGTTCTCGGCCAGCCGGATCGCGAGGAAGCTGACCGGGATCAGCGCGACGCCGAAGAGCGCGTAGACCGCCGACAGGTTTGCGCGGCGCGGTCCCGACTCGACGGAGAAGCGGAGCATGAAGTAGGCGCAGTAGAAGAGGAAGAGGACGAGGAAAAGCGTCAGCTGCCGCTCGCTCCACGTCCACCAGACCCCCCAGGAGATCTTGGCCCAGATGGAGCCGGTGACCAGGGTGAGGATCCCGAAGATGACGCCCATGTGCACGGCCGTGTAGCTCTCGAGGTCGTAGCGCGACTCCCGGGTCCAGAGGAGCCGGAGTGCTTTCCAGGCGCCCCAGCCGAAGCACGCGTACGCGGTCAACGCGATGGGCACGTGGACGTAGAAGATGCGCTGGCTGAAGCCCTGGTCAGCGTCCTCGGGAGCCCAGAAGAGAGCCAGCGCAAGACCTGCCACGAGCAGCACGGCGGCTGCCGCGGCGAGCAGCACGGCCCGGTTATTCCGCAACGACATACTCAAAGCTCGCCCAAGAAAGAATCGCAAAAATCAGGTCGTAGAGAGCGAGGAAGCCGAGGTAGCGCCCGGGGTCGTCGACCACGGTCGCCCCGACTCCGCCGACGACGACGGGGATGACGAGCGGCAGGAAGAGAAGCGGCAGCAGGAGCTCCCGCGCGCGGCTCGCGGCGGCCATCGCGGCAAGCAGTGTCCCGACGGCGGCGAGCCCGAGGTTCGCGAGGAGGACCGCCGCGACGAGCTCCCAGCCGACGGGCTCGAAGAAGAGGGCGTAGGCAGGAAGGGCGACGGCCTCCGCCACGCCGAGGAACACCAACACGCCGAGGGTCTTGGCGAGCCAGATCGCGCTTCGGTCGCACGGAGCGAGAACGAGACCGTCGAGCACGCGCTGCTCACGCTCGGCCGTGAAGGCGCGCCCGAGCCCGAGGAGGGCGGTGAAGAGCAGCGCGATCCAGAGGAGGCCCGTCGAGGCCGTCGCGGAGGCATCCGAGGGAAGCGAGAAGTGGAAGACGACGAGCGCGGAGACGACGAAGAGGAGCATCGCCGGGAGGGTGTCCCGCGAGCGCAGCTCGAGAAGGATGTCTTTCCGCGCGAGAGCGGCGACGTCGGCGAAGTAGGTCATGCGAGTGCGAGCGCCTGGGTCGCGAGCGGGAGCACGTGCTCGGGCTCATGGCTGGCGACGACGAGTGTCTTCGCGCCCGCCGCCTCGGCGAGAACGTCGTCGACCAGGGTCCGGGCGGACGCGTCGAGGCCGGAATACGGCTCGTCGAAAAGCAGCAGCTCCGGCCCGTGGAGAAGGACGCGGCAGAGCGCAAGCCGTTGCTGCATGCCCCGGGAAAAGGAGCCGACGCCCTGGTGCCGCACCTCCCAGAGCCCGAAGCGCTCGAGGAGGGCGCCGATTTTCTCCCGTCGCTCGGCCACGTGGTAGAGCCGCCCGTACAGGTCCAGGTTCTCGAGCGCCGTGAGCTCCTTGTAGACCAGCGGCTCATGGGCGAGGTATCCGATCCGCCCGCGCGGGAGGTCCACCTCGATCTCGCCCTCCGTCGGCGCGAGGAGACCGGCCATGAGGGCGAGGAGCGTCGACTTCCCCGAGCCGTTCGGGCCCGTGACGAGGAGGAGCTCGCCGGCCCGCACCTTGAGGTCGAGGTCGCGAATGACGCGCTTCAAGCCGAACCGCCGTCCGAGGCCTCGTGCCTGAATCACACCAGCACGTCCAGGAGGACGAAGACGAAGAACGTCACGCTGATGACGCCGTTCATCGTGAAGAACGCCATGTCGAGCCGCTTCCAGTCGCGCGGGGAAACGAGCGAGTGCTCGTAGGCGAGGAGCGCGGCCACCGCGGCGACGCCCGTCCAGTAGAACGCACCCACCGACAGGCCGAGGCCGGTCAGGATCAGAAGGAGAACCGTGAGCGCGTGGCAGGCGCGGGCGCCCCAGAACGCAGCCGCAACACCGTAGCGCGCCGGCACGGAGTGCAGCCCCTGCGTCCGGTCGACATCGAGGTCGAAGAGCGCGTAGAGGAGGTCGAAGCCTGCGACCCAGAGAGCGACGGCGCCGCCAAGCGCCCAGGCCTCCCATGGAAGCGTGTTCGTGATCGCGGCCCAGGCGCCGAGCGGTGCGAGCCCGTCCACAGCGCCGAGCCAGAAGTGCGAGAGCGCACTCCAGCGCTTCAGATAGGGGTAGAGCACGAAGCCGGCGACCGGGATCGGCCAGAGCCAGTGGACGATCGGCGCGAGCTGGAAGACGGCGAAGAGGAAGACGACCAGCGAAAGGACACAGAAGAGAACGACCTGCGGAGGCGTGAGGGCGCCGCGCGGGATCTCCCTTCCGGCCGTGCGCGGGTTCCGCGCGTCGATGCGTGCGTCGATGAGGCGGTTCAGCGCCATCGCCAGGCTCCGGGCTCCGAGCATGGCTACGGTGATCCAGAGAAGGTCGTGCGCGCTCGGGATCCCGTCGACCGCGAGAAACGCGCCGATGTAGGCGAACGGAAGCGCGAAGATCGTGTGCTCGATCTTCACCAGCGAGGCGAAGAGTCGCGGGTAGCGGAACGCTGCCTCGGTCACGTCTGGCGATGCTCCGTTGTCTCTGCTGCCAACAGCTTGACGGCATGGCCGACCGAGGGCGCGAGCACGGCCCAGCCGTCTCGGCAGGCACCCGGAGAGCCCGGGAGGTTGACGACGAGCGTCGTGCCGACGATGCCCGCAGTGCCCCGGGAAAGCATTCCGTGCGGAGTCCTGGCGAGGGCGTCCGCCCGCACGGCCTCGGCGATCCCCGGCGCGTGGCGCTCGAGGACCTCTGCGGTCGCCTCCGGCGTCACGTCGCGCGGACCGAACCCGGTCCCCCCGGTCGTCAGTACGAGCACACTCGTCCCGGCCAGCTCGCGAAGAGCCGTGGCGATCTCGTCGCGGTCGTCAGGAACCGTCCGGCGCTCGATCTCCCATCCGTCGCCGGCAAGAGCTTCGGCGAGCAGATCCCCGCTCGCGTCCTCGCGCTCGCCCGCCGAGACGCCGTCGGAGACAGTGAGCACGGCGGCTCTCACCCCTTCGTCTTCTCGAGGAGCCTGACGTCCTCGATCGTCATCTCGCGGTCGACTGCCTTGGCCATGTCGTAGACGGTGAGAGCGGCAACGCTCACAGCGGTCAGAGCTTCCATCTCGACGCCGGTCTGCGCGATCGTCTCGACCGTGGCAACGATCTGAACCCCGCCCTCGCCCACCTCGAGCTCGACGTCGATGCTCGTCAGCGGAAGCGGGTGGCACAGCGGAACGAGCTCCGAGGTCCGCTTGGCGGCCATGATGCCGGCGAGCTGTGCCGTCGCGAGAGCGTCGCCCTTCGGAAGCAAGCGCAGCGCCGTTGCTGTCTCGGCGCTCATCGCCACCCGGCCGGACGCCACAGCGCGGCGGCGCTCGTGCGGCTTGCCGCCCACGTCGACCATGTGGACGCTGCCCTCGGCGTCGACGTGGCTTAGACCCTGATTTGCAGGCATTTCAGACAGGGAGTCTATTCCCCGACCCGTGCTCGACGGCGTCGAGGTCGGCGAGTTGCGCATCGATCCAGGCGGCGATGTCGTGCTCTCCTACCTGAGCCCGGATCGCGTCGAGCCGTCGCTGCCGCTCGTCCTCGCCCATCGTCAGCGCCTCGTAGATCGCCCTTGCCTGGCCGGAGAGGTCGAACGGGTTCACGGTGAGCGCCCATTCACCGAGCTCGTCGTGAGCGCCCGCGTTCTCGGACAGAACGAGGACACCGTTCCGGGTGTTCACAAGCGGCGCCTCCTTCGCGACGAGGTTCATGCCGTCGAAGATCGCATTCACGAGCAGGACGTCGTACTGCTTGTACGCGGCAACGGCCTGGTGGAAGTTGTCCTCGATCCGAACCTCGAGTGGGACCCAGCCTTCGCTGCGGAAGCGGTCGTTGACCACGCGCGCGGCGCGCTGGATCGCGCCCATGTACTCGGAGTACTCGGGGATGTCCTGGCGCGAAGGGTCGAGGAGCGCGAGCATCCCCACGCGGCCGTGCAGCTCGGGGTGGTCCTCCAAGAGCAGCTCGTAGGCGCGGAAGCCGCGGACGATGTTCTTGGACGGATCCGTCCGGTCCACCCGGACGATCAGGAGCTCCGGGCGCTCCGCCTCGAGCCCCGACTCCTCCTCGCGCACGCGGTCGCTCTCCGCAAGATCCGCGAACTCTGCGGGATCGACGGAGATGGGACGCGGGTGAACGGCGACCGTGCGCCCCTCGTACGAGATCCGGCCGGCGCTGAAGTCGCTCTTCGCGCCGAGCACGTCCTCGCAGCAGCGCAGGAAGTTTCGGCACCAGCGCTCGGTGTGGAAGCTGACGAGGTCGTTGGCGAGCATCCCTTCGTGCACCGCCCGGCGGATCTTCTCGGGAAGGACGCGCCAGTAGTCGGGCTGCGGCCACGGGATGTGGACGAAGTGGCTCATCGTCGCGTCCGGCACGCGCTCCCGGACGAGACCGGGCGTCACATAGAGGTGGTAGTCGTGGAAGAAGACGTCCGCTTCGGGCTCGCGGGCGAGTTCCTCGACGACCGCGTCCGCGAACCTGTGGTTGACGGCCAGGTAGCCCTCCGCCCACGCGAGATGGAGCCCGTTGTCGATGTTGGGGGCCTCGACGAGGCCCCAGAGGTAGTGCTGCGCGAACCAGAGGACCGGGTTCGAGACGACGTTGTAATAGAGGTCGTACGCCTGCGGATCGTGAGAGACCAGCCGTAGCCGGTACGGAGAGCCGTCGCCCGCGGCCTCGTCCAGTGGTTCGGAGCCGGCTTCGGCCGCCACGACGTGATCCTCGGCGCTCATCGCGCTCGCCACCCACGTCACGTCCTGTTTCGTGATGAGGCTCCTCAGCGCGGTGACGAGGCCGCCCCCGCCCCTGCGAGCGCTGCGCGTGCCGTCGGTTTCACGTGAAAACGTGACGGGTGCCCGGTTGGCAACGACGATGAGCTTGCGCCGACCCGCCATGGGGACACCCTACCGGCGGCTATGCGACTAGACCGCTGTCGAGGCGGTCACGAGCTCGGCACCGCCGAGATCGTTGCCGTCGAGGCGGTTGAAAAGCGCAAGCCAGTCGCGCAGGAGCCGCGGCGAGAGGAAGTTCCGTCGCACGTACTCCTTGCCGCGAAGCGCCATCTGGCGCGCTTCCGGAGGGTCGTCGAGAATCGACTGCAACGCCTGCGCGCACTCGGCGACGGAATCGACCAGAAAACCCGTCTCGCCCTCCTGGATCTGATCGACGATCCCGCCCGCACGCCCGGCGACCAGCGGCCTCGCCTTCCAGAGCGCCTCGGTGACCGTGAGCCCGAAGCCTTCCTTGATGGACTTCTGCACGAGAGCCTCCGAGTGCACCTGGAACGCATTCACCTCGACCGATCCGACGTTGTTCAGGTTGGAGAGAATGAAGATGTCCGGGTCGCCGCCCGCCGCGGCGACGGTCTGGTTGTAGTAGTCCCACCCCTCCGGGTCGTCGTGAGCCATCGAGCCGACGAGCGCGAGCTGCGTGCGCTGGTGGCTCTCCCGAAGTGTCCGCCACGCCTCGATGACGCCGAGCGGGTCCTTCCATGGGTCGAAGCGGGACACCTGGGTCACGAGCGGGCGGTCGACGTCGATCCCGAACTGGTCGACGATGTAGGACGCGTCCTCGGAAGAGAGCGCCATGTTCTTCGGCGTGAGCGGGTCGATCGCAGGCGGCCAGATGTACGCGGGCGGCAGGCCTTCGTGGCGCGGCACGTACTCCTCGCGGTGGAACACCATCGAGTCGTAGGAGTGCAGCCACGGGAGAAGGAAGTCGAGCACGTCCTCGTTCGGCGTCGAGAGGTCGATGTGGCAGCGCCAGATCCAGTGCTGACCGCAGGCACGTGCGTGGTCGATGACGCCGGCCGGCTGCGGGTCGTGAACGATCACGTAGTCGAAGGAGTCCGTGAGCGCCTCGGCGTTGCCGAGGTTGTAGCGGCGGAAGATCTCCTTCTCCTCGTCCGAGAGCGACCGCGGAGCGCCTTGGAGGGCGTTATGGATCGCCTTCGTCACGTCGAAGAACTCATCCTGGCCGTAGATGACCCGCCACTCGGTGTGGAGTCCGGCGTCGCGCATGAGCGGGACGAGCGTGTAGAGGATCTCGGCGACGCCGCCGCCGAAAGCCGTGGCGGAGAGATGAAGGACGCGCTTGCCCGTGAGCGGCTCGGCGAGCGCCTTCAGCTGCTCCATCAGCCCACGGCTCACGATCGTCGCGTAGTCCGCCAGGGACTTGTGACCTACGTTTACCTGCTGAAGTTCCACGGCGCCGCAGGATATCGGCGCGCTCGGCGGATCAGTTGAGGAACTTCGCGAAGCGAAGACGCGAGCCGCCGCCGTTCGGGTTCGGCCCGATGTCGAGCTCGTCGGTGACTGCCCGGATGATCGCGATCCCGAGCCCCCCTTCGTCGAGCTCCTGCTGCGCACGCTCGAGGACGGCCGGGTCGAAGCCCGCTCCGTCGTCGGTCACCTGGACGACGATCCGGTCCTCGGCGAGCCGGTAGGAGACTTCGACGATCCCGTCCCGCCCTTCCTCGTAGGCGTGGCGGACCGAGTTCGAGCAGGCCTCCGTCAGGGCGAGCTTCAGATCGGCGACGACTTCCTCCCCGAGAGCCCTGGTGCGCGCGATGCCGGTGAGCGCGAGCCGACAGAGCGCGATGTACTCGGCGCGCGCAGGGATGGTGAGTGCGACGACTCCGTCGCCGTTTTCGCAGAGGTCGCGACCCATGGGCTCGGAGTTTAGTCCCCGACCCACAGCCAGCCTAAACCTGCCTCAATCTGAAGAATCCCTCTCTCTCCTGGACCCGCTCAGTGCTTTTCTACCCGCTCGCGGTCACGTCGAACCGGCCAGCCGCTTTCTGGCGACGGCAACCGCCTCTGGGCTCGAGTCAACGAGGACGAAGCGGCGACCCAGCTCCGCCGCGACCGCCCCGAGCGTCCCACTGCCGGCGAACGGGTCCAGGCACCAGTCGCCCGGCCGGCTGGAGGCCTGGACGATCCTCCGGAGGACGCCCTCGGGCTTCTGCGTCGGGTAGCCGGTCTTCTCCTTGCCGGTCGGCGAGACAATGGTGTGCCACCAGACGTCGGTCGGCAGCTTGCCGCGAGCGGCCTTCTCGGCGGTCACGAGCCCGGGCGCCATGTACGGCTCCCGCTCGACAGCCTCGGAGTCGAACCAGTAGCGCCCCGGGTCCTTGACGTAAACGAGGATCGTGTCGTGCTTTGCAGGCCAGCGGCGCTTCGGCTTCGCGCCGTAGTCGTAAGCCCAGACGATCTCGTTCAGAAAGCACTCGCGGCCGAAGAGCTCGTCGAGCAGAAGCTTCGCGTAATGGGCCTCGCGGTAGTCGAGGTGGAGATAGAGGGTGCCGCTCGGGGAGAGCAATCGATGCAGCTCGCGAATCCGGGGCTCGAGAAAGCCCAGATAGTCCTCGAACGAATCCGGATACGACGACTCGCAGAGGAGCCGGCTCGCGTAGCGGCGACCGTAGAAGCCGACGCGATCGCCGTCCTCGTCGGGGACGACCTCGAGGGTGCGCCGGGTGACCGTCCCGCCCGTGTTGAAGGGCGGATCCGCATAGACGAGCTGGAAGCTCTCGTCCACGAAGCGCGGGAGCAGATCCAGGTTGTCGCCCAGGAGGACGAGGTCGTCGGCCGGCCGCTCCACGCGGCCCACTGTAGAGAAGCTAACGGTCGCTGCCCGGGGGGGTTGCGGGACGCTCGCCGAGCTTGACCGTGACCTCGACCTGCTTCCCGTCCCGCAGGAGCGAGAGGCGGGTCGCCTGTCCGGGCAAGAGCCCTTCCGTGATCGCGCGCACGACATCCTCCGCAGTCTCGACGGGAACCCCGTCGATCGCGACGATCAGGTCGCCGCCTGGTCGGAAGGGGATTCCCGTGAATTCCTTCTCGAGGCCGCCGGCTTGGATGCCCGCATCCGCCGCCGGACTTCCTGCGACGACCGTCTGTACCGCCGCTCCAGCATCGGCGGAGTAGTGGAAGTGGTCGGCGAGCCGCGCCGTCAGTGTCTGCGTCGAGACCCCGAGCCACGCATAGCGCACCTCGCCGTTCTCGATCAGCTGCTCCATCGAGCGCCGCGCGGAGTTGATCGGCACGGCGAAGCCGACTCCCTCCGCCGTCCCCGAGTTGCTGTTGATCTGCGCGTTGATCCCGATGACACGGCCGCGCGCGTCGAACATCGGGCCGCCGGAGTTGCCGCGATTGATCGGCGCGTCCGTCTGGATCGCGTCGACGAGGTCGTAGCTCGAGGTCAGTGAGGCGATCGAACGCTCGGTCGCCGACACGACCCCGACGCTCAGCGAGCTCTCGTTGCCGAACGGGCTTCCGATCGCCGCGACGGGCTGGCCGACGACGACGTGCGTGGAGTCACCGAGCGGCACCACCGTCAGCTGATGGTCGCCGGGGTCGACCTTGAGGAGTCCGACGTCGTCGTAGATGTCCCATCCGACGATGCGCGCCCGCACCCGGTCGCCGTCCCGAAACTCGACGAAGACGGTGTTCGCCGCCTCCGGAGTGGCAGTCGGCTCACCCTCCCCGGCCGTTGTGATCACGTGCGAGTTGGTGAGGATGTAGCCGTCCGAGGAGACGACGAAGCCGGAGCCTTGCGCTGCGTCCGCCGCCGTGACCGAGTCGTTCGGGCCGAAGAGAGCCAGGAGCGTGACGACGCCGGCGGCGCGCTCGCGGTAGATCGAAGCGGGATCGAAGTCGTTGCCCGGAAGCGGCTTGGCCTCTGCGTCCTCGTCGATCGGATTCGCCGCCGGCGTGGCGCGGCCCGGGGCCGTCAAGACGACTGTGCGCGTCGCGCCGTCATCTCCCACCCAGCCCGCCGCCTTGGCGACGACGAGCGCCGTGGACGCACCCAGGAGGGCGCAAACCACCGCAATGACGGCTAGAGATCCCGGGCGCACCGCGATCTCATAGTAGTTACGGCGCGCTCAGGCTTCGCCGTCGGCGCGTTTCGACGTGAAAACGCGGTCCGCTCGTGGCAAAAGCAACGTGAACACGGTTTCCCCGGATCTGGAGGCGAGCTCGATCGATCCGCCCATCCGCTCTGCGAGCTCCGACGCGATCGCGAGCCCGAGCCCGCTACCCGATGCCTGGCCCCCCTCAGCCCGGTAGAAGCGCTCGAAGAGGTGCTCCTGGTCACGCTCGGGCACGCCCGGCCCGTCGTCGGTCACCGCGAGCGCGACCGAGCCGTTCCGGTCGTGCGCGGAGACCACGATGCTCGTGCCCGCGGGAGTGTGGCGCGTCGCGTTCTCGACGAGGATGCGAGCCACCTGAAGGACGCGCTGCTCGTCCGCGAGCGCCACGGCCGGCCCGTCCACGTCGGCGGAGAGTGCGTGCTCCTTTGCTTCGGCGACGGCACGGAACTCCTCGCAGACTGTGCGCGCACTTTCGGCGACGTCTACTTCGACCTGCTCGACCGCGAGCTGACCGGCATCGAGACGCGTAAGGTCGAGAAGGTCGGTGGCGAGTCTCGTCAGCCTCGTCACCTGCGCGCTCATCTCCTCGACGAAGTCGTTGCGCACCGCCGGCTCGACATCCTCGTCGGCCATCAGCTCGAGGAAGCCGCCGAGAGAGAAGAGCGGCGTCCTGAGCTCGTGGGAGGCGTTGGCGATGAACTCGCGCCGCGCGCGGTCGAGGTGCGCGAGGCGGAGGCGCATGCGGTCGAAGGCGCGCGCCAGCTCCCCGACCTCGTCCTCGACCGGATCGACGATCTCCTGCTCGAAGTCGCCGCCCGCGATCCGGCCGGCCGCCTCCTCCAGCCGCCGGATGCGATGCGTGAGCCGCAACGCGGCGAGGGAACCCGCGAACCACGCGATGAGGAGGGCGGCGATGCCGGCGAGAAGCAGCGTGCGCTCGACGAGACGGACGCTTGCAAGCGTATCGCTGAGCGACGCCGACATGAGCACGACCGTGTCGTCTCTGAGGCGGAACGCGACCTCGGCGCGCTCACCGTTCCTGTCCACCTGTCCACGCGCGACCTCGCCTCCGGTCGGTGGGAACACGCTCAGCTGAAACGCCCGCCGGACCACCGGGTCGTTGAGAACCTCGGGCGCCGTGATCTGGTTGGAGTCCCCCACCGGCACGTACGTGCCGTTCAGTGAGCTGATGACGACGACGCGCGCGCCGATGTCCTCCTGGATGCTCCCCGCCCGCGCGTCGTAGTTGAGCGGATCTGCCTCCTTCATCTTCCCCGCCACGGTCTGGGCGTTCGCCGAGAGCGCGTCGAGGCGATCGTCCACGAGGCGGTCCTCGAGACGCGGAACGACCGCCGCGTAGACGATGCCGAGCGCGCCGGCGACGATAACCAGGACGACCAGCCCGAGCTTGACGGACAGCCGCGGATGCCTGAACTGGTTCACGTCACCTCGCGGAACCGGTAGCCCACACCGCGCACCGTGAAGAGGTAGTGCGGCTCGCTCGGATCGGGCTCGATCTTCTCCCGCAGGTGGCGCACGTGCACGTCGATCGTCCGTGGGTCGCGGTACTCGGCGCCGCCCCAGAGGGCCTCCAACAGCGCCTGTCGCGAATAGACACGGCCAGGGTTTGCGGCAAGCGTGCGCAGGAGCTCGAATTCGAGGTAAGTGAGCTGAACGGGGCCTCCCGAAACCTCCACCGTCCGCTTGGCCAGGTCGATATGGACGCCTTCGACCTGGATAGCGTCGCTCCTTGCACCTGCCGGCGGGAGCTGCGCGCGGCGGAGCGCCGCGCGGACGCGGCTACGGAACTCCCGGATCGAGAAGGGCTTGGTGATGTAATCGTCCGCGCCAAGCTCGAGACCGACGACCTTGTCGAGCTCGTCGTCTCGCGCGGTCAGCATCAGGATGGGCACCGCGCTTCGCGCGCGCAGCCGGCGGCAGACCTCCAGGCCGTCGAGTTTGGGCAGCATGATGTCGAGAATCACGAGATCGACCGAGTTCTCCTCGAAGCGCTGCAACGCCTCCTCGCCGTCGCGCGCCTGCACGACATGGAAGCCCTCGTGCTCCAGTGGGTACGCGAGGAGCTTCTGGATCGATTCCTCGTCGTCGACGAGCAGGATCGTGGCGCTTTCCGGCATGGGACAAAGGATAGGCACGTCGCGGACCGCACTAGACTGGCGCGGGCGCCATGGCCGTTCCTCCTGAACGCCGGCGACCCCGACGGGGATCGCTCGAGCGGCCGATCTCGGGCCGTATCTACCGGGCCGCCTGGCTCGTCGTCGCCGTGCCTCTGCTCGTCGCTGCCTTCAGCGTCGGGCAGCCCGTGGCGTTGCAGCAGCCGCGGCTCCCGCCTTCGTTCGACCGCACAACCGCCGTCCAGTTCGCCGCCGAGCTCGCGCGCGACTATCCCGACCGCCGGCCGGGGACGACCGGGTCGAAAGCCGCTGCCGAGTGGGTCACGGCTCGCTTCCGCGACTACGACTTCACCGTCGAGCGGCAGGAGTTCGACGCGAACGTGCCTGGACTGGGCGAGCAGCACTTCGTCAACCTGATCGCGACGGCGCCCCCGACGTCGGCAACGAACGTGCCCCGCTCGCAGGAGGTGATCGCCATTGTCGCCCATCGTGACAACATCGGCGGTTCTCCCGGTGCCGACTACAACGCCTCGAGTACGGGCGCCCTGCTCGAGCTCGCGCGCGACACCGGCAGCGCTGCGCTCTCTCACACGATCGTGCTCGTATCGACGGACGGAGACGTGTTCGGTTCACTCGGATCCGCGGAATTCGCGCAGAACTGGGCCTTCCGCGATCGCCTGGCGGCGGTCATCGACCTCGACGCGATCGGGGGCGACGGCGCTCCTCGTCTCCACTTCGCGGGCGACACGCCTCGGACGCCGGTCTCGACACTCGTCGCGACCGCGGAGGCGAGTGTCCAGAGCCAGGCCCAGACCACCCCGCTCCGCCCGAACGCACTCTCGCAGTTGATCGACCTCGCGTTCCCGTTCAGCCTCTACGGCCAGTCGCCCTTCATCACCCAGGGCACGCCCGCCGTGGCGCTCAGCACCGCGGGGCCCCGGACCCCGCCCGCAGCCGGCGACACGATCGTCGCGCTGAACCAGGAGCACTTGGACCAGCTCGGAAGATCGGCGCAGGTCCTCCTCGGCTCGCTCGACTCCGCCGCCGACGTCGCGAGCGGCACCGAGTCCTACGTCTGGACCGGCTCGCGCCTCATCCGCGGCTGGACGATCGAGTTCATTCTCCTCGGCTGCCTGCTCCCCTTCCTCGCCGCGACGATCGATCTCTTCGCGCGCTGCCGGCGACGACACATCGCCCTGCAACCCGCGCTACGAAGCCTTGCCAGCCGCCTCGGCCTCTGGCTCTGGGCGGGCTTTCTCCTCCTCTTCTTCTCGTTCACCGGAATCTTCCCGAACGGCGAGTCGCGGCCGATCGCGCCGAGTTCGGTGGTCGCGACCGACTGGCCTGTCGCGGCCATCGGCGTCTTCTTGGGACTCATCGGGCTCGGCTGGCTCGTGACGAGGCCACGGCTCATCCCGATGGGGCCGGTCTCGCGGACAGGCGAGCTCGGCGGCCACCTCGCAGCGATGCTCGCACTCGGGCTTGTCGCGCTCGTCGTCGCGGCACAGAACCCGTTTGCGCTCATCTTCATCCTTCCCTCGCTGCACGCCTGGCTCTGGCTGCCTCACGCCTCGGAGCGCGGGCGGGCGGCCGCGCTCGGCGTCTTCGCAATCGGCTTCGCCGGCCCGCTGCTCCTGCTCGGGTCGTTCGCCTTCCGTTACGGGTTCGGCTTCGATGCGCTCTGGTACCTCACGGCGCTCACGTCGGTCGGGTACGTCCCCGTCATCCTCGTCATCGCCTTCCTCGGGTGGGGAGCCGCGGCCGCGCAGGTGGGCACGGTCGCCGCGGGCCGCTACACGCCCTACCCGGCTGGTGACGAACACCCGCGCCGCGGGCCGATGCGGGAGTCGATCCGCCAGCTGGTCCTGCTCAGCCGCCGCATGCGCACCCAGCCCACCCATGAGGACGAAACGGAGTCGGCCGACGGCGAGTAGCTAGATGGAGAGGTAGCGAACGGAAGACCCGGCGGCGAGCTCGCCGTCTCCGGCCTCGACCTCGATGAGCGTGTCCGCGCGGCCGGCGCGGGCGATCATGTGCGACTCCTGCCCCGCGATGGGCTCCAGGACGACGTCCTCCCCGTCCCGCCGAGACTGCGCCCGGATGAACTCGTCGCGATCGGCGTTTCGCCGGACCGGGGCGTCGAGGAGCCCATGGCGGAAGGCCGGCTGGGGCTCCGGGAGCCCCAGCAACGCGTTCACGGCCGTGCGGACGAAGAGCTCGAAGGTCACGAGCACCGAAACCGGGTTCCCCGGAAGGTTGAAGACGAGGTGGTCGCGGCGAACGCCGAAGGCGACCGGCTTCCCCGGCTTCACGGCGACTCCCCAGAAGATCTCCTCGACCCGGAGCCCGGCCTGTGTTTCCCGCACCAGGTCGTGCGGCCCGACGGAGGCGCCTCCGGACGTCACGAGCATGTCGAAGCCGAGCAAGGCGCGCTCCATGGCGCGCTCGAGCTCGTCCGGATCGTCGCCGACCACCCCGAGCTGGGCCGGCACCGCGCCAGCGAGCTGCAGCGCGGTCGCGAGCAGAAGCCCGTTCGACTCGTAGATCTCTCCGGGACCGAGCTCCTCTCCGGGTTGCTTCAACTCGGACCCCGTGACCAGGACCCCGACGCGCGGGCGCTTGGCGCACTGCACCTCGTGGACACCTGCCGCCGCGAGAGCGCCCACCTGGGCGGGCCCAAGGCGAATTCCCGGATCGAGGACGACATCGCCGCTCCGCACGTCGCTTCCCCGCTCCCGCACATTGGCGCCGGCGGCGACCGTTTCGCGGATGTCGATTGACTCGCCCGCGTCCTCCACGAGCTCGAGCGGGACGACCGCGTCGGCCCCCTCGGGAACCGCGCCGCCGGTGGAGATCGCCATTGTTTCCCCGGTCGCGAGCGGACGCCCGGCGGGTGACCCGGCGGCGATCCGGGCGGCGACCGGGAGGCGCGCGCCCACAGCGGCGTCTTTTACTCGGACCGCGAAGCCGTCCATCGCGGAGCTCGGGAATGGCGGCAGGTCGACCAGCGAAGACGCCGCCTCCGCGAGGACCCGGCCGGCCGCGCGCTCTACGGGGACGCGCTCTGCGTCGAGACGTTGGGCGCGCTCGAGAACGAGACGCTGCGCCTCCGCGACCGAGATCAGCTTCGTCGCCGTGCTCACGCGCGAAAGGCTATAGGGGCACCGTGTCCGCAAGCAGGTAGGCGCAGAGCCCGAGGGCAACCAGGCGCGCGGCCCGGTCCTCCTCCACCGCGGCGAGCGGTACCGCCCACACGGCGTACCAGGCAATCAGCCAGGGCGTCGTCAGGAGAACGAGATCGGCGCAGAGCGCGAGCCGGGCGCGCCCCCGCCATGCCTGCCGCAGAAGCCACAGGTAGCCCAGCGCGAAAAGGGCGATGAAGACGCCGACGGCCACGTCGTGTGGGATGCCCAGGGAAGACAGCCTGGACGGGAGGCTGTAGCGCGCCCCCTCGCGGAGATTCTTCTCCAGAGGGCCGAACGCCTCGAGCCAACCGGTCCCGTACCGCCAGCTTGCGAGGGCCGCGACGACCACCGCCCCTGCGGCGAAGCCGAGGTGCCCGACGCGCCGGCCCTGGGCGCGCGCCTCGAGGGCGCGGAGCGGCAGGAAGACGACGGCCACCCACTTGATCGCGATCGCGGCGACCCACCCCGCGCCCGCCCAGTGCCGCTTCCCGGCGGCGCCGAACGCGAGGGCGCTGAGGACGAGCGCCATCATCCACGCATCGTTGTGCCCTCCACCGGCGAAATGGACGGCCAGGAGCGGGTTCCAGCCGACGAAGGCAGCGGCGAATGCGCGCTCCCGCCCCAGGAACGCGGCCAGCCCCGTGAGCGCAAGCATGGCCAGGGCGCCCAGAGTTTTATAGAGCCACGCCGCGGCGCCGGGCGAATCTTTCACGACCGCCGCATGACCTTCGGAAACCAGCGTGAACACGGGCCCGTAGACCGTCGTCGTGTGCCGCCAGTTCGCTCCCATGCGCGCGTAGGCGGGGTCATCCGGGAACGCGGACGGCTCGTCCGAGTAGGGGTTGCCTCCGTGCACGGCCCCGATTCGGCCGTAGTCCCAGTACGTGTAGGCGTCCGTCGAGAGGAGGAGCGGCGACACGAGTGGCGCGAGCTGGACCGCGGCGGCGACGGCGAGCACCGGGACAAGAGCAGGAGCTCCGCTCCGGAGGAGGAGAAGCGCGGCGAGATACGCGAGAAAGGCCGCGGAGAGGAAACCGAGGAAGAGCCAGGACCACCGAGTGACCCCTTCGGAGTGGTCGGGCGTGAGGAGGGAATCGCCCGGCCAGGCGCAGGCGAGGGCCGCGGCGAGAAGGAGCAGGCAGGCACAACCGGCGGCCAAGGCCGCCCTCCCGCCTCGTCTCAACCGGTGTCGGTGCCGACGGTCACGGTCGTGCTGCCTCCGTCGCCGTTCCCGTTGCCGTTCCCATCGCCCCCACCGTTTGTCTGTCCGTTGCCGTTGCCCTTGTCCTCCCCCGAGTCCGAGGTGCTAGACGGCGGCGGAGCAACCGGTGCAACGTACTCGTACTGGCCGTGGAACGGCTGCCACACGACAGGGTCGCTCGGGAGCGGCCAGTCCGCGGGCGGATTGTTCGCGAACGCCCCGACCATGAAGAGACGCCAGATCGTGGCCGGGAAGGTCCCGCCGGCGACCCGGATCCCGTGCACCGCCGTCATCGGGATCTTCGCGTTGGGATAGCCGACCCAGACGACCGTGGACGCCGTCGTCGTGATCCCGGCAAACCACGCGTCTCCGAAGTCGTCCGTCGTCCCCGTCTTGCCTCCCGCCACGAAGCCCGGGTTGGCGCCGACCCCGGTTCCCGCCTGGATGTTCATCTTCAGGATGCGAGCCACCTGGTAGGCGACGCCATCTGAAAACACGCGCTTCTGCTTGACGCGGCCCCAACCGGCTCCGCGGTCGACCTCGCCGCTCGGGAGAATGACCTTCCGGATCGCCATCGGCTCCGAGTAGATCCCGCCGGCCGCGATCGTCGCGTAGGCGGAGGCCATCTCGAGCACGCCGACCGAGTTCGAGCCGAGGCCGATCGAGGCGACCGGCTCGAGCTTCGTCTTGATCCCCATCTGGTGCGCCAGGGTGACGATCTTTTCCGGCCCGAGATCAAGGGTCAGGCGTGCGTAGACGCTGTTGTCCGAGCGGAGGGTGGATTGAGTGATCGACGACGGGCCGTAGAAGCTTCCGTCGTACGTGCTCACGTCCCAGGCCTCGCTGGACGGATCCGGCTGCCAGTGGAACGGCGCGGACATGTAAATCGTCGTGTCCGGGTTGATGCCTTCCCTGATCGCCTCGGTCAGCACGAACGTCTTGAAGGAGGAGCCGGCCTGGCGGCGCCCCTGCGCGGCGAGGTTGAACTGGTTGTTCTTCTTGCCCGGGATCACGGCCGTCATCGCCCGGATGGCGCCGTTCTTCGGGTTGATCGAGACGAGCGCGGAGGCCGGGTCGGTCTTGAGGTTCAGCGTGCTCTGCATCGCCTGGATGGCGAGCTTCTGGAACCTCGGGACGATCGTCGTGTAGACCTTGAGGCCGCCGCCGCGCACGGTGTTGGCTCCGTACTTGGCGATCAGCTGCTCACGTACGTAGCTGAAGAAGTACGGCTCCCGGATCCGCGTGTAGAGGTGCCCCGCGTGCAGCTTGAGTGGAGCGGAGACCGCCTTTCGATACTGCTCGGCCGTGATGTCGCCGGCCGAGTACATGGCGCCGAGAACCTCGTTCCGCCGCGAGACCGCCTCAGCGGGACGCTGGAACGGGTCATAGAGCGACGGCGCCTGCGGCAGCCCCGCGATCAAGGCCGCCTGCACGAGGTTCAGGTCGGCGGCGTGCTTGGAGAAGTACGTCTGCGCCGCGGCCTCGACGCCGTAGGCGTGGTTCCCGAAGTAGACCTGGTTCAGGTAACTCGCGAGGATCCAGTCCTTCGTGTGCACGTCCTCGAGCTTCTGGGCGAGACACGCCTCCTTGATCTTGCGGTCGAGGGAGACCTCCTTGCCGATGTAGAGGTTGCGGACGAGCTGCTGCGTGATCGTGGAGCCGCCCTGGACGATGTGGCCGCTCTTCACGTTCTCGACAGCGGCGCGGACGACGCCCTCCCAGTCGATCCCGCCGTGCTCGTAGAAGCGGCGATCCTCGACGTCGACGGTCGCATTCGTAATCCAGTGAGACATGTTGTCGAGACCGACCGGCTGGCGGTTCCGCTCCGCGGGGATCGCGCCGAGCACGGTTCCGTCGGCCGCGTAGACGAAGGAGTTCGCGCCGATCGCGACGGGCTTCAACGAGTTCAGGTCGCAGTTGTTCAGGATTCCGGCCGCGCCCGTGACCGTCGCAGCCACGAAGGTCGCGACGGTTCCGAGGACGACGGCGAGCGCGAGGAAAACGGCGAAACGCCGCGACGTGACCTTCTCGCGCTTCCGCCTTTGCCTTCGCCGGCGGCGCCTGTGGGCCGGATAGAGCGGCCCGTTCCCGTTCCGCTTGCCGTTTCCGTTCGTCGCCATCAGGCGTAGATCCCCTCGGCGAGGAGCCGCTTGTAGGCGCCGGTGCGCAGGCCGGCGGCGAGCTTCGCGGCCTGGCCCACGCTGCGCGCCCACGCCTCGACCGTGAAGATGGCCGCGGTGGCGTCGACTTGGCTCAAGGTCGCTACTGGGTTCTTGTCAGGCATGGCTTCCGGTGCGCGCCGCGCCTCCTCGACGAGGATGTCGCGTACTCGCTCGAAGTCGCTTCCAACCGGGACGCCGATCGTGATCTGGGCTCGGTGCTCGAAGCTCTGCAGCGTCGCGTTCCGAATGGTATCTGAGGCCATGCGCGTGTTCGGCACGTAGAAGCGCGCGCCGTCGGCGGTGCGAAGGAGCGTGTAGATGAGCCCGATCTCCTCGACCGTTCCGGCCGCCGAGCCGACCTCGACCTGGTCGCCGAGGCGAAGCGGCTGGGTGAAGGCGATGAGGATGCCTGCAATCGCATTCGAAAGCGTCGACTGGGCGGCGAAGCCGAGAATGAGCGCGATCACGGCCGAAGACGCGAGGATCGAGCCCGCCACCGCCTGCACCTCGGGAATCACGAGAAGCGCCGAGAGAACACCGACGATGACGACGCCGACCACGACCGTGCGGCGGATTACGCTGTAGCGCGTCATCACGCGCGGGCTCAGCTTGAGGCGGCGGACAAGCCACCGGTCGACGAGCTTTGCCACGACAACCGTGATCAGGACGACGACGCCCGCCGTCAGCAGGTGCTGCCAGAAATCGCTCACGAACGGGAATTCTCAGAACGGAAGCGGCTTCCTGCCCGCGAAGCCCTCTTCGAGGCCGTGCCAGAAAGCCACCCGGTCCTCTCCGAGATGCCAGCAGAGCAGCACGAGATCGCCGCTTTCGGGATGGCGGGCCGGGAAGTCGACGAGCCCGCGGTCGAGGTCCTTCACCTGCACGCCGGCCGTTTCGAGCTCGGCAACGAGAAGCCCGATCTCGTTCGCGACCTCCTCCACGGTGGTCTGGACGTCCTGCGCGCGAGCCGGATCGAGCCCGCCGCCGTTCCCGGCTACCTTTCGCTTGAGGCCGGCGAGGCGCCGCCCCTCGGCGACGAAGCGGCCACGCGCTGCAACGAGCTGTTCGACGAGCGGTGCCACGACGGCCAGCGCGTCGTTCGCCTCCTGCTCGCTGAAGAACCGCATACATGTTGAATAGTGCCGGTCGTGCGTTTCCCCCGGTTCCTGCCCTGCGCCCTTCTTCTCGCCGCTCTGGCCAGCGCGGGCTGCGGCGAGCGCGGCGAGCCCCTCGGCACGTTGGCGCAGCCGTATCCGGTCACCGTCCAGGGTGCGGGTGACCAGCCGACGGTTCTCGACAAGCAGGCGCAGCGGATCGTGGCGCTCGATCCCGGCTCGGCCGAGCTGATCGCCGCCCTCGGCGCCGGCGACCGGCTCGTCGGCGTGCCCACCGGAGTCAAGGCCCCGCAGGCGCATGCGCCGAAGGTCGTCAGCCGGACCGGCACGATCGACGTCGACCAAACGATCGGCCTCAAGCCGGACCTCCTCGTGGCGACGCAGACGGCCGACCAGCTCGACGTCGCCCGGATCCAGAGAGCAGCCCACGCAGCCGTCTACATCCAGCCAGCCGCCTCCCTGCTGAACGTCGAGCAGGGCGCGATCGACCTCGGCTTTCTCGTCGGCGAGGCTTCGGAGGCGCGAAAGCTCGTCGGGAGAATCCAGCAGGATGTCGCCACCATCCAGCAGAAGCTCGCCGATGTGCCGCCGGTCTCCGTCTTCGTGGACACTGGCTTCTTCATCACCGTCTCGGACCGCTCGCTCCTGGGAGATCTCGTGAAGCGCGCCAAGGGAACGAGCGTCGCCGGCGCGAGTCCCGGGCCGGGCCCGTTCCCGCTCGCCGATCTCCGGGAGGCGAACCCCGAGGTCTTCCTCGCCACCTCCGACAGCGACACGACGCTCGAGTCGCTCCGTGCGAACCCGGTTACCTCCCACCTCGACGCGGTGCGCAAGAAGCGCGTGGTCGTCGTCCCGGTCGAGCTCGTCAATCGCGCGGGCCCCCGGGTCGCCCAGGGGCTCGAGGCGATCGCCCGGGCGCTTCACCCGAATGCCTTCCAGTAGCGGGGCGATCGTCGACGCGGTCACGATCGACGCGTTCGGCACGCTCGTCGAGCTCGAGAACCCGGCCGGCCGTCTGCAGGCCGCCCTCGCAGAGCGCGGCCTGCAGCGGGGCGAGAAGCCCGTCGCGGCGGCCTTCGCTGCCGAGGTCGAGTACTACCTCGTCCACAAGGCGGAAGGAAGGGACGACGCCACGCTGCTCGACCTGCGGAACCGCTGCGCCGGCATCTTCTTGCAGGGCGTCGCGCCCGAGCTCGACCCGGAGGAGTTCGCGCCGGCGTTCGTCGGCGCGCTCGTCTTCCGCCCGCTCGACGGCGTGCTGGAGGCGCTTCGTCGGCTGCGGCGGGGAGGGCTCGAGCTCGCCTGCGTGACGAACTGGGACGCAGGCATCGGCGAGCAGCTCGAGCGGGCAGGGCTTGCCCCGTATCTCTCCGCGATCGTCAGCTCCGCCGAGACCGGCGCCGAGAAACCGGATCCCCGCATGTTCGAGGAGGCGCTGAAGCGGGTCGGCGTGCAGCCCGAACGGGCGATCCACATCGGAGACGACGAAGCCGACCAGGCCGGCGCTCTCGCCGCCGGCCTCGGCTTCGAGCCTCCCCCGCTCGCTACGCTCCCCGCACGGCTGGGCCTATGAAGAACCGCGGCTTCTCAACGCGCGCGATTCACGGTCGCGCGCTTCCCGACGCTCCAGGCGAACCCGTCGTGCAGCCCATCGTCACGGCCACGACGTTCTCCTTCGACGACGCCGCCACCTTCGGGCGCGTGATGAGCGAAGAGGAGTACGGCTTCCTCTACTCGCGCCTCCGCAACCCGACCGTCGAGGAGCTGAACGGCGTGCTCGCCGACCTCGAGGGCGCTGAGGCCGCGCAGGCCTTCGGCTCCGGGATGGCCGCCATCTCGGCGGCGCTCATGACGACGCTTCAGCCCGGGGACACCCTGCTCTGCGCCAAACAGCTCTATGGCGCCACGTACGCCCTCGCGGAGCAGCGCCTCAAGCCGCTGGGAGTCGAGGTCGTCCATCTCGACGTCACCGACCACGAGGCCTGGCAGCGTCCCGCCGAGGTGCGCTACGTCGAGACGATGTCGAACCCCGGTCTCCCCGTCGCCGACCTCGAGGCAATCGCCGCGACGAAAGGTGACGGGCTCATGATCGTGGACAACACCTTCGTCTCACCGGCCCTCTGCCGGCCGCTCGAGCTCGGCGCCGACATCGTGTGCGAATCGGCGACGAAGTATCTGAACGGCCACCACGACGTGACCGCGGGGGTCTTCGCCGGAAGCGCCGAGGCGGTAGCGCGGGCGCGCGCGTGGCAGATCGACACCGGCGCGGTGCTCG
The DNA here is from genome assembly GCA_046733475.1 of Actinomycetota bacterium. Taxonomy (GTDB): domain Bacteria; phylum Actinomycetota; class Thermoleophilia; order Gaiellales; family Gaiellaceae; genus DATEOR01. Next base: position 61,614 of record JBKPPF010000024.1, read on the forward strand.
ACGCCTTCCCCGCCTACCTCCTCCGTCGAGGCCTGAAGACGCTGGCGCTCCGCATGGAGCGCCACTGCGCGAACGCGCTGACCGTAGCCCGCTTCCTCGAAGGCCACCCCCGGACCAAGCGCGTCTACCACGCCGGGCTCGAGAGCTATCCCCAACACGAGCTGGCGAAGCGCCAGCTTGCGGGCTCTGGCGGGATGCTCGCCGCGGAGCTCGACGGGGGCCGCGAAGCAGGCGAGGCGTTCATGAACGGCCTCGAGCTCTGCAAGCGGGCGACCAGCCTCGGCGGTGTGGACACCGTCGTCTCGCACCCGGCTTCGACGAGCCATCGGCAGTTCTCCGAGGAGCAGCTCGCGGCCGCAGGGATAACGCCTGGGCTTCTGCGCGTGTCCCTAGGGTGTGAGGATGCAGACGACATCGTCGCCGACTTCGGCAACGCCCTCGACCGACTATAGGGCTCTCCCGTTCTTCGGATGGTCGATTCTGGCCGTCCTCTTCATCACGGGGAGCTTCATCGGGCGCGAGAACACGAAGGACGTGTTCTACGAGTACCGCTTCGCACTCGCGACGATCTTCTACTACGCCGTACTGGTCGGCCTCACGTTCGCACTCGCCATCCCGTATGCGAGCACTCCCCGCGCTCTCGGCCTGAACCATTTTCGCTGGCGCTGGGTCGGCATCGCGGTCGGCCTCATTTTCGGCGTGCTCCTCCTCGGAGTCCTCTTGGAGCCGCTCCTCCACGGCGGCCGCGAGCAGGGACTCGCCCCCGACACGTGGCAGCCGAAGCACGCGTGGGCCTTCGCGCTGAACGGCATACTCATCAGCACGATCGCGCCCTTTGGGGAGGAGCTCTTCTTCCGCGGGCTCGGCGTCCGCGCACTGCAGTTCCTCGGCGGCATGTCGGCGGTGGTCATCACCGGGTTCGTGTTCGGCTTCAGCCATGGGATTCTCGGCGCGCTTCCTCCGCTCGTCCTCTTCGGCATCGCGCTGGGATGGGTTCGTCTCCGCTCCGACAGCATTTGGCCCGGCGTCTTCGCGCATGGCTTCTACAACGGGCTCGGAATCCTGATCGTCTACCTGCAGCTGGCGTACTAACCGGGTCGTCTGTCAAATTGGGCCCGTGCGCCGGGTTCTCCTCGTCGTCCTCCTCGTCCTCGCAGCACCCTCGACCGCAGGCGCGACCATCCCGTTCGCCGCCCACCCCTCAGTGCCGCGGTACGGATCGCAGGTGACGCTCAGCGGGACGGCTGCCCCCGGTGACGTCGTCGAGCTCTTCTACAACGGGGCTTCGACGGGGCAGACGGCCAACGCGGACCTGACGACGGGTGAGTTCGGCTTCGCCTTTCCGGCCATCCAGCCGGGCGTCTACCACGTCGCAACGGCGAGCGACGTCTCCGACCCGGTCGACCTGAAGCTCAAGCCGATCCTCACGAAGCGCATGCGCGGCCTCCACTATCCGGGCAATCGTCTGGTCCTGAAGGGACGCCTGCGCCCGGCGTCGGCAGGGTCGCTGACCCTCAAGGTCGGCGCACGCGACTGGCACGTCCACGTCAAGCCAGGTGGCCATTACACGGCTGTCCTCCCGACCGACCGGCTGGGGCGGCACCGCGCGCGGCTCGTCCTCGCGCCGCATGCCGGCTACAAGGGCTTCACCGCGCGGAAGCACTACCGCATCCTCGCGCCCGCGCTCTCGACCGGCGCGCGCGGGACGGCTGTGCTCGGGCTCGAACGCCGGCTCGCCGCACTCCGCCACATCGTGCGCGGAGGCCCGAACGGCTACTACGCCTCCGACACGTACGAGGCCGTGCTCGCGTTTCAGAAGGTGCACGGGATGGCTCGAACGGGCCGGGTGTCACGGGGCGTCTGGCGGGTGCTCGCGCGGGCGAAGGCTCCCAAGGCGCGCGTTCCCAAGGGGAGCCACGTCGAGGTCTCGAAGACCATGCAGGTCCTTTACGAGGTGCGGAAGGGCAAGGTCGTCCGCATCACCCACGTCTCCACCGGGGCGACCGGGAACACGCCCGTGGGCAAGTTCCACGTCTACGGCAAGGTCCCGGGACTGAACGGCAGCGGGATGTACTACTCGCTCTTCTTCACGGGCGCTTTCGCCATCCACGGCTATCACTCCGTGCCGGCCTACCAGGCAAGTCACGGCTGCGTACGCACCCCGATGTGGTTCGCGCCCGGTTTCTATGACCGCTGGGCAATCGGCACGACGGTCTATATCTTCGCCTGATGCAAGGCGACCCCGGTTCTGACCCCCGCGTGCGTGAACTGCGGGCCGAGATCACGTCCACCGACCACGAGATCGTGAGTGCCGTCAACCGCCGGCTCGAGCTCGTCCGCCGGCTGAAGGAGCACAAGGCCGCAATGGGCTACGACTTCCTGGACAAGGGCCGCGAGGAGGAGCTCCTGGCCGAGCTCGAGCGGGAGAACGACGGCCCGCTCTCGGCCGACAACCTGCGAGAGCTCCACGCGAAGCTCCTCGAGCTCACGAAGCGCGAGCTCGGCTAGGCCTCTGGAATGAAGTCGTCCGGCTTGACGTCGTCGAGGAACTTCTTGAACTCCTCGACCATCTGCTCTTCGTTGACGTCGTCCTCGTGCTCGAACTCGATCGCGCTCTCTTCGATGACCGACTCGTCGGCAAAGATCGGCGCGTCCGAGCGAACGGCAAGGGCGATCGCATCGCTCGGGCGCGAGTCGATCTCGATCTCGCTCCCGTTCACCGCGACGGTGATGAGGGCGTAGAACGTGTTCTCACGGAGCTCGGTGACAGCGATCTTGACGACCCGCGCGTCGAGCTTCGAGAGCACCTCCGAGAGCAGGTCGTGCGTCATCGGGCGCGGAGTCGAGGCTCCCTGGAGCTTCATGAGGATCGCGGCCGCCTCGGGATGGCCAATCCAGATCGGCAGGAACTTGTTCCCGTCGGCTGTCTTCAAGAGCACGATCGGCTGCTTGCCGACCATGTCGAAGCTCACCCCGTAGATGACCATCTCGTGCATCGCGTCTGGGCCTCGTTCTGATTCTAGCCCGGTACCCGCGGTGCCCCGTCTGAGACTGCCAAAAGGGCCACGGAAGGGTTCACTTCATCCGAAACTCGGTCCAGCCGAGCAGTGGTCCGTAGTCCACAGCAGACTTGAGCCCGAAGCCGGGCCAGACGTACACGCTGTAGCGACCACTCCGGAGCGAGTAGCGTTTTCCCTTGTATTTCCAGTTCTCGGATGGGCGGTAGGCAGACCTTCCGGGCCAGACGCTCAGAATCTTCTGCCCCTCGCGCCAGAGCTGCAGGTTGAAGTAGGTAGCACTTCGAACCGCAGTCCAATCGATTAGCGGGCGAGTGTCGTGGAGAGAGCCGAACGCCGGCTTGAGAATCCTGCTCGCGCGGGCTTCGCGTGCTGCATTTGGCGAGGCATTGCCGGCGCGGTCGAAGCTTCGGAGTGCGTAGACGTACCGCGTGTCGTTCTGGGCGGTGTCGTCGCGAAACGAGGTCCTCTCCTTACGAGTGGCCATGAATCTCCACGAGGTGGCGCTGACCTTCCGGCGCCAGATCGAAACATGCCGGAAATCGACATCGGTGGGGTTGCGCCAGGCGAGGCGGACCCACCCGCTACCAAAGGTCGACCTGAGCTGTCGCACCTGCGCCGGCGGTGTCGTGTCGACCACCCACTCGAAGACCGCCTGGTTGATGTTCCCGATCGAATTCGTCGCCTGCACAGTGAAGAGGTGATGACCGTCCTCGAGCCCGGTGTATCCCCGCGGGCTCGTGCACGGGTCGAAAGTTCCCGCCGCGGCTGGTCGATCCAGCTTGCACGCGAGGCTCACCCCGTCACCGGCGCCGAACGAAAACGAAACACTAGTGCGCTTGGTCAGCGCGCCCACGCTCGCGGTCAGAGCGGGAACGGCAGGCGTCGGGCCGTCCTGTACGACGACGTTGAACCCGCTCGAATCGCTCTCATTGTCCGAGGCATCCACCACAGAACAGCTGACTTGAGTCGTCCCAAGCGGGAACGTCGACCCCGAGCTCGGGTCGCAGCTCACGACAGGAGCTGGATCCCCGTTGTCACTGGCCAGAGGTAGGTCGTATTGCACCAAAGCACCCGCGGGCGACTGCTGGGACGCGATGACCTCCTCGTGCGGAGCGAGGACTGGTGGGGTCGTGTCCACGACCGTCACCGTGAACGACCCCGTCGACACGTTGCCAGCCGCATCGGTCGCGGTGCAAAACACGTCCGCCGGCGGCCCGAGGTCGAAAACGGAGCCGGAGGGAGGCGAACAGCTCAGGGCAGGTGATGGATCGAGACTGTCCGCGGCGGTGAAGTTCACGGGGGTTCCCAGCGGCGATGTGGCTTCTTTCGTCTGGTTTCCTGGCAGCACGGGGGGCGTCAAGTCGACCTTCCATGACCAGTTTGTCCGCGTGCTCGAATCGTTTCCGGCCACCGCTCGCACCGAAAAGTTATGAGAGCCCTCGTCAAGAGAGGAATACGACACCGGACTGGCGCACGGCTCCCAAGCCGATCCGTCCAGGCTGCACGTGTAGCTGACGCCCTCGTCCGAGCTCGTAAAAACGAGCGATGCTTCCGTCTCCTTCGTCCACGACGCTGGGGCGGAGACGATCACAGGCTTGGCGAGAGTAGGAGGAGCCGCTCCTGCACTCGCACCACCGAGAATGAAGCTCACGAGGGCCAAGAAGGGGAGCGTGCTCTTCAGTCTGCTCATCAGACCTGAAGAAAAACGACAAGCACGACCCCGGCCATGAAAACGAGGGCGAGCGCAAGACCGATGACGACCGGCCGCGGCCGGGACGCAGTCGAGCCGGTGCCGGCCGAGATGTCGGAGACGATCTGACCGGTGCTCTGGGGCTGCAGTACAAGCGTGAGCACGCCCGCCCCGAGCTCGGCGACCGACGAATGAAATGGACCCACGCCCGGGTGGGCGGGCTTCTTCACGCGTTCTCGGCGCTTGAGATGGTCCTTTCGAGCGTGGGCACTCGAACTCGACGACGGCGCATTCGAAGTCGAAGGAACCTCGGCGGATGAGGCCGTGGACGGCTCGGTCGTCGAGGGCGCAGGCGGTGGAAGCGGGGCCGGATCAGGGGTCGGCGTCTGAGCGACAGCAGGAGCGCACAAAAGCAGCGCGCACGCCCCAACCCCTATTGCCGCTCCGACCTTCACCGCAGTCCCGCCAACACCATACCGGCTCGGTTCTCGACCTGCTGAGGTCGTAAACTGCTATTGGATGGCCGTAGGGGAACACTGGCGGCGCAAGCGGGGAGGGCCGGTGGATCGTACTCGTTGAGAGTGGGCGATCCTGGATTCGAACCAGGGACCTCCGCCTTATCAGAGCGGCGCTCTAACCAACTGAGCTAATCGCCCGAGCCGGGCGCATTGTAGCGACGGCTTAGTGCAGGTACGCGGTCGCGCGCATGTAGTCCTCGCAGGCTAGGAGGAACGCTTGATCGCGCGCCAGCTCGAGCACCGTCGCCTTCGTCTCCGCATCGAGCTCCGCGTCCGCGCCCAGGGCTGCGACGAAGCCTGGGAGCCTGCCGCTCCGCGCAAGGCCGGCCATGCGAAGGACGAGCCGGCGCACCAACTCGTCCTGGCTGATCGCCTCGAGAGACTCGATGTCCTGCACCCAGGGCCGCACTTACGCATAACGAGCCGCCGAGGAGTTCAGTTGCGGGCCTCGAGCGCCTCGACGATCTCCCCCAGCGCGACGTCGTCGGCAAACGGAATCTCGATGCGCGTGTCGGTCACCTTCACCGTCACTCCTGTCACAGCCTCGAGCGACGTCCGCGCGCGGTCGGCAAGCGCCGGGTCGATTCGACGCGACTTCCGCGGCTTCGCCTGCGCGCCGGCCCAACGGGCTGCGCGCTCTGTCGCGCGGACGGAAAGACCCTGCGCGACGACTTTCCGCGCCAGCGCGCGCCGGTCGTCGTGGTCGGGAACGGACAGGATCGCGCGGGCATGGCCCTCGGTCAGCAGGCCGCGCTCCACAAGACCCAGGACGTCCTCGGGGAGCTCGAGCAGCCGCACGCGGTTCGAGACAGTGGGCTTCGACCGACCGACGCGCTCGGCGACCTCGCCGAGGGAAAGGGAGAACTCGTCCATGAGCACCGCGTAGGCGCGCGCCTCCTCGATCGGCGAGAGGTCCTCGCGCGCGACGTTTTCGACCAGCGCGAGGACGAGCGACTCGCGATCGTCGCTCTCGCGGACGAGGGCGGGGATCGTCGCGAGCCCGGCTGCTCGGGCCGCGCGCCAGCGGCGCTCACCGGCGATTAGCTCGTAGCCGCCGCCCTCGGCCGGCCGGACGACGACGGGCTGCATGACTCCCTGCGCACGGACCGACTCGGCGAGGCCGCCGATCCCGTCCGCATCGATGTGCTTTCGTGGCTGCCGTGCGTTCGCGCGGATGGAGCCGAGCGGGATCTGCAGCAGCTCGGACGAGGAAGCACCTCCTCCGATGAGGACCTCGAGGCCGCGGCCCAACCCTCTTCTATTAGGTGCGGTCGACAAGCTCGCTCGCAACTCGGTAATAAGCGTCGGCTCCGGCCGAGGCCGGGTCATACGCGGTGATCGGCAGGCCGTGGCTCGGCGCCTCGGCGAGCCGGACGCTCCGCGGGACGACGGCATCGAAGACGAGCTCGCCGAAATGGCGCCTCACCTCGGCAGCGACGTCGGCCGCCAGCCGCGTGCGCCCGTCCACCATCGTCAGGAGCATCCCCGCGATTGCAAGCTTCGGATTGAGGCGCGCGCGTACGAGCTCGACAGAGTGGAGAAGCTGCGCCAGCCCTTCGAGCGCGTAGTACTCGCATTGCACCGGGACAAGGACGCGATCCGCAGCCGCGAGACCGTTGACGGTGAGCGGCCCCAGCGAGGGCGGGCAGTCGACGAAGACATAGGAGTACGTCTCGCGCGCAGGCTCCAGGGCGCCGGCGAGAAAGGACTCGCCGTCACCGTGCGCGGAGAGCTCGACCGCGGCGCCCGCGAGTTCGGGGCGAGAGGGCACGACGTCGAGGTTCTCGAACTGTGTCGTGTGGACGATCTCCTCGAGCGGCGCACCGTCCAGAAGGTCGTAGGACGAGGTGCCGTTCGCGCGCTCGCCGAGACCCGACGTCGCGTTTGCCTGGGGGTCGAGGTCGACCACGAGCGTCTTCGCGCCGGCCTCGGCGAGGCAGGCGGCGACGTTCACGGCGGTCGTCGTCTTGCCGACTCCGCCCTTTTGATTGGCGAGCGCGAGGATCGTCCCCACGACGCGAACCCTAGTCAGGCGAGAGGACGTTTCTTCGCCACGCCGGGCCGGCGTGGAAAGCGCTCGGGAGTGGGCCCCGTCTTCCTGAGCAGGACGAACCCCGAGGGGCTTGGCTCGATCTCCCCGGCCAGCTCGCCAGCTGCAATGGCAACGGCGTCGAGGTCAGCGCTCGGGCCGACGAAGAGCACCGCCCGGCCTCCCGGCCGTACCAGCGGGAGACACCATTCGGCGGCCACGGGAGGGACGGCGAGAGCTCTCGCCACCGCCGTCCCGTACGCGTCCCGGCCTTCGCCGGCCGCATGCTCCTCGGCGCGCCCGCAGACAACGGAGACGTTCTCGAAACCGGCGGCGGCCTCCCGGAGGAAGTCGCACTTGCGTCCGTTCGACTCGAGGAGAGCGAACTCCAGGTCCGGGCGGGCGGACGCGAGCGGGAGTCCGGGCGAGCCTCCGCCCGACCCGACGTCTATCACCGGCCCGTCGTCCAGCAGCTCGGCCGCCGCGAGCGCTCCGTCGAGCAGGGCCGCCCGCGCCTCGGCGCCGTCCCGGATCGCGGTCAGGCCCGGCGTCGCGAGAAGCGCCGAGAGCCAGCCGTCGAGCCGTTCGTCAGACAGGACGGACGACGACGAAGCGGTGAGGCTCGTTGCCGTCGCTCGCCGTCTCGACGTCCTCGCGCTCCTCCAGATGCAGGTGCACGATCTTCCGCTCGACCGACGACATCGGGTCGAGCGCGACGGCCTGGCCGGCTGCGACCGCCTCCGAAGCCGCGCGGTCGGCCTGCTCCTCGAGCGTGGCCCGGCGCCGGTCGCGGTATCCCGCCGCGTCGACGAGGATGCTCTTCCGCTCGTCCATCCCGCGAAAGACGATCGCTGTCGCCAGGTACTGGATCGCGTCGATCGTCTGTCCGCGCTTGCCGATCACGAGCCCGAGGTCCGGGCCGGTCAGCGTGGCGGCGAGCTGCTCCTCGTCTTCGTGGATCTCGATGCGCACCGGAGCGCCGAGCGCGGTGCACACCCGGTCGAGAAGCTCCCGTAGGCGCGCGGCCGGCGAGCCCGGCTCTTCGTCGCCGGGCTCCGCAGGCGGGGGAACCGCTCCTGCCTTTGCGATCACGCGTGCCGGTGCATAGCCGACGCCGAGGAGGCCGCGCTCGCCCTCCGAGATAACCGCGAAGCTGACCGCCGACTTGTCGATCCCGGGGAAACGTCGCTCCAGCTCGCGGAGCGCCGACCACTTCGCCTCTCCGATGGTCTCGCCGGTCGCTTCCACCTCGGTCTCGGACAGCTCCCCCTCGATCTCGCTCATCGCCTCGACCGAGGGCCTTTCTTCTTCCGGCGCTTGACCCGTTGCTGCCCGGAAGTCGCCCGCGACGGCTGAGCCGCCTTGCCGGCCGCGGTTGCGCCGTCTTCGGCGACGGTCTCCTTCGGCGGAGTCCGGGACGAGCGCTTCGGCGCGGCCTGCGGCTTCGGCATCAGCCGCCTCGTCACGAGCCCCTGGCCGACCGTCCAGAGGTTCGTCGTCACCCAGTAGAGAAGAAGGCCGACCGGGAAGGACGCGTTGACGATGAAGAGGACGAAGACCAGCGGCAACGCCATGAAGATCCACCGCTGGCGCGGGTCCATCGTGGTGGACATGAAGTACGTCGAGGCAACCTGGCTGATGACGTAGATCGAGAGCAAGAGCCAGCCCGACCAGTGCTCGGTGATGCTCGTCGTGATGTTCGGCACGATCCCGAGCCAGCCGAGGTCGGAGCCCGGGTACTGCGGGAAGACCTCCTTCTCGAAGTCCTTGAGCACGTAGTACAGCGAGATGAAGACCGGGATCTGGATCAGGACCGGAAGGCACGACGCCGCCGGGTTGATCTTGTTCTCCCGGTAGAACTTCATGACCTCTTCGTTCATGCGCTGCTTGTCGTGCTTGTACTTCTGCTGCAGCGCCTTGAGCTCGGGAGCGTGCGCCTGGAGGTGCTGCATCGAGCGGATTTGCTTGACCGTCAGCGGGACGATCACGATCCGCACCATCAGCGTGAGCACGATGATCGCCCAGGCCCAGGGTAGGCCCAAGGTGGAGTGGATCCACTCGAGGACCGTCGTCATGATGTTCTCGATCGGGCGGAGCGGGTTGGCGACGCCGAAGATCACGAGCGACCTCGGGACGGGAAGACCCGTTGGTCGCGCGCGTAGTCGACCCCGCCGTGGCTCCAGGGGTTGCAGCGCAGGAGCCTCCACGCGGCCAGCACCGTTCCGCGCACGAAGCCGAACTCCCGGTAGGCGTCGAGCGCGTACGCCGAGCAGGAAGGGTGGTACTTGCACCGCGGGTTGCCGAGCGCCGTTGCGCCGGCGAACGGCGACAGGACCCTGCGGTAGCCGCGGATGAGAAGGACTGCGACCGCCCTCATGCCGTCGCGCGCTCCTTCTGGAAGACCTCGGCGACGCGCTCGCCCAGCCACTCGAACCCGCGGCTCTCGATCGCCTCGCCTAGACCGGGCCTCGCGATCAAGACGTAGTCGTTGCGCACGGGGAGGTCGCCTTCGATCTGCTCGAAGGCGGCTCGTAGGCGCCGCTTGATGCGGTTCCGCTCGACCGCGCCGCCGAGCTGCCGCGAGACGGCGAGGCCGAGCCGCGGGCCGAGGTCGTCACCTTCCTCGCGCGGGAAAGCGTAGAGGACGAGATAGCGGGTGGCCGTGGAGCGGCCGTGCCGGTAGACGGCGTCGAAGTCGCGTGAGCGAGACAGACGGTGGCGACGTTTCAACCCGGCTCAGGCCGAGAGACGCTCGCGCCCCTTGGCGCGGCGGCGCTTGAGAATCGCGCGGCCGGCGCGGGTCGACATCCGCGCGCGGAATCCATGCCGGCGCTTCCGGCGTCGAACGTTCGGCTGGAAGGTGCGTTTCACAGAGGTGCGGGAAGAAGGTGTGTGAGATGCGGTCGGCCCTTGCCGGCCACCGGGCCAGTATAGAGAAGCCCGCCTCCCGGCCGGTGGCCCGGCCGAGCCGTACGGGGCCTCCGAGCGGGCGCGGCGGTCGTGCTCGAGGTCTCCGGCTCGCCGCTGGGGCGATCAATCTCGCAAAATCTGCACGCGAGGAAATCCACAGGCGAAAAACCGCATGGCCACAGGCCTCACCCCATCTTTCCACAGCTGTGGAGACTGCTGTGGAAAGGAAGAATTTGCCTGCTTAGGCCCCGTTTTCCGCGCGTCGGGCGGCATGTTTTCAAGCGTTGAGGGGCTTCGGTGGCGTTGCTATGATCGCCGCTTCTCGGAGTCTGGCGGAGGGAGCAATAAGCCGGCGTGCAACGCCCTGCTGAACTGAGCGCGGAATCACTGTGGACCGAGGTATCGAACCGCCTCAGGGACGCACTGAGCGAATCGACGTTTACGACGTGGTTCGCCGACACGGAGCCGATCGAGCTCGGCAGTGAGCACTTCGTTCTCGCCGTTCCGAACGACTTCACGCGCACCTGGATCGAGGATCACTTCCTCGACCTGATCCATGCCGCGATCCGCGAGACGGTGGGCAGCGACCGCACCGTACGGCTCGCGGTGCGCGAACTCGACGAGTCGCAGCAGTTCGAGTCACCGCCGCCGGCGCGGTTCGGCGAGGGCCTGAACCCGAAGTACACCTTCGACCTCTTCGTCATCGGGTCGTCGAACCGTTTCGCGCATGCGGCGGCACTCGCCGTCGCCGAGGCGCCGGCCCAGGCCTACAACCCCCTCTTCATCTACGGCGGCACAGGTCTCGGAAAGACACACCTCCTCCAGGCAATCGCGAGCTACATCGGCGAGCACTCGCGCAACCTCTCCGCGCGCTACGTGACGAGCGAGATCTTCATGAACGACTTCATCAACTCGCTCCGCGACAAGCGCATCGAGGGCTTCAAGCAGCGCTACCGGCACTACGACGTGCTCCTGATCGACGACATCCAGTTCTTCGAGCACAAGGAGCGGATCCAGGAGGAGTTCTTCCACACCTTCAACTCGCTCTACGAGGCCGGCCGGCAGATCGTCATCTCGTCGGACCGCCCGCCGCGCGCGATCGCGACCCTCGAGGCGCGCCTACGGTCGCGGTTCGAATGGGGCCTCATCACGGACATCCAGGCGCCCGACCTCGAGACTCGCATCGCGATCCTCCGGAAGAAGGTGAAGACGGACGCGATCCACGTGCCCGACACGCAGGTCCTCACCTTCATCGCGAGCCGCATCTCGACGAACATTCGCGAGCTCGAGGGCGCGCTCACTCGCGTTGTCGCGTTCTCGTCTCTGACCGGTCGGCCGATGACCGTCGAGCTGGCCCAGGAAGTGCTCAAAGACGTCTTTCCACAGGGCGAGCTGCCCGAGGTCTCCGTCGAGCGGATCCAGGACGCCGTGGTCGAGCGCTTCGGCATCTCGATGCAGGAGCTCACCGGCGACCGCCGCTCGCAGCAGATCGTCTATCCCCGGCAGGTGGCGATGTACCTCTGCCGCGAGCTGACGGACAGCTCCCTGCCCAAGATCGGGAAGAAGTTCGGCGGCCGCGACCACACGACTGTCATCCACGCGACGTCGAAGATCGCGAAGCTCATCCAGGAAGACCGGAGCGTCTACAACCTCGTCCAGGAGCTGACGGCGAGGATCAAGCAGCCCCGGTGAACAACGCCCTGTGCACACCTGGCGAAAACTGGGGAAACCACCCCTCGAGCTCGTCGCCCTGTCGACAAGTCCCTCTTGTCCACAAAAACCGTCCACTGGCGTTTCGCAGCAACCATGCGGAAACACCCCGTCTTCCCCGTCGTTCACACTCCCTATGACTACGAAGAGGTTTTATTAAATGGCAAGCATCGATACCGTTGTTGGCACGACGATGAAGGTCACATGCGGTAGGGACGAGCTCGCGGACAAACTTCAGCTCGCCGGCCGCGGGGTGTCGACCCGCACACAAAGCGTCCAGATCCTCGGGGGAATCATGTTGCGCGCCACCGAGGGCCAACTCCACCTCTCCGCGACGGACATGGAGATCTCACTCCGGGTCGCCCTTGATGCGCGGGTCGAGGACGAGGGCGCCGTGGTCGTGCCGGGACGGTTGCTCGTGGACATCGTCCGCCTCCTTCCTGCCGGCGAAGTGACGATCGGCCATCGTGCGGAGGAGGGCGTCGCCGAGCTCACGTGTGGCTCCGCGTCGTACAAGCTGCACACGTACGCTGCCGAAGATTTTCCCCGCCTTCCGGAGATCGATCCGGAGACCGCGTTCACGGTCGACAGGGAGGCCTTCGTCGAGACCATCGCCCGCGTCAGCCGCTCGTCCTCCCGCGACGAGTCGCGCCCTGTCCTCACCGGGATTCTCGTCCGCTTCGAGGGTGAGAAGCTCGTGATGGCCGCGACGGACTCCTACCGGCTGAGCGTGAAGGAGACCATGCTCGACAAGGGCCCCGGGCAGGAGCTCGAGGCGATCGTGCCGGCGCGAGCCCTCTCCGAGCTCTTGCGCATCGGCCAGGGCGGCGAGCCGGGGACGATCTCGATCGGCGTGCAGGAGAACCAGATCGTTTTCGGGGTCGGCGACGTCTGGCTCACCGCGCGACGGATCGACGGCCAGTTCCCGAACTACAAGCAACTCATCCCGGAGACCTTCGAGGCCGAGATCCAGCTTCCGCGCGACGAGTTCGTCGAAATCGTCCGTCGCGCGTCGCTCATGGCCCAGCGCAAGTCGCCGCTCCGCCTCCGGTTCGAGAGCGGCGAGCTCACGGTCTCCGCGCAGACGCAGGATGTCGGCGAGGCGCGGGAGTCGCTCCCCATGTCGTACTCCGGGGACACGATCGAGATCGGCTTCAACGCGGAGTTCCTGCGCGACGGACTCGAATCGGTCGGCGACGACTCGGTGCGCTTCAAGCTCATCAGCCCGCTCAGGCCGGGGCTCATCCTCGGGGAGTCGGACGACTTCCTGTACCTGATCATGCCGATCCGGCTCGCCGGCTGATCGTCGGCCACGCCTCGCTCCGGAACTTCCGCTCCTACGCCGAGCTCGAGCTCGATCTCGTGCCCGGGCTCGTCCTCGTGACCGGCCCCAACGGCGTCGGGAAGACGAATTTGCTCGAGGCGCTTCACGTCGGCGCCCAGGGGTTCTCCCCGCGTACCCGTTCCGAGCCACGACTCGTCCATTTCGGCGAGGAGGCGGCGCGTGTGCGGCTGCAAGGAACCTCCGCGCAGAGCTCCTTCGAGACCCAGGTCGACCTCGCGCCCGGATCCGCGAAGGAGGTGCGCCTGAACGGCGCCGCGCTGGCGAGCGGCGAGGAGCTTCGCTCGAGGCTCGCGGCGCTCGTCTTCACGCCCGAGCGCCTCGCGGTCGTGAAGGGCGGGCCGATCGTTCGCCGTGCCTATCTCGACCGCATGCTCGGCCGGGTTTTCCCCAGCCGTGCGGAGATCTCGCCGACCTACGGCCGCGCGGTGGCGCAGCGGAATGCAGCGCTTCGACGGGTGCGCGCCGGCGAGGCCGGCCTCGACTCCGTGGAACCCTGGACGGCGCAGGTGGCGGCACTCGGGACCGAGCTCGACGCCGCGCGCTCGGATCTGGCCGCGCTCCTTGACCCGGGATTCTCGAGAGTCGCCGAGTCGCTCGGACTGATGGAAGCTCTGCTCACGTACGACGGTCACGGCCTCACGGTCCAGGAGCTGGACGAACGCCTTCCCCGCGACCTCGAGCGTGCGGTCACCGGTGTGGGGCCGCACCTTCGCGACGCATCGATCACAGCCGGCGGTCGCGAGCTGCGCGGCTTCGGCTCGCAGGGGGAGCAGCGCACGGCTGTCCTCGCGCTCGTCCTTGCCGAGGCGGAGCTTCTGGTGGATCGCCGGGGCGAGCCGCCGCTTCTCCTTCTCGACGACGTCTTCAGCGAGCTCGACACAGAACGCCGCGGCGCCCTTCTCGCCCAGCTTCCCGCGGACGCCCAGACGGTGATCACGGCGACGCACAAACCGGGCGTGGCCGAGCCGGACCTGATCGTCGAGGTCACTCCCGGAGACGCGAAAGCCGCGGCGTGAGATTCGGCCCGCTCCGGCCGATCGAGGACGAGGTGCGCCGCGAGCTCGCCCGTTTCGGCCCGGCTGCGGGCCTCGGGGACATCGTCGCCGCATGGCCCGAGTCCGTGGGGGCGGGGATCGCCGCGAATGCGTGGCCGGCCCGCCTCGCGCGGGACGGAAGCCTCCACGTTTCCACGAGCTCGAGCGCGTGGGCCTTCGAGCTCACGCAACTTGCAGTCTCGATCCTGGAGCGGTTGCAGGAGCGCCTGGGGGAGTCCGCGCCGGCCTCGTTGCGGTTCGCTCCGGGCCCGCTTCCGGAGGCCGGGCCGGAACCTGTAGAAGCATCGAAACGGACCGTGCCGAAGGTCAGCGAGGCCGACCGCGCGGAGGGCGCGCGGATCGCCGCGACAATCGAGAATCTGGGTCTGCGAGAGGCGGTTGCGCGGGCTGCTGAGGCCAGTTTGGCGGCCGGTTCCAACCGCTCGATCTGATAGAGTTCATTGGGCGCGGAAGTAGCCCATTAGCAGGGCTTTTTTGATGGCAGAGAACACTTACTCAGCAAAAGACATCACGGTTCTCGAGGGCCTCGAACCGGTCCGCCTTCGACCTGGCATGTACATCGGGTCGACCGGAGCGCGCGGGCTCCATCACCTCGTCTACGAGGTCGTCGACAACTCCGTCGACGAGGCCCTCGCGGGCCGCAACGAGCGCATCGAGGTCACCCTTCACCCCGACAACTCGGTCACCGTTCGCGACTTCGGATCGGGGATCCCGGTCGACATCATGCCGGAGCAGGGGCGCCCGGCTCTCGAGGTCGTCCTCACGAAGCTGCACGCCGGCGGAAAGTTCGGAGGGGACGGCTACAAGGTCTCCGGCGGACTGCACGGCGTGGGGGTCTCCGTGGTCAACGCGCTCTCCGAGTGGCTCGTCGCGGAGGTGTACCGCGACGGAAAGGTTTACCGCCAGGAGTACGAGCGCGGCGTCCCGAAGGCCGACATGGAGGTCACGGGAAAGACCGAGGAGACCGGAACGACGATCACGTTCCTGCCCGACGCGGACATCTTCGAGGAGATCGATTTCTCCGTCGAGACGCTCGTCCAGCGCCTCCGCGAGACGGCGTTCCTGACCAAGAGCCTGGCGATCGTCCTCATGGACCTGCGCGAGGGCGACGACCGGTACGAGTTCAAGTACGACGGCGGCATCCGTGACTTCGTCGTGTACATCAACGACAGCAAGGATCCCATCCACAAGCGGATCGTCTACTTCGAGTCGGAGAGCGAAGAGGGCACCGTCGAGATCGCCATGCAGTGGAACTCGTCCTACGTGGAGTCGGTGTTCTCCTTCGCGAACAACATCAACACCCACGAGGGCGGATCGCACCTCTCGGGCTTCAAGGCCGCGCTGACGGGCACGTTGAACAAGTACGCGCGCGACAAGGGGCTCCTGAAGGAGAAGGAGGAGAACCTCGAGGGAGAAGACGTGCGCGAAGGGCTCGCCGCAGTCATCTCCATCAAGCTCCGCGACCCGCAGTTCGAGGGCCAGACGAAGACAAAGCTCGGAAACCCGTGGGTGCGCGGGCTCGTCGAGCAGGCCGTGAACGCGAAGCTCGCCGAGTTCCTCGAGGAAAATCCGACCGACGCTCGCCAGGTGATCCAGAAGGCGATCGCGGCGCGTAACGCGCGCCAGGCTGCACGGAAGGCGAGGGAGCTCACGCGCCGCAAGGGCGCGCTCGACAGCGCCTCGCTCCCCGGGAAGCTCGCCGACTGCCAGACACGGGACCCGGCCGAGGCCGAGCTCTACCTCGTCGAGGGGAACTCCGCCGGCGGCTCGGCGGTCGACGCGCGAGACCGGCACTTCCAGGCGATCCTGCCGCTCCGTGGCAAGGTCATCAACTCGGAGAAGAACCGCATCAACAAGGTGCTTTCGAATGCGGAGATCCAGTCGATCATCACGGCGGTCGGCACGAGCATCGGCGACGAGTTCGACCTGGAGAAGCTTCGCTATCACCGCGTGATCGTCATGACGGACGCCGACGTCGACGGCTCCCACATCCGCACGCTGATCCTCACCTTCCTCTACCGGCAGATGGCCGAGCTCGTGGAAGGCGGCCATGTGTACATCGCCGTGCCGCCGCTCTACCGGGTGAAGGTCGGCAGCCGGGAGGTCTACATCGAGAAGGAGTCCCAGTTCGAGGATCTGCTCGTACGCGAGCGCGTGAAGGACATCGAGGTCGCAGATCGCACCGGCCAGACGCTCACGTTCACCGAGCCCAAGTGGAGCAAGTTCTCAAAATCGCTCAATGAGTTCGACGGTTGGCTCGCCAAGGTCAACTCCGAGTTCCGCGACTACGCCTCGCCCGCGAACTTTGCGGTCGCGCACCGCTTCGTCGAGCACGCCATCGAGGACGTCGCGACCGCTCGGAGCGCTCTGCCCGAACTGAACACGAACGGCTACGAGCTCGAGGAGGTCCAGGCCCGGATCGACAACTCGTTCCGGCTCAAGGTGACGGAGCGCGCGACGAGCGCGGCGAACCACGTCGACGTGCCCGGGGAGCTGTTCGGCTCGCCGAGCTATGGGAACCTGCGCAAGGCCTACGAAAAAGCTGCCGAGGTCGTCGGGCTGCCTCCGTTCACGATCACCCTCGGCAAGAAGTCGCGCCGGGCAGAGACCTTCGACGAGCTCAAGTCCCTGACGCTCGAGCTGGCGAAGGAGGGCATTCAGGTCGCCCGCTTCAAGGGCCTCGGCGAGATGGATCCCTCCGAGCTCTGGGACACGACCATGGATCCCGCCCGGCGGATGCTCATGCGCGTCGAGGTCGAGGACGCCGCCGAGGCCGACCGCATCTTCTCGATGCTGATGGGTGACCAGGTCGAGCCGCGCCGCGAGTTCATCGAACAGAACGCCCAGGATGTGAGGTTCCTCGATGTCTGACCTCGAACGCCTCGGCGCCGGCCGCATCGAAGGCCGCGAGCTCGAGCAGGAGATGCGCTCGAGCTTCCTCGACTACGCCATGAGCGTCATCGTCTCGCGTGCCCTCCCGGATGTGCGCGACGGGCTCAAGCCGGTGCACCGCCGGATCCTCTACGCGATGGAGGAGGGCGGCCTGCAGCCGAATCGGCCGCGAGTGAAGTCGGCGAGCGTCGTCGGCGACGTGATGAAGAACTACCACCCGCACGGTGACTCAGCCATTTACGACACCCTCGTTCGTATGGCGCAGACGTTCTCGATGCGCTATCCGCTCGTGGATCCGCAGGGGAACTTCGGGAACATCGACGACTACCCCGCCGCGGCGATGCGCTACACGGAGGCCCGCCTGGCGCGGATCGCGACCGAGCTTCTCCGCGACATCGACGCAGACACGGTCGACTTCGTCCCCAACTACGACGAGCGCCGCCGTGAGCCCTCGGTCCTGCCGTCGCGTTTCCCCAACCTGCTCGTCAATGGATCCGCGGGGATCGCCGTCGGCATGGCGACCAACATCCCGCCGCACAACCTCGCCGAGGTGATCGACGGGGTGGTGGCGATGATCGACGACCCGGACATCAACGTCGAGCGGCTGAGCAAGTACGTGAAGGGCCCCGACTTCCCGACCGGCGGGATCATCCTCGGCCGCGAGGGAATCCGCGCGGCATATCGGTCAGGCCGTGGCCGCGTCGTCATGCGCGCACGGGCGCATATCGAGGAACTGCGCGGGGGCAAGACGGCGATCATCGTCACCGAGCTTCCGTACGGCGTGAAGAAGGGCGGCGACGGCGGGGTGATCAAGAAGATCGCCGAGCTCGCGAACGACAAGGTTCTCCCCGAGATCTCCGACCTTGCGGACCACTCGGACAAGTCGGGGATGCGCATCCAGGTCGAGCTCAAGCGCGAGGCAATTCCGCAGGTCGTCCTCAACAAGCTCTACAAGCACACCTCGCTCCAGGCGACCTTCGGCTACAACGCCGTCGCACTCGTCGACGGGGTGCCGCGAACGCTCTCGCTCCTCGAGCTCATCCGGCACTACCTCGACTTCCAGCGCGTCGTCGTCACACGGCGCTCCAAGTTCGAGCTGCGAAAGGCGGAGGAGCGCGCCCACATCCTCGAGGGCTACCTCACCGCGCTCGACAACCTCGACGAAGTCATCGCGCTCATCCGGGGATCTGCCGACCCCGACGAAGCGCGCACGGGCCTGCAGGAGCGCTTCGAGCTCACAGAAATCCAGGCACAGGCGATCCTCGACCTCCGTCTCCAGCGTCTCACCGGGCTCGAGCGCAAGCGAATCGACGAGGAGTATTCCGACCTTCAGGAGCGCATCGCCGAGCTCCGCGCGATCCTCTCGGACGAAGTTCGTATCGACGGGCTCATCCGCGAGGAGCTCATCGAGATCAAGGATCTGTACGCGAAGAGCGACGATCGGCGCACGGAGATCGTCGCCGCCGAGGGCGATCTCGAGCTCGAGGATCTCATCGCCGAGGAAGACATGGTCATCGCTATCACGCGCTCCGGGTATGTGAAGCGCCTGCCGGTGACGACCTACCGCGAGCAGCGGCGCGGGGGCATCGGCGTCATGGGAATGGAGCTGAAGGACGAGGACTACATCGAGCATCTCGTCGTCGCCTCCACGCACGACTACCTTCTCTTCTTCACCTCCGTGGGGAAGATCTACCGGTTGAAGGTGCACGAGCTGCCGCTCGGAAGCCGGCAGTCCAAGGGTCGTGCGCTGGTGAACCTGCTGCCGCTGGCGCAGGGGGAGAGCGTCCGTACTCTGATCGCGACCCGCGACTTCACCGAGGCCGAGTATCTCGTGCTCGCGACGAAGAACGGCGTCGTCAAGAAGACACGGTTCGCCGAGTACAACACCCCGCTCAAGGCCGACGGGATCATCGCGATCAAGCTCCGTGACAAGGACGAGCTCGTTGCGGTGGTGCACTCCTCCGGCGAGGACGACATCCTCATGGTCTCTCGCAAAGGGCAGGCGATCCGCTTCCACGAGAGCGCCGCGCGGCCGATGGGCCGGGCGACGGAGGGTGTCCGCGGCATGAGCCTCCGCAAGGGGGACGAGGTGATCGCGGCAAACTTGGCCGAGAACGACGCCGATGTACTCGTCGTGACCCGGAACGGCTTCGGCAAGCGCACGCCGATCCGTGACTATCCCGTCAAGGGGCGCGGCGGCCTCGGCGTTCAGACTGTCAAGCTGACCGAGGCGCGCGGCGAGCTGGCCGGCGCGCTTGTCGTTCGTGACGGCATCCAGATCATGCTCATGTCCACCGGCGGCACCGTGATCAAGGTTCCGGTCGAGGATGTGAAGCGGCTCGGCCGCTCGACGCAGGGCGTCATCGTCATGCGCATGCGCGACGGCGAGGAGGTCTCGACCCTCGCGCCGGTCGTCGACCAGACCGAGGATATCCCGGACGCGGGCGAAGACGAGGCTGCAGAGGCTCCCGGCGAGGCTCCCGAGATTGCCGTGGAGACCGAATCCGTAGCCGAGCCTGTTGCCGACGAGTAGCGCTCTCCTCCGAACAGGAGATTTCGGCAGGATTAGCCTTCACAAAGCTTCGGCTCGGTGGTAGCTTCCCCCCGAAGCGTCCCTCCCGATTCGAAAAGAGCGTCTTCATGGCGGTTTCTCGGCACGTTGACCTGCTTGAACCGATAAACCTGTCCGAGCATCTCGAGAAGGTCGAGCTCTACCTCGGCCAGGTCTGCCAGGTCGCAGGTATTTCGAAGATGCAGCTCGACTACTGGACGAACAAGGCTCAGATCCCCACGAAAGGCAAGAAGCAGCGCATTTACGACATGGACGCGCTCGAGACCGTGATGCTGATCAAGCAGGGGAAGGACAAGGGCCTCAACCTTTCGACGGCGATCGAGGCGGCGAGCAAGTTCAAGGAGGAACGCTCGCCCCGACGCGTTTTCGCGAGGGTCTAGGCCTCGCGCAGCACTCCGGCGGCCGACTCGGGCGCGAGCGTGTTCACGAAGTAGCCCGCGCCGAGCTCGAGCCCGGCCAGGACGGACAGCCGAGGGACCACCTCCAGATGCCAGTGGCCAGAGGCGTGCAGCCACGCGTTGAGTGGGACGGGCCCCTCCGCGACGTGTAGCCGGCGGATCCCTTCGGAGAGGAGGCGCAGAGCGGCGGCGAGCTCCGGCCCCTCGAAGGGATTCCGGGTGCACTCACGCGGCACGACGAGCATCTCGTACGGCTGGCGGCTGGCGAAGGGGCAGAGGAGGAGCAGTCCATCGCGTTCGTCGACGATGCGGATGCGTTGCTGGACCTCCTCGGCGAGAACCCGGCAGAGGACGCAGCCACCCTCCGCCTCCTGCGCCGCTTGCTCCTGGGCGACGAGCGGCGGCTCCTCCTCGAGCCAGAAAACCTGCGAGTGGCTGTGCGCAAGGCTGGCGCCCGCGGCCCTGCCCTCATTCACGAGTGCCTGGACGTAGGAGGAGCCTTGCTCATGTGCCGCGGCCGCACGGTTCTGCCACGCGGCGGCGACCTGCTCGACCTCGCGGCCTGTGAGGTCCGCGAACGTGCGCACGTGTCGCGGCGAGTGGACGACGACCTCCTGCCTGCCCCGAGCGGCGCGTCTGGCGAAGAGGCCGGTCTTGTCGCCCTCGTCCGACCAGGGGCCGAAGGCGGGGAACTTGTTGGGCACGACCCGCACCCACCAGCCGGGCGCGTCGGCCGGGCGGCCGGGCGGGCCGATCGCGAATGTCTCGGGAGGCGTGGCCGATTCGCGGCCGGCGCAGAAGGGACAGCCGGCAACGTCGTTTCCGGACTCGTCCGCGTCAGGCCGCCCTGCGCCGGGCCGGTGGGCCCTCGCCGGCGCGATCACCACCCAGCGGCCGGAGACCGGGTCGCGGCGAAGCTCGGGAGGAGTCTCGGTGCTCAGCTAGGTCCGTTGGATCCGCTCATGAACGGCTTGAAGAGCTCGAGCGGCAAGGGAAGGATCAGCGTCGACGACCGTTCGGAGGAGATCTCGAGCATCGTCTGCAGGAAGCGGAGCTGGAGTGTGATCGGGTTCTCGCTCATCACGTTGGCCGCGTCCTTGAGGCGCTCGGAGGCCTGGAACTCGCCCTCGGCGGCGATGACTTTCGCGCGGCGCTCGCGCTCGGCCTCTGCCTGCCGCGCCATCGCGCGCTGCATCCCGGTCGGAATCTCGACGTCCTTGACCTCGACGATGGAGACCTTGATCCCCCAGGGCGAGGTGGCCTCGTCGATGATCTCCTGCAGGATCGCGTTGATCTTGTCGCGCTCGGAGAGGAGCTCGTCGAGGACGTGCTGGCCGAGGACGCTCCGCAGCGTCGTCTGAGAGATCTGCGAGGTGGCGACCATGAAGTTCTCGACCTGCACGATCGCCTTCTCGGGGTCGATGATCCTGAAGTAGGCGACCGCGTTCACCCGCACGGGGACGTTGTCCTTCGTGATCACCTCCTGCGGCGGGATGTTCAGGGTCACCGTTCGCAGGTCGACGCGCACCATCTTGTCCACGACAGGGATGAGGAGGAACAATCCCGGTCCCTTTGGGGGAGAGTGGAGCCGGCCGAGCCGGAAGATGACGCCCCGCTCGTATTCCCGCGTGATCCGGATCGCGGCCGAGAGCAGGAAGAGGATGATGACGACGACTGCTGCGATTGCGATGAGCGCAGCGAGCATTGGGCTCCGTTTCCTCGGGAAGTCCTATCCTATGCCGTGACAGGCACTGCGGCTTCTGCTCGCCGCACGTGGATGATCAGGCCGTCCTCGATGCTCTGGACCACGACCTCTTCACCGACGCCGATCCGCTCGTCGTCGGAACGCGCCTGCCAGAGCTCACCGTGGATGAACACGAGCCCGGCCGGGTCGAGCGGCTTGCGGACGACGCCCACCTGGCCGACGAGCTCCTCCTGTCCGGTGACTGGCCTCCGTCGGCGTGCCTGCATGATCTTCGTGAGAGCGAAGACCATGAGGAGCGTGAACGTGCCCGCGATCGCGAGCGCGACCCAGATCGACACCTGGTAGCCCGGCCCCGCCGGGTCGAAGAGCATGAGGGAGCCGATGACGAAGCACGCTGCGCCGGCGACCGCGAGCGCGCCGTGGCTCATGACGAACGGCTCCGCGGCGAAGAAGGCTGCGGCGAGGAGGATGAGCAGAATCCCGGCCGCACTGACGGGTAGCACCTGAAGGCCGAAGAAGGCGACGACCAGCGCGATCGCGCCGAAGGTCCCCGGGAAGATAAGGCCCGGGTTGAAGAGCTCGACGGTGATCCCGAGCGCTCCCAGCGAGAGGAGCAGCACGATGATGTTCGGGTCGATGATGGTGTCCAGGATCCGCTTCCAGAGCGACATGTGGATCGTCGTCACGTCCGCTCCCGCGGTGTGTAGCACGAGCCCTTTCGGCTCGGTCTTCATGCCGTCGATGTCGTCGAGGAGCGTCGGAAGGTCGGGCGCGACCACGTCGACCACGTTCTGGTCGAGCGCCTCTTCCGCGGTCAGGTTCGATGCCTGGCGGACTGCCTTTTCGGCCCAGTCCGGATTGCGCCCGTGCGTCTCCGCGAGCCCGCGGATGTAGGCAGCTGCGTCGTTGATCACCTTGCGGCGGAGGTCGCTCGGGATGTTGCCGCCGCCGGTCGAGATCGGAGTCGACGAGCCGACGTTCGTGTTCGGAGCCATGGCCGCGATGTCAGCTGCCATCGTGATGAAAACTCCCGCCGAGGCGGCTCGGGATCCCTG
Source organism: Actinomycetota bacterium (assembly GCA_046733475.1). GTDB lineage: Bacteria > Actinomycetota > Thermoleophilia > Gaiellales > Gaiellaceae > DATEOR01. The sequence goes on from JBKPPF010000024.1 coordinate 84,513, forward strand.
TGGATAGACGTAGACGACCACCGGGACCGTCGACGCGAGCTCCTTCTTGATGATGTCCCGCATCGAGGAGTCGAGGCCGCCGGGCGTGTCCATGAGGATGACCACGGCGTCGTAGCCGTCCTCTTCGGCCTGGTCGATCGCGCCGGTCAGGTAGTCGGCGGTGACCGGATTGATGTCGTTCTCGAACTCGACCGCCAAAACGCGCGGAGGATCGGCGCCGGCTGCCGTCCCTGCCAGCGCGAGGCCGGCGGAGAGAGCGCAGAGAAGCGCCAAAAAACCCCGCAAAAGCAGCATCTTCGAGTGTAAGAATTCTATCAGGGTCAAGCTTCCGCCCTTGAGCGCCGAGAAGGCCTTTGTTTGCCTCCCAAGAAGGCCGCTGTGCACTGATGACCCTGCTTCGCACCGCCGTCGCCGCGTTCGCAATCGCCCTGGCCGCTCCCGCCCTCGCACACGGAGCGGACCGGTTCGTGGTGCGCGACGAGCCGCTCTCGGCGACGAGCGGGTTGCGGGCGCGGCAGGCGCCGCTCGACTTCAACCTCGTCGGACTGCACTGGAAGGGCCCCGGGAGCGTGTCGTTCCGCACCCTCTCGCGGGCCGGCCGGTGGAGCTTATGGCGGGAGGCGGCAGCCGAGGCGGAGGACTTGCCGGACCCCGGTTCGGCCGAGGACGCCGCCCACCGGGGCTGGCGGCTCGGGAGCCCGTACTGGACGGGACCGGCGACCTCGATCCAGTATCGGTTCGAGGGCCGCGTCGCGAGACTTCGGGCGTACTTCGTCTGGAGCGACCCTCAGGCGAAGCAAGCGCGTCTTCCCGCACGCGCCGCCGCCCGCGCTGCGCAGCCGACGATCATCCGGCGGACCGACTGGGGCGCGGACGAGTCGATCGTGCGCGCGAGGCCCTACTACGCGTCCGCGGTCCGCTTCGCCGTCGTCCACCACACCGCCGGGACGAACTCATACTCAGCCTCTGAATCGGCGGCGATCGTGCGAGGCATCGAGCGCTACCACGTACTCGCGAACGGCTGGAACGACATCGGCTACAACTTCCTCGTTGACAAGTACGGCCAGGTCTTCGAGGGTCGAGCCGGGGGGATCGCGAAGAACGTCGTCGGCGCCCACGCCGAAGGCTTCAACACCGGGAGCACCGGCGTTGCGGTGATCGGCAACTACGAGTCGCAGGCGATCTCGCCCGCGGCGCGCGCTGCTCTCGTGCAGCTGCTCGCGTGGCGCCTCGACGTCGCGCACGTGAACCCGCTCGGCAAGCTCACGTGGACTTCCGGCGGGAATCCGCGCTACCCCGCCGGGACGAAGATCCGCCTGCGCACGGTCTCGGGACACCGGGACACGGGGCCGACCAGCTGCCCTGGCGGCTCGCTCTACGCCCGGCTCAACGGGATCGCGACGGACGTGGCGGCCACGGGGCTCCCCAAGCTCTACAACCCGGTCGTCACCGGGCGCCTTGGCGGCCCGGTCCGGTTCACGGCGACGCTGACCGAGGCGCTGCGCTGGACCGTCACGATCCGTGATGCTGCTGACGCAGTCATCGCCACCGGGAGTGGGACCGGCGCGGCGGTCGA
>JBKPPF010000025.1:0-18742 GCA_046733475.1 Actinomycetota bacterium
CGCCCGTCGCAGTCGAGGAGCTGGTGGTCCAGCACGCCGAGGGCGAGATCGAGCTCTTCGCTCACGACTGCCCCACGTTGGTGAGGATCATCAGCGGGATCGCGGAGAGCGACACTCCGAGGATGATCACGAAGTAGCCGACACCGAGGACGTTCGCCAACCTCCCGTTCGCGTGCGTCCCCATGTAGGCCTTGTCGTTTGCGACGAGCAGGATCGGGAGGTACGTGAGCGGCAGCGCGACCACGGAGAAGATGACGGCGTACTCCGTGAGCATCACCGGGTCGACGCCCGTCATCACGACCCCGAACGCGAGCACGAGGAGCACGAGCCACGTGAGCGTGAAGCGCGGCGCGCCCGCATTGCTGCGGTAGCGACCCCACTCCCAGCCCATGAACTGAGCGAGGTTGTAGGCGCCTGCGAAGAGCGTGTCGATCGAGGCGCCGCCGACGGCGAAGAGGATGCCGATGAGGGCGAGTATGAGGCCGGCTGTACCGAGCGGAACCTGGGCGCCCATGGCGATGGTCCCGAGTGTCTCGGGCTCGATCCCCTCGGCGAGGAAGAGCGCACCGCCCGTGATCATGAGCGTGAAGGAGAGCGCGCCGCCGAGCCCGTAGCCGATCATGGCGTTCAAGCGGTTGATCGGGAGATCCTTTGCCCCCCAGCCCTCTTCGATCGCGCCCGAGGAGTAGAAGTAGACCTCGTACGGCGTCATCGCGGCTCCGAGAAGCCCGACGGCGAAGTAGAGGTAGAGGACGGGGTCGTTCGTGTTGATGTGCGGGACGAAGCCGTGCGCGACGGCTCCCCAGTCCGGATGCAGCTTGACTGCTGCGACCGCGAAGACGAGCAGGCAGAGGCCTCCGTAGCCGAAGATGCGCTCGATCCAGTCGAACGAGATCGTCCAGACGACGAGGGCGATGACGACGATTGCAACGAGGATCAGCCAGCGGTACGGGAGACCCGAGAGGAGCCGCAGGCAGATCGCCAGGCCGCCGATCTCGGCCGCGAGCGTCATCAAATTCACGATCTGAGCGGCGATCAGCGTCGTGAGGCCGCCCGAGAACCCCACCCGCTCACGGACCGCGTCGAACACGGCCTTCTCCGAGATCGCCGCAACGCGTCCGCACATCTCCGAATACACGATGATGCCGACGACGCCGATCACGACGACCCAGAGGAGCTCGTATCCGAAGGTTGCTCCGGCGGAGACGTTGAAGACGAGGTCGCCGATGTCGACGAAGCCGCCGATCGCCGCAAGGATGCCGAGCGCGATCTGGAAGATCTTCATGCGCAGCCGCCTTCCTGCTCCAGCCGCCCCTTGAGCTCTGCGGCGCTGTCGGCGTCGTTGGCTTCGAGCTCGTGGAGGAGGTCGGCGACGCGCCCCGCCTTCTCGGCCTCCTTGCGGACGGCGCTCTCGATGCCCGGGGTGGTGGGCCGCTGCGAGAGCGCATCCTCGAAGTTCGAGGCGCGGGTCGCGAGCTCGCCGGCGTGAATGCGGGTGAACGGCTCCGTGGTCGCTCCGTCGACGACCTGGTGCGCGAGAAGCGCACCTTCGCAGGCGAGCGAGTCGATCGTCTCCGAGTCGTTGTCGAGCGCATGCTGGTCGACCGTGCCCCCGTTGCAGGCGGGGATCAGGAGCGCGATCAGGAGGAGTAACGTCGCCCACCGCATGGCCCGCTGACTACCCGGCTTTTTCCGGCGGTAAGCCCGGGCCGGGTAAATTCGTCTTTCGTGTTCGACGTCGTCGTCATCGGCGGTGGGTTTGCGGGCGTCACGACCGCCCGCGAAACGACCCTGGGCGGGGCCTCCACGCTCCTCCTCGAGGCGCGCGACCGGCTGGGGGGCCGCACATGGACGCACCGCTGGAACGACACCGACGTCGAGCTCGGCGGCGGTTGGGTGCACTGGCATCAGCCGCACGTCTGGGCGGAGATCACGCGGTCAGGGCTCCGCGTCGAGCTCGGGGAGGACGCGCAGGTCTCGAGCTGGTTTGTGGGTAACGAACGGCGCTCAGGGCCGATCGCGGAGCGAGATGCGATTGCCGAGCGCGGCTGGGACCAGTTCGTGGACGGCGTCGAGGAGGCGCTTCCGCTTCCCCACGACCCGCTCCTCTCGGGCGACAAGCTGGCGCGCTTCGACCGGCAGACGATCGCGGAGCGCATCGACGAGCTCGAGCTCGTCGAGGAGGAGCGCGACGTCCTCTGGGCCGAGCTCGAGTCACTCGCGCACGGGCACCTGGACGACGCGGGCGCGGTCGCGGTGCTTCGCTGGCACGCGCTCTCGGGCGGCAGCCTTGCGCTCACCCAGCAGACAGGGGGACGCATCACCTTCCTCGACGGCACGCAGAGCCTCGTGCAGGCGATCTGGACGAAAGCGCCCTACGAGACGCGCCTGGAAACGCCGGTAGCTTCGGTTACGCAGGGGGACGGCCACGCAGAGGTGCACACGCGCTCGGGCGAGACCATCGAGGCCGGGAAGGTCGTGGTGGCAGTGCCGCTGAACGCGCTCGGCGGGATCGAGTTCGACCCGCCGCTTTCCGAGAGGAAGCGCGCCGCGGTCGAGCTCGGCCAGGCCTCGCGCGGTGTCAAGATCTTCATCCACGCGCGCGGCGAGCCCGTGTTCACGAACGGGATCAGGCCCGGGCACCCATTCGGCTACCTCGACACCGAGATCATCTACCCCGACGGGACGCAGCTCATGATCGGCTTCGGCTACGACCAGCAGATCTGCGACGCGTCGGATCTCCAGGGGGTGCAGCGGCAGCTCGACGACATCATCCCCGGCTACGAGGCGATTGCGGCGTATGCGCACGATTGGCTTGCGGACGAGTTCTCGCGCGGCACGTGGGCGATCCACCGGCCGGGCTGGTACACGGACTACCACGCCGAGATGCAGCGTCCAGAGGGCAACGTCCTCCTCGCCGGCAGCGACTTCGCGAACGGCTGGGCCGGGTTCATGGACGGGGCCATCGAGTCGGCGCTCAAGGCGGGCGCATGGGCGCTGCAGGAATAGCGACGGCGATCATCGCCACCGAGCGCCTCGTGCTCGTGCCGCTCCAGGCCGAGGACGCGGACGAGCTCTGCGAGGTCCTCGACGACGATCGCCTGCACGAGTTCACCGGCGATCGACTGTCCTCGGTCACCGAGCTCCACAATCGCTTCGTTCTCCTTGCCGCGGGCTCTCCGCGTGACGGCGAGGATTGGCTGAACTGGGTGGTGCGTCGCCGTCTCGACTCACAGGCTCTCGGCACGGTGCAGGTGACGGTGCGATCAGTGGGGGAGAGACAGGTGGCTCGCCTCGGCTGGATGATCGGGATTCCATGGCAGGGCAAGGGCTATGCCTCGGAGGCCGCGGTCGCGCTCGTCGAGTGGGTGCAGCGGCAGGGCGTGGACGAAATCGGAGCCAACATCCACCCGGGGCACCGGGCGTCCGAGATCGTCGCCGAGCGCGCCGGGCTCAGGCAGACGGAGGAAGAATTCGAAGGCGAGCGCGTGTGGCGCGCATGACTCCCAAGTAACAGACTGTTACTTGGCGAATTCAAGGAGGGTTTCGTGCTCGTTGATGCAGAGATTGCCGCGATCGTTCCGGTGTCCGATGTGGACAAGGCTGTCGACTTCTACGGGGGTGTCCTCGGCCTCGAGCTCCAGATGCGTCGAGACGACCTGTCCAAGAACCGGGAGGCCGAGTTCCGCGCCGGCGATGGCACCCTCGTCGTCTACGAGAGCGTCGCCGCCGGTCAGAGCAAGGGCACTTTGGCCGCTTTCCGCGTGTCCGACCTCGAAGCAGTCGTGGCCGGGCTCCGTGAGCGCGGCGTCGCCTTCGAGGAGTACGACCTCCCTGAGCTGAAGACGGAGAACGGCATCGCCTCGATCGGCGACCTGCGAGCCTCGTGGGCGCGCGACCCCGACGGCAACATCATCGCCTTCGAACAGAGGACTTAGTAACAGACTGTTACTTGGCGTGTCTCACGCGTATTCGAAGGCAGAAAGGTAGCGGTCGCCGATGTTGGCGGCGACGAGGCGGTTCGTCCCCGGGACGAAGGCGATGTTGGTCGGCTGGTTGAGGGCGACGCGGAGCGGGTCGTTGACGACCGTCGTCAGCTCACCTTCGGCCTCCACTCGCAGGACCGCGTCCGGTGACCAGAAGGAGATGAGCAGCTGGCCCTCGTCGTCGTACAGCAGCCCGTCCGGCACGGTGCCGGGAAGCTCGACGAGCACGCGCCGGTCCGACAACGAGCCATCGGCGCCGAGCGAGAGGACGCTTATGCCTGGAAGCGTCGACTCGACCACAGCGACCTCGCTTCCGTCCGGGGAGACGCAGAGGCCGTTCGGGTAGGCGGCGCAGGTCGTGTCCACCACGCGCGTCGACCCGTCCGGCCCAACCGCATAGATGCAGCCGTCGTCTCCACCCCAGTTCCCCGAATCCGAGAAGAGGAGCTCACCGCTCGGCAGGAAGGCGAGGTCGTTCGGAAGCAGAGCCGTTCGGTCCGCGCTTCCGGCCGATATTCGCTCGACCTCTCCCTGGGAGTCGATCCGGTAGATCCCCGGGTCGGAGACGTCGGCGCAGTAGCAGGCGCCCTCGGGTCCGAGCGCGAAGCCGTACGTCCGCCCCGGGGTGCGCGCGACGATCTCGGGCTCGCCGTCGAGGCGGCCGCGGTACACCTGCCCCTCCTCGCCGCCGCACCAGACCGTCCCGTCCTCCTCGAACGCGAGGTCTTCGACGTGATCCACGAGGCCGAACCAGACGGGCTCGACGGCCTCGACCGGGATGAGGGGGACGCCGAGCCGCAATGTGGAAGAGCCTATGCCGTCCGTGCGCTTAAACGCGAACGGCGCCGGATAGTCCGGCGCCGTCCTGGAAGAGCCGACTTTACGAGGTCGCGGCGGTCTTCATCTCGTCGCGGAGCTTCTTCGCGACGCTTTCCACGTCGCTAAGCGCCTCCCGCTCTTCCTTGAGGTTTTCCTCGAGCAGGCCGACCGCCTCGCTCTCGCCAAGCGCACGCGCCATCTCGATGAGACCGCTGTAGGCAGCAATCTCGTAATGCTCGGTGCGCGCGGCCGCGCCGGTGTCGACGATGTCGATCAGCGACTCGCTCACCTCGCCAATCATCTCGTCGTGCTCCTTCTTCAGCCCCTCGAACCCGAGGCACTTCTCCGTCTCGGACTGCTCGCCCATCGAGTCGAAGATCTGCTCGAGATTCGTGATGTGGCCTCGCGTCTGATCCAGGTGCCGCTCGAGACCCTTGCGGAAGTCCGCGTCCTGAACCTCCTGGATGAGCTTCGGCAGGACCTCTTCGGTGAGCTTCTGCTCGACGAACAGGATGTCGCCGAGCTCGTGCAGAAAGAGATCCCGCGGTGTGGTGATGTCTGCCATCTGACCCCCTCGAATCGGTTTGCAAGGGAGCGGATACCCGCGCGCGTCGCCGGCAAACTGGGAGAATCGCGCCGTGCTCGACCCCCTCGCACGCTGGCGGCGCTACGGAGAGAAGCCTGACTTCGCCGGCCTCCTCACGTATGGAGGACAGCCCTACACGGAGGATCCGGCGGAGCTCGCCGGAGCCGACGTGGCCATCGTGGGCGCGCCCACCGACGACCTCGTCTCCGATCGGCCGGGCACGCGGTACGGGCCGCGCGCGATCCGCGCGGCGAGCTGCCCGCCGGGACCTCACCTCGAGACCGGCGTCGATGCGCTCGAGGAGCTTCGGGTCGTCGACTTCGGCGACGCGCCCGTTCTCCCGGCCGACGCAGTCGCCTCCCAGAAGGCGATCGAGGAGACCGTCGCCCAGGTCGTCTCCGCGAGCGTCGTTCCCCTGATCCTCGGCGGCGATCACTCGATCACCGAGCCCGATGTCCGCGCCTGCGCCGCGGGCGGCCCAGTCGGACTCGTCCACTTCGACACGCACACGGACACGGGAACCGAGGTCTTCGGCGTCGAGCTCTCGCACGGGACGCCGATGTACAAGCTCGTCGAAGCGGGCCTTGTCGACCCGAAGCGATACGTGCAGATAGGGCTACGTGGCTATTGGCCGGGCGAGAAGGAGTTCACCTGGCAGCGCGAGCGCGGGATCCGGAGCTTCTTCATGCACGACGTCCGCGAGCGCGGGATCAGGGCGGTCGTCGAGGACGCGCTCGGCGGGCTGGGGCCCGGGCCCGTCTTTCTGACCGTGGACATCGACGTCCTCGACCCAGCCTTCGCGCCCGGCACGGGAACGCCCGAGCCCGGGGGCATGACCACCGAGGATCTTCTTTGGGCCTGCCGGGAGATCGCGTCGCGCATCGAGCTTGTCGGTGCTGATGTCGTCGAGGTGATCCCGACCGCGGTCGGGTCAGCTGACATCACGGCGCTCGCAGCCGACCGGATCGTCCGCGAGATCCTTACCGGTCTCGTGCTCGCCCGGAGGGCCGCTAGCCTGTCGTCCGAGTGAGCTCGCGAGCAGGAACCATCCACGAGGCGGCGCGGGGCTTCGAGCACGCGCCCAAGCCCTACGAGATCGGGAGGCCCCCATATCCGACCGAGGCGATCGCGCGCCTAGTGGCCGAGCTCGGGCTTGAGGATGGCAAGCGGGTGCTGGACCTCGCGGCAGGAACGGGGAAGCTGACGCGCCTCCTCGTGCCGACGGGCGCCTTCGTCGTCGCGGTGGAGCCGGTCGAGGCGATGCGCAATGCTCTCTTATCGGCGCTTCCGGATGTCGAGGCGATCGCAGGCACCGCGGAGGCGATCCCGTTCCCAGACGGCTCGCTGGACGCGGTCACAGTCGGGCAAGCGTTCCACTGGTTCGACGGCGACGCGGCGCTCGCCGAGATCCACCGCGTTCTTCGCCCGGGCGGGCGGCTCGGGCTGATCTGGAACGTGAAGGACGAATCCGTCGACTGGATCGAGAAGCTCGGCGGAATCATGGAGGCGTATCGCGGCGCGGCGCCGCGCGTGGCGAGCGGCGCGTGGAAGGACGCGTTCGACCGGACGAAGCTCTTCACGCCGCTCCAGCGGGCGCGGTTCTCGTTCGTGCACGAAGCCGACTTCGCGGCCGTGGTCGCGCGGGTCACCTCCGTGAGCTTCATCGCGGCGTTGCCGCCGGCCGAGTTCGCGCGGGTTGTCGACCAGGTGCGGACACTTCTTGCGACGCATCCCGAGACGAAGGGACGTACGACGTTCGAGCTCCCGTACCGCACCGGCGTTTACTGGTGCGAGCGCCTCTAGATCGTCCGCTGGCGGACGACCGTGAGGCCCCAGGCCTTGCCACTCTCGAAGAGCTTGTCCTGATCGACTTCGTCGGCCCAGCCGATGAAGTGCCGCTCCTCGTTGTCAGGCGTCGAGCCGAACACAGCGGGCCGGTCTGTCTCCTCGGGCTCTAGGCCGGTCCGCTCACCGCGTTCGAGCGCCTCGTAGCGTTCCTCGGCGGCCGGCCCCTCGGCGTAGCCCTTTCCCATGTCCCGATGTTACGTCCGGGGACCCGACTTCGACCACTCGTCGAGCTCGTACCAGTGGGTGTCCTGCAAGGCGGCCGCGACTCGGGGGTCGGTGTGCGCGCTGTTGTAGACGTTGTGGTCGAGGTCGGCGCAAAGGGTGAGCGCCTCGCGCGGGACGTCCGCGAGGTTGACGAGCACCTCGCCCGGCAGGCGCGCCTCGGCGATGGTGTAGTGCTTGAAGTGGAGATCCGGGGAGATCTCCAGGAGGGCCGGCCAGTCGCCGCAGCTGCGCGTGCTCACGGAACCTCGATTCGCGCCGACTCGTTCAAGACCTGCTCGACGAGCATCGCGAGCGCGCGGGCGAACTCCGGTGCGTCGTTCAGGGATTCGATGCGGTCGAGCTCGAGGCCGAGCTCCGCTGCGTTCTCTCTCGCTTCCACGTCGATGTCCCAAAGGATCTCCAGGTGGTCGGAAACGAACCCGACCGGTGCGACGAGAACTTTCCGGACGCCCTCGGCGTGCAGTCGTTCGAGCTCCTCGAGGATGTCCGGGCCCAGCCAGGGCTCTCCGGTCGGGCTCGCGCTCTGGAAGGCGAACGACCAGGTCTCGACTCCCGCGCGTTCGGCGACGAGGCGCGAGGTCTCGAGCAGCTGATCCTTGTAGGGGTCGCCCTCGGCAAGGATTCGCTCGGGGAGGCTGTGCGCCGTGAAGACGACGTGGGCGTCGGTGCCGCGGATCCGGTCGGCGAGGATCTCGATGAGTGGCCGGTGATCGTGCCAGCTCTCGATCATCGCCAGCTCGGCCCGGTCGCCGACGGCCGCGGCGAGGCGGTCGCGGTAGCCGCCGATCGAGATGCTCGAGTAATGGGGTGCGAGGACGAGCCCGACGATCCGCTCTGCGCCTTCGCCGAGCGCTCGGTCTGCGGCCTCGGCGATGCGCGGCGTCCAGTGCTTCATGCCGACGTAGACGGGCGCGCCCAGCTCGTGCTCGAGCGCGGCCCGCTGGCGCTCGGTGATCTCGTTCAGGGGGGACGAACCGCCGATGCGGCGGTAGCGCTCGACGAGCTCGGCGACCATTTCGTGGCGAACGGGCCGCCCGCCGCGGATGTCCTCGAAGTAGGCGGGAATGTCCTCGGGACGGGTCGGGCTTCCGTAGGCCATCAGGACGACGGCTGTTTTCACTTCCGGCTCTTTCCGCGAGCCACGGGCGCGCTCTTGGGAACTACGCTCGAAAGCGGGTGGTGGACCGGGGCGGCCCCATCAATCGCCACGCTCAGCCTCACGCCCACATCTCGACAGACGTTCGGGTGTGGACCAGCTCCACCAATCGCGCCAGGTCGGCCGGGTCCGTATCCGGAAGAACGCCGTGCCCGAGGTTGAAGATGTGCCCTCTTCGTCCTGCGACGGCGTCCAGGATCCGGCTCGCCGCGGCCGCCACACGCTCGAACGGACCCAGCAGGAGCGCAGGATCGAGGTTTCCCTGCACCCCACGGTCCGGGCCCACGATCTCCCATCCGCCCTCGATCGGGATCCGCCAGTCGAGGCCGATGACATCGCCGCCGGCCTCCCTCATCGCGGGCAGCAAATGAGTCGTCCCCGTGCCGAAGTGGATCGTCGGCACGTCGACCGCCGCGAGCACGCGCGCCGAATAGGGCGCGACGAACTCCTCGTAGTCCTCGGCCGACAGGGTCCCGACCCACGAATCGAAGAGCTGGATGACGTCCGCACCCGCGGCCACCTTCGCGCGCAGGTAGGCCACGAAGGTGTCGGTCAGCTTGTCCATGAGCGCGTGCCACACCTCCGGCTGCGCGTACATGCACCGCTTGGTCTGGACGAACTCACGCGTCGGCTTGCCTTCGATGAGGTAGCCGGCCACTGTGAACGGCCCGCCGGCGAAGCCGATCACGGCTTTCTCCGCGGGAAGCTCGTCGCGGACGAGCCGCACCGCGTCGAGGATGAACGGCACGGCCTCCTCGGGATCGGGCACGCGAAGCCGCTCGACGTCGTCACTCGTCCGGACGGGGTCTGCGATCACGGGCCCAACGTTCTCGACGAGCTCGACGTCGACCCCCATGCCGATCACCGGCAGCATGATGTCGGCGAACATCACCGCCGCGTCGACGCCGTGGGCGCGTACCGGCTGCAGCGTCACCTCGGCGCAGAGCTCGGGCTGGCGGCAGACGGAGAAGAGGTCGTGGTGCTTGCGGAGCTCGCGGTACTCCGGCAGCGAGCGGCCCGCCTGGCGCATGAACCAGACGGGAGTCCGTTCCACGAGCTCGCGCCGGCAGGCGCGTGTGAGGAGCGGCTCGGCCACCTCTCTAGCCTAGCCGCGTAGGGTTGGCTACCCGCCGATGATCAGCGCGAGCTGAGCGCCTTGAAGGTCGCTCTTGGTGATCCCGTCGAGGGGAACCGCGGCCTTCACGCCCATGTCCTTCGCGAGCCGCTGCGCGGCCGGCTTGAACCCGGGCCGGAACATCACCATCGAGCGCGCGAAGTCGGTGCTGGGGGCGTTTCCGGTCGCCGTGATGACGTAGTGAAGCGAGTGCGCCTTGTCGGCGTTCACCGCAGCGGCGCCCGGGATGCCGTTCCCGTTCAGGATCACGACCGAGGTGCGCCCGCGGGGTAGGACCTTTGGAGGCTTCTTCTTCTGCGACGCATCGGCGGACTTCTGCTGGTCGGAGGACTGAGTCTGAGGGGCCTGCGGGGCCTCGCGCTTGATGGCCGCGATCGTGGCCGTCTCGGTCTTGTCCGAGAAGGCCTTCGCGCCGACCACGAAGCCGATGAGGAGGAGGATGAAGAGCTCGACCGCGGCGATCCCCGTCGCGATCATGGCGGCGATGCGCCAGGGCTGGATAGGCTCGTACTCGATCGGATGATCCATGGGGCCGACTAGTTCGCCCCGGCCTCGCCCTCTCCTTCCGCAACCCGCACGAAATTCCACGTCGCCTCGAGCCCTGCGTCGAGCGAGGTCGCAGGACGCCAGCCGAGCGCGGCCTCAGCCCGCGACGGATCGAGGACGCTGCGCGAAAGCTCACCAAGCCTCGGCGGGTCGAAGACGATCTCGGCGTCGACTCCGCTTGCGCGCTTGCAGCCTTCGGCGAGCTCGAGGACGGAGGTCTCGGTTCCCGTTCCCACGTTGTAGACGCCCTCGGACCCGGTGGCCGCCGCCAGGGTGGCCGTGACGACGTCTGCGACGAAGACGTAGTCCCGCGTCTGTCGGCCATCCCCGAAGATGTGCAGCTCCTGGCCGTTCGCGATCCTTCCGAAGAAGATCGCGACGACCCCCGCCTCGCCGTGCGGGTCCTGCCTCGGCCCGTAGACGTTTCCGTAGCGAAGGGCGACGTGACCGGCGCCGTAGAGGCGGCTCCATGTCCCCAGGTACTCCTCGCCCGCGAGCTTCGAAGTCCCGTAGGGCGCGAGTGGAAGGCGCGGCGAGTTCTCGTTGGCGGGCCCCTCGCACTCGCCGTAGATGGCACCGCCGGTGGAGGAGAACACCACCTTCGCCTCGTGCGCCCGCGCCGCCTCGAGGACGTTGGCCGTGCCGATGACGTTCACTTCGGCGTCGAACGCGGGCTCGGCGATCGAGACCCGAACGTCGGCCTGGGCGGCGAGGTGAAAGCAGATCTCGGGTCTCGCATCCGCGAACGCGCTCGCCACGGCGCCCGCATCGCGGACGTCCGCCTCGACGAGGCGGGAATGGTCGTTGACGTTCTCACGCCGCCCGCTTGCGAGGTTGTCGAGCACCCAGACTTCGTCGCCGCGCTCGACGAGCGCGTCCACGACATGCGAGCCGATGAAGCCAGCTCCGCCTGTTACGAGCGCCCGCACGGCGCACTATCCTACGCGCGCTTCCATGTTCATCACTTTTGAAGGCGTCGACGGCTCGGGGAAGAGCACGCAGGCGCGGCTCCTGGCCGAACGCCTTCGCGCCGAGGGGCGCGAGGTCGTCGACACACGCGAGCCCGGCGGGACGGAGGCGGGGGAGCGGATCCGCGAGCTCCTCCTCGGGAGCGGCCGGCTCGCCCCCTGGGCCGAGGCGACGCTTTTCAGCGCAGCCCGCGCGCAGCTCGTCGACGAGGTGATCCGGCCCGCACTCGCCGGCGGCGCGGACGTCGTGTGCGACCGCTACATCGACTCCTCCTTGGCCTATCAGGGCATCGCGCGCGGCCTCGGAGTCGAGCGTGTGCTCGAAATCAACCTCGCCGTCACGGGCAGCCTCCTGCCTGACCGCACGTTCCTCCTCGTCGTCCCCGGAGACGTGGCTGCAATGCGTCGCGGAACGTCACCGGACCGCATCGAGAGCGAGGGAAACGAGTTCGCCGCCGAGGTCGACCGCGCCTACCGGCAGATCGCCGAGATCTTCTCCCAACGTGTCGTCGTGCTCGACGGGACGGCCGAAGAAGACGCGATCGCCGAGGAAATCCATGGACACCTTCGAGACCTTCCCTGAGCAGGAGGAGGCCAAGGGCCTCCTGAGAGCTGGGCTCGCCGAGGGGCCGGCGCACGCCTACCTCTTCCACGGGCCCCGCGGGGTGGGGAAGCGGCGGGCCGCAATCGCGTTCGCGGGCGCGCTCCTTGGAGACCCGGACCGGGTCTCGCGCCGTGCGCATCCCGACCTGTACGTCCTCGAGCCGCTCGGTGACCAGATCCGCATCGACCCGGTGCGCGAGCTTCGCCGCGACCTGCACATGCGCCCGTTCGAGGCGGACCGGCGGGTCTACATCGTCTTCGCGGCGCACACGATGAACGAGGACGCCGCCGATGCGCTCCTCAAGGATCTGGAGGAGCCGCCGGACTACGCGGTGATCGTGCTCGTAGCCGACGACCTCGGCCCACTCGCGGCGACGATCCGCTCGCGTTGCCAGCACGTCCCTTTCAAGCGGCTGTCCCAGCGGGCGGTGAAGGCGTACCTCTCGACTCGTGGGGCGAGCGGTGAGAAGCTCGACGCGCTCGCGCGGCTCGCTGGAGGGAGGCTCGACCGCGCCGACCGGCTTCTGAACGAAAAGGCGGGGCAGCGGCGGGCGGTCCTGATCGAGCTCGCGCGCTCGGTCTACCGCGATCCCGCCTTCGATCCAGCGGCGGCATCGGGAAAGGTCGGGGAGCTCGCGCAGGCCCGCGCGGCCGAGGCCCGTGCAGAGGCCGAGGCGGCCGCCACGGGCGACGAGTCCCAGCGCGAGCTCGATCAGCGGGTTCGCCGCGCCGCCCGGGGAGCGGAGCGCGAGGAGATTCTTGACGCGCTCGACATCTTCTCCAGCTGGTACCGCGATCTCGTCGTCGCGGCGGCAGGCGCCGAGGACGCGCTCGTCAATTCCGACCGGCTTGCCGAGCTCACCGAGGACGGCGTCTCCGAGCGCTCGCTCGCGGCCGAGCGGGCAGCCGAAGCAGTGCGAGACACCTGGCGATCCTTCGAGTTCCAGGTGCAGACCGGCCTCGCGCTCGAAGGCCTCTTCGTCCGCCTGAGGCGCGAGCTCGCCTCTCCGGCTCCGGCGCGCTAGCGTTTCCCGCATGGCAACGGCGGTTGGCGTCGTGTTTTCCCCCGGGGGCAAGGTCTACTCCTTCGATCCGAACGGCCTCGAGCTCGCGTGGAACATGAAGGTGATCTGCCACACGTCGCGCGGGCAGGAGCTCGGGCGCGTGGTGCAGGCGAACTTCGAGCTGGAATCCCGGCCGGCGCCCCCCTTGAAGCGCGTCGTCCGGCGGGCGACACCTGCCGACGAGGAGACCGCGGCCAAGAACCGCGCCGAGGCGAAACAGGCGATGATGATCCTCCGCGAGCTTTTGCGCGGCTCCGACCTGGAGCTGAAGCCGGTCTCGGCGGAGCTCGTCTTCGACGGCTCGCGGATCGTGTTCTCGTACCAGGCGGAGACCCGGCTGGACCTGACGGCGCTGCAGGAGAAGCTCCGCGGGCGCCTCGACCGGCGCGTCGAGCTCCGCTCCGTCGGCCCGCGGGAGTGTGCCCGCCTTTGCGGGGACCACGGCCTCTGCGGCGACCAGCACTGCTGCCGCAAGTTCCCGTCGCACGAGCAACCGATCACGCTGCGGATGGCGAAGGACCAGGAGCTGCCGATGAGCTCCGGCCGGATCACCGGGCTGTGCGGACGGTTGCGCTGCTGCCTCGCCTTCGAGCACCCCACGTACAAGAGCTTCCGCGACCGCGCGCCGCGCGTGGGCCGCCGCGTCGAGACCCCGCAGGGCGGCGGGGTGGTCACCGCGTACCACGTCCTTTCCGATAGCTGCACAGTCGAGCCAGAGGGCGGCGACAGCTTCGACATCCTGATCGACGACTGCCGCGAGGTGGCCTGACCGACCCTTTTGGGGGACGACCCGGCCCGAAGCCTCTTCCAGAGTTGGAAGATGAGCGCGGCGCCCCAGCTCGCCGAAGAACTCTTCAACGAGCATCACCGCCGGATCTACCTGTACTGCCTGCGCCAGCTCGGCTCGCCCGAGGAGGCCGAGGACGCCGTTCAGGCGACCTACCTGAACGCCTGCCGAAGCCTCATGGACGGCTTCGAGCCGGAGGCGGCGCAGGCGTGGCTCTTCAAGGTCGCGCACAACGTCTGCCTCACGCGCCGGCGCTCCTCGTATCGCCGCGCGCGCGTCGAGCGGCCACAGGATCTCCAGGCAGTGCAGGACGTCGTCGCCGCTCCGGAGACCTCGGGCGATGAGCTCTTCGGGCTCGACCAGGCGCTCGCCGGCCTTCCCGAACAGCAGCGCAACGCGATTCTTCTCCGCGAATGGCAGGGCCTCTCCTACCGGGAGGTGGCAACGAAGCTGGGGGTCAATCAGGCGGCTGTCGAGACGCTGATCTTTCGCGCACGCCGCTCGCTGGCGAACTCGCTCGAGCGCCCCGTCCAGCGCCGGCGGCGCTTCGTGCACTCACTGAACGCGGGTGCGCTCCTGAGCTCTCTCAAGACCTTGATCGTCGGCAACCTCGCCGCGAGCGTCTCCACGGCCGTCGCCGTCGCGGCGTCGGCAACGGCGTTGACCGCAGCGACGATTCAGCGCGGCGACGACTTCCCTTCGCACGCCGCCGCGGCGCCGCAGCTCGACAAGCCAAAGCCCCGCGCTCCGCATATCCACCTCGTCGACCGGGCGCTCGGGCCCGCCGTGGCCGTCGACTTCGGCTCGGATTCGAACGCCGCGGCGAACGGCAAGGCCTGGGGAGGGAGGCACCCGCGGGCGAACGGCAAGAAGCCGAAGCACGCGAACAAGGGCCACCGCTCCAAGCCTCCGCAGGCCGCCAACTCGAACGCGTCCACCGCACCTCCTCGCAAGGTGGAATCGGGACCGAACGGCAGGAGCGCTTCCGCGCCCGCATTCGGGAAGAGCGGCAACGGCTAGGCGGCTCTCGCTGGACGCATCGCTTCACTTCGTATAGCGTCTCCGCTTCAAAAAGGAAAGCGACCAAGAACGAGGGAGAGTGCCATGGCGGTTCGCGACGAGGTGCTCGAAGCCAACCGAAGCTACGCCGAGAGCTTCGACAGGGGCGATCTGCCCGTCCCGCCCCGGAGGCGCCTCGCGGTCGTCACCTGCATGGACGCGCGCCTCGACCCTGCGAAGTTCCTCGGGCTCGACGAGGGCGACGCACACGTGATCAGAAACGCCGGCGGTGTCGTCTCCGACGACGCGCTACGCTCGCTCGTCATCTCCCACTGGCTGCTCGGGACGCAGGAGGCGCTCGTGATCGCCCACACCGGCTGCGGGATGCTCACGTTCACGAACGACGACATCCACGCCAAGCTCGCCGACGAGGCCGGCGCCGACGCGAGCGGCATCGACTTCCTCCCGTTCCCCGACCTCGACGACAGCGTGCGCGAGAGCGTCGAGCGCGTGCGAAGCTCCGACCTCCTGCCGGAGAGCTTCACCGCGACGGGCTACGTCTACGACTGCTCGACCGGCGCGCTGAGAGAAGTCAGCTAGGCCACGGCGCCGAAGCGCTCGGCGACAGCGTCCCAGTTGACGAGGTTCCACCAGGCCTCGAGGTAGTCGGGCCGGCGGTTCTGGTACGTGAGGTAGTAGGCGTGCTCCCACACGTCGATCCCGAGGAGCGGCGTGTCAGAGCTCATCACCGGACTGTCCTGGTTCGGCGTCGAGACGACCGCTAGACCGGTGCCGTCGTGGATGAGCCACGTCCAGCCCGACCCGAATCGCTTCACGCCCGCGTCGTTGACCGCCTTCTTGAGCTCGTCCACCGAGCCGAAGGTGTCGGCGATCGCATCGGCGAGCGCGCCGCTCGGCTCCCCGCCCCCCTCCGGGGACATGGTCTCCCAGAAGAGCGAGTGGTTGGCGTGACCGCCGCCGTTGTTGCGGACAGCGGCTCGCTTGTCCTCCGGGATGATCTCGAGCTCCGCGAAGACGTCGTCGAGAGACCGGTCCATCCATTCGGTGCCATCGAGCGCCGCGTTCAGGTTGTTCACGTATGTCGCGTGATGCTTCGAGTGGTGGATCTCCATCGTCTGCGCGTCGATCGTCGGCTCGAGCGCGTCATAGGCGTACGGAAGCGAAGGCAGCTCGTAGGGCATCGGGACCTCCTCAGTTTCGGTACCGCAGTCTAGGCAGCCGTGTCATCCAAAGGTGGCCGACCGTTCAGGCGGAGGCTCATGCGTGTGCCGCCGCCCTCGGCCGGCTCTGCCCGCACCTCGCCGCCGTGGGACTCGGCGACTTGCTTCACGATCGCGAGGCCGAGCCCCGAGCCGGGCATCCCGCGTGCGGAGCTGGCGCGGTAGAAGCGGTCGAAGACGTACGGGAGGTCGGCCTCGTCGATCCCGGGCCCGTGGTCGCGCACGACCACTTCGCCGTCCTTCACGGCGACCTCTACCTCTCCGTCGGGTGGGCTCCACTTCGCGGCGTTGTCGAGGAGATTCGCCACCGCGCGTTCGATGCCCGCGGGGACTCCGTGGACGAGCGACTCCTCGAAGTCGGTCTTGAACTGGACGCCCGGGCGGTTGCGGCGGGTGCGCTCGACCGTGTCCGCGGCGAGGAGGTCGAGCCGTACGTCCTCCGCTTCTCCCGGCTCGAGCTCGCCGCGTGCGAGCTCGCTCAGCTCGGCCACGAGGGTGGTCATCTCGTCGAGCTGCTCGATCACGTCCCCGAGCAGGCGCCCGCGCTCCTCCGGCGGAAGCTCGCGCCCGCCGGCCAGCACTTCGACGTTCGTACGCAGGCTCGTCAGCGGCGTCCGCAGCTCATGGGAGGCGTCGCCGACGAGCTGCTGTTGCGCCCGCGTCGATTCCTCGAGGGCGGCGAGCATCGTGTTGAAGCTCGCGGCGAGCCGGCTGAGCTCGTCCGTTCCGCTCGCGTCGATTCGCTCGGAGAGGTCGCCGGTCTTCGTGACGTTCTCTGTCGCGCCGATCAGCCGGCGGACGGGGGCGAGGGCGGTGCGTGCAACCGCGAGGCCGAGAGCTGCGGCGAGGGCGATCCCGATTGCTGCGATGATCAAGAGGTAGGTGCGGATCCGCGAGAGGGAGTGGTCGACCTCGGTGAGCGGGCGCGCGATCTGGATCGCAAAGCCCTCCCCGTAGGGCACTGTGATCAGGCGGACGTGCACTCCGGCCACGTCGGCGTCGGACAGGTAACCGCCGCGCTGACCGCTCGCCACTTCGCGAACGGCGTCGGTGACGGGGAGCTCGACCGTCTCGTTAGGGAGGCGGATTGTGTCGCCGTCCGCGTTGACCACCTGGAAGTAGCCGGGAGCGCCGCCGAGCTGCGGGCCTGGCTCGAGGAAGGCCTGATCGCCCGCCTGGAAGGCCCGCAGCGGCTCGTGCTGGACCTGGGCGGCGCGGTCGCGAAGCGCCGAGTCCAGCGTGCTGCGCAGCTCGCTTCGCACGACGACGTAGACCGTGACCGAGGCGAGAACGACGGCGAGAGCGACCGCCGCAGCGGCCGCGATGGCGAGGCGCGCCCGGAAGCTCATGACTCGCGCAAGGCGTACCCGACGCCGCGGACCGTCTGGATCAGCCGCGGCTTGCCGCCCGCCTCCGTCTTGCGACGCAGATACCCGATGTAGACGTCGAGCGAGTTCGACCCGAATCCGAAGTCGTAGCCCCAGACGCGCTCGAAGATGACCGACCGCGTGAGCACCTGGCGCGGGTTTCGCATGAACAGCTCGAGGAGGGAGAACTCCGTGCGCGTGAGCTCGATCGGTTCGCCGTTGCGCTTCACCTCGCGCGTACCGGGATCGAGCTCGAGGTCGCCGAAGGCGAGCGTGTCGGTCCCGTCCTCGTGCGTCCGCCGGAGCAGCGCTCGAACGCGCGCGAGCAGCTCGTCCAGCGCGAAGGGCTTGGTGACGTAATCGTCGGCGCCCGCGTCGAGCCCCGCAACGCGGTCGTCCACCTCCACGCGCGCGGTCAACATGAGGATCGGGAGGCGGCTCCCTTCGCGCCGCACCCGCCGCGCGACCTCCAACCCGTCGAGTCCGGGCATGAGGACGTCGAGGATCATCGCGTCGGGCTCGTCGCCTTCGAGCGCGGCAAGCGCCGCGTGCCCGTCGTCCGCGAGCTCGATCTCGTAGCCCTCGAGCTCGAGCGCTCGGCGGAGCGATTCGCGCACCGCCCGTTCATCGTCCACGACCAAGATCTTCACGGCTCCATTGTGCGCATCGAGTCTGAAAAGAGCCTAAGAGCGCGAACTCTTAGCCGCTTCTTAGAAAG
Source organism: Actinomycetota bacterium (assembly GCA_046733475.1). Classification (GTDB taxonomy): domain Bacteria; phylum Actinomycetota; class Thermoleophilia; order Gaiellales; family Gaiellaceae; genus DATEOR01. The sequence goes on from JBKPPF010000025.1 coordinate 18,049, forward strand.
CTTTCAGGTTCGTCTTAGGCGGCGCTGGTCGCATGGAGGGCGACGAATACCGAAAGGACATGAAATGAAGCGTCTCCCCTCTCGCAGCCTCAAGATCGCCGCCGCCGGCGCCGCAGCCGTCGTGCTCGGCGCGGGTGGCGGCGTGGCTGCCTACGAGGTCGCCTCCGGCACGGCGACCCAGACCGTCGTCCGCCAGGTGACGGTCACCGACTCTCAGCCGGCCGCGAACTCGGCGCTCAGCGTGAGCGCCCTCTACGACCGCGTCCACGAGGGCGTCGTCACGATCAAGGTGACCACGTCCGAGGGCCAAGCCCTCGGTTCGGGGTTCGTGGTCGACAGCCAAGGCCACATCGTCACGAACGACCATGTGGTCGACGGCGCGAGCTCGATCTCGGTCGAATTCTCGGACGGCTCGACCTACGATGCCCAGGTCGTCGGCACGGATGCGTCCACCGATATCGGAGTGATCAAGGTCGACGCCCCCAGCTCGGAGCTCACGCCGCTCGAGCTCGGCGATTCGACGGCCGTCCAGGTCGGTGACGAGGTCGTCGCCATCGGCAGCCCGCTCGGCCTCAACGAGACGGTCACGAGCGGAATCGTGAGCGCCCTCAACAGGACGATCACCTCGCCGAACAACTTCTCCATCAACGATGCGATCCAGACGGATGCCGCGATCAACCACGGCAACTCCGGC
>JBKPPF010000026.1:0-75082 GCA_046733475.1 Actinomycetota bacterium
CCCGTCCCCCTGAGCGGCCAGGACGCGTCCGCCGCGGGCATCCAGAACATCCTGCTCGGAAATCAGACGATGACGGTCTACAAGCCGATCCAGGCGGAGGCCGAGACCGCGGTGCAGGCAGCGATCGCCCTGTGCGAAGGGAAGGATCCGTCCGCGGTGCAGCCGGACTTCTCGGGATCGCTCTCTGACGGAACGGTCGGGCTCCTGGACCTGCAGACTGTCGGCATCAAGGCCGCCGACGGCAAGCCGGCGGATTCTCCAACCGGCGACGGCGTCGTCCCCTACCTGGCGCTGACCCCGATCGGCGTGACGGTCGACAACATCGCCGACACGGTCATCGCGGACAAGTTCCGGACGATCGCGGAGATCTGTACCGGCGACACCGCCGATACGGACTTCTGCAAAGAGAACAGCTAAGCGAGGAAACAGGCACGGAATGTGGGAGGCGCCTCGGCGCTTCCCACATTCCTCCTACGCAATGGCCACTCCTGACACGCCGCTCCTCGAGCTTCGGGGGGTCTCGAAGGCCTTCGGCGCCGTCCAGGCGTTCTACCGGGTCGACTTTGAGGTCCGCCGCGGTGAGGTCATGGCTCTGGTCGGCGACAATGGGGCCGGCAAGTCGACGCTCGTCAAGAGCGTCGTCGGCATCTATCCCTTCGACGAGGGCGAGGTGCTCTACGACGGTGTCCCCGTCAACGTCCACGGTCCGCGTGACGCCGCCAAGCTCGGCATCGAGGTCGTCTACCAGGATCTCGCGCTCGCCGACAACCTCGACGTCGTCGCGAACATGTTTCTGGGGCGGGAGCGGGCCCGGGTCCGTTTCGTGCTCGACGAGTCGAGCATGGAACGCTCCGCGCGGGAAACGCTGGACAGCCTCTCGGTCACCACGCTCAAATCGGTTCGGCAAACGGTCGCAGGTCTCTCGGGGGGCCAGCGACAGGCGGTCGCGGTGGCGAAGTCGGTCATGTGGGACTCCCGGCTCGTCATCCTCGACGAGCCCACCGCGGCGCTCGGCGTCGCCCAGACGCGCCAGGTGCTCGATCTCGTCACGCGCCTGGCGGAACGGGATCTCGGCGTCGTGATCGTGACCCACAACCTACACGATGTGTTCGAGGTCGCCGACAGGATCACCGTCCTGCGGCTTGGCCAGCGGGTGGCCTTGCTCGAGCGGGCCAAGACCACCCAGCAGGAGGTCGTGGAGGCAATCACCGCCGGCACGCTGGATCACGTGCCCGGGATGCTCGAGGAAGAAAGCGCCGAGGCATGAGCGACCGGCCGGGCGACGCCGATACCACTGCCGATCCGACCGCTGCGCGGGTGGAGCCGGTCGCCGCCGATGCTCTCGCGGACGACGTCTCGGCGGCGAGCTTCGGCGGTTACGTGCGCCTCTGGTGGCAGGGGATCCGAGCCGGCGAGCTGGGGTCGCTGCCCATCATTGTCGGGCTCGTGGTCATCGCCGTCGTTTTCGGCATCCTCGACGATACGTTCCTGACCGAGCGGAACTTCACGAACCTTCTCCTCCAGATGTCGGCGATCGCCACGATCGCCATCGGCGTCGTATTCGTGCTTCTGATCGGGGAGATCGACCTCTCCGTCGCATTTGTGAGCGCCGTCGGCGGAGTCGTGATGACGCTGCTTCTTCGGCCGGAGGATCCAGGCTGGTCCTGGTGGGCGGCGATCCTCGTCGCGCTCGTCTGCACGACCGCGATCGGCTTCGTTCAGGCGCTCGTGATCACGAAGGCCGGGGTACCGTCGTTCGTCGTCACGCTGGCAGGCCTCTTGATCTGGTCAGGAGTCGTCCTCATCCTCACGACCCAGGCCTCATCGGTCGGCACGATCAGGATCCAGGACGAGACCGCCGTCGGCATCGCCAACGACTTCCTGAGCTCCACGGCGGGGTGGGTGGTGGCAGCCCTTGTCGTGATCGGGTATGCGCTGTCGGAGCTCCAGAACGCGCGGACGCGCCGCGCGAGCGGGCTCTACGCCAAGCCGATCGTCGTCACCGTGCTACAGACCGTCGGCCTGGCAGCCGTCACGTTCGCGGCGGTCTGGTACGTAAACAAGGACCGCGGGGTTCCGAAGGTGACGGTGATTCTGCTCGCGCTCCTCGTGTTCTGGTCTTTCATCGCCTCGCGGACGCGCTTCGGACGGCACGTGTACGCCGTCGGAGGCAACGCAGAGGCCTCGCGGCGCGCGGGAATCGACGTCGACCGCGTGCGCATCGCCGTCTTCATGATCAGCGGCTTCATGGCCGGTGTGGGCGGGATCATGCTCGCCTCGCGCCTTCGCTCGGTGGCGACCAACAGCGGCGGCGGGAACCTGCTCCTGCTCGTCATCGCATCGGCGGTCATCGGCGGCACGAGCCTCTTCGGTGGTGTCGGCCGCGTCGTGTCCGCGCTTCTCGGGGCGCTCGTGATCGCGTCGATCCAGAACGGGATGGACCTTCTTGGGCTCGCTTCCGGCACGAAGTTCGTAATCACGGGCCTCGTCCTGCTGGCGGCCGTGCTCGTGGACGCGTACGCGAAGCGGCGGCGTGCTGCCCGCGGCGTCGTCTGAGCTGAGGGCCGGCGGCGCAGCCGTGCGAAACGGCCTCGCGATCCTGGTCGTCTGTCTCGTCGCGGGGTGCTTCGGCGGCGACTCGCAGAGGACAGTGGCGCTCGGACCGCCGCACGCTCTTCAGTTCGTGAACGTCGCCTCCTCCGTCGGCCTCGACTTCCGCCACGGAGCCTTCCGGTGGGGTGTCTCAGGTGACCCGGCCGCGATGGAGGGAGGAGGGCTGTGCTGGCTCGATTATGACAACGACGGCTGGCTCGACCTCTACGTCGTGAACTCGTACGCCGAGCAGGAGGTCGCGCAGTGGAAGGCAGCAGGAGGCTTGCCGCGAAGCGCGCTCTTCCACAACGACCACGGGAGGTTCGAGGACGTGAGCGCCGGGTTCGGCGCGGATGTGGAGATCCGGGGCAACGGCTGCGTGGCGGCCGATCTCGATCTGGACGGCGACACCGACCTCTACGTCACAACGGCGAGGTCGCAGGTGCTTCTCTGGAACGAGGGCGACGGGAAGTTCCGTGAGGGCGCGCGGGCCGCCGGAGTGGACGCGTACGGCTGGCGCACAGGAGCGGCCGTCGGCGACGTGAACGGGGACGGCTGGCCGGACATCTTCGTCGCCGGCTACGCGGACATGAATAGCGAGAACCCCGCCGGGACAGCGGGGTTCCCGAGCACCAAGCTCGGGGTCCGCGATGTCCTCTTCCTCTCGAACGGCAGGCACGACGGCCAGGTCACGTTCAGGGAGGTCGGGCGGCAAGTCGGCCTCGAGGTGTCGAAGTTCGAGTACGGCCTCGGCGCACTCTTCACGGACCTCGAGGGCGATGGCGACCTCGACCTGTATCTGGCGAACGACACGAATCCCGACCGCCTGTACGAAAACGTCGGGTGGCCGGGCGGGGCGAAAGCGGATCCCGAGGGGCTGGGCTTTCGGTTCGAGGAGCGTGCGGGCCCGGCGGGGGTCGCCGACCCGGGCGCAGGCATGGGCGTTTCGGCGGGCGACTACAACGGGGACGGGCGCTCCGATCTCTTCGTCACGAACGGACGTGGCCAGGTACACGGCGTGTTCCAGAGCAACCCGCCCGACGAGAACGACCCTTCCTACACCGACGTGCGCGCGGACATCGGCCCCGACTTCGCCGGGTCGGTCGGCTGGGGAGTGACGTGGGCCGATCTCGACCTCGATAGCGACCTCGACCTCTTCGTGGCCAACGGGGACATCCCGGTCACCGACCTGGCCGAGGACGCCGAGCCGCTCGAGGCCTACGTGAACGACGGGTCGAAGTTCGTCGATGCCAGTGCGGCGAGCGGGCTCGACGCCATAGGTGACTTTCTGGCGCGCGGCGCCGCGGCCGCCGATTACGACAACGACGGCGACGTCGACGTCGCGGTCTCGCAGATTGGAGGCCCCGTCGTCCTCCTGCAGAACCGCGTCTCGGGGAAGCACTGGCTCGAGGTCGCGCTCGACGGCTTCCATCCAGGCGCGCTGGTATCGGTCGTCCTCCCTGACGGCCGCAAGCTGCAGCGGGAGGCACGGGCCGGCGGGAGTTACCTCTCGTCGGAGGACCCGCGCTGTCTCTTCGGCCTTGGCGGGGCCACGGAGATCAAGGAGCTCGTCGTGAGCTGGCCGGATGGGCAGGGGACGCGACTCCACGACGTGAACGCGAATCAGATCCTCGAGGTGAAGGAATGAAGGCTGTCGCGTGCGTGGCCGTCGTCCTCGTCGCGCTGACCGCCGCCGGTTGCTCTCTCTTCGGGCGCTCGTCCTCGGCGGACTCGTATCTGGTGCCCGACTGCAAGCGGGCGGACCTGCACGGCCACTCGGTCGCACGGATGTGGGACGAGGCGCTGCTCGACGCGATCCGGCGGGACACGCCTGCGCCCACCGTCCACGCTCGCAACCTCTTCCACACGTCCGCCGCGATGTGGGATGCCTGGGCCGCGTACGACGCCGGGGCGGAGGGGTACTTCGTCAAGGAGAAGCTCCAGACCGACGATGTCCAGGAGTCGCGCGAGGCTGCGATGAGCTACGCCGCGTACCGACTCCTCCTGCACCGCTATTCGGTCGCCGCCGGCCTCCAGGAGACCTTCGACGAGCTGACCCAGACGATGCAGTCGCTCTGCTACGACATCGACTTCGTCTCGACGGAGGGGGATTCGCCAGCGGCCCTCGGAAACCGCATCGCGGCGAAGATCATCGCCTACGGGCGCACCGACGGCGCCCACGAGCCGATTCGCTACGCGCCAGTCGGGTTCGTACCGGTGAACCCCCCGCTCGTCGTCGCGGAGCCCGGGACGACGATGACCGACCCGAACCGCTGGCAGCCGCTCGCGCTCGCGCAGAACATCGCCCAGAACGGGCTCACGGTCCCGGGGAAGGTGCAATCGGTCATCGGTCCGTTCTGGGGCCACGTGAAGAGCTTCGGCCTCCCGGCTTCTCTGGATGGTGTGCCGATCGACCCGGGGCCGCCGCCGGAGCTCGGCAATCACGCGAGCGACCAGGAGTTCAAAAACGAGGCGGTGGACATCATCCGGTACAGCAGCCGCCTCGATCCGGCGGACGGCGAAACCGTCGACGTGAGCCCGGCGAGCCTCGGCGGCAACGATCTCGGCACGAACGACGGGAACGGGCACGACGAGAACCCGGCCACCGGCGAGTCATATGAGGCCGACCGCGTGCTCCGCGGCGACTATGCCCGCGCGCTTGCCGAGTTTTGGGCCGACGGCCCGAAGTCCGAGACGCCTCCGGGGCACTGGAATGTGCTCGCCAACGAGGCCTCCGACGCGATGGACGAGCACCGGATCGGCGGGACGGGTCCCGAGGTCGACCGCCTGGAGTGGGACGTGAAGCTCTATTTCGCGCTCAACGGGGCCGTCCATGATGCGGCCGTCGCCGCCTGGGGGCTCAAAGGCTTCTACGACTCGGCGCGGCCGATCTCGATGATCCGCTACATGGGCGGGAAGGGACAATCGAGCGACCCGCAGGGCCCCTCATACGACCCCGATGGACTGCCGCTCGAGCCCGGTCTCATCGAGGTGATCACGAAGGCATCGAGTGCACCCGGCAAGCGGCATGCGAACCTCGCCGACCACGTGGGTGAGATCGCGATCCGCACGTGGAAGGGCTTTTCAGAGGATCCGACGACGGAGGCGAGCGGGGTGGGGTGGATCCTGGCCGTCGACTGGGTCCCGTACCAGCTGCCGACGTTCGTCACACCCGCCTTCTCCGGCTACGTCTCGGGCCACAGCACGTTCAGCCGTGCGGCTGCGGAAGTCATGACCGCTTTCACGGGCACCTCGTACTTCCCGGGCGGTCTCTACAAGGTTCCGATTCCTGCGGGGTCACTCAAGGTCGAGCATGGCCCGACGACGGACGTGACGCTCGAATGGGCGACCTACTTCGACGCCGCCGACACCGCGGGGATCTCGCGGCTCTATATGGGCATCCACATTCCCGCCGACGACTTCAACGGCAGGCGGCTCGGCTCTCAATGCGGGCGGGACGCGTGGGCGCTCTCCGAGAGGTACTTCGAGGGCACGGCATGAGCTCGAGCCCGGACACGATCGGCGTCGCGATGCTCGGCTACGCCTTCATGGGCAAGGCGCACTCCCGTGCATTCCGCGAGGCGTCCTACCTCGAGCCCGCACTCCAGCCGCGCCTCGTCTCGATCTCCGGGCGCACGGCCGAGAAGGTGGAGGAAGCCCGCAGGCTCAACGGCTGGGAGGAGGCGACGATGGACTGGCGCGAGCAGGTGACCGACGACCGCGTTCAGGTCTTCGACAACGGCGGACCGAACGACCTCCATGCCGAGCCGACGATCGAGGCGGCGCGGAACGGCAAGCACGTCTTCTGCGAAAAGCCGCTGGGCCGCACTGCAGATGAGGCACACGCGATCTGGCGTGCGGCGGAGGAGGCCGGCGTCGTGCACATGTGCGGCTTCAACTACCGCTTCGTCCCAGCCGTGCGCCTGGCACGCGAGATCGTCGAGTCGGGCGACCTCGGCGAGCTCTTCCACTTCCGCGCGCGCTACCTCCAGTCCTGGGGAGTCGATGCCCCGCCGAGCTGGCGGTTCGACAAGGAAGCGGCCGGGTCCGGAGCCCTTGGAGACCTCGGCGCCCACATCGTCGACCTCGGCCGCTACCTGGTCGGCGAGCCGACAGCGGTGAGCGCCGTCGTCCGCACGTTCATCGAGGGACACGAAGTGGACGACAGCTTCGCGGCCACGGTGGAGTTCGAGAACGGCGTCGCCGGCACGCTCGAGGCGTCGCGTGTCGCCACCGGGAGGATCAACCAGAACACCTTCGAGATCAACGGATCGCGTGGCTCCGTCGTCTTCGATGTCGAACGCCTGAACGAGCTCGAGGTGGCGCGTGGGCGCTGGTTCGAGCGCGTCCTCGTCACGGAGCCCGAGCATCCCTTCATGCGCTTCTGGTGGCCGCCCGGCCACGTCGTCGGCTGGGGGGACACCTTCACGCACGAGGTCCACCATCTCCTGGCCGCGATCGCGGGCGAGGGGAGCGTGGCCCCCCACGGGGCGACCTTCGAGGACGGCTACCGTTGCGCGGAGATCTGCGATGCCATCGTCCGCTCGTCGGAGAGCGGCAGGCGGGAGGAGATCAGTTACCGATGAAGACCAGTCTCGGCATTTGGGCGTTGGGCCCGATGGCCACGCGCTTCGTGCCCGGCGGCTACCAACCGCAGTGGGCGGGCGAGACGACGGTGGAGCGGGTGAAGCGGGCGGTCGACGGCCTCGGAGACCTCATCGACGGCTACGAGTTCCACTATCCGCAGGAGCTTTCCGAGGAGAACCTCGACGAGGTGCGTGCGGCACTCGGAGACCGCGACATCTACTGCATCGCCACGGGGCTCCACCTCGACCCCCGCTTCGGCCGCGGCGGCCTCACGTCGCCCGACGAGGAGACGCGGAAGGAAGCTCGGCGCTGCACCGTCGCGGCCGCCGACTTCGCGGGCTCACTCGGCGCGCACTTCATCGTCTGGCCGGGCATCGAGGGCTACAACTACCCGTTCCAGACGCCCTATCCGGAGAGCTGGAAGTGCCTCGTGGAAGGAATCGGCGAGGCGGCGGAGCGCTGCCGCGAGCACGGCGTCCTCCTCTTCCTCGAGCACAAGAACTCGGAGCCGGCGATGAAGATCTTCATGCGGAACATCGGCATGACGCTGCACGTGATCCACAAGCTGCGGGCCGAGGGCATCGACAACGTCAAGGTGAACATGGACTGGCAGCACCTGATCATGAACGGCGAGAACCTGGCGGAGTACGCGGCGATGCTCGCCGCCGAGGGCCTGCTCGGCCACCAGCACGCCAATTCCGGCTGGGGGACCTTCGACGACGACAACATGGTCGGTGCGACCGCGTTCATGGAGACTCTCGAGCTCGCCGTCGAGCTCCGCCGCGCCGATTACGGCTCCAACGGCGAGCGGCTCGGGTTCGACCTCTACCCGTACACAGAGGACCAGGTGGCCGCTGTCCGGCGCAGCGTTCTCCAGTGGAACTTCATCGACTCGGCCGCCGCCCGCATCGACGATACGGCGCTCCGGCAGGCGCAGCAGGAGAAGGACGCCGTGCGCGCCTACGAGCTCGTCTACGCGGCGCTGGGGGCCGAGTGAACCTCGACCAGGCGCGTGCGATGGTCGACGCCGTGGTCGCCGAGGCGTCCGGCCCGGTATCCGTCTTCGTGGCGGACGAGCACGGTGAGGTCATCGCCGCGGCAACGATGGACGAGGCGGCGCCCGACACGCGCTTGAACGCCCAGCGCAAGGCCTACACCGCAGCCCGAAGCGACGCGCGCTCGACCGCGGAGCTCGCTGCGAAGGTCTCCGCTGAGCCGGCCGAGCTCGCGAGCTTCGATCCGTTCTTCACCTTTTTCAAGGGCGGAGTGGCCGCCTTCGAAGGCGGAGCACGGGTCGGCGCGATCGGGGTCAGCGGGCTGCCCGGGGAAGAGGACGACCGGGTCGCGCGCGAGGCGATCGCGCGAGCCGGGCTCGACCTCGAATGACCGACCTGGTCGGCCTCGACGTCGGCACGACCGGCGTCAAGGCGTTGCGGATCTCCTCGGACGGCGAGGTGCTCGCGCGCGCCGAGGCGCCCTACCCGCTGGCGACCCCTCAGCCTGGCTGGGCCGAACAGAACCCTGAGGACTGGTGGCGCGCGTCCGAGGCGGCGCTCGCCGAGGTCGGACGAGAGGGCATCGCGGGCATCGGGCTCTCCGGCCAGATGCACGGGCTCGTCGCCCTCGACGACGCCGACCGAGTTCTTCGCCCGGCCATCCTCTGGAACGACCAGCGGACCGGGGAGGAGTGCGCCGAGATCGAGGAACGCTTCGGGCTCCGCGAGCTCGTCGGGCTGACTGGGAACCGTGCCCTGCCGGGCTTCACCGCCCCTAAGCTCCTGTGGCTTCGAAAGCACGAGCCCGACGTCTACGCCCGCATCGCCCGTGTGCTTCTGCCCAAGGACTACGTCCGCCTGCGGCTGACCGGCGACCACGCGACAGACGTCGCCGACGCATCCGGCACGCTGCTTTTCGACGTCGCCGCCCGAGGCTGGAGCGCCCAAGTCATGCATGCGCTCGAGATCCCGCGGGAGTGGGTTCCCACCGCGCTCGAGTCAGCGGCCGTGTCCGGCCATACCGCGGACGGCGTGCCGGTCGCCGCGGGCGCCGGTGACCAGGCCGCAGGAGCGCTCGGCGTCGGGGTGGATGGGCCGGGCCCGCTCTCGGTCGTGCTCGGAACCTCTGGCGTCGTCTTCGCGGCGCTACCCGGCTTCGCCGCCGATCCGGACGGGCGCGTCCACGCCTTCTGTCACGCCGTGCCTGGCGGCTGGCATGCGATGGGGGTGATGCTCTCCGCCGCAGGGTCGCTCGGCTGGCTTCGCGGCGTTGTCGCTCTGGGGGAATCGCCCGAGAAGGTCGTCGCCGAGGCGGAGCCGTGGCCTCCCGGCGTCGAAGGGCTCATGTTCCTTCCATATCTCGCCGGCGAGCGCACCCCGCACGTCGATCCGAATGCGCGCGCCGCCTTCGCCGGCCTCTCGCTCCGGCACGACCGCGGCGCGCTCGTCCGCGCCGTGCTGGAAGGCGTGGCATTCGGGCTCCGTGACTCCCTCGAGCTCCTGCGCTCGCTCGGAGTCGAGCCCGTGTCCGCCCGCGTCTCCGGGGGCGGGGCGAGGAGCAACCTCTGGCTCGAGATCGTGGCTTCGGTCCTCGAACTGCCGCTGGAACGCACCGCGGCGGAGGAGGGCGCGGCGTTCGGCGCGGCGCTCCTGGGCGGCGTGGCCGCAGACGTCTTCGCCGACGTGCACGAGGCAGTCGCCGTGACCGCGCGGGTCCGAGACACGGTCGAGCCCAAGCCCCAATGGGTTCGGCCCTACGCTGACGGCTACCGGCGCTTTCGCTCTCTCTATCCGGCTCTACGAACTCTGGAGGACGAATGATCTCTCTCGAAGGGAAAGTTGCTCTCGTCACGGGCGCGAGCCGCGGCATCGGCGCGGCGGTCACCCACTCGCTGGCCTCCCACGGCGTCCACCTCGGCCTCGCATCGCGAAGGGGAGACGACCTCGGCGTCAAGGGAGCCGTGGCGGCCCCGTGCGATGTCCGCCGCTCGGACGACCTGGAGTCGCTGGCCGCCGCCACGGCCGAGCGCTTCGGCGGCATCGACATCCTCGTGGCCAACGCAGGCGTCGGGGCCTACGGGCCGTTCCTCGACCTTCCCCCGGACCAGCTCGAGGAGATGATCGACGTCAACGTGAAGGGCACGCTCTACGCCGTGCGCGCCACGCTGCCATATCTGCTGAAGAGCGAGGCCGCCGACGTCGTCACTCTGGCCTCCGAGGCCGGCCGGCGCGGGCTCCCGTTCGAGGCCGTCTACTGCGCGTCCAAGTTCGCCCAGGTCGGCTTCACGCGCGCGCTCGACCACGAGCTTCGGGAGAAGGGCGTCCGCTGCACGACCGTCTGCCCCGGCGGGGTTGCCACCGATTTCGCCATGGGCCGCGGGCGCACACCGGAGATGCCGGAGCTCGAAGGGATGATGACCCCGAAGGACGTGGCCGAAGTCGTTCTCTTCGTCTTGACGCGGCCCCGCAACCACCGCATCCTCGAGACGGCCTTCAGGCCGGTGGCGGAGCCGTCATGGGGGTAGACGGCCCGGTCAGGTGGGGCTTCCTCTCCACGGCGAACATCAACGACAAGCTCCTGCCGGGCGCCCAGGCGTCCCTTGACCTCGACGTGGTCGCGGTGGCGAGCCGCGACGCCGGCCGTGCTGAGGCCTACGCGCGGGAGCGAGGGATCGAGCGGGCGTACGGCAGCTACGAGGAGCTGCTCGCGGACCCGGAGGTCGAGGCCGTCTACATCTCGCTGCCCAACTCCATGCACATCGACTGGTCTGTCCGCGCGCTCGAGGCGGGCAAGCACGTGCTCTGCGAGAAGCCGCTCAGCCGCCATCCGGAGGACGTCGAGCGGGCCTTCGACGCCGCCGAGAAGGCCGGCCGGATTCTCATTGAGGCCTTCATGTACCGGCACAATCCACAGACGAAGCGCCTCGTCGAGGTCGTCGCGGACGGCGCCATCGGGCGCCTGCGGCTCGTCCGCGCCGCGTTCAGCTTCCCGCTCGACGATGCGTCCAACGTGCGACTCGACGCCGAGCTCGAGGGCGGCGGGCTCATGGACGTCGGTTGCTACTGCGTCTCGGGCGCGAGGCTGCTCGCCGGCGAGCCGGAGTCGGTCTACGGCGAGCATGTTGCCGCCGCCTCCGGTGTGGACGAGCTTTTCACGGGAACGCTGCGCTTCCCGGACGACGTCCTGGCCGAGATCGACTGCGGCCTCGTCCTTCCGATCCGTGACGAGCTCGAGGCGATCGGCGAGGAGGGGTCGATCTTCCTGGACGACCCCTGGCACTGCCGAACACCGGTGCTCGAACTGCGGAGGGACGGCACTGAGCGGATCGAACTCGAGCCGGTGGACTCGTACCGCCTGCAGCTCGAGAACATGTCCGCGGCCGTCCGTGGCCGCGCTGAGCCGCTGCTTGGCCGCGAGGACGCGCTCGGGCAGGCGCGCGCGATCGAGGCACTCTACCGCTCGGCCGGCGAGGGCCGAGCGGTCTCGCTCACGTCCTAGACTTCGTTCATGCCGCTGGCGCCGTTGCCCGACGAGATTGTCGAGTTCCTGAAAGAGCCCCATGCTGCGGTCATCTCGACGGTCCGCTCGGACGGGGCGCCGTATTCGGCGGCGACCTGGTACGACTGGGACGACGGGCGGATCCTCGTCAACATGGACTTCGAGCGGCTGCGTCTGAGTCACATGCGCCGCGACCCGCGCGTCGCGGTGACCGTGCTCGACATCGGGGACTGGTACCGCGCGGTCACGGTGCTCGGGACCGTCGTCGAGATACGTGACGACGACGGCCTGGTCGACATCGACCGGCTCTCGGTGCGTTACCGGGGAGCGCGTTACTCGAATCGGGAGCGCAAGCGCGTCACGGCTCTCATCGAGCCGGAGCGCTGGCACGAGCACTCATGATCTCGCCGCGCGAAATTCACGACGCCTGAGCTGTGACGCAGACGTCGGTAGGTGACGTATGGACATCGTGAACGCACTCGCCGAGACCTGGCCGCGCCGTGCGCCGCAACGCCGCGCGTTCGCGGAGGCGGCGCAGGAGCACCTCGACGACGTCTACCGCTATCTCGTCTTTCTCACCGCCGACCCTGTCCTCGCGGAAGACCTCACGGGAGAGACCTTCGAGAAGGCCTTTCGGAGCTGGAAGCGCTTCGATCCCCGCAGGGGCTCCGAGCGCACCTGGCTCTGTCAGCTCGCCCGCTCGAAGGCGCTCGACCATTTCCGCTCAGAGGCGAGGCGGCGGAGGAGAGAGGACCGGTCGGCCGCGGAGGCTGCGCAGACCGCCGAGCCGCTCGCCGGGGGGATCTCGGCCGAGCTCGAGTCCGCGCTCCGTGCGCTCTCCGCCGGGGAGCGCGAGGTCGTCGTCCTGCGGATCGTGCTCGAGCTCGATGCGGTCGCCGCCGCACGAGTGCTCGGAATCAGCCGGAGCGCGTGCTCGATGCGGCTCGCGCGGGCGCTGCAGAAGCTCGAAGAGAGGATGGAAACCCATGTCGTCGCCTGAGCTCGTCGTTCCCGCCCGCCTCGAGGCGCTCCTCGCCGGTGCGTTCCCCGAGACTCAGGACGAGGCTCGCGTGCAGGGTCTTGCCCGGGAGCTCCGCGGCGCGTCGATCGGGGCGCCGTCCGGGCTCAGGGAGCGAGTCGCGGAGATCGGCGCGTCGGCGAAGCCGCGCGTGCGGCGCCCGAGCCGGCGCCTCGTTGCGGTGCTCGCGGTGACCACCCTCGTTCTCGCCGCCGGTGCGTTCGCAGCTTTTCTTTTCAACACGGGTCGAACTGCCTCTCAGAACCTCGGTCTTGCCAAACCGGCCGCGCGCCATACGGAGCGCACCGTGCCCTCCGTCATCGAGAAGCATCTCTCTGGTCAAATCGAGGCGTCCACCGTTCCCCTCGGCAGGCCCGCGACCCTTGCGCCGCCTCTGACCGACCGCGCCCGGGACATCGACATGTGGATCGACCTGCGCGTCCAGGACGCGGACAAGGTCTCCTCGGCCTCGCAGGACGCAGTCCAGATCACGCGCGAGCTCGGCGGCGTCGTCGCCTCCTCGACCGTGGACACCCGCGGGGCCCAGGGGCGGGCGCAGCTGACGATGCGGATTCCGGTGCGGAATCTCGACGACGCCGTCTTCCGGCTCACGCAGCTCGGCACGGTGACCTCGCAGCGGACGAACACCCAGGATCTCGAGGCGCCGCTCGACCGCGTGAGTCGACGGATCGCGGAGTTTCGCAGCAAGATCCGGATCGAGCTGGCTCGCCTGGCCAGCGGTCAGCTGACCGCCGCCGAGGAGCTCGCGGCCCGCATCCACCTCGAGAACCTGCGGAGGAATCTCGACTACGCCAAGCGAAGCAAGGCCTCCATCGTGAGCAGGACGTCCATGGCCGACCTCACCTTCCGGCTCGCGACGGGAGCGCCGGGTGCGATCGAGAAGAGCGAGAGCGGTATCGCGGGCGCCGTCGACAAGGCCGGCGACTTCCTGCGGGGAGCGGGTGCGGTCGCGGTCTTCCTCGCGCTCGTTTTGAGCCCGCTTCTCGTCCTGGTGATCCTCGGGTGGTTCGCGCTCCGCGCTCGGAACCGCCGGATCGAGGCACGGCTCCTCGACGAGCCGCAGCCGGGTACGCCGACGCGTTCCTCGTAGCGCCGAACAAGACTGAGCACGGGAATATCTCCCGATCTCAGGCGTTCGACGCTGAGTACGGAAAACCGAACCCCTAGGCGCGGGCTTCCCGTAGTGCGATCCTGGGGAGACCCTGCGACGCTGACAACTGCCGTAAACCGAGGAAGGGAACCCCTCCGATGACGAGTAACGCCGCCAGCTCTGCTCCTGCCAACCTGCGCGCACATGAACGGCTCTCCACGGGCACCTGGGCGCGCTGGGCGCGATTCTGCGCCACGCACCCGTGGCGCGTGATGATCGGTTGGGTCGCGATCCTCATCGTGCTCGTCGGCCTCGTCATCACGGTGGGCGGCAGCCTGCGCGACGAGTTCGAGATCCCCGGCTCCGACACGCAGCGCGCCACCGACCTGATCGAGTCGAAGTTCGCCTCCGAGCAGGGCGGTGTGCTCAACATCGTCTTCGCCGCGCCTGAGGGTCAGCGGCTCGACACGCCCGAGCGCAAGGCGGCCATCGAGAAGGCGATCGCCCTCATTCAGACCGCGCCGTACACGCCCAAGGCCGACAAGGCCGGCATCGAGAGCGCCGGCGACCCGTTCAGCCCCGACACCTTCTCGGACAACGGCCGAATTGCTTACTCCGAGGCGCAGTTCGACCAGACGATCGAGGACAAGGACCGAGACGCGGTCGTCGCCGTCGAGGACGCCGTCCGCGAGACGGTCGCCCCCGTCGGTGTGACCGTCGAGTACAACGGCGAGGCCGAGTTCCCGCCGCTCGAGCAGGGCACCTCCGAGCTGCTCGGCGTGCTCGCGGCGATCATCGTCCTCATCTTCATCTTCCGCACGTTCGTGGCGATGATCATCCCGATCGCGCTCGCGCTGACGGCGCTCTTCACGGCGTTCCTGCTCCTCTTCATCCTCGCCGGTCTCACCGACATCAACACGATCACGCCGATCCTCGTCTCGATGATCGGGCTCGGCGTCGGGATCGACTACTCGCTCTTCATCGTCACGCGCTTCAGACAGCTTCTGCACGACGGCCTCACGCCGCATGACGCGGCGGCCGAGGCGGGCTCCTCTGCCGGCCGCGCGGTGCTCTTTGCCGGCCTGACCGTCGCGATCTCGGTGAGCGGGCTCGCGTTCTTCGGCCTCGACTTCATCACGAAGCTCGGGATCGGAAGCGCTCTCGGAGTTCTAACCACGGTGCTGATCGCCAACTCCCTGCTGCTTGCCGTTCTCTCCAAGCTCGGGCACAAGATCGACCGGCTGAAGGTACCGTTCGTCAAGCCGATCGACGACTCCGAGGAGTGCCGTGAGAAGACGTTCGTGGCCCGCTGGGGCCGCTTCGTCACCGCCAACGCGCGCTACGTCCTCCCGATCGGGATCGTGGCCATCCTCGCGCTCGCGTCCACGTCGCTTCTCGTCCGGCTCGGGGCGGCCGACCAGGGGACGCAGCCGACCCAGCAGACGAGCCGCCGCGCGTACGACCTCCTCGCCCAGGGCTTCGGCCCCGGCTTCAACGGCCCGATTCCGATCGTCGTCGACGTGCGCGGCGACGCGCAGGCTCCGGAGCGCGTATACCAGGACGTTCGCGGGATCGAGGGTGTCGCATCCGTCCGCAAGCCGCAGTTCAACGACGAGAAGAGCGTGGCCATCGTCTTCGTCACGCCCACCTCGGCGCCGCAGGACGAGGCGACCGACCAGCTCGTCGACCGCCTGCGCCAAGACGCTGTCCCGAAGGCAACCGCCGGCGGAGACGCCGTGGCGTATGTCTCCGGCCAGACCGCGGCGTTCAAGGACATCGCCGATCGGATCATGGAGCGGCTCCCGATCTTCCTGCTCTACATCATCGGCGTCACGTTCATCCTGCTCTCGATGGCGTTCCGGTCGATCGTCATCTCGGCGACGGCGGCCGTGACCACCCTCATGTCTGCCTTCGTCGGGTTCGGCGTCCTCGGCCTCGTGGTGCAGGAGGGCCATTTGCTCGGGATCACCGGGCTCGACCGAACGGGGCCGATCGAGACGTTCGTCCCGCCGATCGCTTTCGCGATCCTCTTCGGGCTCTCGATGGACTACATGGTCTTCCTCATGAGCCGGATCCGGGAGGAGCACGTGAACGGGCTCAGGTGCCGCGCCGCCGTCGAGCACGGGATCGCGGCGATCGGCCGGGTCATCGTGGCCGCCGCGCTCATCATGGGCACCGTCTTCGCGGCGTTCATCCTGAGCGTCGACCGCATCCCGAAGGAGTTCGGCCTGCTGCTCGCGGTCGCGATCATCACGGACGCTTTGGTCGTCCGGCTGACCCTCGTGCCTGCCCTCCTGACGCTGCTCGGGGAGAAGTCCTGGTACATGCCGCGCTGGCTGGACCGGGCGCTCCCGAACCTCACGATCGAGCCGCCGCACGACGGTGAGGGCCGCGAGCGGGTGGGCGTCGCTCCTCCGGTGCCGACCGGGCGTTAGTCCGGAAGCAACGGGACGGTGAAACCCGGGTCGCGGCCGAGAAGGACGGCCCGGGTCACCGCCGACGTCCCGAAGCGGCTGCGCACCTCGTCGAGTGCAGTGTCGAGTGCGCCGCTCCAGCCGCGGTCGAACGGCAGCGTGAGCTGGACCGCGTCCTCGTTCTCGAGGTTCGCGACCGAGACTCCGAGCAGCGTCAGACCCTGACGCTCGATCGTCGGGCGCGCCTCGGCGAGGAGGCCCCTGGCGGTGACGAGGATCGCTTCGGTGCGCGCCGTCGCGCCGGGGAGCGTGTGCGACCGGGTCGCTCGCGTGAAGTCGTCGAAGCGCAGGCGAAGGACGACCGTGCGGCCGACGCGCTTGGCTTTGCGCATGCGGAGCGTCACGCGGTCGACCAGGCCGACGAGGACGGTGTCGATCTCCTCGGGCGACCTGCGCCTGCGTCCCAGTGCGCGCTGAGAGCCGATCGACCCACGCCGGCGCCGAGTCTGCACGGGTCGCGGATCGCGGTTGTGCGCGAGCGCGTGCAGGTGGCGCCCCGAGGCGCGGCCCAGCATCGAGACGAGCGTCGCCTCCGCGAGCTCCGCAACTTCGCCCACGGTCTCGATCCTCGCCTTGCGCAGCTTTCGGGCCGTCACCGGCCCGACTCCCCAGAGGCGCTCGACGGGGAGGGGGTGGAGGAAGTCGAGCTCCTTCCCCGGCGGGACGCGCAAGAGTCCGTCCGGCTTGGCGACGCCGCTTGCGACCTTGGCGAGGAACTTCGTGCGCGCGACTCCGACGGTGACGGCGATCCCGACCCGCTCGCGGACGTCTCGGCGCAGGCGCTCGGCGATCTCGCTCGGCGTGCCCGCGATCCGACGCATCCCGCGGACGTCGAGGAACGCCTCGTCGATGGAGAGGCCCTCGACGAGGGGCGTGGCGCCGTCGAAGACCCGGTAGAGCGCCTTGCTCGCCTCCGAGTAGGCGGACATGCGCGGCGGCACGACGATCGCCTCGGGACAGAGGCGGCGCGCGCGGCCCCCACCCATGGCCGTGCGCACCCCGCGGGCCTTGGCCTCGTAGCTCGCGGCGAGGACGACGCCGCCGCCGACGATCACGGGGCGGCCGCGGAGGCGAGGGTCGTCCCGCTGCTCGACCGAGGCAAAGAACGCATCGGCGTCGGCGTGCAGGATCGTGGCCTCACTCCACACGAACATATGTTTGCATACGAGCCTTTACTAAGCGCAGGCGCACTACCCCATTAGGGGGAAAGACAAGAGAAACCGAGGCGGCCTACCGTGAGATGCGGTGGGCCGCCGCACATCCACACGGATCTTCTGCGCTGCCGTTCTCGCGGCAGTCGTCGCTGCCGCACTAGGCGGTAGCGCCGCCGCGGTCGGGTTCTCGATCACCCCGGGTGGCTCGGCCGTGACCGTCACGATCTCGACCGCCGGCGACAAGGCGACGGCCACGTTCTCCGGAACGGCCGGGCAGCGCGTGTCGCTGGACATCACGAACTCGACGATCGCGTCCATGAAGATCACGCTCCTGAAGCCGAACGGGACTGCGGTGTTCACCGTCTCCGCAACGAAGACAGCGAGGTTCGTCGACGCGAACACGCTGCCGGTCAACGGCACCTACAAGCTCGTGGTCGACCCGAACCTGGACAACACCGGGAAGGTCACCCTCAAGCTGTACAACGTCCCTCCGGACGCTTCGAACACGATGACGATCGGAAGCCCCGGCACGACGGTGACGACAACTGTGCCCGGCCAGAACGCGTACTTCACCTTCACGGGAACGGCCGGCCACCGGCTGTCGCTCTACCTGAACCCCGTCACGGTCTCGTCCGGGGCGCTCACCCTCAAAGATCCCTTCGGCGCCGTCATCCTGGGTCCGCAGTCGTTCGCGACAGCGCCGACTTTCATCGACCCGATCACGCTCTCTCAGACGGGCGTTTACACTCTCGTGCTCGACCCCAAAGGCAAGGCCAAGGGAAGCATCACACTCTCGGGCTACGACGTCCCGGCTGACACATCCGCCGCATACACGCTGGGTACGGAGGGCATCGGGACGACCACGGTTCCGGGCCAGCGCAATCTGTTCACCTTCAGCGGGACGCAGAACCAACGGGTGAGCGTCGAGGTCATCTCTTCGGACTTCAGCGGAACGCTCTCGATCCTGAAGCCCGACCTCACCGTGCTTGCCTCGACCCCGGTCGGCCCCGCCGGCGGGTTCCTCGACGCGACGGTTCTCCCGGTCGCCGGGACCAACACCTACACCTTCGTCGTCGATCCGAGCGGCGTCTCGACCGGCGACCTTCACTTCACCGCCCACGACGTTCCGGCGGATCCGACGGTGCCCATCACCGCGGGCGGTCCCCCCGTCACGCTGACGACGACCGTCGCCGGACAGAACGCCTACGCGACCTTCACGGGAACGGTGGGCCAGAAGGTCACCGTCCTCGTCTCGAACGTGGTCAACACGAACCCCGCCGAGCTCGACCTCCTGAACCCCAGCGGATCGCATGCGATCCCTGCGCCTGCGACGGTCACCAGCGAAGGCGGGTGGACACAGACCGTGACGCTCACGCAGAACGGGGTCTACAAGATCCTGCTCGACCCGCTGCTCGCGAACTCCGGGAGCGCGGACGTGCAGCTCTTCAACGTTCCCGCCGACCTGAGCGGCGCGATCACGCCTGGGACTCCTCTGACCGTGACGACGACGGCCCCCGGCCAGAACGCGACCTACACCTTCACGGGCACCATCAACACTCGGATCAGTCTCAATCTCACGAATTCGACCATCGACGACCTGAACGTCTCCGTCCTCAAGCCGGACGGCACGAATCTGATCGTGAAGACTCACGTTGGCCTTTCGGGCGCGTTCGCGGATCCGGTGAAGCTCCCCTCGACCGGCACGTACAAGGTCAAGGTCGACCCGCAGAGCTCCTTCTACGGAAGTGTGACGGTCGGCGTCTACGTCGTCCCCGCGGACACGACGGGAACGCTGACGCTCGGCACCCCGCTGACGGTCACGACCACGGCCCCGGGACAGAACGCCACCCGCACCTTCGCCGGCACCGCGGGCCAGCGCATCAGCTTCAAGTTCAGTGGCGTCACCATGGCGAGCGTCAAGGTGATCGTGAAGGCACCTGGGCCGAGCCCGGTGCCGACGGTCCTCCAGCGCACCTTCGGGACAGACGGCGACTTCGTCGACCCCATCACGCTGCCGGTAGGACGGACCGGCACCTACACGGTGACGATCGACCCGCAGGGGGCGTCGATGGGAAGCGTGACGCTGACGTTCTACAACGTCCCCGCCGACCTCACCGGCACGACAAGCTGCACGACGACCGTTCCCGGGCAGAACTGCACGCTCACGGCCAACCCGGTCAGCATGGGAACGCACACGGTCACCGTCACGACGAACGTCCCCGCCGACCCGGGTCAGACGCAGAGCGTGTCCCTGACGATCTACCAGGGCACGACGACCTCGCCGGCGAACCAGGTCGGGTTCGGGACCTCCGGCCCGGCGGGCAACGACTTCTCGGTCTCGTTCCCGGCGACCGGCTTGTACACGATCGTGGTCGACCCGTTCGGCGCCGCGACCGGCACGACCTCCTACACGATCACCTAGGCCTTTCCGGCCAGCAGGCCTCGTAGGCTCCCCGCGTGAGCGAGGACGAGCCGCGCGGATCTCACGAAGGCGAGCGACTCGGCCCGGTGCCGCCCGTTCCGGCGGTCGCGACCGAGGACACAGGGCCGCTCCGCCGCCTGCTCGGCCTGACGACTATCGACATCGGGCCGCTGCGGCGGCACCGCGACTACCGCCTGCTCTTCGCGGGCCAGGCCTGCTCGTTCTTCGGCGCGATGCTCACCTACGTCGCGATCCCGTACCAGGTGTACCAGCTGACGGGCTCGTCGCTCGCTGTCGGGCTTCTGAGTCTCGCCGAGCTCGTGCCGCTCCTCTTCACCGCGTTTATCGGAGGAGCGCTCGCGGATGCCGTCGACCGCAGGCGCATGCTCCAGTTCGCCGAGGTCGCGCTCGCGGGTGCGACGGTGATCCTCCTGGCCAACTCGCTCCTCGACGAGCCGAAGGTCTGGGTGTTGTTCGTCGTCGCCCCACTCGGAGCCGCGCTCGACGGCTTCCAGCGCCCCGCCCTCGACTCGATGGTTCCCAGGCTGGTGTCCCGTGACGAGCTGACGGCCGCCTCTGCGCTCGACTCCCTGCGCGGCGAGTTCGGGATGATCGCGGGCCCCGCCGTGGGCGGCGTCCTCATCGCAACCATTGGACTGCCCGCGACGTACGGCATCGACATCGCCACGTACGGCGCCTCGGTGTTCGCGCTCGCGCTCATGCGCGCCGTTCCGCCGCCCCCGGACGCCGTGCCACCGAGCGTGCGCAGCATCGTCGAAGGCATGAAGTACGCGTGGAGCAGGCAGGAGCTTCTCGGGAGCTACGGCGTCGACATGGTCGCGATGTTCTTCGGGATGCCGATGGCACTCTTCCCGGCGATCGCCACGCGGTACGGCGGGGCGGAGGTGCTCGGGCTCCTCTACGCCGCGCCGTCCGTCGGTGCGCTCGTCGCCTCGCTGACGAGCGGATGGGCCACGCGCGTCCACCGCCACGGAATGGCGATCATCTGGGCGGCCGGATCGTGGGGGCTCGCGATCGCGGTCTTCGGGCTCGTCACGAACCTCCTCGTCGCCCTCTTCTTCCTCGCACTCGCGGGCGCGGCGGACATGATCAGCGGCATCTTCCGCGGGACCCTCTGGAACCAGACGATCCCGGACCGCCTACGAGGCCGCCTCGCGGGAATCGAGCAGGTCAGCTACTCGAGCGGCCCCCTGCTCGGGAACCTCGAATCGGGCATCGCCGCGGCGCTCTTCGGCGTCCGCGCCTCGGTCGTCTCGGGCGGCGTCCTCTGCGTCGCCGGCGTCGGCATCTTCGCCCTGCTTCTGCCTGCGTTCAGGCACTACGACGCGCGGGAACCGCCAGCGGACAATCCCCCTAGGGAGCGCTTCGGCCCACGTGCGCGCGCGTGACGGCGCTCGGCGTTGCGCAGCCGAGGAGGCGCAGGGCGAGCTCGATTTCTGCCCGCAGGAGCTCCAGCACGCGGACGACACCGTCCGCTCCGCCGACTGCGAGCCCCCAGAGGGCGGGCCTGCCGACCAGCACCGCCTGGGCTCCGAGCGCGAGCGCCGTGGCGACGTCCGTGCCCCGGCGCACCCCGCCGTCCATGAGGACGAGGCAGCGCCCCGCGACAGCCTCCACGACTTCCGGAAGGGCATCGAGGCTCGCTGGCGCGCCGTCGAGCTGGCGGCCACCGTGATTCGAGACGACGACACCGTCGACGTCATGCTCGCAGGCCAGCTCCGCGTCCTCTTCCGTGAGGATCCCCTTCACGAGAAGCGGCATGGGCGAGACCGAGCGCAGCCACTCGAGGTCGCGCCAGGTCACCGACGGATCGACGACTTCGCTCAGGGCGGCGTGGAAGTCCCCGCGTCCGAGGTGATCCGAGAGGTTGGGGAGGGGAAGGTCTGGGGGAATCTCGAACGCGGCGCGGATGTCGCGCTCCCTTCGTCCCGCCGCGGGGAGGTCGACAGTCAGGACGATCGCCTCGAAGCCAGCGTCTGCGGCCGCCTCGACGAGCGACTGCGTGAAGCCGCGGTCGCGCGACCAGTAGAGCTGGAACCACTGCCGGCCGGCGGGCGCCGCTTCGGCGAGCTGGGCTGCGGATGCGCCCCCGAGCGTGGAAAGGCACATGACCGTTCCAGCCTCCGCAGCACCTCTCGCCATGGCGACGTCGCCGTCCGGGTGGGCGAGGTACTGGAACGCCGTCGGCGCGACGAGGATGGGCATAGAGATCTCACCGCCGAGGACGGTCGTCGTCGTTGTGACCGAGGCCACATCGACGAGCATGCGCGGCCGCAGGTGCCAGCGCCTGAACGCCGCGAGGTTCTCGGCGAGCGTGCGCTCGTCGCCCGCGCCCCCCACGAAGTAGCCCCAGGGGCCCGACTCGACCTTGCCCTCGGCGAGGCGCTCGAAGTCCCAGGTGTTCAGCGGCTCGTACACGCCGCCGATCCTAAACGGCTACAGCGGGTGAGCCTGGAGGGCGGCCGGGGCGACCCGGAGAAACGCGGCGACGACGTCGGGGTCGAACTGAGAGCCGGCGCCGCCCTCGAGTTCCTTGCAGGCGTCCTGGAAGGCCATCGCACGGCGGTACGGCCGGTCGGTCGTCATCGCATGGAAGGCGTCGCAGACGAAGATCACGCGCGACTCGATGGGGATGTCCGCGCCGCCGAGATCGTCGGGATAGCCTTTGCCGTCCCAGCGCTCGTGGCAGTGGCGCACGATTGGGCGCACGGCCTCCAGGCGGGCGATCGGCGCGAGGATCCGCTCGCCGAGCTCAGGATGCGTCTCCATGACCGCTCGCTCCTTTTTCGTCAGCGGGCCGGGCTTCAGGAGGATCGTCGAGGGGATGCCGATCTTGCCGATGTCGTGGAAGAGCGCGCCGAGCTCGAGGCGCTTCAGCGCGAGCGCGTCAAGGCCGAGCTCGCGGCCGACGTCGAGGGCCATGTCCGTGATCCAGCGCGCATGGGACGACGTGTACTCGTCGTTCGCCTCGAGAGCGTTCGCGAGGGCCTCGACGGTGGTGAAGAACGTCTCCTCGAGGTTGTCGAACGCGCCCGCGTTCTGGATCGCGAGCTTCGCCTGGTGGGCGAGGCCGGCGAACAGGCGCATCGTCCGGGGGGTGAAGCCTTGGGTGTCCAAGGCGACGATGCAGCCGACCCGGGCGCCCTCGAAGTGGAGGGGCGCGACCGCATAGACCGCACGGGGCTCGTGGCCGCCGTCGATTGCGGAAAGCTGCTCCGGGCTCATGAGGAAGGGCTCGGACGCGGAGAGGAAGGTGCTCGAGAGCGAGCACGAATAGGTGAGCGCCTCGGTTTGCGCACGCAGCTCGTCGCTGTAGCCCGAGAACGCCCGGGGGGTGAGGTCGCCGCCGGCCACATCCTCCAGCCAGACCGAGACCCGTGGCGAGCCGAGGGAATGCGCGGTGAGGTCGACGATGCGGTCGAGGACGTCGTCCATGCCCTCCACTGTCGCAACCTCGCGGCTGAAGTCGAGGAGCGCGTTGGCGATCCAGAGCGATTCCTTGGCGAGCTCCGCCTCCTTGCGCTCGGCCTCGTAGAGGCGCGCGTTCTCGAGCGCGACCGAGGCGTGGCCGGCGAGCACCTCGAGGAGCCGGACGTCGTCTTCGTCGAACTGGCTCACGCCGAGCTTGGAGATCACGACTGCGCCGCTGACGCGCGAGCCGTACTTCAGCGGGACCGCGACGACGGACTCGTCGATGTCCTCGGTGTTGGGGATCGTGACCGCGAACTCGCAGTCCATCGCGTTGGCGAGCAGAAGCGAGCGGCCGGTCTCGGCCACCCAGCCGGTGAAGCCCTCGCCGAACTTGCAGGTCAGGTCCTCGGCGCTTTCCTCCGTGTACTGGCCGAGGGTGCCCTTGAAGGCGATCGGGAAGAGGGTGTCCCCGTCGGCGATGTACACGCGGCAGTTGTGGTAGTCGATGAGGCCGCGGAGCTCGTTCACGATCACGGAGCCGATCTCTCGCACGTCGTTCAGGCGGTTGAGGCGGCCCGCAAGGCTCTGCAGCATCTTCAGATGGGCGATCGAGCGGACGTCCTCACGTCCGTTCACGCCGGGGCGCTCGGTGGCCGTGTCGTCGAAGAAAACGCTCTGATTCTTGCCCCGCGCCTTGGCGGCCATCATGGCGGACTCCGCGCAGGCGACGAGCTCGCGGGGGTTCATCGCGTGCTCGGGCCCCTGGGCGATGCCGATCGAGAGCGTGAGCCGGCCAGCCTGCTCGAACTCCTCCGTGAGCATGCGCTCGGTCAAGCGCGCTGCGAGCCCCATCGCGTCGCCCGCGTCGCAGGAGGCCATGATGACGCCGAACTCCTCGCCGCCGAGCCGACAGACGACGTCTGAGCCGCGCACGGTCTGGCGGAGGATGTCCGCGAGCGCGACGAGCACCTGGTCGCCGGTGCCGTGGCCGTAGATGTCGTTGACCCGCTTGAAGTCGTCGATGTCGAGCATGAGCACGGCGATCGAGTCGTGCGCCCGGCTGACCCGGTTCAGCTCGGCGCGCAGGCGGTCGTGGAAATAACGGTGGTTGTAGAGGCCCGTCAGGGAGTCGGTCTGCGCCTCGAGCTCGAGGCCGGCGCGGACCTGCGCGTTGTCGAGCGCGAGCGCGGCCGCGTCGCCGAAACGCTGGGCCAACTCGAACTCCTCTTCGGTGAAGACCGCATCGTCGCCGAGGCGGTAGACGTTGAGCGTCCCCTTGACAGTGCCGCGTGCGACGAGCGGGACGGAGATAAGTGCCTCGGGCTCGTCCGGGGGAGTACCGGGCACGACCTTGACGCGCGGGTCGAGATGCGCGTGATTGACGAGCTGGGCCTCGCGGTTCTCGACGACCCACCCCGTGATGCCTTCGCCGTAGATGGGCTGGTCGCCCATGATCTCGTCCGCCCACTTATCTCGGGACATGAGCGGGATGAGGACGCGCCGGGTCTCGTCGGCCTGGTAGATCGTGAACGCGTCGAAGGGGATGAGATCGCCCAGCGTGTCTGCGATCCGCTCGAGGACCGCGTCCAGCTGCTGCTCGGAGAGAACGTCGTGAAAGACCTCGGCCAGGCGGCGGTATGAATCGACGAGGGTGTCGACCCGGGTCAGCGCAGGGCGGGTTGGAGGCGTCATGGACGCATCGTCTCGAGCGACGTGTTCTCGCAGTACTCCCATTGGCCGCAGGATCCTTCCCGAAAGGCTGCCTAAACCTCAATTCTTGCGACTTTCCGCGACGTCCCCCTCCCTGGAAAGGGGGATTAGGTTCAGTTGCCCCGGACGTCCAATTGGAGGATGATCGGGGCGCCTGGGAGTCGAAGAAGGAGGTCTGCGGTGCCCCCGCACTGGTTTCGCCCGCTCAACCCCGACCCTCACCCGCTGAAGCCAGGTGAGAAGGTCGTCACGAAGTTCAAGAGCAAGCACGGAGGCGGGAAGTTCGCCGTCACTGTGTGCGCCGAGAAGCCCGATCCCGACGCGATCCTCCTGCTCGAAGACGACGATCTCGACCGGGACGACGACTAGCTGACCACGAGAAGAGCTTCGGCCTTGCGGACGTAGTGTTCGGCGCCCGCGGCGCGGAAGAACTCGAGCGCGAGCCCGAGCTGGGCCTCGGCCTCGTCGCGCTGTTCCGCGGCGACGAGTAGTTCTGCGGCGCGAAGTCGTGTCTTGGCCGAATCGGCGTGCGCTCCGATCTCGGAGTACATCTGAGCGGCGCGGACCGCGTCGCCGCCTGCATAGGTTTCCGCCGCACGGAGCCACCGCGTCCGCAGACGCACACCCGCGCTTGCTTCGCGGAGCTCTGCGCCCCGCCCGAGCCCCTCCAGCACCTGCGCCAGCTCCGCGACCCACGGGCCCGCTGCGGACGTAGGACTTTCGCGCCATCGGGCGAGGAGCTCGTCGACCGCCGCGCCCGCCTCCTCGGGTTGCGCAGCCTCGTACAGGATCTGGGCCCGTGCGGCGAGAGCCGGGAACGCCACCTGAGGATCGCCCTGGGCCCGAGCTGACTCGACAATCTTCGCCGAGTCCTCGAGCGCCTCCTCCACACGGCCTTTCGCCAGCCTCAGGCGGGCCCGGAAGATATAGGCATCGATCGCCATCAACGTCGGTGTGGCAGCGGCCGAGTTGTCGAGCATCTGCTCGGCGCGAGTGAGCAACTCGTCCCACTCGCCAAGCCAGTAGAGCCGGTCGAGCTCTTGGGTCTCGACCCACGCCATCGCAACGACGTGGCCGTGTCTCCGTGCTGCCTCGAGGGTGCGCCCCATCAGCGCGTAGCCGCGTTCGAGATCCCCGAGCTCCACCAGTGTCGAGACGAGGTTGTTCAGGGCGCGCAAGAGCTCGAAGGACAGTGGTGGAGCGATTTCGACCGCCCGCTCGAGATCCTCGACGCCGCCGAGGTCGCCACTCAGCGTTCTCGCGACGCCGCGCGTGTTGAGCGTGTGCGCCCGCAGTTCCTCGAGCTCCAGAGTGGTCGCAAGGGCAAGAGCTTCGTCCGCAAGGCGAATGGCTTGATGGGTTTCGTCGGCGATCATGTGGAAGCGAGCCCGGTTCGCGAGAACGCTCGCCTTGATCGGCGACGGCGGGCCCTGCGCTACGAGCGACACGGCCAGGTCGAGGTTTGCGCTCGCTTCGGACCTGTTCCCCTCGATGAAATGGACGAAGTCCGCCAGGGTCACAAGTGCCAGCGCGGCTTGTTCCGTCTCGCCCGCGTCCAGGAACTCGTCCGCTGCCTCGCGCAGAGCTTCCTTTCCGGCTCCAACGGCATGGAATTCCGCCCGCCCGTAGGCGAGCAGGACGCGCGGCCGTCCGATATCTCGCTCCGGCCAGAGCTCGAGCGCCTGCGCGTAGAAGCGCGCCGCGGCGGGGAATGCATTCAGCGCAAATGACCGGTCGCCGGCGTCGACCAGAGCCATTCGCGCCCGCACGCCAAGCTCGGGATCCTCGCGGCCCGTCCGGCGGTCGAGGTCGAGTGCGCTCACGTAGTGATGGGCGACCATGTCCGCCAGGTCTTCGGGACGGTCGCTCGCCAGCTGCTCCATCCAGCTTGCTGCGAGCCGGTGCATGTCGGCTCTCCGCCGACGCGGAATCTGGCTGTAGGCGACGTCTCGGACGAGCATGTGGCGGAAGACGTACGCGGCTTCGCCGGCGATGGAGGAACGACGCTCGCGGCGGACGAACTCCTTGCGTTCGAGGGAGTGCAGTTCCTGTTCCACCTCGTCGCGACGGCCGCCGAGCACGTGGCCCAGGGCGTCGGGCCAGAAGACCTTGCCGACGATCGCCGCGGCCTGGACCAGGGTCTTCTCGTCCGGAGGCAGCGTGTCGAGGCGCGCGGCGATGATTCCCTGGACAGATTCCGGCAGCGGAAGCTCCTCCTCGGCTTGCGCGAGCATCCGGACGAACTCCTCCGCGTAGAGCGGATTCCCACCGGCCCGCGCGAGGAGCTCGGTGCGCCTGTCCATTTGGAGCCGTCCATCGAGGAGGGAGGAGACGAGCTCCGCTGTGTCCTCGTGCGAAAGCGGAGCTAGCGAAATCGTCGTCGCGTTCCGCTTGCCGCCACCCCACCCCTGCCGCCGGTCGAGGAGCTCGGGGCGCGCGGTGCAGAGGATCAGGAGCGGCACATCGGTCGTCCAGTCCGCCATCTGGTCGACGAAGTCCAGGAGGCCGTCGTCCGCCCAGTGGAGGTCCTCGAAAACCAGGATCAGCGGTCGGAGCTCGGCCAGGGCCTCGAAGAAGCGCCGCCATGCTGCCGCTGCCTCGCCAGCCTGGTCGGCCCCGGCGGGGGCGTGCCCCTCGCCGGTAAGTCCGGCGAGGGGGCGAAGGTGGCCTTCGATCCACTGCGCCTCGTCCTGTTCAGGGAGCACGCTCTCGACGGCCGCGCGAAGCTTGGCTTCGGCCGCCTCGGCGTCATCGCTCTCCAGGATCCCGGCCTGTGCCTTGGTCATTTCGCCAAGCGCCCAGAAGGCGACGCCGTCACCGTACGGGAGTGAGCGTCCCTGCCGCCAGGTGACGTACTGGCCCGGGTCGGAGTCGAGAGCGGAGAAGAGCTCCCAGACGAGTCTGCTCTTTCCGATCCCGGGGACACCGACCAGCGTGACGAGCTGCGGCGCTCGGTCGCGCTGCGAGCGGGCGACCGCGTCGAGGAGGGCGTTGAGCTCGTCGCTGCGCCCGACCAAGGGAGCGCCTCCTCGGAACGCGATGTCCACCCCGAGGCGGGCCTTCGGCGCGATGGGCTCCCACACGGTCACGGGGTCCGTCTTGCCCTTCGCGACGACCGGTGGGGCCTCGCGGTGCTCGATGGCGCTCTCGGTCAGCCGGCGAGTCGCCTCGTCGACGAGGATCCCGTCCGGCGGAGCCGCGCTTTGCAGCCGTGAAGCGGTGTTGAGCACGTCCCCGGCCGCAAGCTGCTCCCCTTGCTCGGGGCGCGCGTTCAAGTTGACGAGGGCTTCCCCCGTTGCGGTGCCGATGCGCACGGACAGTCCGAGAGAGACATCGTCGGCATTCAGCTCTGAGATCGCGTCGCGGACTGCGAGCGCGGCGCGAACGGCGCGCTCGGCGTCGTCCTCGTGCGCGGTCGGCGCCCCGAAGACTGCGACGACCGCGTCGCCGATGAACTTTTCCACGGTTCCTCCGAAGCGCTCGAGCTCGGCCTTTGCGCGCGCGTGGTAAGGAGCGAGGAAAGCGCGAACGTCCTCCGGGTCGAGCCGCTCGGACCGTCCGGTGAAGCCGACAAGGTCGACGAAGACCGCCGTGACCACCTTCCGCTCCTCCGCGGGCGGGCGCTCTTCTTCCTCCAGAGAGGCGCCGCAGGACGTGCAGTAGGCGAGCTCGGGAGAGACGACGGTGCCGCAAGACGGACACGGCCTCCCCAGCGCGCTGCCACAGTTCCCACAGAAGAGCGCGCCCGCGGGGTTGGCGAAGCCGCAGGCCGCGCAGGAGGAAGCAGACATGGCCTGGCTAGTCTAGGCTCGCCGGGAAATGGAGCAAAGGCGCCGGCCTGGCCTTCTGGAAGCGATAGGGGTCTGGTCACTCTTCGCGCTCTTCGCGCTGGCCATCCTCGTGACGTACTCGCGCCTTCCGGCCGAGGCGCTCTACCACACGAGCGGCGAAGGGCTGGACGCCGGCGCCTCGCGCGTCCTCGTCTTTGCCGGCTTCCCGGTCGCGCTCGTGGCGATTCCTCTCACATGGATTGCAGTCGCGCGCATCCGCACGGGGCTCTCGGTAGCCGCGGGGGCCCTCGCCACGATTCTCTGCGCCACCGTGGGGTTCCCGGGCGTGATCGACCAGGGCGACCTCGACGCGAGGCCGGTGAACGCGCTCGCGGGAATCGGAGCGCTCCTCGCTCTCGGGCTGGCTGCGTGGGCCCTCCGGCGCGGCGGCCTCGGCGACTCGCAGCCCTTCAACCGCTGGGACTACGCGAGGATCGCGCTCGCCGTCGCGCTTGTCCTCGCCGCGCTGCCCTGGATCTGGGCCGAGCTCGGCTCCTACGTCGACGACACCCCGGTGATCGGCGACCCGTTCATCGCCAGGGTGGTCAAGCCGTCGCTGGGCGGCGAGCCGTCGTTCCACGCCGTCCACCTGGGACACCACCACGGCCTCGACGGAATCCTCCTCGCCCTCGCGGCGCTGCTGCTCTCCCGCGTCCCTTCCCGCATGCCGCGGAAAGCTGAGGGGACCGCGCTCGCGGTCTATGTCGCGCTCCTCCTCACGTACGGGCTGGCGAATGCGCTTCAGGACGGCTGGAACGAGCAGCTCGTCAAGCGCGGCACGTTCGAATCCAAGCTCCCGAGCGTCATCCGGCCGGATCTGAGCCCCGCCTGGCTGGGCATCCTGCTCGGAGCCGTGGCCATCTACTTCGTCCTCTTCCGCGTAGGTAGAGTGAATCGACCCGAAGGAGTGATTCGATGACAAGACGCGCGTTGCCGCTCATGCTCGTCCTCGCGGCTTTCGTTCTCGCCCTTTCTGCTTGTGGCGGCGGAAGCAGCTCCTCGACCACCCCGGCCACCACTGGCGGCGGCGGTGGAGGGG
Source organism: Actinomycetota bacterium (assembly GCA_046733475.1). Classification (GTDB taxonomy): domain Bacteria; phylum Actinomycetota; class Thermoleophilia; order Gaiellales; family Gaiellaceae; genus DATEOR01. The sequence goes on from JBKPPF010000026.1 coordinate 29,864, forward strand.
GCGGCTCCACGGTCAAGATCTCGGCCGACCCGAGCGGAGCCCTGAAATACGAACAGACCGACGTGTCCGCGACCGCGGGCTCGATCACGATTGACTTCACGAACATGTCCTCGGTTCCGCACGACGTCACCATCGAGGGCAACGGTGCGAGCGGTGCAACGGACCAGATCACGGACTCGACGACGAGCACGACCGTCGATCTCGACCCGGGCACCTATACTTTCTTCTGCTCGGTGGATGGGCATCGCGCGGCGGGGATGGAAGGCACCCTCACCGTCAAGTAGGTGGAGCCGCTTCGGATCGACCTGCAGCACCTCGGGCGCTCGCGGGTCATCGCGTCGTACCTCCTCGCCGCTGACGAGCCGGCGCTGGTCGACTGCGGTCCCACGACGTGCCTCGGCGCGCTCGAGGACGGCCTGGTTGGGCAGGGACTTGCACTCGAGGACCTCCGCCACCTCGTCCTGACGCACATCCACCTGGATCACGCCGGCGCCGCAGGCGCTCTCGTCCGCCGCAACCCGGAGCTCCAGGTGCACGTCAGCGAGATCGGCGCGCCACACCTCGTCGACCCGTCTCGCCTGGAGGCGAGCGCCCGCCGGCTCTACGCCGACGACTTCGACCGGCTCTGGGGCGAGCTGGTGCCCGTGCCGGAGGAGAACGTCCACGTCGTGGGCGGCGATGTGCTCGGGCTCGAAGCTTGGCCGACGCCTGGTCACGCCTCGCACCACGTTTCCTACCTCTCGGAGGACGGGACGTGCTACTCGGGCGACGTCACCGGCGTCCTCATCGCGCCCTCGACGCTGATCGCGCCCGTCTGCCCGCCGCCCGACGTCGACCTCGAGGCCTGGGAGCGCTCGCTCGACTCGATCGCCGAGCGAAAGCCCGAGCGCCTCTGCCTGCCGCACTTCGGGGGGGTGGAGGAGCCCGCCGTGCACATCGAGCACACCCGCGAGCGGCTGCGGGCCTGGGCCGGGCGGGTCCGCGGCGGGGCGAGCAAAGAGGAGTTCGTCCGTGCGGCCAAGCAGGAGCTGGAGGGGGCGACCGATCCCGAGACCGCCGCGGCCTACACTCAGGCGGGACCGCTCTGGCAGTCCTACGCGGGGCTCGTTCGCTACTTCGCCAAGAAGGGGGAAGCAGCGGCCGGCCGCGCCGCTACCCTCTGATCCGGATGCGCCGCTCGGGCCTAGGCGTTCTCGTTGTCATGCTCGTGGTCCTCTTTCCGGCTGCGCCCCACGCTGCCGTGCACACGCAGCTCGTCGGGAACTTCGACACGCCGATCCAGGTCTTCGCTCCCAGGAGCGTGCCCGGCTCGACCCTGTACGTCGTCCAGAAGGGAGGGAAGATCATCCGCCGGCAGAGCGGAGGACACCGCAACGTCGTCCTCGACATCCACGGCCACGTCTCGACAGGCGGCGAGCAGGGCCTCCTCTCGGCCGTCATCGCGGACCGGAAGCTCTTCGTCTACTACACGAACAGAGACGGGGACAGCCGGGTCGTTCGCTACACGCTGAACAGCGGCCTCGGCCACGTGCAGTCCGGCTCGAGGAGCACGATCTTGCGTCAGCATCAGCCCTTCGACAACCACAACGGCGGCACGCTCCAGTTCCGCGGCGGCTATCTCTACCTAAGCCTCGGCGACGGTGGAGACGGTTGCGACACTGCGAAGAGCGCACAGAACCTCAACTCGAAGCTCGGCAAGCTTCTCCGGCACGACTCGAACGGCTGGAAGATCGTCGGCTACGGGCTGCGCAACCCCTGGCGGTGGTCGCTCGACCGCATGACGGGCGACCTGTACATCGGCGACGTCGGCCAGTCCGACCGCGAGGAGGTCGATTTCCTGGACGCCTCGAGGATCGGCGGCACTCCGGAGAACTACGGCTGGAACCATTACGAGGGCAACCTCAGCGGCACGTGCGGGTCGAAGGACGAGGGCATCAAGGGCCCCGGCAAGCTGGTCTTCCCGAAGTACGCGTACGGGCGGACCGTGGGATCCACCGTCATTGGCGGCTACGTCTACCGCGGCTCCGACATGCCGGCGCAGCGCGGCCGTTACTTCTTCGGCGACGAGGGCAGCAGCTGGCTCAAGACCGCCGACTCGCGGACGCTGAAGAACCGTCTGACCCTCGGCTTCACGGTGTCGGGGCTCTACTCCTTCGGCGAGAACTCGAAGGGCGAGCTCTACGTCGTCTCGGGGGCCGGGCCCGTCTACAAGCTCGTCGACAACTAGTCTTTCGCACCATGCGGGTGCAGTTTGTCGACTGCCGGTGGCAACTCGGGCATCCCGAAGCAGGCCGTGAGCTCTATCTGGCCGGCCACGTTCCCGGCGCGTCCTTTCTGGACGTCGAGACGGAGCTTTCGGCGCCGCCCGGAGGCGCCGATGGAGGGCGGCACCCCCTTCCGGCCCCGGAGGACTTCGCCCGCGCCGCCGAAGCGGCCGGGATCGGAAACGACGCGCTCGTCGTCGCCTACGACCAGGGGATGAACGGTGGCGCCGCGCGGCTCTGGTGGCTCCTCCGCCACTTTGGGCACGACGATGTCGCCGTCCTGCGCGGAGGCTTGGACGACTGGCTCGGGCCGCTCCGTTCCGGCGAAGAGCACATCGAGGCGGCCGAGTTCCAGCTGCAGCCGCGAGACGACGACGTCGTGTCGACCGAGGAGATCGAGGAGCGCCTGGGGAAGCCGGGCTTCGTCCTCGTGGACGCGCGGGCGGGGGAGCGGTATCGCGGCGAGGTCGAGCCGATCGACCCGGTCGCCGGGCACATCCCGGGCGCCGTCAACATGCCGTACACCGCCGAGCCGTCCGCGGTCGACCCGGATGCCGAGGTCGCCGTGTACTGCGGTTCGGGCATCACGGCCGCAGTGACCGTCCTCGCCCTCGAGCGTGCGGGCGTCGAGGCCAAGCTCTATCCAGGCTCGTGGAGCGAATGGTCGAGTCGCGGACTGGCAGTCGAGCGTGGCTGATTTCACGATCAGGCCCGCGCGGCCCGAGGACACCGAGGTTGCGTTCGAGCTCTTCGCCGACTGGCAGAGATCCAACTACGGCGAGGTGGAGATCGGCCCGGAGATGTTCGCGACTACGCTGGCCGGAGCGGACGGGGTCTTCGTCGCCGAGACGGAGGACGGCGTCGTGGGGTACTCGGATGTGGACGGAGGCTGGATCGGCCTCGGCGTCGCCCCCGCAGCCCGGCGGCGGGGAATCGGCACGGCCCTCCTCGAAGAGGCCGAGCGTGCCGCGACAACGGACTCGACCTGGCTCATCGGGCTGAGCTCCGAGCCGGCCGCCACACCGTTCGCGAACGCCAACGGCTACGAGAAAGCTTGGGAAGTCTGGCTCATGGGCATTGACCTCCCCGAAGAGATTCCGCAGCCGGAATGGCCGGAGGGAGTGTCGGTGCGGACGTACGACGGAGAGGAAGCCGAGGCAAGGGAGATCAAGGAGCTCCTCGACCTCGCCTATGCGGAGGAGTTTCACCACCAACCGGCGACGTTCGAGAACTGGAGCCGGTTCATGTTCGAGGATCCGATGTTCGATGCGGGGGTGTGGTTCCTCGCGGTCGCGGACGGCAAGATCGTCGGCGCCGCGCTCAACTGGGACGAGGGCTACATCAAGGATCTCGTCGTCCACCCGAACTGGCGAGGCCGCGGGCTCGGGAAGGCGCTCGTCTATCAGACGTTCGGCGAGTTCAAGCGCCGCGGACTACCCCGCGTGACCCTCAAGACGGACTCGAACAACCCGACCGACGCGTGGCGGCTCTACGAGCGGGCCGGGATGCGCAAAGAGCGAACCTACGAGATCTTCCAGAAGGGCTCGGCGACTTAGCCCTCCGGGACGGGCGCGGACGAATCCGTCTGCCAGAGCCCGAAGGAGTTGCCCTCCGGGTCCTTGCACTGGGAGAACCAGCCCATGCTCGGCACAGGCATCTTGTCCTCTGCCTCGCCGCCGGAGTCCCGCACCTTGGCCACGTGAGCGTCGATGTCGTCGACGTCGTAGTAGACCAGCAGACCGCGCTTCTCGGCCGGATAGACGGCGGCGCCCTCGTTGTCGGCGGTCCGCGCCATGCGGTAGTCCATCTCGGGCATCGGCGAGTCGAACTTCCAGCCGAAGAGCCCTTCGAGGAAGCTCTGCAGCCGGTCGGCGTCTCCTGCCGGCCACTCCACGTGCGTCACCCTCGGCATGCCTGCTCCTTTCGCTCAGTGACCCCCTGTAATCCGACGAAGTGTCTCACGCCTGGTTAGAGCCCGGCGTGCGTCCGCCAGGGTCCGATAGTCCTGCATGGCCACCACCCTGCCGGCGCGGAAGGTGATCCCGATCGCGGTCTCCTCGGGCCATTCGGGCCCGCCGACCTCCGCCGGGCGCGTGAGGAGGATCACCGTCCCTGGTCCGCCCTCGACGAGCTCGATAGGGCCCATGGTGAAACCCTCCTCGTGGCGCTCGCGGAGGGTGCGCAGGATGTCGTCGCGCGACTCGCAGTCCCATTCGCCCGGCTCGACTGCGCGCCAGGTCGCCTCGGGAGCTAAGAGCTCTTCGAGAGCATCGAAGTCGCCGCGTTGCCAGGCGGCGAGCCCTGCGCGCGCGAGCTCGAGGTCGCTCATCCGAACGCGATCACGCCTGCGAACGCCTCGCCCTGTGGGTCCTCCGCCCACCGCTGATAAACCGCCAGGGCCATGGCAAGGTCCTGCACGGCCAGGCCGGTCGAATCGAAGACCGTGATCTCGTGCTCGTCGCGACGGCCCTCCTCTTCGCCGGCGAGGACGCGGCCGAGCTCGGCGACGTCTTCCCGCTTCAGTCCTTGGTCGAGGGCGCGGGCGATCTCCCCGTTGTGGCTCGCCTGCTCCCACTCGTCGCAGACGACCCGGCTTCGTAGGAGCTCGTCGACCGCGATCTCCGCCTTCCCCGGCCCGTCGGCGCCCATGAGGCTCACGTGCTGGCCCGCGTGGAGGGAGCCGGTGTCGAAGAGGAGCTCGAAGCCGGGCGTGACGGTGGCGACGATGTCGGCCGAGAGCGCCTCCGCCGCATCCGTCGCGACCTCCGCGCCTTCGCCCAGCTCCTCCGCGGCCGCCTCGGCCGCCTCGGGGCGCGCATCCCAGAGGGAAACCTCGCGGCCGCGCGCGAGGAAGGTCTCCGCGACCGCGCGCCCGTTCACGCCCGTGCCCACGACGGTGGCCGGCGCAACGGTCGGCCGTGCCAGCGTCTCCGCCGCGAGCACCGCCGCCGCACCCGTACGCAGCGCGGTGACCGCGGCCGCGTCGAGGAGCGCCCGCAGCTCCCCGGTGGTCGCATCCGAGAGGAGGACGACTCCGGAGACTGTCGGCAGGCCGCGCTCGGGGTTCCGAGGAAAGGACGTGACCCACTTGAGCACCGTGTGGCCCCCTCCGAGCGCCGGCATGGCCCGGAAATCGCCGTCCGGCGGCGCGGGCACGTAGACCTTCGAGGGCATGAACCAGTTGCCCCGAGCGTGCTCGACGAAGGCGGCGCGGACGGCCTCGACCGCCTGCTCGGGGGCGACAGCCGCGCGCACGTGCTTGTCGGAGAAGAACGGTACGCTCACGGCGCGAGACTATGGCAGCCCCCGTGACGATCTGCGACGTCGGCCCGCGCGACGGACTTCAGAACGAGGCCGAGACTCTCGCTCCCGAGGTGCGCGCGGAGCTCGTCAACCGGCTTGCGGGAGCGGGTCTCGTCAGCATCGAAGCGGTCAGCTTCGTCCGGGCGGAGAGCGTGCCGCAGATGGCCGGCGCGGAGGAGGTCATCACCGCAATCGAGCGTCAGGACGGCGTGACCTACTCCGGGCTCGTCCTCAACGTAAAGGGCTACGAGCGGTTGGCTGCGTGCGGTCTCGACGCGGTCCACTTCACTCTCGGGGCGACGGACCAGTTCAACCGCCGCAACGCGAACCGCACCGTGGACGAATCGGTCGCAGAGCTGCAAGCGATCGACACCGATCTCCCTGTCAGCGTCTCGATCAGCGTCTCGTTCGGCTGTCCCTACGAGGGGAAGGTGGAGGCGGACACGGTGATCGCCCTCGCAGAGCAGTGCGTCGCGGCAGGAGTGGGGGAGATCGTCTTCGCGGACACCATCGGGGTCGGCGTGCCGCACCAGGCGCGCGACCTGGTCGAGCGGGGGAAGGGGCTAGGCGTTCCGGTGGGCGTCCATCTCCACAACACGCGCAACACGGGTTTCGCCAACGCCTATGCAGCCTTGGAAGCCGGCGCGGAAGTCTTCGAGTCGTCGGTGGGCGGGCTCGGCGGCTGCCCGTTCGCGCCGCGCGCCACGGGCAACATCGCCACGGAGGATCTCGTCTTCCTCCTCCACGGAGAGGGCGTGGAAACGGGGATCGACCTCGACGCGCTGATCGGCGTCTCGGAGTGGCTCGAGGGAGTGCTCGGCCGCGCCCTCCCGGGCCAGGTCTACCGCGCCGGTGCGTCGGCGGGCTAGCCTTCCGCGCCTCGCGGCGTGGGGGGCGGTCGTGGGCGCGTGTGCCTACCTCCTCGTCGAGCTCGTCCCCGACGTCCGCTCGAAGCCGCTCTTCGAGGACGAGGCCGTTTCCGGGCTGATCTCCGCGCGGCCGTTCGGGGAGATGATCGCCACGACGATGTGGGACCGCGGCGGTGCGCCGCTCCATTTCGTACTCGTCCACCTCGCCTTCCTCTTCGACTCGTCGCCCGAAGCCCTGCGCTGGGTCTCGGTCGTCTTCGCGATCGGTGCCGTCCTGCTCTGCTACGACCTGGGCCGGCGACTGGACGGGCGCGCTGCCGGAGCCGCTGCGGCGATCGTGGCCGCCGCCTCGGGGATGCTCGCCGTCTACGGGAGCTTCGGCCGCATGTACGCGCTCTTCGCCTTCGCGGCGGTGCTCGCCGTCGACCTCTTCGTGCGCTGCGTCCAGCGCCCGACGACGGGTACCGTGGCCGTCGCGTCAGCCGGGGCCTGGCTCCTGCCTGCCGTGCACCCGTACGGAGGAATCGTGGTCGCCGTCGAAGCCGGGGTCGCGCTCTTCCTCTGGCGCGGGCGGCCTTTGCGTCCCGCCTGGCCGGCCGTGGTCGCGGTCCTCGCCATGATCCCGTTCGCAGTCGCCGACCTGCGCCTGGCCGACCGTTTCGAGCTGAGCTCGGAGCAGCAGCGGCGTCTCGCCACCTGGACCGAGGCCCGGCACCAGCTCGAAGACGCGGTCCGCGGCTTCGGCGGCGGCAGCGGCTGGACTTTCGTCGTCTTCCTGGCGCTCGCCGCCTGGGGAATCGCGATTCTCCTCCGCCGAAGGCCGGAGCTCGTCGCCTGGGGCCTCATCGCGTTCGCGGGGCCGCCGCTCCTCTCGACTCTCGTCCGCACCGGCCGGGCGCCCGACCTTTCGCCGCGCCACCTGATCTTCGCGCTGCCGTTCTTCGCCGCCTTCGTCGGCGTGGCGGTCGCACGCATCCCAGGTCGGCCGCTGCCTCTTGTCGGCCTCGTGATCGTGGCTGCCATCTCGACCCAGGGAATCAACGACCCGCGCTCGATCACCTACACGGCTGCGCTGGGAAGCCAGAGCGCTGTGGCCGCGCCCGCCGCGTGGCTGCAAGCGGAAGTGGAGGACAACGACGTTCTGTACCCCTACTCCTCCGTCTACTTGGCGGCCCTTCCCCAGACGGGAGAGGCTCGAGGGCTTCCTCGGGCGCAGGTGCAGTCGCTTCTCGCCGCACTCGACCGCGTGGACTATCCGGCAGGGGACGTCTTCGTCGCCGTTCCGGCCGGAACGACCGACGTCGGGGCGGTCGAGAACGGCCAGGATTTCGGGAGCTGGCTCCTTATTCGGAAAGAAGGGATCTTCAACGACGAGGAGGGGGTGCTTCAGGCGGTCGATCGCACTCTCGAGCAGGCCGAGGCGCAGCTCCAACCTCCTGTTCCTTCCGCACTGGCAGGCTGGTTCGAGCTCAACCGGGCGGTGATCTGCGAATCGCTGTCCAAACTCGGCTCCCGATGTGGTACTGAATAGCGATGCTGCGCAGGGGGTTGGTCTTCGCCGCAGTGCTGGCGGGCTTGTGGGCGTTGTGGGAGGCATATCGCGCCTTCGGCGTCGCAGTGAGCCTGACCTGGCCGTTCGAGGTGAACGAGCGGACGATGCCGCACATTCACGACATGATCGGCCAGCTCTTCGAGCCGTCACGGCGGAACGGACCGCTCCTCATCGAGGTGCTCGGGAAGGCGGCGCTCTTCACCGCGAAGGAGGCCGCGGTGGGCTTCGCGCTCGGCGCTGGGGTCGGCTTCCTGATCGCCGTCGCGCTCGTGCACTCGACGCTCCTCCAGCGTGGGCTCCTGCCCTACATCGTCGCCTCGCAGACCATCCCGATCCTCGCGATCGCGCCGATGGTCGTCGTGTGGCTGGGCGGACGCGGGCTGCCCGGCTGGTTCTCGGTCAGCGTGATCGCCGCCTACCTGACCTTTTTCCCGGTGGCGATCAATGCCCTCCGCGGTCTCCAGTCGGCCGACCCGCGCGCGCATGAGTTGATGAACTCATACGCGGCGAGCCGGTGGACCGTGCTCTGGAAGCTCCGCGTCCCAGCCTCGCTCCCGTACCTCTTCGCCGCGTTCAAGATCGCAGCCACCGCGTGTGTCGTCGGCGCCATCATCGGCGAGCTTCCCGCTTCGATCCAGGACGGGCTCGGCGGCGCCATCCTCAACTTCAACCAGTACTACGCGAGCTCGCCGGAGAGCCTCTGGGCAACCAACATCGTCGCCGCGCTCCTCGGCATCGCCTTCTTCCTGTTCATCGTGCTCACCGAGAAGCTCGTCGTCCGCCGCGCCCCGGAGCACTTCGTATGAACGAGCAGGCCGCGGTCGTCTCGCTCAAGTCGGTGACGAAGGACTTCGCGCGCGGCGGTGTCCGTGCGCTGCAGGAGATCGACCTCGAAGTGCGCCCGGGCGAGTTCGTCTCGCTGATCGGCCCTTCGGGCTGCGGGAAATCCACGCTTCTCCGCATCATCGGCGACCTCGTCCAGCCGACATCGGGCGACGTCGTGGTCAACGGCAAGCAGGCGCACCAGTCGCGGCTCGACCGCGACTACGGGATCGTCTTCCAGGACGCCGTTCTCTACGACTGGCGCACTGTTGCCAAGAACATCGCGCTTCCGCTCGAGATGCTCGACTGGGACCGTGCGCGCCGCTCGGAGCGGGTCGGCGAGATGGTCGAGCTCGTCGAGCTCGCCGGGTTCGAGGACCATTACCCGTGGCAGCTCTCCGGCGGGATGCAGCAGCGCGTTTCGATCGCGCGTGCGCTTTCCTTCGACCCGCCGCTCCTGCTCATGGACGAGCCGTTCGGCGCTCTCGACGAGATGACGCGCGAGCGAATGAACATGGAGCTGCTGCGCATCTGGCGGGAGAGCGGCTCGACGATCGTCTTCGTCACGCACTCGATCGCCGAGGCGGTGTTCCTCTCGACGCGCGTCGTCGTCCTCTCGCCCCGCCCCGGCCGGATCACGGGGATCGTCGACATCGACCTCCCGCAGCCGCGGAACACGGACACGCGCGAGCAGGAGCGGTTCTTCGAGCTCGTGACCGAGGTGCGCGAGCTTCTGCGGACGGGTGACCGCTCGGGCGAGGAGCTACCGGCCTGAGCACCAGCGTCGTCCAGCCCGTCCCGCGGAGCTTCGGGCGCATGATGGGCCGGAATGCTCGCGACTGGGCTCCCGCGGTCGCTATCTTCGTGCTCGGCATCGCGCTCTGGGAGGGTCTCGTGCGCGGGCTCGACGTGCAGCGGTTTCTCCTGCCCGCGCCCTCCGAGATCCTCCGCACGTTCTGGGAGGAGCGTGACACGCTCGTCAGCGCTGGCCTCTTCACCTTCAAGGAAGCCGTGGGCGGCTTCCTCATCGGCTCCGCCTTCGCGATGATCGTTGCTCTCGTGCTCGCGCGCTGGCGTCCGCTCGGAAACGCGCTCATGCCGTATGCGATCGCGGCGAATGCGGTGCCGATCATCGCTTTCGCGCCGATCACGAACAACTGGTTCGGGATCCTCTCGCCGACCTCGAAGATGGCGATCGCGGCGGTGATCGTCTTCTTCCCGGTGATGGTGAACACGTTGCGCGGGCTGACCTCGGTGCGCCCCGAATCCGTGGAGCTGATGCGCTCCTACGCGGCGCGCGAACGCGACATCTTCCGTCGCGTACGCATCCCGACCTCGCTTCCGTATCTCTTCACCGGCTTGAAGGTTGCGACCGTCCTCGCGATGATCGGGGCCATCGTCGGGGATTACTTCGGCGGTTCGCAGGATGCGCTCGGGATCCAGATCAGGAGGTCGGCAGGCATTTTCGCGTTCGAGGAAGCATGGGCGGCGATCTTCGTCGCCAGCGTGCTCGGGATCGCGTTCTACGGAGCGGTTGCGCTCGCGGAGCGGGTCGTCCTGAGCTGGCACCCCTCCGTGCGCGGGGGCCGCGAATGACCGTGAACAACGTCAGGCAGACGAAAGGGGAACGATGAAGCGTGCTCGGTGGTGGTGGCTGGCCGCCGTTCTCGTGCTGACGCTCGTCGGCGCGGGCTGTGGCGGCGGGAACGAGGAGTCCAGCGGCGGGACGGGAACGAGCGGCGGCGCGAAGGACAAGGTCACCCTCCAGCTCAAGTGGGTGACGCAGGCGCAGTTCGCCGGCTACTACGCGGCGAAGGCCCAGGGCTACTACGACGACGAGGGACTCGACGTCGACATCAAGGTCGGCGGCCCCGACATCGTCCCCGAGCAGGTCGTCCTCGGCGGCCAGGCCGAGTTCGGCATCGACTGGCTCGACAACCTGCTCGCGACGCGCGACCAGAACGGCGACATCGTCAACATCGCCCAGGTCTTCGCGCGAAGCGGGATGACCGAGGTTACGTGGGCCGACAGCGGCCTCGACTCGATCGCCTCGCTCAAGGGCAAGAAGGTCGGCGTCTGGCTCGGCGGCAACGAGCACAAGCTCTTCGCCGCGCTGAACAAGAACGGGATCGACCCGCAGTCCGATGTCGAGGTGGTCGCGCAGCCGTTCGACATGAACCTCTTCCTGAACAGGGAGGTCGACGCGGCGGCGGCGATGACGTACAACGAGCTGGCGCAGGTGCTCGAGCAGGAGAACCCGGACACGGGCGAGCTCTACACGCTGGACGACCTCAACGTCCTCAAGATGTCCGATCAGGGCACGGGGGCGCTCGAGGACGGCGTGTTCGTCCGCGGCGACTGGATCCAGGACGAGGCCAACCAGGACATCGCGACGCGTTTCCTGAAGGCGAGCTTCAAGGGCTGGATCTTCTGCCGCGACAACCCTGACGAGTGCCTCCAGATTGTGCTCGACAACGGGCCGACCCTCGGTGAGGGCCATCAGCGCTGGCAGCTGAACGAAGTCAACAAGCTGATCTGGCCGAACGACCTCGGCATCGGCGTCATGAACCCGGACGACTTCGCCAACACGGCGAAGATCGCGATCGACTACGGCGTGATCAAGAACGAGGCGTCGAGCGACGCCTACATCGACACGTACGCGAAGGCGGCGGTCGAAGCGCTCAAGGCCGACGGCGTCGACGTCAACGGCGCGAGCTGGCAGGCGCCGACCGTCGAAGTCACGGCGGGCGGGGAATAGCTGAACCACTGAATGCACACGGTGGCCGCCGGAGGGATACTTCGGCGGCCACCCGCTTCAAGGAGGGAAGAACGATGTCCGTTCTGATCAAGGGCGGCCGCGTGATCACGGCTGCGGACGACTACGTCGGCGACGTCTACGTCGAAGGCGAGAGGGTCTCGCTGATCGGCGAGTCGCTCGACGTCGAGGCCGACAAGGTCATCGACGCGAGCGGCAAGTACGTGCTCCCGGGCTGCGTCGACCCGCATACCCATCTCGACATGCCTTTCGGAGGCACGACCACGATCGACGACGTCGAGTCGGGGCAGACCGCGGCGGCCTTCGGCGGGACGACCTGCCACGTCGACTTCATCATCCAGCCGCAGGGCTCGTCCTTCGCCGACGCGTTCGACGACTGGCGGTCGAAGGCAAACGGCAAGCAGGTGATCGACATGGGCTACCACATGGCGGTCACCGACCTCCGCGAGGGCGGCTCCCTCGAGGAGCTCGCCTCGCTGCCCGACCAGGGCATCACCTCCTACAAGCTCTTCATGGCCTACAAGGGCGCGCTCATGGTCGACGACGAGACGCTCTTCAAGACCATGGAGGTCGCCGCCGAGACCGGTGCGCTCGTCATGGTCCACGCCGAGAACGGCGACGCCATCGACGTCCTCGTCAAGAAGGCCCTTGCCGAGGGGAAGACGGAGCCGAAGTACCACGCGCTCACCCGCCCGCCCGAGACCGAGGGCGAGGCGACGAACCGCGCCATCCAGCTCGCGCGCGTGGCCGGCTGCGCGCTCTACGTCGTCCACGTCTCGTGCCACGAGTCGGTCGAGCCGATCGCCCTCGCCCGCGAGAAGGGCTGGAACGTCTTCGGCGAGACCTGCACGCAGTACTTCTTCGTGGACTACACGTTCCTCGAGAAGCCGAACTTCGAGGGAGCGAAGTACGTCTACACGCCGCCGCCGCGGGACAAGGCGAATCAGGAGATCCTCTGGGCGGCTGTCCGCAACGACGTCCTCTCGGCGATCTCGACCGATCACTGCGCCTTCCTCTGGGACGGGCAGAAGTCGATCGGCAAGGACGATTTCTCCAAGATCCCGAACGGCGGGCCGGGCCTCGAGAACCGGCTGCACATGATCCACGAGTTCGGTGTCCGCCAGGGCCGGATCAGCCTCAACCGCATGGTCGAGCTCCTCGCCACCAATCCCGCGAAGCTCTTTGGCCTCTATCCGAGGAAGGGCACGATCGCCGTCGGCTCTGATGCCGACATCGTCGTCTTCGACCCCACGAAGAACCACACGATCACCGCCGCCTCCCAGCACTCGAAGACGGACTACAACCTCTACGAGGGCATCGAGGTCACCGGCACTCCCGAGACCGTCCTTCTGCGGGGGAACGTCCTCGTGGAGGGCGGCGAGCTCGTCGCCGAGCCGGGGATTGGACAGTTCGTCAAGCGGGCACGCTTCGGGAAGCAACTGACCGCGGTCGAGACCGCGGCCTGACTGCAAGGAGGCGGACTTGGCTGCACCGGAGCGTCGCTACGGCCCGGGAGCGGGAATCACGCTCGGCGGCATCATCGTCATCGTCGGGATCCTCATCCTGCTCTTCTGGAGCGTGATCCTCGGCATCATCGTCATCGTGCTCGGCCTGCTCGCGTTCGGAGGCTTCGCCCGCGGCCGTTGGTACTAACCGACTGCTAGGCCGGGCCTGATCAGTCGCTTCGGCCGCTCGAGGCCCGCCTCGCTCACGTGCGGGTTGAGCGGCTCCGAGAGCGGCAGCGCTCCGTAGGAGATCCGCCTACGTTCCTCGGGAGGAGTGCCGTAGAGCGTCGTCCGCTGCCTCGGCGTGCGCCCGATGGCGCGGATCGCTTCCTCCATTCCCTCGGGCGGCATCTCCTGGCCGTGTGAGGCACCGGCCGCCCGCGAGATCGACTCGTTCATGAGCGTGCCACCGAGGTCGTTCGCGCCGGCCTCGAGGCACGCCTGCGCGCCCTCGACGCCCATCTTCACCCACGACGTCTGGATGTTCTGGATGGAGGGATGCAGAGCCAACCGCGCGACCGCGTGCATGAGCACGGCCTCGCGGAAGGTCGGTCCCGGCCGCGCCCCGCCCTTCAGGTAGATCGGCGCCTCCATGTGCACGAAGGGAAGGGGCACGAACTCGGTGAAGCCGCGCGTCCCCCTCTGCAGCTCGCGTACGGCGATCAGATGCCTGGCCCAGCTGCGAGGGCCTTCGATCGACCCGAACATGATGGTCGCCGTCGAGCGCAGGCCGGCTTCGTGCGCCGTCTCATGCACCTCGAGCCACTGCTCGGTCGTGACCTTGTCCGGGCAGAGGATCCGCCGCACCTCGTCGTCGAGGATCTCGGCGGCCGTGCCTGGTAGCGAGGCAAGGCCCGCGTCGCTCAGGCGCGCGAGGTAGTCGGCGAGCGGGAGTCCGAGCGTCGCGGCGCCCTGCCAGACCTCGAGCGCCGAGAAGGCGTGCACGTGCAGGTCGGGCAGCTCGCGCTTGATCGCCTCGACGAGCTCGACGTAGTAGTCCCCGGTGAACGCGGGGTGGATGCCGCCCTGCAGGCAGACCTCGACCGCGCCGCGCTCCCAGGCCTCGCGGCAGCGGCGGACGACCTCGTCGAGTGGCACGAGGTAGGGCGCGCCGCGCAGGTTCTCCGCCAGCTTCCCCTTCGAAAAGGCGCAGAAGCCGCAGCGGAAGTAGCAGACGTTCGTGTAGTTGATGTTGCGCGTGACGACGTAGGTGACCTCGTCGCCGCTCGTCTCGCGGCGGAGCTCGTCCGCGGCTGCGAGTACGGCGCCGAGCTCCGGGCCGCGCGCCTGAAAGAGCGCCGTGATCGCGTCCTCGTCCAGCTCGCCGTCGGCTAGGAGGGGCTCCGCCCGGGGCAGCCGCGGCGGCCGGCTCTCGACCCCTGCTGCCCAACGGTCTTCGCGTGCGAGCCCGTCGGCGTCTGCGTGCTTCAAGATTTCCTGGGCGAGGCGCGGGTCAGCCCAGCGGTCGAGGTCGGCGACGTACTCCGGATAGACGGGAAGCCGCGGCGCGAGCGCGAAGCCGGCGGCCTCCGTCGCCTCGCGGAGGCGGTCGAGCCCCGGCCACGGAGCCTCGGGGTTCACGTGATCGACGGTGATTGGGGAGATGCCGCCCCAGTCGTCGATTCCCGCCTCGAGGAGGCGCGGAAAGTCGCCGTAGGAGAGGTTCGGCGGCACCTGGAGGTGCATCGCGGGCCCGAGCACGTCGCGGGCGGCGCGCGCCGTCCAGAGGAGGTCCTCCAGCGACGGCTCCGGCGCGCCGGCCATCTTCGTCCCCGGCTTCGAGCGGAAGTTCTGGACGATGACCTCCTGGACGTGGCCGTAGCATTCGTGCAGGTCGCGGATCGCTTCGAGGGCCTCCAGCCGCTCCTCCCGCGTCTCCCCGATCCCGATGAGGATTCCCGTGGTGAACGGGATCTGGAGCTCGCCGGCGAGGCGGATGGTCTCCAGGCGCCGCTCGGGGAGCTTGTCCGGGGAGCCGTGGTGCGGCATACCCTTCTGGGACAACCGTGCCGAGGCCGTCTCCAGCATGATCCCCTGCGAGGCCGAGACCGTCCGGAGAAGGGCCAGCTCCTCGCGCGTCATCACGCCGGGGTTTACATGGGGGAGTAGCCCGGTCTGGGCCAGGACGAGCTCGCACATGCGGGCGAGGTATTCGATCGTCGTCTCGCAGTCGAGCTCGGCGAGCTCCTCGCGCGCGGCGCGGTAACGGAGCTCCGGCTTGTCTCCGAGAGTGAAGAGCGCCTCGTGGCAGCCGGCCTCGGCCCCCGCGCGTGCGATCTCGAGAACCTCGTCGGCGCGCATGTACGCACGCTCTCCGCGGCGGGGCGGCTGCGCGAAGGTGCAGTAGTGGCAGACGTCCCGGCAGAGCTTCGTCAGCGGGATGAAGACCTTGGGCGAATAGGTGATCAGCGGCATGCGACAATCGCCTCGTAGTCCTCGGGCCGGTCCACGTCCAGGGCGAGCAGGGGGTCGTCGATGACCGCGGGCTCGAGCCCGGCCGCGCGCGCGGCGCCGAGCATCTCCTCGACCGGGACTCCGAACGGAGGGACGAAGCCGTTCACCGCCCGGAGCGCGAGCGCGTTCACACCGCCGTCGCGCGATGGGGCGAGGGCGAGGGGTCTGGCGGCCGTCGCGAGCGCGTCGAGGGACTCCGGGCGCACGAGCGGGCAGTCAGCCATAACGACCAGAGCTCCTGCCCGGGCGCGCTCGTCCCGCAGGGCCAGCGCGATTGCGTCCGCGTGCCCGGTGCCCGCGTCCCGGAGGACATCGACGCCGTCGGGCCCGAACCCCGGATCCGGTGTCACGAGTAGCGTTCCCGTGATGCTCCCCGCCCCGGCACACGCCTCGAGAACCCGCTCGAGCATGTCGAGTACGAGCCGCGTTCGCTCTTCGGGGAGGAGCAGGGGCGCCAGACGCGTCTTCGCGCCGTCGCGGCCCTTCACCGGGACGACCGCCAGCACGCCGTGAGGATAGCCGTGCTGGCCGGGGGCCTCGGCGGCTCGCGCTGCGTCCATGCGCTCTCGCTCGCGGCCGGTCCCGAGCACGTGACCGCAATCGGGAACGTCGGCGACGACCTGGAGATGTGGGATCTGCGCGTCTCCCCGGACCTCGACACGATCATGTACACGCTGGCCGGCCTCCTCGACGAGGAGCGCGGGTGGGGCGTGCGCGGCGACACGTACCACGCCATGGCTGTTGCCGACCAGGCGGGGCGAGAGACCTGGTTCACCCTCGGCGACCAGGATGCGCGCCTGCACATGCTGCGTACGAGGATGCTGAAGAAAGGCGAGCCGCTCTCCACCGTGACGCAGAAGCTCGCCGAGGACCTCGGAGTCGCCGTCCGGCTCATCCCGGCGACCGACGACCGGCTGCGGACGAAGATCCAGACGCCGGACGGCGAACTCGACTTCCAGGAGTGGTTCGTGCGCCGCCGCCATGCCGACCGCGTCGACGGCGTTCGCTTCGAGGGCGCCGAGGCGTCGCGGCCTGCACCCGGAGTCGTCGAGGCGATCGCCGAGGCCGACGTCGTCGTCATCGCGCCGTCGAACCCCTTCGTCTCGATTCGACCGATCCTCGCCGTGCCCGGGATCGAGGAGGTGCTGCGCGAAAGGCGCGTCGCTGCGATCTCGCCCCTCGTCGGCGGGAAGGCGGTGCGCGGCCCCCTCGCCGAGATGATGGCAAGCCTCGGGCACGAGCCTGGCGCGGCCGGAGTCCGAGAGCTCTACGGCGATCTCATCTCAACCTTCGTCCTCGACAGGGAGGACGCGGCGCTGGCGGATGCGATCCCCGGAGCCGTCGCCTGCGACACGGTTATGGTTTTCCCCGAGCGGCGGGCAGAGGTCGGCCGCGGGCTTCTGGAGGCGATCGGATGATCGGAATCGTGGGCGGCACCGGCGACTTCGGCCAGGGCCTGGCGGAGCGGCTCAGGCGTGCCGGGGAGGAGGTCGAGCTCGGCTCGCGGACTCCTCACGACGAGTTCGTCTCCAACCGCGACTGCGCCCAGGACTCGGACATCGTCTTCCTCTCGGTGCCGCCGGCAGGGCTCGCCGAGATGTGCGCGAACCTGACCGCAGACCTCGAGGGCAAGATCGTCGTCAGCGTCGCGAGCCCCGTCTCGTTCAAAGACGGTAAGCCCGGGGCCGAGCCGGGGGAGCTCTCGCTCGCCGAGCTCGGAGCGCAGGCCGCCCCGGGAGCGCGGATGGTCGCCGGGTTCCACACGGTGAGCGCGAAGGCCCTGGCCAGGGTGGACGAGCCGCTCGACGAGGACGTCATCCTCTGTGGCGACGACGAGGGGGCGAAGGCGGTCGTCGCCGCTCTCGCCGAGCGCCTCGTCGAAGGGCGAGCCGTGGACGCCGGCAGGCTCGAGGTCGCTCGCTGGCTCGAGCCGCTCACCGCGGTCCTCCTGAACGTGAACCGCCGCTACAAGGTGTCGAGCGGGGTCAAGGTCACCGGCCTGCCGTGACAGCCACGCTCCTCGATAGCAGTGCCGAGAAGCACGCGGAGGTCGACCGCGCGGCCATCGAGTCGCGCCTCTCGAGCGGCGAGTTCTTCTGGCTCGACCTGGAGGAGGCCGGGCCGGACGACTTCGCGCTTCTCCGCGACGTCTTTCGCTTCCACCCGCTCGCGCTCGAGGACTCGGAGCAGTTCGGCCAGCGCCCGAAGCTCGAGGAGTACGACGACTACGTCTTCTTCGTCGTCTACGGGGCCGCGCCGCCGCCTGATGCCGACCGCCTCGTCGAGGTGCACATCTTCTACTCGGAGAGCTACCTCGTCACGGTGCGGCGTGAGCACGCGCCGGCTTGCCATGAGCTTCGCGAGCGCTACACGCGCAAGCCCGGCCAGCTGGAGCGGCCGATCGTCGTCCTCTACCGCCTGATCGACAGCCTTTCGGACAGCTTCTTCCCGGCGCTCGAGGACTACGACGAGCACATCGACAGCGTCGAGGACGAGATCTTCCGCGAGCCCAAGGACGAGCACCTGCAGGAGATCGTGCGCATGAAACGGCAGCTGAACCGGCTGCGGCGCGTCGTCGGCCCGCAGCGCGACGTGGCGAGCCAGCTCTTCGGGGGGGTCGCGGTGCTTCCGGGCAGCGACGCCGAGGCCGAACGCTACTTCCGCGACATCTTCGACCACCTGATCCGCGTCGCCGACCTGATCGACAGCTACAAGGATCTCCTGACCGGCGCGATGGACGTCTACCTCTCGACGGTGTCGAACCGCCTCAACCTGGTCGTCGAGCGCCTGACCGTCCTCTCTACGATCCTGCTCCCGCTGATCGTGCTCACGGGCTTCTTCGGGCAGAACTTCGGCTGGCTCGTCCGCCACGTGGGCAGCTTCACGGCGTTCCTTCTCCTCGGTCTCGCCCTCCCTGTGGCCGCGGCTTCGCTCCTCGTCTACTACCTGCGCCGGCAGCGACTTCTCTAGTGATCTCCGTGATTCCGCTCACCGGGCTCCCGGAGGTGCAGCCCGGGGACAAGCTTGCCGCGCTCCTTGGCGACGCGATCGAGCGTGCAGGCGGCCTCGAGGACGGCGACGTGCTCGTCGTCGCTCAGAAGGTGGTGTCGAAGGCGGAAGACCGGGTCGAGCAGACGGACGGCGTGCTCGCGGCGATCCTGCGCGAGGCGCGGTCGGTGCGGAGGCGGCGGGGCGACCTCGTGATCGCCGAGACGAAGCACGGCTTCGTCTGCGCCAGTGCGGGGGTGGACCGGTCCAACGCTCCCGGAGAGGGATGGATCGTGCTGCTGCCCGAAGATCCGGACGCCTCCGCCGCCGGGATCCGCGCCGCACTCGGCGATCGCTTCGGCCGCGAAACGGCCGTGATCGTCAGCGATTCCTTTGGACGGGCGTGGCGGCAAGGGACGACCGATGTCGCCATCGGCGTCGCGGGGATGCGGCCGTTGCTCGACCTCCGCGGGCAGCACGACGCACGGGGCTACGAGCTCACCTCGACGATGATCGCGGTCGCGGACGAGCTCGCCGGTGCGGCCGAGCTCGTGATGGGGAAGGCGAACGGCGTGCCGGCAGCGATCGTGCGCGGCTATTCGGTGCCGCCCGGAGACGGCTCCGCCGGCGACCTCGTCATGCCTCCCGAGCGGGATCTCTTTCCGTAGCGGACACGATCCAGGTCGAGCGCGAGTGGGCGACGAGGTCGCCGTCCGCCGTGTAGAGGGCAGACCCGGCGAAGCGCTTACGGCTTTCCTCGCCGATCCGCCAGCCGACGACGACGTGTGCCTCGCCGGGCTCCGGACGCGTGTGGATCGAGGCGGCCATGCGGCCGAGCAGAACGCCTTCGCGCTGGAAGTCGTCCACCGCCCAGCCGGAGGGACAGTCGAGTGCCGCCCAGACGATTTCCGCGCGGACGTCGGGCTTCGGTGTCCAGAGCGCGGCGACAACGCCCTCTCGTCCGGCCACCGGCCCGGCGAAGATTCCGAGACCGTCGTCCCGCTCCGGCCCGCACGTGAAACAGGTCGGATAGGCGTGGTGCTCGAAGCCCGGGTAGCGCCTCGACGCGTCTTCCGCCTCCGCAAGGCTCACGGGCGCCGGCACGTCCGCGTCGGAGTGAGCCGCCCGCCGCGCCCGAGCGACCACCACGTCACCGTGGCGGAGCTCGTCTCCGACGATGTCGAGCTGCGTGTCGAGCGGCGGGGGACGGAGCAGAGTGATCTCGAACCCGCCGCCGAGGGCCTCCGAGAAGAGCCCGCAGGCGTAGCCGCCGTTCGCCGAGCCCGGCGGACCGTTGAAACGGGCCGGGATGATCACCGTTCGAGCGTCAGCGTGATGACGCCGAAGGGTGGGCGGGCGTCGGTGTAGACCGCGGCGCCGTCGCCGGTCTGTGCGCTGTCCCAGAGCCGGTTCTCGGCGAAGAAGTCGACCGCCGCGATCTGCTCGAAGCTCTCCAGCACGCGCACCCCGATCTGGTAGACGAGCTCCTGAATGGACGCCGAGCGGATGTCGCAGAACGTCGAGACGGCGACGTCGCGGACGTCCTCGCACGGAGCGCAGCGGCTCAGGTCGGCGTTCGTCCAGCCGACGTTCATGTGGACGAAAAGTGGCCGGTCATGCGCCTCTGGCAACGTCGTGTACTCGTCCCGGACGAAGCCCGCGAACGAGCTTCCCGCCAGCTTGATCAGGTGGAGGCCGTGCCAGCCCGAGTGCGCCGAAAGGACGCCCGACCGGTCGAGGTCGAGGTCGGCGACGGCGAAGTCGTCGTAGCGGCGGCGCATCGCATTGTCGCGCACGAGCTCGAACGGCACCTGCTTCGCAGAGACCTGCACGCCCTCCATGTGCTCGTAGCGCGCGAGCAAGCGGCTCCCGACGAGCTCGACGAAGCCCTCGAGCGTGTCGCCCTCGTACTCGAGCCCCATCGCGTGCACGAAGTTCTTCATCGAGTCCGTGGCCACGACCATCGAGTTGTCGCCCTCGGTGTAGGACGTCTCGAAGGCATCGCCCCGCACGACCACCCGCGCCTCGCACGCGAACAGGCTGTCGCCCGCGATCCGGTAGACCGAGACCGCATCCTTCCCGTAGGAATGGGCTACCGCTTTCGCCATCGGTCCAGTGCGATCGCGACGAGGTCGTCGAGGCCCGCCGCGAGCTCCTCGTCGCGGGAGTTTTGCAGGCGCTGGCGGAGGACGGAGAGGATCTCGGCGCGCGGCCGCCCGTCCACGAAGACGACGAAACGGAAGCCGTACTTCTGCTCGTAGGACTTGTTCAGCTTCACGAGGGCGGCGAGAAGCACGGGATCCTCGTCCGAGCCCTGCTCGAGGGCGGCCTGCTCGGAGATGTTCACCCGCTGGCCGATGCGTGGATGCGTCCCCAGCGCCTCGATCTGCTCGTCCTCGGGCGCGTCCGCGAGCACCTTGCGCGCCTGGCCGAGGGGGTCCTCGAGCTGGGCTAGCTGCGCCACGAGGCGCGTGTGGCCCTCGAAGAGCTCGGCGAGCTCGTTCTCGCTCAGCTGCCGCGGTAAGTCGTGCACGAGTAGGGGGAGACGAGGAGCGGGACGTGGAAATGGCCTTCGGCGAGGGCGACTTCGAGCTCGACGCGGGCGAAGAAGTCGGTCTCCGGATGGAAGACGAGGCGGTACGAGCCGGGGTCGAGCTCGTCGGCGAGCTCGGCGATGCGGCCGTCGGTGCCGGTGACACCGGTGGCCACGAGCTCCGCGCCCTGGAAGAGCTCGACGAGTACGCCGCTCGCCGGCTGCCCGCGGCCGGTGTCGAGCACGTGGGTGGAAAGAGAGGCGCTCACGCGAGGAATTTTTGCGCCTGGAGGCGGTGTTCCGCGGCGATCTCGTGCTCCTCGGCGTGCGTGAGGTGGCCGTCTCGGACGACCGCCTCGCCATCGACGTAGAGGCGATCGACGCGGTGAGGCGCGGAGAGGACGAGCCCTGCGACCGGGTCGTCGGCCCCGGCGAACTCGAGGCTGTCCGTCCGCCAGACGGCGAAGTCCGCGCACTTGCCCGGCTCGAGCGACCCGATGTCGGTGCGCCCGAGCACCTGGGCGCCGCCGCGCGTGCCGATCCGGAGGGCGTCGCGAGCCGACATCGCGTCCGGGCCGCCGCGCGTGCGGGCGACGAGAAGGGACTGCTTGACCTCATGGAGGAGATCCCCGCGCTCGTTCGACGCCGAGCCGTCGACGCCGAGCCCGACCGGCACCGAGGCCTGGCGCATCTCGGCAACGGGCGCGATGCCGGCCCCGAGGCGCATGTTGGAGGTGGGGCAGTGCGCAACGCCGGTCCCGGCCGAGCCGAAGCGGCTCACATCTTCTCCGGAGAGATGAACGCAGTGCGCGCACCAGACGTCGTCCTCGAGCCAGCCCACCTGTTCGAGGTACTCCACCGGTCGGCAGCCGAAGAGGCCCTGGCAGTACTCCTCCTCCTCGACGGTCTCGGCGAGGTGGGTGTGGAGCCGCAGGCCGAGCCGCCGCGCGAGCTCGGCGGACTCTCGCATCAGTCGCTTCGAGACCGAGAACGGCGAGCAGGGCGCGACGACGATCTGCGTCCACGCCCCGGGGCCGGACTCGTGGAGGGCGAAGAGCCCTTCCGTGTCGGCGAGCACCTCGTCGGCGTCCTCGACGAGATCGTCCGGCGGCAGGCCGCCGTCGGACTCGCCCACGTCCATCGAGCCGCGTGAAGCGACGAGCCGCACGCCGAGCTCGCGCGCAGCCTGGATCTCCGCCTCGACGAGCCCCTTCTGGCCGCGCGGGAAGACATAGTGGTGGTCAAAGGCGGTCGTGCAGCCTCCGAGCGCAAGCGTGGCGAGGCCGGTACGTGCGGCGGCGTACTCGGCATCTCGGTCGACGCGGCCCCAGAGCGGATAGAGCTCGCGGAGCCAGCTGAAAAGGTCGGCCTGCTGCGCCCTCGTCCGCGTCAGGGTCTGGTAGAGGTGGTGGTGCGTGTTGACGAGGCCTGGCGTGATCAGCGCGCCGCCAAGGTTCTCGAAGGCCTCCGCGGGCGGCGGATTGCCCTCGCCGACCTCGACCACGAAGCCGTCGTCGACCAGGATCCAGCCGTTGGTGAGCTCGGTGCCGGCGTCGTCCATCGTGACGACGTAGGCGTTCGCGAACAGGGTCCGCATGTAAGGATCTTTTCATGCAGGGAGCCTTGACCAGGGTGGAAGCCGGTCTGCTGGGACTCGTTGGCGCCGCGGTCGTCTTCGCGGGCGCCTTTCACTTCCGCGACGTGGGCGACGTCGCGACCTTCATCGTCTCCGGGATTGCGCTTGCAGGGGTCGCCTGGGTCGTCTCGTTCGCGACCGAGGCCGTTGGAGGCCGTCTCGGCCCAGCTTTCACCGGCGTCTTGCAGTCGACGCTCGGGAACCTGCCCGAGCTCTTCGTCGTCCTCTTCGCCCTCTCCGCGGGGGAGCTCGTGGTCGCGCAGTACTCGATCCTCGGATCGCTCTTTGCCAACGCGCTCCTCGTGCTCGGCGCAGTGATCATCGCCGGGGCGCACCAGGGCGGCGGTGTCATGCGGTTTGGGAGCCGCCTGCCCAACGACACGGCCACGCTGCTCCTCCTCGCGACGTTCGGCCTCGTCCTCCTCGGCATCTCGGACGAGGTCGGAGACCGGGCCAGCGAGCACATCGAGGAGATCTCGGTGATCGGCGCCGTCGTGCTGCTCACGGTTTACGCGGTGTGGCTTTTCACCTACTTGCGGGGCAACCCGCCCGAAGCGGCTGCCGCCCCTGCGCACGCGCGCGTCCCGATGCCACTTGCCATAGCTCTGCTCGCGCTGGCCGGAGTTGCGGCGGCGCTCGTGTCGGACTGGTTCGTGCATGCACTCGGGCCGGCTGTCGACGAGCTTGGCATCTCGCGTCAGTTCACCGGCCTCGTGATCGTGGCCATCGCCGGAAACGCGGTGGAGAACGTCGTGGGAGTCGTACTCGCGGCCAAGGGCCAGTCAGACCTGGCCATCTCGGTCGTGAAAAACTCCGTCGCGCAGATTGCGGTCTTCCTCTTCCCGGCGCTTGTCCTGCTTTCGTTCTTCTTCGAGACGCACCTCACGTTCGTGTTTCCGTTCGTCTACGTGTTTGCCCTCTTCCTCATGGCGGTCGCCGTCTGGCAGGTCACCGGCGACGGAGAAGCGGCCACATTCGAAGGTGCCGCGCTCGTCGGTCTCTACGCCATCCTGGCCGTGCTCGCCTGGTTCGAATGAGAGACATCCTCGACACCCTTGCGGCCTGGGACGAAGAGGACCTGCGGGCGGCCTGGGCGATCGTCGTCGAGACACAGCGGTCCACGCCGCGCGAGCCTGGCTCGGCCCTGGCGGTGAACGAGCGCGGCGACGTTGCGGGCTCGGTCACGGGCGGATGCGTCGAGCCGGCGGTCTACGAGGAGGCCCAGGCGGTGCTGGCGGGCGGCCCTGCCCGCCTCGTCGAGTACGGGATCGAGGACGAGACCGCATTCGAGGTCGGCCTCCCGTGCGGCGGCACCGTGCGGATCCTGGTCGGGCCGGTCGACTTCGAGGTCGTGCGCGAGCTGGCTGCAGCAGTCGCCGAGGAGCGGCCGGTCGAGCTCGAGGTCGGTACCTCGGGCGAGGCGCGCGTCGTCCCCGGCGGGGAGAGGACGGAGCCGGAGCTCGCGGCCGACGTCTTCCACCTTCCGCTCCTGCCGCGGCCGCGGATGTACGTCTTCGGCGCGGTCGCCCACGCGGCGGCCGTCGCCGAGGCGGGGCGGATGCTCGGCTACCACGTGACGGTGTCCGACGCGCGGGCGCGCTTCGTCACTTCCGAGCGCATCCCGCAGGCCGACGAGCTCGTCGTCGGCTGGCCGGACGAGGTCCTGCGCGACGCACCGGTGGACGAGCGGACGGCGATCTGCGTCCTCACGCACGACCGCAAA
Organism: Actinomycetota bacterium; assembly: GCA_046733475.1. Taxonomy (GTDB): domain Bacteria; phylum Actinomycetota; class Thermoleophilia; order Gaiellales; family Gaiellaceae; genus DATEOR01. The sequence goes on from JBKPPF010000026.1 coordinate 54,289, forward strand.
CTCGATGTGCCCGCGCTGAAGGCGGCGCTCGCCTCGCCGGCCGGCTACATCGGCGCGATGGGGAGCAGGCGGACGACGGAAGCTCGCGCGGCGGCGCTCCGCGAGGAGGGCCTCGCCGACGAGGACCTGGCGCGGATCAGAGCGCCGATCGGGCTCGACATCGGCTCACGCACGCCGGCCGAGGTCGCCGTGGCGGTCGCGGCAGAAATCGTCTCCGTGCGGAGGGGCCGAGCCTAGAACCAGTGGTCCTCGACCTCTCGCGGCTCCATCCGCAGGCGGACGAACATGCCGAGAAGGACGAGGGGAGCGCCCGGGAAGACCGCCAGCATCGCGAGCGGGACGAAGAGCGAGCTCGCAAGGGCGGGCCCGACGAGCGCCAGCACAGGGGCGTAGGCGAGGAGCGCACACGCCTCCCGCTTCGCCAGTGCGAATCCGAGCAAGAAGTGAATGCCCAGCGGGAGCAGGAAGAACGTCAGAACGACGATGCCCGGCAGGTCATGTTCGCCGTCGGCGAAGCCGTACACCCACGCGGTTGTGAAGGCGAGGTACAGGAGCGAGGTCTTGACGGTCGTCGCTCGTGTTGCAGGCGTGCGTTCGATGATCGTGGTCACGCGACCTCCTGGTTCAATCGGGCGTGACCGCATACGCCGTCCGAAAAACGCTCAGTTCTCATCATCTCCGGCCGCTCGCGCGCTCCTATCCCTCAAGACGGTGATAGATGGGTAGCGTGAAGAGGTGAGTCCGCTGTCCGTCTGGATCTGGAGCGACTACATCTGACCGTTCTGCGGAAAGAGGCACTGCCGCACGCTCTCGGCTTGCGTTCCTGCCTCTGGTTTCGCTCAGGTGCGCTTGGGTGGCGGTCAGTAATAGAAAACCAGTTGAAAATTCAATCGCGCGCCCACCTCTCGCCGGTAGGAGAGCGCACGGGTGCGGCGTAAGGTGCGAGGACGTGCCTGACGACGAACGCGAAGAGGAGCACGTCGAGGGGCCGCAGATCTACATGGACCCATCGCAGCTCGCCGGCGTGTGGGCCAACTTCGCGCAAGTGAGCCATAGCGAGCACGAGTTTACCCTGGACTTTGTGAGGCTCGACGCAAGTGCACCGCCTCCCGGGCGGGTACGCTAGACGCAGCGGATCATCGACTTCTCTACGGTCGCTGTCACGACACCCTTCGCGTTCACAGTGAGGTGAATGACATCCGTCTGGAGGAAGTTCTGCGCGCTCCCTTCCCCGATGATCTTGAAGTTGTTCACGAATGTGTCCGAGATGCCCCCAGTCGCCTTGACTGTCGTCGTACCAAGCGTCTCACCGGTCGCGTGATAAGTCGCACCGCTCGTCAGCCCGACGCCGGTAATCCCCTGGGGATTGAAGTGGAATCCGATCTCGACGTTGCCGCCTGAGCTCTCGGTGAAGGTGAACTGGGCGAGCAGTGTGCCGCTCAGATGGATCGCCTCGCCGCACGCCTCCTCGGGGGCGAGGACGGTGTCGAATGGGATTTTTTCGGTGTCCGCTTTCGCAGAAGCTGACGTGGCCGCAATCAGACCCGACGCAACCAGGGCCAGCAAGATGATCAGACGCCGCAGCATGAATCTCCCTTCCTCTCGTATGTGGCGGGAGTCTCTAACTCGCCGCCAATCGAGTCAAGCCCGGCCACGAGCTGGACGAGTAAAGCCCGGTTTGTCACAACGGCTCGCCTCGTGCCCCCACCGGTGCCCCTCGGCGAGGGAAAGGTTCCGATTAGCAGGGAGCTTTGAGCCCAATACTGCCCACCTATGAAAGCCCGGTCCTCGTTCCGTAAACGCTCGGCGGCCGGAGCATCGCCGATCCGTAGGTCACGCTCTCCGACCGAGCCTGCTCGAGGTGGAGCTTTCGAGCGGGAAGCGCATCCAGATGTACGACTTGTCCACCCTTACGAGCAGAGCCTTTGACCCGGTTAGGCGGAGAGCCGACGCAGTCGTACACTCGGCGCAATGGGCGAGACGCGCAAAACGGTCACGGTCGTCTTTTCTGACGTGGTCGGCTCTACCGATTTGGGCGAGCGACTCGATGCCGAGGCGCTGCGACGGGTGATGGAGGGGTACTTCACCGAAATGCGCGCTGTGCTCGAGCGGCATGGCGGCTTGGTGGAGAAGTTCATCGGCGACGCGGTGATGGCCGTCTTTTTGCTTGGCTCGCGTACCGAAGCAAGACGCGCAAGGAATTCGGCTCGACCGGGTAAGATCGCCCGGCTCCTGGGGTCCTCCGAATCTCGCCGCTTTTTTTTAAGCGGACCACGGGCGGTGAGCCCGTTTTCTCCAAAAAGCCGGAACACTCGGCGATACACCCCTCGGGAGTCTTTTCGCGGCGGGTTGGGGTAGGGATGAGCCTCGAAAGAGAAGCCGACATCGACGGTGAGCCGACCCTGGTGTACGCGGCGATCGCGCGCGTCTGAGTCCCGCAAGCGACGCCAAGCCCTAGGGAGGCCAAAGTCTTCTGCTGCGAGTCTCGAACTTGGTGCGGCACGTCAAGCCATCCGCGGAGCTGGACCTGGCCGAGCCGGCTCGTTCGGCGGTCGAATCGGACAGCAGCAAGATCCGAGAACAAGAGTCGAGAAGGCGTTGGCAAATCTCGGCTCAGTAACCCCGGAACGCCCGCCGCCTCCGCCGCCTGTGTAGACAACGACGAGGACGATGACGGCCGCGAACGGCGAGTGCCACACCAATGGCCGACGTACGTCTGCTAATCGGCATGCGATCCCCTCCTGAAGCTCTACGGAGCCTGCGGGCGGCTCGGATGCTGTGCGGGGACGATGAGCAGTCAGACTTCCCACCGAAGGAGCGGTGTGCCAGTAGGCCGGTTCGGCCGTCCATCTCCTAGACCGAGGCGCTCGTCAACGGATCACGAGCCGGTCCACCCGGTGACCGGAACGGCTGATCGCCTTCACTACGAGCGAATCGGTCCGCGCGACAAGCTCCAGGAAACCGTGTTGCTTTACAGCCCTGACGCGATTGGGATACGCCGAGGGGCATGACGCGTCCAGGTCGTAAAGCGGCGCTCCTCCGCCACCGTGGACGACGTACCTGACGCCGCCCTCGCTTGCGAAGCGCTGGTAACTGTGCTCGTGGCCCGAAAGCACCACGTCGACGCCTCGGCGGCGGAAGAGCGGCACCCATCTCTCCTGGACGTCGGTGTTGCCGGTGTGGAGACCACAGGTGTACGGCGGATGATGGAACGCGACCACTTGCCATTGCGCCTTCGATGCGATGAGGCGGTCGCGAAGCCAGCGCCTCTGCCGGCGATCGACGCGGTTGGAGTTGAGGATGAAGATATCCAGATGCTGGAGCGCGCGCCGGTAATAGGGGCGGGGCATGTCAAGCTCGTCGAACTCGTACCGGCCTTGGTCCCCGAAGTCGAGGTCGTGATTTCCGAGCGCGCCGGCCGGGCGCACGCCATGCGACGGAAGCCATCCGAAGGCGTCGGTCCAGTTCTGATGGAAGTCCGTCGGGTTCTGCGTGTAGTCGTTGTCCCCGAGCGTCACGACCAGCCTGGCGGGATGGTCGCGCTCCCAGCGGCGCATCGCCGCGCCCTGCCTGAGCTCGCTCGTGCCGCCGACGCCGAAATCACCGAGCGCAAGTACCCGCGTCACGGCCGAGGCGGAATCCACGCTAGAGAAGGCCGCTATGGCTGCCGCCAGCAACAGGAAGCGCACGCGTGGTTTCTAGCAGGTCGGCGCGCGAGCCGGGCCCGCTCGAGGATTGCGGGCCTTCTGAGGGGTTTGCGTCGGGGGTGAGCCCTACTTTTGACTATTGCGCCGATGCGCAGATCGCTGTCACAGTGACCTGCCGCGTCACGGATCCGATGTTCTGCACGCTGACGTTCCAGCGGTTGTCAACGATGTTGCCGCTCCCGTCACTTGGCTCGGACGAGAACACCCTTACATCCTCTGGCGTCTCGATATCGAATCCACCGCCGAACACCTTCTTGCCGGCGGAGCAGGACACGAAGACGTCGACAAACGCTCCAGCGCTCACAAAGACCTGGTGCGTCTTTTCCTCGTAGCCCGCAAGCCCAGGCGGCCCTTGCGGCCCGGTCTCGCTCCACGAGATCGCTTTCTCGCTTGGGCGGCAGTGATTCATATCGGGGTCGATCACGCGTAGCTGCCCGTTTGCTTTCTTGTAGCAGCCATGGATGACTCCGTGATCGTCGGGGAGTGACGCGTATGCGAAAACCGAACCGATGCCTGCAGCCGCGATCACCCCTGCGAGCGCCACGATGCCACGGTGGCGCATCCTGAGCCTCATCACCGGACACCCCTCCCTCTTAGCCTCTGAGAGGACGAACTCTCTTGTTTTGCGTCCCTGAACCCGTGCGTGAAGAATTGTTGCGTACTCGAGACAATTGCGTCAAGTTCGCGGGCGGCTCGTGAGGTTCGAAGTTAACGGCGGTGACTGCGCTCGCGCTCGAGGCCCGCAACGCGTTCACGCTGCAACAGGTTGCCGGCCACGCGAACATCGCAACCACCCAGGGCTACGTTCGGCTCGCCGGTCGCCGCTTCCCCGACGAGGCAGCTGCGCTCGAGCGCCGTTACGGCCTTGCGCTCGCCGGAGACAAGTAGAAATCCGGAGTAGAGGTTGAGCGAAGCCAGGAAACTCACGGTCTGGATCTGGTCGGACTACATCTGACCGTTCTGCGCGGTGGCCCTGGAGCGGGCCGCGTGGCTGGAGCGGGAGCACGGAGCGACCGTCGAATGGCTCCCGTTCGACCTTCATCCGGAGTACCCGCCCGAGGGAATCCCGCGCGAGGAGCTTCGTCGCCGCTATCCGAAGGACGTGCACGAGCGGACGCGCCGGATGGTGGAGGCAACGGGTCTCACCTACAACCCGCCGCCTGACGTCGTTCCGAACTCGCGGCAGGCGCTCGAGTTGACGGAGCTCGCGCGCGAGAAGGGTCTCCACGACGAGGTGCACGCGCGGCTCATGCACGCGTACTGGACGGAAGCGAGGAACATCGGCGACCGGGAACGCTGCTCGACCTCGTGGCCGAAGCCGGGCTCGACCGCCAGGAAGCCGCCGCCGCGCTCGCCGACCGGCGCCACGCCGGTCGTGTCGACGCCTCGACGGCCCAGGCGCACCAGGCGGGCATCAACGCCATCCCCGCCTTCGTCCTCGATGGCCGGCTGCTCCTGCTCGGCGCCCAGCCGCACGACATCTTCCAGCGTGCCCTCGACCAGGTCGAGGAGAGCTCCGAGACCTGAAAAAAGTGTGGGGCGGAGATCGCCGCAAGGATCTCCGCCCCATCTGTTTCCGGGAGCCAGCTCCCGCCGCATCGGAGCCGTCTTCCGGAAGCCTGCCTTACCGCCGCTTCGCAGTATCGAGGGCAGGAGCCACTTGATTCCATCCCGCTTTAGGTGGTTCACCGACTCGCTTCACTCAGCTCGACACGATCTCTTAGGCTTGGCTCGTGGAGGTGCTTACCCCGCAGACGCTCGACGAAGCGCTGGCGCTGAAGGCCGAGCGAAAGGACGCGGTTCCGATCCAGGGTGGGACCGACGTCATGGTCGAGCTGAACTTCGACCGCGCCCGGCCGGAGACGATCCTGAACCTGAACGAGGTCGCCGAGCTGCGCGGCTGGGGAAGGGACAACGGCACGCTTCGGCTCGGATCCGGCCTGACGTACGCGGATGCGATGGGGACCCGCGTCGCTTCGGTGTTGCCGGCTCTCGCCGAGGCGTCGCGGACGGTGGGCTCGCCGCAGATCCGGAACCGGGGCACGCTGGGCGGGAATCTGGGCACGGCTTCGCCCGCAGGCGACGCCTTGCCCCCGTTGCTCGTCTACGAGGCGGAGGTGGTAGTCGCCTCGGCTGCGCGGGGGGTGCGAGTCGTCCCGGCCGGGCGCTTCCTCACGGGACCGAAGCAAAACGCGCTTCTCCCCGACGAGCTGATCGTCGCGGTGCGCCTGGAGCCGCGCGAGATGCGGCAGACATTCATGAAGGTGGGGCCGCGGAACGCGATGGTGATCGCGGTAGTCTCGCTCTGCCTGGCGATCGACCGCGACGCGGACGAGATTCGCGTCTCATACGGGTCGGCGGGCCCGAGGCCGGGGTTCGTACGGGCTGGGCTCAGGGATGCGGCTGAGCTGCCGGAGCTCGTCGCGCGGGATGCGTCCCCGATCGACGACGTGCGCGGAACGGCGGCCTACCGAATCCATGCGCTGAAAGTCCTCGTGAGCCGAGCGCTGAACCGGTGTCTGACGTGAGGATTGCGCTCACGGTCAACGGCGAGCCGGTGGAGGCCGAGGTCTGGGAGGGCGAGAGCCTTCTCTACGCGCTGCGAGAGCACATGGGCCTGCCCGGCTCGAAGAACGCGTGCGAGCAGGGCGAGTGCGGGTCGTGCTCCGTCCTGCTCGACGGGACGCTGGTCTGCGCGTGCCTGGTGCTGGCGGTGCAGGCGGACGGGCACGAGATCGTGACGGTGGAGGGGCTCGGGTCGGACGGGGCGCTCCATCCGGTGCAGGAGGCGTTCGCGACGACCGGCGCGGTGCAGTGCGGGTTCTGCACGCCGGGGCTGATCGTGGCGACGGTGGATCTGCTGGCGCGCGTCCCGGAGCCGACGGACGACGAGATCCGGGAGGCGCTGAGCGGCAACCTCTGCCGGTGCACGGGGTACGCAAAGATCTTCGACGCGGTCAGGATGGCGGCAGGCTCGTGAGCAGGCACTCTGTATTGGGGCCACCCCGGACCACCACCCGCTTCGAGCGTAGCGTCGCCAAGCGCGCCGGTGGCACGCGAATCCGAACGAAACTGAGCCAATCGTGAGCGCGCCCTCGCGCCGGCTCGAACTCGGTCGCGTCGGAGAGTCCGTCCACCGCATCGACGCCGTCCCTAAGGTCAGCGGGGAGTTCGCCTACGCGAGCGACCTCTTCGCCGCGGGCATGCTCTACGGCCACACCGTCCGTAGCCCGCACTCGGCGGCGCGGGTGAAGGGCATCAGCACGGCCGAGGCTAGGGGCATGCCCGGCGTCCATGCCGTTCTCACGCACCGAGACGTTCCGGGCGAGAAGCGCTACGGCCTCGAGTTTCCCGACCAGCCCGTTCTGGCCATGGGCGAGGTGCGCTACTTCGGCGAGCCGGTCGCGCTCGTCGCGGCCGAGCACCCGGAGCAGGCCCGCCGGGCGGCCACCGCTGTGCAGGTCGACTACATCCCGCAGAACCCGGTCGCCGACCCGGAGAAGGCGCCCGAAGCCGTCCGCGAGCTGACGATCCGCCACGGCGATCCGGACGCACCCGGCGAAGTGACGGTCTCGGGTTACTACGAGCTCGGGATTCAGGATCAGGCCTTCCTCGGGCCCGAATCGGGCCTGGCCGTTCCGGATGGCAAGGATGGGATCGACATCTACGTCGCGACCCAGTGGCTCCACGTCGACCGCGACCAGGTCGCACCGTGCCTGGGCCTGCCGCCGTCGCAGGTGCGCATCCACCTCGCCGGCGTCGGCGGTGCCTTCGGCGGGCGGGAGGACCTCTCCATGCAGATCCACGGCGCGATGCTCGCCCTGAAGACCAATCGCCCCGTGAAGATGGTCTACAACCGCGAGGAGTCCTTCGCGGGTCACGTTCACCGCCACCCCGCGCGTATCTGGTGCGAGCACCGCGCCACCCGCGACGGCAAGCTTACGAACGTTCGCATGAAGATCCTGCTCGACGGCGGCGCCTACGCCTCGAGCTCGACCGCGGTGTGCTCGAACGCGGCTTCCTTCGCCGCGGGGCCCTACAACGTGTCCAACGCGCTCATCGAGTGCCGCGCCGTCTTCACCAACAACCCGCCCTGCGGAGCCATGCGCGGTTTCGGCGCCGTCCAGACCTGCTTCGCTGCCGAGGCGCAGATGGACAAGCTCGCCGTCGCGCTCGAGATGAATCCGATCGAGCTCCGGATCTTGAACGCGATCGGGCAGGGCGACACGCTTCCGACCGGCCAGCGCATCGAGGGCTCGCTGCCGGTTGAGGAGGTGCTTCGCCGCTGCGCTGCGATCCCCGAGCCCGACGCAGAGGAACTTCCCCGAGACCCGATCAGGCTCCCGGGTGGCGCTGGCAACACCACGCGCGGCGACGGCGTTCGGCGCGGCGTCGGCTTCGCGGTCGGCTACAAGAACATCTGCTACTCGGAGGGCTTCGACGACTACTGCGCCGCTCGCGTCCGCCTCTACGCCGACGCCGGAGGCGACCTGATCGCCGAGGTCCATTCCGCAGCCGCCGAGGTCGGGCAGGGCGTTGTCAACATCATCGGTCAGGTCGCCCGCACGGAGCTGCCCGAGATCGCGGACGTCGTCATCGCACCGCACTCCACCGCGGCGGTCGGCTCCGCCGGTTCCTCGTCGGCCTCGCGCCAGACCTGGATGACCGCGGGCGCCGTTCGCGCGGCATGCCTTGCCGTACGCGACGAGCTGGAGCGCCGCGGCGGAACGCTTGCCCCGGGCGACGAAATCGACGAGGAGCGCGTCTACCGACACCGTCAGACTTCGCCCCTGGATCCCACGACCGGTCAGATCACGACCGGGCCGGCACACGTCGCCTTCGCCTGTGCGGCGATGAAGGTCGTCGTCGAGGTGGACGTCGAGCTCGGCCTCACGCGCGTCGTCTGGATCGGTACCGCCCAGGACGTCGGCAAGGCAATGAACCCGCAGGCAGTCGCCGGCCAGATCGAGGGGGGCACCGCTCAGGGTCTCGGCCTCGCGCTCATGGAGGAGATCCAGACAAAAGACGGCCTGATCACGAACGCGAGCTTCACGGACTACTTGATCCCGACCGCGCTCGACATGCCGCCGGTCGTCTCCGAGCTCGTGGAGGAGCCCGAGCTGTCGGCGCCCTACGGGGCCAAGGGCGTGGGCGAGCCGCCGACGGTGGTCTCGACCGCCGCGATTCTCTCGGCGCTTCGAAACGCCACCGGCCGGGAGCTCAACCGCGTGCCCGTGAAGCCGGACGACATCGTCGGCCTCTAGCGCTGCAGGATCGCCTCGAGCGGCTGGGTGTTCAGCACATCGGCCGCTGTCGCCCACCCGCGACGCGCCGTGTGGACCGCAAGCTCCATGTTCGCGAGGCCGCGCACCGAGTGCGCGTCGGTGGACGCAACGATCTTCACGCCGGCATCGATCGCCCGGCGAACGTGCTCGCCCCGCAGGTCGAGCCTGTCGGGGAGGCCGTTCACCTCCAGCGCGACGCCGGTCTCGAGCGCGACCTCGAAGGTCTGATCGAGGTCGAGCGCGTTCTCGGGCCGGTGATTGATGATCCGCCCCTTCGGATGGCTCAGGCAGCGCACGTACGGGTTTCGCATCGCCTCCGCAGTCCGAGCGGTCAGCTCCCGCGCGGGCATCCGCTGGCCGCCGTGCACGCTCGCCTGCACCCAGTCGAGCTCGGCCAGCACGGAGTCCGGTAGGTCGAGCGACCCGTCCCGCAGGATGTCGCACTCGATCCCGCGCAGCACCCGGAAGGGCGCGAGCGCCTCGTTCGCCGCGGCGATCTCCTCGCCCTGGCGCAGCACGTCGTCGGCGGTCAGCCCAGGAACCGCGCCCACACTCGGTGTGTGGTCGCAGATTGCCAGGTACTCGTAGCCCCGCGCGATCGCGCCTGCGGCCATCTCGAGCACCGTCGCCTTCCCGTCAGACCAGGTCGTGTGGCAGTGGAGGTCGCCGCGTATGTCCTCGACCTCGACGAGCGGGGGAGGGGCGCGGCGATGCACCTCCTCACGAAGCTCGGGCGGGCAGTACGGCACGCCGAGGCGCGCGTAGACGTCTTCCTCCGTTGGTGCCTCGGGCAGCGGTTCGAGCGCCTCGACGTAGGCATCCGCGCCCGTCGCGCGCAGCAACGCGGTGCCGAACGCATCGGACGATGCGATCACGAGCTCCACCGGGACTCCTTCCACGGTGATGCCGACACCGCCATCCGTGACGGCCACGATCTGCGGCAGTTGGGCGAGGCGTTCGAGCGCATTGTTGTCAGTAGTGACAATAACGAGCCGCTCGGACGAGTCCGCCCAGCGCCTGGGATCACCCGCCGCGACACCGTCCAGCGCCGAAGCGATCCCCTCGACCAGCGCCCGCGCCCGATTCAGTGTCAGGCCCCGCCTCGGCCGCGGCCGTGCCGCGGCAACCAACGCCGCGCGCACCTTCTCCTCCGTTTTTGGCCCGATCCCCGGCACCGACCTCAGCCGCCCAGCCTCGATCGCCTCACGGAACTCGGCTGCCGTCGTGATCCCGAGAGCCTCGCCGATCTCGACCGAGCGCTTCGGCGACAACCCGAGCAGCCGCCCGAAGCCGACGAGCTCCGGCCGCACCTCGCGCTCCAGCTCGTCGAGCTCCTCGATCCGGCCGGTCTCCACGAGCTCCCGCAGGCGCGCCTCGATCCCCGGCCCGATGCCTCGGAGCTCGCGCACGCGCCCCTCGCGCACGAGCTCGACCACGGGAGTCGCGAGGCCCCGGACGAGCTCCGCCGCGCGCCGGTAAGCCCGCGCCGTGTAGTACGAGGAGCCGGCAAGATCCAACAAGGCTGCGAATGCCTCCAGGCGCTCGGCGACCGCGAGGTTGTCCAGGTCGCCGGTCCTCGACCTTTGGTGAGGCTGCTCTTGGCCGTTTCGGGTTGGGGACGGGCTCACGAAGGTGACATATTCCCCGCTATGAGGGGGCAGAAGGTCGAGGCCGGGACACCTCGCCGGATCCGTGACGAGGAGGTGCGCGTTCGCCAGTGGCGGCGCGAGCAGTTCTACGAGCTCGGCTTCTCGAACTCGGACGCGCGCACTCTGGCCCGCTCCGGCGCGGATCTCATGGCGACCCGCGCGCTCATCGCCAAAGGGTGCGATCCGGCGACCGCATTTCGGATCGTTCGCTGATGCCGGTCGACCCTGGGACGCGAAACTTCATCTACGCGACCGCGTTCTTCACGTCGCTCTTCTTCGCGCTGGGGATGCTGCTGCCGATCGCGCTCATCATCCGCTGGTTCCTCTACGGCTACTAGAAGCGGTGCCGGGCCGGCCCCCGGGGCTGCGGCCTCCCCATAGAGGCGACCCGGCCCACTGACTTTATGGAAGCTTCCGCGCGAGCCTCGCTCCTTCAGAGAATGCTTACAGCTTCAGCGGGCTCGACACCCCTCGCGTACGTCGCGCTAGGCGACCGTTGAACGTGGCCGCGATCCTTTAGGCTCGCCCCATGCCGGATCTGGCCAGGCGTCTCGCCGTCGCGCGTGGTGACGAGATCGCGGACGTCGTCATCGAAGGCGGCAAGGTCTTCTCCGTGTTCACGCGCGAGTGGCTCGAGACCGAGATCGCGATCTGCGACGGCTACGTCGCCGGTCTCGGCGAGTACGCGGGCAAGCAGGTCGTGCACGCGCGTGGGAAGTACGTCGTCCCCGGCCTGATCGACGCGCACATGCACTTGGAGACCGTGAAGCTCCTCGTGGACGAGTTCGCGCGCCTCGTCCTGCCGATGGGGACGACGACGGTCGTCGCCGACCCGCACGAGATCGCGAACGTGCTCGGCACGGATGGGATCCACTGGCTCGCCGACGTGGCCGACGAGGTGCCGCTCGACATCTTCTTCATGGCCTCGTCGTGCGTGCCCGCGTCGAAGTTCGAGTCGCCCAGACGCGGGTTCACGCTCGGAGATCTCCAGGGCCTCCTCCGCCGGCGGCGCGTGATCGGGCTCGCCGAGATGATGAACTACCCCGGCGTCGTCTCCGGCGACCCACACGAGCTGGACAAGCTCGGCCTCGAGTCCTCGCACGTGGACGGGCACGCACCCGGACTCCTCGGGCCCGGCCTGCAGGCCTATGCGGCCGCTGGGATCCGCTCAGACCACGAGTGCTACTCGGCCGAGGAGGGCCGCCAGCGCCTGCGCGCGGGGATGTGGGTGCTGATCCGGGAGGCGACCGCCGCGCGAAACCTGGAGGCACTCGCGCCGCTCGTCGCCGAGTTCAGGCCGCATCGCCTTGCGCTCTGCACCGACGACCGCGAGCCCGAGCACATCTCGGAGGTGGGGCACATGAACCACGTCGTTCGTAGCGCGGTCGAGCTCGGCATCTCGCCTGAGGACGCGCTCGTGATGGCGACGCTCAACCCGGCGCTCTGGCACGGCCTCAAGGAGTTCGGCGCCGTCGCGCCCGGGTACGTCGCCGATCTGCTCCTGCTTCCCGACCTGGAGAGCTTCGAGCCTGACGTCGTGCTGAAGCGCGGTGCGCCCGTGGATGACTACCCGAGCCCCGCGGTGCCCGAATGGGTGCGGAACACCGTGCGCGTCGCGCCGACAGCGTCCAACGACTTCGCGATCGCATGGGAGGGCGGCGCCGCGCGCGTGATCGGGCTCATCGAGGGCCAGATCGTCACGGACGAGCTGCGCGAGGAGCCGAAGGTCGAGGACGGGTTCGCGGTCGCCGATCCCGATCGCGACCTGGCCAAGATCGCCGTCGTCGAGCGGCATCTCGGGACGGGGAGGATCGGCCTCGGCTTCGTGAAGGGCTTCGGGCTCCAACGCGGCGCAATCGCGACGTCGCTCGCGCACGACGCGCACAACATCGTCGTCGTGGGCGTCGACGACGGCGACATGGCCCGCGCGGTGGGGCGGCTTTCCGAGACCGGGGGAGGGCTGGTCGTGATCGCCGATCGCGGCGTGCAGGCCGAGCTGCCGTTGCCGGTCGCGGGAATCCTCTCGGACGCGCCCTTCGAGGAGGTCGTCGAGCTCTCGGACGCCTGCCTCGCCGCAGTGCGCGAGCTCGGCTGCGAGTTCCCCGCGCCCTTCCAGACCCTGAGCTTCCTGGCACTCTCCGTGATCCCGAAGCTGAAGATCACCGACCGTGGCCTGATCGACGTCGACGCCTTCGAGATCGTCGGGCTCCAGGCGTGAGCGCCCCAGAGAGATCCGAGCCGCTTCCTGCGTGGAGCCTCCCGGCCGGCGCCGAAAAGAACATCGAACTCGCGGTCGAGTGGCCTGCGGAAGTCTCGCGCGAGTGGGCGTTCGGAGGCTCGACCGGAAGCGGCGTCCGCGTCTGCATCCTCGACAGCGGCGTCGAGCCGAATCACCCCTTGGTCGGTCCGCTCGCGGATGCCGTTGCGGTCGTTCGGAGCCCGGAGGGCGAGATCACGATCGAACCGGACGAGGAGGGAGACCTCTGCGGCCACGGAACGGCGTGCGCCGGCATCGTCCGTTCCCTCGCGCCCGAGTGTGAGCTCTACAGCGTGCGCGTCCTCGGTGCCGGCTACACGGGTAGCGGCCCCATTCTCGTCGCCGGCCTTCGCTACGCGATCGAGAACGGGTTCGACGTCGTGAACATGAGCCTCTCGACGACGAAGAGAGACCTCGCCGAGAGCCTGCACGAGCTGGCCGACCTCGCGTACTTCCAAAAGACGATGCTCATCGCCTCGGCGCACAATCTGCCGGTCGAGAGCTTCCCGTGGCGGTTCGCCTCGGTGCTGTCGGTGGGGAGCCACGACCGGGCCGAATCGCTGGACTTCTTCTACAACCCGGAGCCGCCGGTCGAGTTCTTCGCGCGCGGAGTGGACATCGACGTCGCCTGGATGCAAGGCTCCAGCCTTCGCTGCACCGGCAACAGCTTCGCGACCCCGCACATGACCGGCATCTGCGCCCTCGTCCTCGGAAGCCATCCGGAGCTGACGCCCTTTCAGCTCAAGAGCGTCCTCTACCTCACGGCGACGAACATGATCGGATCGCGATGACGGAAGCTGACCTGCGAGCAGCAGTCGCCGCCGGTGTCCTGCGATCCGAGGAGGGCCACCGGGAGCTCTTGCGCTCGATCGTCGAGGTCGCCCGGGCGATCTTCCACGCACGCGCGGCCTCCATCTTCCTGCTGGACGAGGACCGGGACGAGCTCGTTTTCGAGGCGATCGCCGGGGAGGGCTCGGACAGTCTCGTAGGGACGCGTTTCCCCTCGAGCACGGGGATTGCGGGCTGGGTGCTCGTGACGCGCCAGCCGCTCGTTCTCGACGACGTCGGCGAGGACCCGCGCTTCGCCAAGGACGCGGCAGAGGCCACGGGCTACGTGCCGAAGGGGCTCATGGCCGTCCCGCTTCTGCACGAGGAGCGGGCGCTCGGGGTCCTCGAGGTGCTGGACCGGCCCGCACGCCCGGGTGCGGCGCTCGAGGAGGTGGAGCTACTCGGGCTCTTCGCCGGCCAGGCCGCGATCGCGCTCGATCTGCTGCAGGCCGCTCGCCGCGCGCGGGCCGCCCTGGAAGGCTCGGGAGGGGATCTTGAGAGCCTGGCCCGGCTCGCAGCGGCGATCGACGGGCTCGAAGGCGAACGGCGCTCGGTCGGTCTCGAGTTCCTGAAAGCTCTCGAGGGGCTGCTGGAAGGTGAGAGCCGGGCGGCAGGGCCGCCCGGCTCTTCCCGGACTAAGCCTTGAAACGGTGAGCTTCGACGTCGGGCTCTTCGTCGGTCTCCCGCCGTCCCGGCTCGTTCGGGTCATCGGACTCGTCGTTCATCGCCTTATTGCGATGGGCCTCGACGTCCTGCTCGTCCTGAGCGGCCTTGTTCCTTTCGCGCTCTTCCTCCACGGTTTCTCCTTTCGTCGACGTGTGAGAACCCTTCAGACCAGACGCGCGTGAAGACCATTATCTTCCCACGCTTTCGAGCTCTTCGGAATAGCGAGTTTTCGGCAAGCGTGTGAGCGGCATGGTCGACCAGCTGCGCGAATCGTTGCGTGCACTCGCGGACGTCTTTCGCAACCCCGGTCTGCGGCGGCTCGAGCTCGCCTGGGTCGGCTCGGTCACTGGCGAGTGGGCCTACGTGGTCGCCCTGGCTGTCTACGCGTACGAAGCAGGCGGAGCGACCGCCGTCGGGCTCGTGGCGCTGCTCCGCTTTCTCCCCTCGGCCGCCGTCGCGCCCTTTGCAGCGGTTCTCGCCGACCGTTATTCGCGGCAACGCGTCATGCTCACGGCCGATGCGATCCGCGCGGTCGCGCTTGCGGGCGCTGCGGCCGTCGCACTCGCCGATGGGCCCGCACCGGCCCTCTATGCGCTCGCCGCGCTCGTCGCAGTAGTCTCGACCGCCTTCCAGCCTGCCCAGGCAGCGTTGATCCCGATGCTGGCGCGCAACCCGCAGGAGCTCACGGCCGCGAACGTCGCCTCGAGCACGGTCGAGAGCGTGGGCAGCTTCGCGGGCCCGGCGCTCGGCGGGCTCCTCCTCGCCGTGACGTCCCCCGGAGTCGTCTTCGCTGCCACCGCGGGCGCGTTCGTGTGGTCGGCGTTGAACGTCGCGCGTATCCCCTCGACGCCGCCTCCCCGGGAGGGCGCAGCCGAGGAAGCCCTCCACCGCGAGGTGCTCGCCGGCTTCCAGGCCATCTTCCGCGTGCCGAGCCTTCGCCTCGTTGTCGGCCTGTACTCGGCACAGACTCTGGTCGCCGGCGCCCTCAACGTGCTCGTGGTGGTCGCAGCTCTCGAGCTGCTCGACCTCGGCCGTGCGGGCCCGGGTCTCCTCAACTCGGCCGTCGGCATCGGCGGGCTGATCGGAGCCGGTATCGCCCTCGGGCTCGTGGGGCTCCGCGGGCTCGGGACGGCGTTTGCCTTCGGGCTCGTGCTCTGGGGGCTGCCCCTCATCCTGTTCGGCGCCTGGCCTGAAACCGTCGCGGCGATCGTTTTCCTCGGCCTGCTCGGCGTCGGCAACACGCTCGTCGACGTCTCGGGCCTCACGCTTCTGCAGCGGACTGCCCCGGAGGAGGTTCTCGGACGCGTTTTCGGTGTGCTCGAAAGCCTCGTCGTCGGGACGCTCGGCCTGGGCGCGATCGTCGCACCGCTCCTCATCTCACTCTTCGGGGTCCGCTGGGCGCTCGTCGCCACCGGGCTCCTGCTGCCGGCGCTTGCGCTCATCTCATGGGCCCGGTTGCGCAATATCGACGAGCGCACGGTCGTGCCGGAGCGCCAACTCGATCTCCTGCGCAGCCTGCCGCTCTTTGCGCCGCTGCCGCCGGCCACGCTCGAGCATCTCGCGCGCAGCCTCGTGCGTGTGCCGGCAGCGGCCGGCACGGAGGTCATGCGCCAGGGCCATGTCGGCGACCGCTTCTACCTCGTGGACAAGGGGGATGTAGACGTGTCGATCGACGGCGAGGTCGTCTCCGCGCTCGGGCCGGGCGACCACTTCGGCGAGATCGCGCTGCTTCGCGACGTCCCGCGCACGGCGACGGTCACCGCCCGGACGGATGCCTCGCTCCTGGCCCTGGAGCGCGACGAGTTCGTCTCCGCGGTCAGCGGCCACCCGGCGAGCCGCGAGGCGGCCGACGCGGTCGTCGCCGCCCGCATCGGACGCCTCCGGCCGGGGCTGGCCTCGATCTGACGCCTACGGCTCGGCGAAGATGTGGATGTCCGCCGTCGCGGGCTCGCCGACATTCCCGGCCGCATCCGTCGCGGTGATGAAGACGACGTAGGTGCTCCCCGCCTCGAGCTCCGTGAACTCCACGGGGCTGGTGCAGTTCGGCTTCTCGTCGACGGCTGTTTCCAGGTCGCTCGACTTGAAGAGGGCGCAGACGACTTCGGTCTCGGACTCGGACGGCGTGAACTCGACCTCGACTCTCGAGTCGTTCGTCCGCTCCGCCCTGTCGATCTCGACGGTCGGCGGAGTCGTGTCGACCGTCCACTCGTAGGTTGCCTCGGAGCCGGTTGTGCCGGCCGCGTTGACTCCGCGGACCACAAACACGTGGTCGCCTTCGTCCACCCGCTGCGTCGAGGGGCTCGAGCAGGTCTCGAAGCCTCCGTCGTCGACGTGGCACTCGAGCCGAACGGCGTCGGGCGAGTCGAACCGGAACGTGGCGGTCGTTTCGTTGGTCGGCGAATCCGGGCCGTCCGTGATCGTCACCGTCGGGCCCGTACCGCGCTCGACGGCCCAGCGGAAGGTCGCCGCATCGCCGCGGTTGCCGGCCAGGTCGACCGCGCGCGCGGCGAAGGAGTGCTGGCCGAAGCTCAGCGGGCCCGCGATGTTGCGCGGGCTCGAGCATTCCGCGAACGGCCCGCCGTCGACGCTGCACTCGAAGCGGTCGACGTCCTCGTCGGCTGAGAACTCGAAGCTCGCGCTCCGCTCTTCGGTCGGATCGTCGGGGGTCTGGTCGAAGCTGACGACGGGGGCGGTGGTATCGGTCGCTTTGTCGTTCCCGTTCGAGGCCAGGATCGCGATCCCGGCGCCGACAGCGGCGAGCAGGAGGGCTCCCGCGACGATCGCAGCCGCGATCAGCAGCTTCGACCATCCGCCGCCGAAGGCGCTGCGAGCGGTGGCGAGATTGTGCTCGGTGACCCGCAGGCCCGCGTCGTCTCGGAGCTCACGGCGTATCTGCCGGGCCTGTTCGAGCTGGGCAATGGCGGCTTTGGCGTCCTCCGCTCCGATCGCGAAGGTGCCGAGCT
This sequence comes from Actinomycetota bacterium, assembly GCA_046733475.1. Classification (GTDB taxonomy): domain Bacteria; phylum Actinomycetota; class Thermoleophilia; order Gaiellales; family Gaiellaceae; genus DATEOR01. The sequence goes on from JBKPPF010000026.1 coordinate 71,644, forward strand.
CGTGGTGAGCCCAGCCGACTCCGGCCGTGTCGCCGAGCGCGGCAGCTGCCTTGAGGGCGATGCGGAGCGCCTGCACGAGCGCGACCCAGCGCATGAGGAGCGCCAGGGCACCGGCGAGGGCATGCGCGAGGCGGAAGGCATCGGCGTAGCGTCCTTCCCGGTCGAGGCGCTCGAGTGTGCCGATGAGCGCGTCGGCCTCCCTGAGTGCGGTGCCTCGGTCGATCCGGCCCTGCGCGCACGCGGTGAAGAGCTCGAGCGCCCGCTCGACCTTCCCCGTGACGCTCTCAACGTCGGCGAGCGTGGCCTCCGTCGCGCCGATGAGCTCGGTCGGGGCCGGCTGACTCAGCGCAAGGGCGAGCTCGCCCGGATCGACGCCCGCGGGCACACTCGCCAGGTCAGCGCGAGTCCCGTCGGGAGCGCCGATGTCGAACACGAAGCGCCCGATCTGAATACGGCCCGTGACCCTGATGGCCATGGATCACCCTTTCGCCGCAGTTCGCCGTCCTATGCGCGAACGCCGTTACCGTAGACCTCCCGCCGGCACCGGTCAATTGCAGGCGACGACGCACGGGGCCTTGCTTTGTGCGCTTGCGCACGTTAGCGTCGGGCGGCCCTCTGCGGCGATTTCCCTGGCGAGGAAAGGAGCGGAATTCATGGGCAGGCCCACTTTTCGGCAGGCAGTGGTGGCAGCGGTGGTGGCTTGCGTCCTCCTGCCGGCCGGCGCGCTTGCGGCGAAGCCGGTCGAGCAGTTCCACGACCACTTCACGGACAGCTTCACGGAGGACATCTGCGGCATTCAGGTCAACACCGAACTCGTCGTCACGGACAACTTCTTCGTCTATGCCGACGACAGCTTCAAGGACACGAGCTCCGTTATGGCGACGTTCACGAACCCGGAGAACGGCCAGTCGGTCGTCCTCTCGAACGCCGGCCAGGTCACCGGCACCGCGATCGTCGATGAGGAGGCCGGGACGATCTCCTTCGTGACGACGTACGAGGGCCTTCCCGAGAAGATCCAGACGGCCGGCGGGCCGGTTCTCCTGCGGGACGCGGGCGTGATCTCCTTTATCGACACGTTCGATCTCGAGACGGGAGAGTTCATCTCGTCCGACGTCGTCATCAAGGGACCACACCCCGAGGCCGACAGCGACTTCGAGCTCTTCTGCGAGGTGATGACCGACGCGCTGACGTAGCCGCTCGGGCCGCATATCGACGGGCGCCCTTGTAGCGTTCGTCGGATGGCACGGAGCCCGTTCGACTTCAATGGCAAGGCCGCCCTTGTCACCGGCTGCGGGAGCGAGGCCGGGATCGGCTTCGCATGCGCGCGCATGCTCGCCCGCCTCGGCGCGAGCGTGGCGATCACGTCCACGACCGAGCGAATTCGTGAGCGCGCGGATGAGCTCCGTGCGGAGGAAGCCGAGGTCTCATCGCACATGGCGGACCTCACTAGCCGCCAGGAGGCGTTCGACCTCGTCTCGGCGGTGCGGAACGCGCACGGCCAGTTCGACGTCCTCGTGAACGCCGCCGGACTGGCGCAGACCGGAATCGCGCCGATCACGGCACGCTTCTGTGACCTCTCGGGCGCCGATCTCAGGCGAGAGCTGGACGTCACACTGATGACTGCCTTCAGCACCACGCAGGCGGTGCTGCCGGGCATGGTCTCCGCCGGCTACGGGCGCATCGTCATGGTCTCGTCGGTGACCGGCCCGTTCGTGACCGCGCCCGGGAGCGGCGCCTACGCAGCCGCCAAGGGGGCGATGGACGGGCTGATGCGGACGATCGCGGTCGAGCACGGCCGCGACGGCATCACGTGCAACTCCGTCGCGCCCGGCTGGATCGCGACGGCCTCGTCCGAACCCGATGAGATCGAGGCGGGCAAGCACACGCCGATCGGCCGTTCGGGCACGCCCGACGAGGTCGCCGCGCTCGTCGCCTTCCTCGCCTCGGAAGGCGCGAGCTACGTGACTGGCCAGCCGTTCGTCGTGGACGGCGGCAACATCATCCAGGAGCCCCACGGGATCGATCTCTACGGGCAGTGAGCTGCTCGCGCCCGACCGCTTCGAACCAGTTGTACTCGTCGAGGTACTTCGCGAGCGTCTTCCGGGTCTCGTAGCCGAGGAGGTCCTGGAGATAGGCCTCGACGTCATCCGTTGGCGCCTCGTCGGTCAGGCGGACGGCAAGCGCATGCATCTGCAGGAGGTAGGAGCCATATCCCTCCGGCGCCGCGCGGCTGATCCCCTTGTCCCACATGACGAAAAGCCGCGGTAGGAGGAGGTAGAGCGTCTTCGAGGCGGCCGCCGGGCCCATGTTGCTCACTCCGCCGGCCTGCATGTGCGCGATGAGGTCGTCGTGGAGCGCGCCGAGCTCGGCGACACGCGCGGGCACGCGCGTGTCGGTGATCGTCAGCGGCTCCAGTTCCTCCAGATCATGCTCAGCGAGCCACTCGTCGAGCGCGCCGGGCGCCCGCTCGGTCGAGAGCCGGCAGGCCCACTTGTTCAAGACGGCGACGATCTCGGCAGCGCTCTCCGGCTCAGGGTCCGGCGCGTGCGCAGCGCGCGGGAAGTGGTCACGGAAGCCCTCGAGCCCGGCGACGAAGGCCGGCCACGTGACCTCGTCCCAGGCCAGGAGCCCCATCTCCGAGGAGAACCCGCTCAGGAGAGCGCGCGCTCGAGGGCGGCCCGATCGTGAGGCCCACCGTGTGTGGCGAGCACGTGCTCGACCGGCCGCTCGAGCAGCGGGCGCAGGCCCTGGGCGACCTGCTCGGGGGGCACGCCGTCAGGTAACCACTCGGGCGGGATCTCGAGGCCCTGGCCGAAGTCGACGAGCGTGTCGCCTGCGATGATCGCCTGGTGACTCTCGACCCAGAGGACGACGTCGTTCGGCTCCTTTCCGGGGAACACCTCGACTCCAACGGGCAGCCGATCGCCCGCCGAAAACAGGTGTCCCTCGACTGCGTCCTCGTCGTGCAGCCAGGCCACGTCCGGGGTGCCCTCGTCGGGGGGCGGAACGAACACCGGCACGCTGAGCTGCGTCACCAGGCCGCGCGCGTCGCGCTCGTGCCATGGGCAGGTCAATACGATCGCCGCTTGGCGGCTGGCCGCAAGCTCGACAATCGCGGTGGGGACGGCCAGCGGATCGAACAGCAGAATCTGGTCGCCGTCGTCGATCGCGTAGGACGAGACCACTCCCGACTTGCTCGGCGTGTCGGCAGTGCCCGCGAGGCGCCGGCGAAGCGGCTCGTACTCAGGCCCCGACCAGTCCGGGTGCGGTGCCTCCCAGTGCCACAGGCCCGTCCGCAACTCGTGCACGGGCCGCATGCTAATCGCATGGAGGCAGCTCGTCGACGCTCGCCCAGGGCAGAGCTTGCGGTGCCGCGGCGAGCCCGCGCCCCTTGGAGCCCCGTGGTCATTTCGATCCGCAAGAATGGCCGCGTGGCGCT